>CAVFVI010000022.1:0-47918 GCA_963626055.1 Acutalibacteraceae bacterium
CAGGATTTTTACCGCAGTTTCAATCAGGATTGCGAACTTGTTTCGCAATTACCTATTGATTTTATTCTTGGGTGGGGCGCATCTTGTTTTTTCTGGGCATTTGCTGTATTCCGGGGTGGGATATCTGGCAAGGCCCGACATGCGGGACGATGCAAAGCATCGTCCCCTACAAATAGGGGTAGGTTTGTTGCAGCCTTTGTAATGTGCAATATGGCAGGGTTGCGGCGGGATGGGGGGCATTCCGCCCTACAGAATATTTTGATGTTTTTTATACATTACAAAATGGTTCGTAGGGAACGGTCTTGACCGTTCCGGGGCTTTTCTCCATCTGCCGCAATAAGATTCATACTTCTCTTTACTAGCGGTATAGCTCCCGATATCAGAACACGTTTCTGCCTTTCCACCTCCCAGTATATCACCACCCTCCCCCACACCGCAACGCTTTTCCCCTTGCAATTTTGCGGCAAATCCGCTATGATGAAACACGAGAAATTTTATGGCCGGGGCGGCACCGCGCCGCCCTGCGCCAATGATGAAGGAGATCCTGTTATTATGGCATTCAAATATGAAATCACCGAGCGCATTGCTGTTCTTTCCACCAACTCCAGCGGCTGGGAGCGCCAGCTGAACCTGATCAGTTGGAATGACCACGAGCCGAAGTACGACATCCGTGACTGGTCCCCGGACGGCAGCAAGATGGGCAAGGGCATCAGCATGACCAAAGAGGACCTGATTGCCCTGAAAGGCATTCTGGACGACATGGAGCTGTGATGGAAGATTATCGCGCACAATTTATTGACATTTACAACAAGAATGTCACCCGCCCCGGTGCAGACCGCCTGCTGAAATGGCTGGAGGGCACAGACTTTTTTACCGCGCCCGCTTCCACCAAGTTCCATGGTGCGTGCGAGTGCGGCCTTGTGATGCACAGCATCAATGTGTACAACGCCATGATGCAGCACTTTTTTACGGAAGGGGAAGATAACCCCGAAACCTTTGCGGTGTGCGCCCTGCTGCACGATGTGTGCAAGGCAAACTTTTACAAAGTCAGCACC
The DNA here is from genome assembly GCA_963626055.1 of Acutalibacteraceae bacterium. Lineage (GTDB taxonomy): Bacteria > Bacillota > Clostridia > Oscillospirales > Ruminococcaceae > Gemmiger. The sequence continues at coordinate 1,056 of CAVFVI010000022.1, forward strand.
CGCAACGTAAAAAATGATGCCACCGGCCAGTGGGAGAAAGTTCCCTTTTATCAGGTAGCCGACCAGCTGCCCTATGGCCACGGCGAAAAGAGCGTTTATCTGATTGAGCACTTTATGCGCCTGAAAACTGATGAAGCCATCGCCATCCGCTGGCATATGGGCGGTTTTGACGATGCGGTGCGCGGCGGCAGCTTTGCGGTAAGCGATGCTTACAACCGCTACCCGCTGGCCGTTAAGCTGCATGCTTCGGACCTGATTGCCACCTATCTGATGGAGCAGGGCACCAGCAATGTGGAAAACGGCCACCCCAAAGCAAAATAATTGACAGCAAAAGCGGCACAGCCTTTTTACCGGGCTGTGCCGCTTTTCTTATTGCTTACTGCACGCTTTGCATATATTCGTCAATTCTCTGGCTGAAAATTTCCGGCCAGCGGGCATCGTATTCGGCAAACACCTGCTTGAAGTAATCGGCTTCCTCTGCATCCGGCTGGGCTGTGCGGCGGTAGCAGTATAGGGTAATCCCGTCCAGCGGGAACTCGGTCACATATTCATAATGGGCAGCGGCAGGGCTTTGGGTGCGCAGTGCCGCGTTGATGGGTCCGACAATGCCGCCCTCATCCACACGGTCCGTTACCATCACATATTCGGACGTCCAGATCCCCGTGGGGAAGCCATGGGTGGAGGGCACGCTGCTCTCCCACAAAATCATGGTTTGCAGCTGGGGGTGGGCCGGGTCGCTGTAGGCAAAGGTGGTGCCGCTGTAACCGTTGGAATCCATGTTGATGTAAACGGTCTGGTCCTCGGTGCAGTGTTCCAGCACAAAGTCTGTCACGGCGCGCATCTGCGCCAGGTCGGTGCGGCGGGTCAGGTCCAGGCTTTCGCTGCTCAGGGCCAGGGTCTGCACGTTTTTGCCGGGCAGGCGCAGGGCGTTGCCGAAGTTGACCAGCAAAAACACCGCCAGGACGCCCGCTGCAGCGCTGCGCTGCCAGGGCCTTGCCTTTTCCTGGGTCAGTTTGGCGCACAGGCCAAACAGGGCCAGCAGGTAAAATGGGGCCAAAATCAGGCTCTGGTGGTCGCCCAAGGACTGGGTACGGGTAAACAGCACCATCGCCCCCAGGCTGGCCGCGGCGGCCACAAGGGCCTGCACGCGGGTGCTGCGGCTGTACAGCAGCCACACAAAGCCCGCCGCGCAGAGCACCAGCCAAATCAGCCCCTGGGTGCGCAGCTGACCCAGACAGTTGTTGGCAAAGCCGCCGCCGTAATAAGCACCGTAAATATCGGCGTAATCCGTTGTCAGGATAGTTTTGAAGGTGGGCAACAGCGCCCCCACGATGACCACCGCGCTGGGCACGCCGAACAGCAGCATATGTTTGAGGGTTGTCCCCAGCATTTTGCAGCGCACCGCCCCCGCCAGCACTGCCAGCACATACACAGCATAAAAGGCCAGGATCCAGAACATGTACCAGCGCCGGGTCAGGATCAGGGCAAACGTTGCAGCAAAAATTGCCAGCAGCCGCGGCCAGGGCAGGGTCTCAAACCTGTAATCCGCGCACAGCAGCGCAATGACTGCGGCAAAGGTCAGACCAAAAGCATCCGGCATGCCATGGGTAGCAGGCCACAAAAACATCGGCCACAACACCATAAACGCCATGCACAACGGGTAATACAGCGCCGTATTGCAGGCAGGCAACCGCTGGGCCAGGTACTTTGCCCCCATCAGCAGTGCAAACCACATGGGCACAAAGCAGGTAATGGCATAGCACACCATAAACGCATTGATGCTGCGCCCGGTGAAGAGGTACGGCACACTGATAAAGAGGTTCATGAACATCTTATAGTCTGCCGTCAACAGGCTTTCCAGCAGCACATGGATGCCGTAAAATCCGCTTTGGCCAAAGCTGCCAAACAGCAGCGTCTGCTTGGCAAAATAGTTGATGGCGTCATCACTGTACACGGTTTGGCGGTAGCACACCAGCGCGGCAATGACGGCAACGCCCACAGCGGAACCCGCCAGCCAGCTGCGCAGGAACGGCTTATCCTGCGCTACCCGCTGGCCGGGGAACACCGTCTGCCAGGTAAAGTGCAGCAGCAGGCAGAGCCCGCCCATGCAGACGGCCCACATCAGCACCACCAGCAGCATACCGCCATAGGCTGTGATCACACCACCCGCCAGAATGGCACACAGCAGCAGCACGCCATACACCAGCCAGCGTGCACCGGTTGGGAGCGCGCGAAGGTTCGGGAACTGAATTTTTCCCATCGGGTGCCTCCTTTCGTTCTTCCTGCATTTATACATTTTGTTTACATTAAATCATTTTATACAAAATCACTCAATCTTACTGTGTCAATCTGCTCTTGTGCGGCCCTTATGCGGCTTATTTCACAGGGGAAACAGCAGGATTCCGCGCAGTCACACAAACACTGCGGGCATCCGGCACTTCCACGCTCTGCCGGTCAAATACAAAAGCAGCCCGCGAAACCAAGGCTCCGCGGGCTGCCGGGTTATGTATTTACTTTCTTGCGGCCGCCGGCTGATTCAAGCGTTCCAGCTCGGCATCCAGGTCCCGGCTCACACTGCGGCGGGTATCGCCCGCGCGGCGCAGGCGGTGGGTGTTTGCATTATTGGCCTGCACCTGCGGTTGGCTGCGCACGGGGCGCACCCGTTTGGCAGCAGGCTGGGCAGGTTTGTTATGGCGCACCTTTGCCTGGGCAGTGGGGTGGGCTTCCTTTGCAGCGCTCTCGCCAAAATGGCGCAGCTCCGCACCAAAGGCTTCAAAGTCCGCGCCGGTCGCATCCAGCGCCTGATAAATTGCCGTGGTGGCATCATCCAAGTCCGCGGTGGCAGCGCTCAGGCGTTCATCCACGCGGGTCACACGCTCACGCAGCATGGCAAGGCTTGCGGCCAGATCGCGGGCATGCTCCGTCATGCGGCCCTGCTGCTCTTCGGCCTGCTGTTTCAGGCGTTCTTCGGCAGCATCGGCTTTCAGGCGGGCTTCCATCAAAATCTGGCGGGCCTCGATGCGGGCTTCCTCGGTCACGTCAGCCTGGGGGGCTTTCGGTTCCGGGGCTGGCTCCGGCTTTTCCTGCGGAGCGGGCTGGGGTGCGGGGGCCGGTTCCAGCTTGGGGGCAGGCATGCCGCCCTTGGGGATCATGGCCTCGTATTCGGCAATCCGCTTTTCGTACTCGTCAATCTGTTTTTGCAGATCGCGGCAGCGGAACTGCCATTCCACCACAGCCTGCTGGTTTTCTTTGTTGCGGCTCAGGTTTGCCGTGGCACGCTCTTCCACCGATTTGGCACGGGCAACCACCTCGGCTGCCGATTTTTCCGCAGCTTCGGCGCGCTGGTTGGCGGCTGAAAGATCGCTTTGCAGCTTTTCTACACAGGCACGCGCGGCGGACTGTTCGGAGCGCATTTTATCCAGCTGGGCTTGCAGCTGGGCAATCTGCTCTTCCTGCTCTGCGCTGTGCTGCCGGTTTTCGTTGTCCAGTGCATTGAGGTAAGCCAGCACATCATTTTTATCAAAGCCCCGGAACGTGGTTCGGAACCCTTTTTCCTGCAGGGCTGATAAGGTTTGGCTGCTGGGCATAGCTTTCCTCCTAAACTGGTCAGCGGGCCGTTTTGTTTTTTATGCGGGCAGGCATGCCCGCAGCCGCAAAGGATAGGGAATGCGCAGCAATCAGGAACGCTTGTTCAGGATGCTGAGCAGATCGTTGAAGTAATCACCGTCATCTTCGTTGCTGTCATCTTCCTTGGCAGCGGGTGCGGTGGAAACCGGGGTATCAACATTGGGGTTGAACACATTGCTGAACACCGGGTTGGGGATGACCGGGTCAACGGCCGGAGCCGGTGCCGGGGCGGGAGCCGGGGCAGGTGCAGCGACCGGGCGCGGTGCAGCCGGGGCAGCGGCGGGTGCAGCTGCTGCGGCAGCGCGCTGGGCGTTCACAACAGCCTGGATGGGCTCGTCCACGCCGGGCGTGCTCTCAAAGCCGGTAGCCACAACGGTAATGCTCATCTCATCCTGCAGGCGCTCGTCAAACGCAGTACCCCAAATGATGTTTGCATCGGGATGTGCGCTCTGGGTGATCATGGAAGCAGCGGTCTCAACATCGTCCAGGCCGATATCCGGGCTGGAGGTAATGTTGATGATAACGCCGCGTGCACCGGCAATGCTGGTTTCCAGTAGCGGGCTGGAGATAGCAGCCTTGGCAGCGTTTTCTGCCTTGCCTGCGCCCTTGGCAACGCCAACGCCCATGTGGGCAAAGCCGGCATCCTTCATGATGGAACGGACGTCAGCAAAGTCGAGGTTGATGAAAGCGGGAACGTTGATCAGGCCGGAAATGCTCTCAACGCCCTGGCGCAGCACGTTATCGGCTGCTTCAAAAGCGTTCATCAGGGTGATCTTTTCCTGGCTGATGAGCTTCAGGCGCTCGTTCGGGATCACGATCAGGCTGTCCACATGCATCATCAGGTTGGCAATGCCCTGTTCGGCCATGCTCATCTTGCGCTTACCCTCAAAGGCAAAGGGCTTGGTGACAATGCCGACGGTCAGGATGCCCAGGTCATGGGCAGTTTCGGCCACGACCGGTGCAGCGCCGGTGCCGGTGCCGCCGCCCATACCAGCGGTGATGAACACCATCTGGGCGCCTTTCAGTGCATTGGCGATCTCATCCTTGCTTTCCTCAGCTGCACGCTGGCCGACCTCCGGATCAGCGCCGGCGCCGCGGCCCTTGGTCAGCTTTGCGCCAAGCTGGACCTTCTGGGTAGCCTTGGAGTTGACCAGCGCCTGCTGGTCGGTATTCATTGCTACAAATTCAACACCATTCAGGCCGGCTTCGACCATGCGGTTCACAGCGTTGCCGCCGCCGCCGCCAACACCGATGACCTTAATGTTGGTTACATTCTGCATCTCTTCATCGAGAACGAACGCCATAAGTGTATCCCCCTAAAGAATATAAAATTGCAAATGCAACAGGGCCGGATTTCCGCCAGCGGACACACTGACCCCCATAAAGGAAGCGCCGTCCCACACCCCAAACTTTGCTTACGCGCGCTGGGGTGCAGCCAGCTCTTCCTAAAATATCGCATATAACTGTTTATAAGGATAACAAATTTTGCAAATAATTTCAATACCCACACGCTAAAAAGCCAAAAAATAGATGTTCGCATTTGTGGGTATCACAAAAAGCCCCGCAGGTTTTGCGGAGCTTTGGTGAATTATGACAATATTTTTACAGTTTTTCTGGCGTCATCCTGCTTCCGTCTCGGTTTTACCAGCCCGGCAAACGGCCCCCAGGCGGCGCAGATCCCCTGCCAGGTCGGCATAGCCGCGCCGGATATGCCCGGCATCCAACACCCGCACGCAGCTGCCGTCCCGCACGGCAAGGCCCGCCAGCACCAGTGCCGCCCCGCCCCGCAGGTCCGGTGCGGTCACAGTGGCGCCATGCAATTTTGCGCTTCCGCCAAGGTGCAGCAGCCGCCCCTCGCTGCGGGCATCTGCCCCCAGGGCAGCAAAACCCTGAGCACAGGCAAAGCGGTTCTGGAACAAACCGTCATAAATGCGGGATGGTCCCTCCGCCCCCAGCAGCACTGCTGCAGCCAGCGGAGCGGTATCCGTGGCAAGGCCGGGGTAAGCAGCCGCTACAAGCTCCTGACCGCCGCGCAGCTTTGTATCAGGGGCCCGCGTGATGCTGAACTCATTTTCCCCGCGGGCAACCTCGCAGCCGCTGGCCTGTAAAAAATCCAGGAAAGCCGCCAGCCACACCGGGCTGCACTGCGTTACCGTCACCTGCCCGCCTGCAATGGCGGCTGCTGCCGCATAGGTCGCTGCGGCAATGCGGTCCGGCAAAACGGTATGCACGCAGCCATCCAGCAGCTCGCCGCCGGTACCGCGGATGCAGACCACCGGCGTGCCTGCCCCCGTGATCTTTGCCCCGCAGGCATTCAAAAAAGCGGCGGTATCCGCAATTTCCGGCTCACACGCCGCACCGCGCAGGGTGGTAACGCCCGCCGCGCAGCAGGCCGCCAGCATCAGGGTCAGGGTTGCCCCCACGCTGGGCAGGCGCAGAGCAAAATCCGTGCCGCGCAAAACGCCGTGGCGGCGCAGCACCACACACTCTGCCGCCGCGCACACCTGCGCCCCCATGGCCGCCAGCCCGGCCAGGTGGATATCGATGGGCCGCGGCCCCAGCCTGCACCCGCCGGGCAGCGGCAGTTCCGCCCAGCCTGCGCGGGTCAACAGCGGTGCCAGATAAAACACCGACCCCCGCATAGCTCCCGCCAGCGCCGTGGGCACCCGCCCGCTGATTTGCCGGGCCGGCTGGGTGACAAGGTCTTGCCCAGCCCAGGCCGCTCCGCTGCCCACGGCCCGCAATAAGTCCAAACTCGTCTGCACATCCCGCAGCAGGGGCACCCGGCGCAGGGTGCAGGGCTGCGCACACAGCAGCGTTGCCGCCAAAAGGGGCAGCACGCTGTTTTTGGCTGCTGCCGGGCGGATGCTCCCCTGCAGTGGGTTCCCGCCTGTTACTTCAATATATTCCATTGCCGCACCGCCCCTCTTTGTTCCCACACCAAAGCGCCCTTTTCTATCATATGCCGCACCCGCACAAAACAGCTCTGTTCCACGGGTTTTACAGCAAAATCGGCTGCAGCTGCACCCCGCGCAGGGCGGCTTCCAGCGTATCCGGCAGCTGGGCAAAATCCGCTTTCAGGCTGCAGGGCTTTTTATAGCTATCGTCCTGGCCAAAGGGAATGAAATAATAATTTTTGCGCTGCAGCAGCGCCGCCAGCGCCCCCACGCTGCCGGAAAGCCCATCGTTGGTGGACACCCCAATCACCACCGGCCTGCCGCCGCGCAGCATGCTTTTGGCCGCCAGCGTGACCGGCGTTGCGCTGATGCCCGCCGCCAGCAGCGCCATCGTTGTGCCGGTGCAGGGAGCAACGACGAGCGCCTGCGCCATACGCTTGGGGCCAAGGGGTTCCGCTTCCCGCAGGTCTTCCAGCGGGCGGTGGCCGGTGGCTTCCTCCAGGCGCTGCTTCCAATCCGCCGCGCGGCCAAAGCGGGTATCCAGTGCCGATGCCGCATAACTCAGCATTGGCAGCACTTCCCACCCGCGGGCACGCAGGCGGGCGATCTGCGGCAGAACGGTTTCAAATGTGCAAAAGCTGCCGCACAGGGCAAACACCACCGTGCGCGTCGGTTCCAGGCTGGCGTTCATCAGCTCACTCCCCTTTCACTGCGGGCCGCGGCGGCACGCTCCTGTAAAATCACTTCCACGGTATGCGCCACCAGTGCACCGGCGGTTTCGGGCGCACAGCGGGCGGGCAGGCTCAGGGCATGTTCCGCACGCAGGCCCAGTTCCCGCGCGGCGGCAAAATCCGTTCCGCCGGGGCGGCTGGCAAGGTCCAGGATCAGTGCCCCTTTTGGCAGGCAGCGCAGCTGGGCCGCCCCCAGCACCGGGGCCGGTATGGTATTGACGACCGCATCAAAATGCGGCAGCAGCTGCTCCAGCGCCGTCAAAGGTGCGGCATGCAGCCCCGCGCAGCGCGCTGCGGCCCGCTGTTCCGGCGCGCGGGCGGCAATGGTGACCCGCCCGCCCAATGCCTGCAGCCGCCGGGCCACCGCCCGCCCAATGCGCCCGTACCCCAATACCAGGAAATCACTTTCCCAAATGGTGCGCTGGCGCAGCTGCATCAACAGGGCCAGGCAGCCTTCCGCCGTGGGTACTGCGTTCAGGCAGGCCAGCTCCGGCCGCAAAAAGTAATCCACCAGCTCCACCCCGGCGGCCTGTGCCGCTTTGCGCACTGGCTCGCTGATGCGCCCGCCCAGGGCCAGCGTACCGGGGCGGGCGGCGCGCAGGATGCGGGCAAGGTCCGCCGCCTCGGCATCCATCGGCATGGGCAGCAGGATGTAATCCGCCTGCCCGGCACCCTCGGCCCCCAGCACGGTATAGCCGCTGTTCTGCAGTGCCCGCGCCGCCGCCAGCTGGCGGGCATCCCGCCCCACCACACAAAAAGTCAAACAACATGTTGCCGCCATAATGCTTTCCCCCCGGTGTTGTATCTGGCCGTTTGTTCCATGTTATGCCGGGGCGGGCGGCATGGTTCCGGCAGGGCAACAAAAATACCTGCTGCAAAACAGCTGACACAACAAAAGTTCCCCCGCCTGCATCACAAAAGATACAGACAGGGGAATTTTTCTATTTATAGGTCACGCTCTGTTTTAATAGCTGCGCAGGGCGTCGCACTGGCCGCGCAGAATGCGCAGCGGCTCCACGGGAACTTCGCCCACGCGCACTTCCAGCACAGTTGCCTTATCGGTGGTGCCAAGGGCATCGCCCTGGGCCACGATCGCACCTTTTTCTACCGTCAGCTTGCGCAGGCCATAGTAAATGGTCTTTACGCCCGCGCCATGTTCGATCACCAGCGTGTTGCCCACATTGGGCAGTTTTTCCGCCAGCAGTACCTTGCCGCCCGCCGGGGCGACCAGGTCACATTTGCCGGAAAGCACCACGTTGATGCTGGTGCGGCCGGTACCGGTATTGTTCTTGCGCTCGGTCTGGGTGCGGTTGACATATTCGGTCATGCCATACGGCAGGGTGATCTCCACCTTATCGCTGAACGGCGAAGCAAACCCAGTATCCGCCCAGTAAATGGTATCCGATGCCGTATCCAGCAGGTCCAGTACCTCCTGCGGAGTATCGTCCGCGCCGACATACGGCGTGACCAGCTTGGATTTGGAGGTGTAATCCCGGAAGGACGCGGCATTCTTGCTCACGTTCAGGGTGAGCTCCTGCACCTCGCCGTCCGCTGTCACCTTGATGGTGTAGCTGTCCGGCTCGGTATCCAGCGGAACCGCCAGATAAGCCACCCAGCCATCGCCGGTCGTGCTGGCCCGGAAGCCGGTATCCGGCAGTTCTGCCGTCAGGCTGGGCTTGGTATCGGTCTGCTGGCCGGTTACCTTTACGGCCACAACACCGCCCGGCGCAACAGCCTGGGTGTTCAGCCGCACGGTGGCCTTGATCGTTACATCAAAGGTGAACTCATAGGTCTGGTGGCCCGAAACCACCGGTTCGCTCTGGTAGCCCTCGCCGCTGCTGACCACCAGCTTTGCGGTGTAGCTGCCGGGCGTGGTAAAGCGGTAGGCGGCAAACTCCTGGGCGCTGCCGCTGAACACTTCCTGCTTGGTTTCATCTTTGACCGTCACTTCGGTGGTGCAGTCCGACGGGGTCACCCGCATCGTCATGGTGCCGCCGCCAAAAGTGGATTCCAGCGCGGTGGGGCTGGTGGAAAGGGTTTCGGCATAGGTACGCTTGAGGTAGTTGCCTGCCACCGGTACCTGCCAATGGTACGCCATGGGTTCCAGCTGCTGGCCCGCCACCGTTACCGTAACGGCGGGGATCATATCCGGCGTGGCCTTTTGGTACAGCCAATACACACCGCCCGCGGCGATCATGCCCGCCAGCAGCACCACCAGCAGCAGCCAGCCGATCAGCAGCCGCACAGCGCGGCCTACTTTGCTGCCGGTCGGTTCCGGCGCATCGGTGTCTTCCTCCGCCTGTTCTGCCTCGGCGTCCTCGATCTGTTCGATCGAAACCTGGACCGTCCGGGTGATCTCCGCCTTGCGGCGCTCTGCCGCAGCGCGCTGCTCCGGGGTCAGCTCCGGTTCATCGTCCTCCGGCTCCGGCAGCTCCGTGGCCTGGGGCGGCTGTGCCGCTTGGGGTTCCTGCACCGCCTTTTCCGGCCTTTCCGGCGCGGCGGCTGCTTCAGCCGGTTCGGCCACCGCGGCAGGTTCCGGCGTTTGCGGTTTTTCCGGCGCTTCCGGGGGTTCCGGCTGGAACGCAGCTTGTTGCTGCTGCGGTTTTGCTTCCGGCTTGGGGGCGGCCTTTTTGCGGCGGCGTTTGCCGCCTGCCTGTCCGCTGCGCGGTGCCTTAGGCTTAGCTGCCGCCTGTTCCGGGGCGGCAGTTTTGGTTTGCCCGGCTTGCTCCGCCCGCGTTTTGGGTTCTTGCTGGGGTTTTGTATTTTGGGGTTCGGTTTTTGGTTTTTGCGTACCCGTTTTGCGGCGCGCAGTATTGTTATTGCTGGCATGGGGTTTGGCCGTCTTGCCCTGCCCCGTGCTTGGGGCGGCTTTGCCCTGCGTGCGCTGCCCGCCCCTGGCTTTGGGCTTTGGCTGCTGCGCCTGCTCCGCCGCAGTTTGCGTTACCTTCTCTTCGTCCATCGCTTTCTCCACCAACACTTGCGATCTATCGTTGCTCTAACTCTATTTTGTTACATTGTTTCGCGGTACAAAAGCCCGCTGCTGCCCGTCAGGGCGGCGGCAGGGTCAACGGACTTGCTGCCAATGCGCAGCTCCCAAATCAGGGTATGCTCCGCACTGGTGGTGCCCAGTTCTTCGCCGCGGGCAAGGCTCTGCCCCTGCTGCACCTTTACGGCATCCAGCCCAAACAGATAGCTCTTGACCCCGCAGCCGTGATCGATCACCACGGTGCCGCCGGTCAGCGCCAGCGTCCCCGCATACACCACAGTACCCGCCTGCGGTGCCGTAACGGCGGTACCCGCTGCGGCGTTATAATTGATGCCGGTTGCCCGGCCGGTAATGGCCCCATCGGTGCGCAGCCGCGCGCCGTAATCCGCTAAAACTGCACTGGGCACCGGCGAGGCGAAATTGCCCTGCCACAGCTTTTCGCTGCTGCCCTGTGTGTAAAGGGGCCAGATAGCATTTTTATATTCCGTTGCCGCGCCCGGTATGTCTGCCTCCGCGGCCACATCCACGGTTTTGCTTTCGCTCTGCATCACGCTCAGGGTCAGTTCCTGGGTCAGGCTGCCGCAGGCCACGGTCAGGGTATGGGCACCGCCTTCGGCATTATAGGTTACCGGGATATAGCCCATATACCCGCCAGTCACCGGGCGGAACCACACATCGCCCAGGTCGGTCTCCACGGTCGGCTCGCTGCCATCCAGAATACCGGTGATGACCAGCGCCGCCACTCCGCCCTGGCTGACGCGCTCACTGCTGAGCACTGCCTTGGGCTGGATGTTCATGGTGTAAGATGCACAGTACCGGTACCAGCCGGTAGCATCGCCGGGGTCCGCCGTATTGCGGTAAGCGGTCAGGGTCAGCTCATAGCTGCCATTTTGGGGGTAGGCATACGCCGCAAAGGCAGCGGCATCCCCCTGCACCACCACGCTGCCGGTCGAATCTTTCAGCGTCAGGGTCGTGCGCTGCGCCCAGTCCGGCAAAACCAGCTCCGGGGCAGCTTCCGTCATTTCACCCAGCTTTTGCACCGTCAGGGTGCTGGGCTGTTCAAACGTGCGGTTCAGCACATTGCCCAGCACCGGCACACTCCAGTCATAGCCGATTGGTTCCAGTTCCGTATCGCCCAAAGTGGGGTGCTGCGTGGGAAGTTTGTCATCGCCCGTCATGGCGTACATGGCGTACCCGGCACCGCCCAGCAGCACCGCCAGCATAACCACCACCATAACCAGCCACAGCAAGAGCTTTTTCATGGCGTTCCCTTTCCTTGGCACAGCAGAAAAATCGAAATTCAGCCTGATTTTGCAGCCACTGCCGCCGTTTTTCTTATTTTCAGCTGCGCCTTATGGTTTATTTGAGCCTTTTTTATCACTTAATAAGTATCACTACTGATTGCAAGAAACACGAACAGCCGGGCCGAAGCCCGGCCATTTTCACTTTTCTGCTGGCTGTTCCGGCTTATTCAGCGTCGTCAGCGGCCTTTTCTTCGGCGGCTTCTGCCGGTTCATTGTCGATGGGCAGATATTCATCGTCATCGTCATAATCATAGTCGCCGTCATCGCTGTACAGCAGGCGCTCGTATTCGTCCAGTTCCTTTTCGCGGCGGCGCAGGTAGAGCGCAGCGGCAGTCAGGGCACCGGCGGCGGCAAACAAAAATGCCAGGATGGCACCAAAAGTGGATTTTTTCATCATAATACTTTTCCTCCACGCATTCTATAAAAGGATGGGTTTGTAAAAATATTATACCCGATTAACCGGGTGAATACAATCTTTCCCTTGTAAATTTTTTCACACAAAAGGGTTCAAGTGTCAAGGTAATACCGCACCATTCTCCGCGGCGCGGTCGCCGGGGAATTTCTTCGTCCGTCCGCCAAAAGCCATGCCGTTCCGCTTGCTTTTTATTCCGGCTGCCACTGGCGCATGATGCCAGCAAAGGCGCTTGGCACCGCGTATTCCCCGTTCAGCTCCGCGCGGCTGGCCCAAACGCAGCCCTCCGGTGCCGGGCCCGCGGCCATACCGCGGAACCCGCTGATCTGCCAGATGCGGTGGGTGAACACATGGCGGGCGCTTTGCAGCGGGGCCTGCCACTGCACACAAAGGCCCATAGCACGCAACGCGGCATCCAGTTCCGGCTGGGTCATGGCAGTGCCCTCAAAGGCGATGGGCTGCCACAGCCCGGCCAGCAGCCCTTTGGCCGGGCGGCGCTGCAAAAGCACGCCCTGCGGCCCGGTGATCAGCGCGGCCGTGACCGGCACCAGCGTTTTTTCCGGCTTGGCCGGTTTGACCGGAAGCTGTTCAGCCCGGCCTGCGGCGCGGCCTTTGCACTGGGCTGCCAGCGGGCAGACCTCGCACTTTGGTGCGCCGTTGGGCAGGCAGACCAGCGCCCCTAGTTCCATCAATGCTTCGTTATAGGGGCCGGGGCGGTCCTTGGGCATTTCTTCCAGCACGCGGGCTGTGAACTGGCGCTTGGCGGCGGGTTTGGTGATATCGGCATCGTTATTATCCAGCCGGGCAAATACCCGCAGCACGTTGCCGTCCACCGCCGGGGCGGGGATGCCAAACGCAATAGAGGCAATAGCCCCCGCCGTGTAGTCCCCAATGCCGGGCAGAACGCGCAGGGCGGCATAATCCGCGGGCAGCTGGCCGCCGTACTGTTGGCAGACGATCTGCGCTGCCTTTTGCATATTGGCCACCCGGCTGTAATACCCCAGGCCCTGCCACAGCTTGCGCAGTTTGTCCGGGTCGCAGGCGGCAAGGGCGGCGGGGTCCGGCAGTTCGGCCACAAAACGCTCATAATAGGGCAGCGCCGCCGAAACGCGGGTCTGCTGGAGCATGATCTCGCTGACCCAGATATGATATGCCGAAGGCTCCTGCCGGAAAGGCAGGAGCCTTCGATTCAATTCAAACCATTGGATCAGCGGTTCGCTGACCGCCCCCATTAAAAGCCGCCGCAGGTGCGCGGGAAGGCAATGACGTCACGGATGTTGGGGATGCCGGTAACATACATCAGCAGGCGCTCAAAGCCCAGGCCGTAACCGGCATGCTTCACGCTGCCAAAACGGCGCAGGTCAAGGTACCAGTCATAATCTTCACGCTTCAGGCCCAGTTCATCCAGGCGGGCCAGCAGCACATCCAGGCGCTCTTCACGCTGGGAACCGCCAATCAGCTCACCAATGCCGGGCACCAGCATATCGGCGGCGGCAACGGTCTTGCCGTCCTCGTTCATGCGCATATAGAATGCCTTGATCTCTTTGGGGTAATCAGTAACAAACACGGGCTTTTTGAACACCTGCTCGGTCAGGTAGCGCTCGTGCTCGGTCTGCAGGTCAATGCCCCAGCTTACTTTGTACTGGAAGTTGTCATCATTCTTTTTCAGCAGTTCGATGGCATCGGTGTAGCTCACGCGGGCAAAGTCACTGTTGGCAACCAGCTCCAGGCGCTCGATCAGGCCCTTATCAAAGAACTGGTTAAAGAACGCCAGCTCGTCCGGGCAGTTATCCAGCAGGTAGCGGATCACATACTTGGTCATGGCCTCGGCGGTGTCCATGTAGGTGTTCAGGTCAGCAAAGGCCATTTCCGGCTCGATCATCCAGAACTCGGCGGCATGGCGGGTATCATAGCTCTTTTCAGCGCGGAAGGTGGGGCCAAAGGTATAAACTTTGCCCAGGGCCATTGCCATAGCCTCGGCTTCCAGCTGGCCGGAAACGGTCAGGTTGACCGGGCGCTTGAAGAAATCTTTGGTGTAATCCACCTTACCGTCCTCGGTCTTGGGGATATCGTTCAGGTCCATGGTGGTAACCTGGAACATCTCGCCCGCGCCCTCGCAGTCAGAACCGGTAAAGATGGGGGTATGCACATAGGTAAAGCCGTTCTTGTGGAAGAACTCATGCAGGGCATAAGCCGCCTGGCCGCGCACACGGAACGCAGCGTTGAAGGTGTTGGTGCGGGGGCGCAGGTGGGTCAGGGTACGCAGGTAGTCCATGCCCATCTTGTTTTTCTGCAGCGGGTAATCGCTGCCGCAGGTGCCCAGCACCGTAACGGTATCGGCGTTGATCTCAAACGGCTGCTTGGCATTGGGGGTCAGCACCAGGGTGCCGGTTACTTCAAAGCTGGTGTACAGGCCGGATTTTGCAACCTCGGCATAGTTTTCCAGCTTGTCCGCCTGGAAAACGATCTGCACAGGCTTGTAGCAGCTGCCGTCTGCCAGAGAGATAAAACCGATCTTTTTAGAATCGCGCACAGTTTTTGCCCAGCCGCAGACGGTAACTTTAGTGCCGTCCGCCGGGGTATCCTTGTAGAGCGATGCAATTTCAACTCGTTCCATGTGTTCCCACTCCTAAAATGCAAATGTAGGGGGTGTATCTGAAAACAAAGAAAATGACGACTATTTCGCAAGCGCATACCGGATTCCAAGGCTTTTTAACGCGGAATCCTGCTGCGATTGTAGAAACAGGCTAAATTTTCGACTTTTCAGCTGCACCTAGATAAAATGTATTATAACGTGTGCCGCTTAAAAAGTAAAGCGCTTGTTACACGCGGCGCTTTTTGCGCAGGGCGGGCACCGCCCAGATGGCTGCCAGCAGCGCCAGCCCCGCTGCGCTGAGCGCTGCCCCCGCGGCAAGGCCGGGCGTTTTGTAAGTAAACACCACCGTATGGCTGCCGGGTTCCAGCGCCACACCGAGGAACGCCGTATCCGCCCGCAGCACTTGGGCCGGGGTGCCGTCCACCGTCACGCTCCAGCCGGTGGAATACGGCAGCTGCACCACCAGCACGCTGCTGCGGGTGGTGGTGATCTCTCCGCTCAGGCTGTTGGTGCCAAGGGCCACATTCTGCAGGCTTTCCGTGCCAAGGCTTTCCGCGCGGGCGGCAACAGTATCCAGCTTCTGGCATTCCACCGCCAGGCTGTCAAACTGATAATAGCCCGCAAAGGGCAGCACAATGGTGATCTGCTGCAAGGGCTCATCGCTGGTACCAAAGTTATACACAAAGTCATGCCGGCCACAGTAATACTGGCTGTTGGGGCGGTTATACTCAATGCGGCCTTCGCCAATGTTGCTGATCAGCCGCAGGTACACACTATCCTTGCACCAGAAATGCGCATACTGTTTTTGCAGGCTGCGGCGGTCATGGGCGCTCATGGCGTTCAATTCTTCTTCGCTCATGGCGTCCAGCGGGCTGGTGGCCGTGTACTGCATGCCCTGCACCACAAAGGCGGTTTCGCATTCTTCCACCGGCTGGGTGATGGTCAGGGTAATGCGCCCGCCATCCTGCGGGGCATAGTAGGTGGTTTCATCCAGCTGCTGCACGCCGTCCAGCGCCATTTCGGCTGCGGGGCGCACGGTATCGCCGGTCAGCTCGGCTTCGGGCAGCAGGCCGGTTTCTTCCAGCACCACACCGTCCAGCAGGGCGTCCTGCTTTTGCAGCGGGGGCAGGGCATCATAGGTTTCGCGGCTGATCTGGCTTTGTGCCGTATAGCCGATGGGCAGCGCCGCCGTGTTGGGGTAAACCGCAACGGTGCTGCCGCCGATCTCCGCCGCCTGCACAGCCTGGCTGTCAAACAGCGCGGGCAGTGCCCCGGTGGAATCCGGCGCGCAGAGAGCGTATTTCACGCCGAACAATGTTTCCAGCGGGGTGCGGTTCTGCAGCCCGCGGTAGTCATATTCCACAGGGGTGTTCTGCCCCAGCTCCCGGAACAGGCTGGAAAGGTAGCTGTTGTTCAGGCTGAAAAAATAGCCCGTTCCGTGCACATCCAGCAGCATGGGGCTGTTGATCGGCTCGTTCACCAGCGAATCATACCGCCAGTAGCCTTGGTCCTCCATCAGGTGCAGGGCCACGGCAGGGTTATCCTGCACGGTGGTGCTCCAGGCGTAACCGGCGGGGCGGTACTCGTTCACGGCATCGGCTTCCTCAATGCCATAATAGCCGCCAAGGTTCATCACCACGCCAAGGCAGCAGCCCGCCAGCAGCACAGCCTGTACCCCGCGGTGGCTGACCCCATCCGCCGCCAGAATAAACACGGCCAGCAGCGCCAGCAGCAGCGCCCCCAGCAGCGCGGTTTCGGTGCGGCCCTGCTTGACGCAGAACGCCACCACGCAGTAAACCGCCAACAGGGCAAACAGGTTGCGCTTTTCTTTCGGCTCAAACGCCGTTATGCCGGGGCAGACCCGCGCCAGGATAAAGGCTTCCAGCATGGTGAACGCCCACACCCAGCGGTTGGAAACGTAAGAAAACCCGTTCAGCACACTGCCCGCCTGCGGCACCAGCAGCAGCGCCAGCAAGCCCAGCCATGCACACTTGAGCACGGTGTTCTGCCGCGGTTTGGCAAACAGCACCAGCACCCCCAAAAACGCTGCCGAGGTCACCCCCGCATAGGTAGAGTAAGCATCGTACCCCATGCCGGTGGTCATGTTGGCCAGCAGCTCAAAAAAGCGGTAGAACGGGTAAGGCGCGGGTTCCCGCGTTAAGCCAAAGCGTGCGCTGCCAAACAGCTCCTGCGCGGTGGGCAGCAGCGTGATGGCCGAAACCGCAATGCCCACCAGCGCAAACCCGATGAACTTTGCCAGCAGCGGCGGCAGGGTACGCAGGTTTTTGGCCCCGTACCGTTTTACATACACCGCAATGGCGTACAGCACCAGCAGCACCGCCGCCATATAAAAGAACAAAAAGTTGGAAAGCGCCGTCAGCGCAATGGCAGCAATGTACAGAACCGGGCTGCGTCCCTCGAACAGATCATCCGCCCCCAGCAGCATCAGGGGGAAGCAATACATCGGCACCAGGAACACCGGTTCGATCAGCCCCGCCTGGATGGGCCACGCGCTGAACACATAGGCCAGTGCGCCCAACAGGGTGCCAAACCGGCTGTTGCCGTGGCGGCGGCTGAATGCCATAAAGGCCAGCCCCGCTAGGTAGAGCCGCAGCACGATCAAGCCCTCCAGCAGCTGCTCGGTCCACTGGCCGGGCACAAAGGCCGCCAGCAGATCCAGCGGGTCGCCCAGGCCGTAATAGCTCAGCGTGGTAATGATATCCGCGCCGTAACCGATGGAAAAATCCCAGGTGGGCACCGCCGCCCCGGTCAGCACACAGCGCGCGGCCTGCCGCAGCCAGCGGCCATAATAGACCAGAAACGGGTAATGCTGTTTGAGCGTATCGCCATACTGGATAAAGCTTTGCCCGTTCAGCGCAAAAATAGCGTCCCAGACGCCCATCAACAGGGCAAACAGTGCCGTATAAGCCAGCACCAGCGCCCCGCGGCCCTGCCTGCGGCCCGGTGCGTGGATCAGGGTAGTGTTCTGCATGGTATCCTCCTGCGGGGTAGGTGGTGTTCCGCCCCGGTTTTTATGGCAGTGCCGCCTCGTTCCGGATGCCGTCCGGCGGGAATGATGTGGTGCTGCCTTATCTTTGTTCAGTATATTCTATTTTGTTTTGCGTTGCAAGGGCGCTTTGCCGTGGTTACACGCTGCCGCCGAACAACGCTGCCAGCGCCTTTGCCGCGTACTGCCCCGCCCGCACAGCCTGCTGCACCGTGTTGGCGTGGCCGCCGATTTCGATCAGCAGCGCGCCGGGGCAGACATCCTGATTATAGAACCGGTACCCGCACAGGACCGGGCGGGTCAGGCCGGGATACAGCGTTTCCATGCGTTCCTCCCACTTGGCGGCAAAGCATAGGTTCAGCCGCCAGTTGGGCAGCTGGATGGTGCTGCCGTTATTGCACCCGGCAATGATCATGACCTGTGCGGTCGGCTGGCCGTCCAGCGTTGTCAGGGGGCGCACGCGGGCATCGCCGCTTTCCATCGCATCGCGGTGCACATCCAGCACTACCTTGATGCTGGGGTATTCTTCCAGATAGCGCCGCGCCGTCTGGGCGCTGCGGGCGTAACTTTCGGTGTAGCTGGGGGAATCATGCAGGGTGGTATCGTGCAGGGTGGTGATCCCGGCATCGTTCAGCACCTTGGTCATCGCCTCCCCCACCGCACACATGTTCAGGGTCGTATCTTTGGTGCGCGCGGTAAAGCCAGGGTCATACACCGGGGTATCCCATGTCTGGTAAGTCTCCGTTGCGTGGGTGTGCAGGATCAGCACCTGCGGGTCAGCGCTGCCAGGGATAACCGCAAAAGGCAGCGCCCCCTGCGCCGCGGCGGCAAGGGTTGCATCCGGTTCATCCGTTGCATTTTTGATGCTGCCCGCCGCAAGGGTCACATACC
Organism: Acutalibacteraceae bacterium; assembly: GCA_963626055.1. Taxonomy (GTDB): domain Bacteria; phylum Bacillota; class Clostridia; order Oscillospirales; family Ruminococcaceae; genus Gemmiger. Next base: position 19,507 of record CAVFVI010000022.1, read on the forward strand.
CCTGCCCACTGCCCTGGCCAAACGTGCGGTCAATGATCGGTGCGGTTGCCTGCACCCCCGGCGGAACGGTAACGGTTGGGGCGGGGGCCATCTCCGGTTCTGCCGTGGGCTGCGGGGTGGGGCTGGGTGTTGGCTGGGCGGTTGGTTCCGGGGTTGGCTGCGGTGATACTTCTGATGATTCCACGGGGGCGGCGGCGGGCTGAGCCTGCGGGGCTTGCTCCCCTGCCTGCTGCCAGAACGTGAGCGCCGCGCCGGGCGAACAAAACAGCAGGGCCAATGCCCCGCCGCCGGGCACCACACGCAGCGCCAGGGCGCTGCCCGCCAACGCCGCAGTGCACAGCAGCGCCCCCACCACACGGCCCGCATTGCGCATGGCAAACACCCCCTTGCGGAATAGATATGCCCCCACCGCCGGGCAATATGCCCCCGGCCATGCCTGCCCGCCCCGCAAACACCGCAATATTAGCGCCAAACACGAAAAAAATTTTATAAAAACACTTGCAACCGGCCAAAATATATGCTAGTATAATTTGTACTGTTATGGGTAAACCAAGGAGGTGGAACGAATGCCTAATATTAAATCTCAGAAAGACCGCGTTGCTCAGTCCAAGAAAGAGGCTGCACACAACAAGGCCATCAAGTCCAACCTGAAAACAGTTGTCAAGAAGGCAGACGCTGCCATCGACAGCAATGCCGAGAACAAGGACGCCGCCATCAAGGCCGCTGTTTCTGCTCTGGACGCTGCCAAGAACAAGGGTGTCATTCACAAGAACACTGCCGCCCGCAAGATCAGCCGCATGGCTAAGCGCAACAACAAGGCCGCTGCTGCAGAATAAGATTGCATGAACAATGCCCGCCGGTTTTTATCGGCGGGCATTTTCATTTTTATACTGGCTTTCGGCTCATATTTACTGGTTTTAATTCTGGTCTTTGCTTTTGCCCACCAGTGCGGCCAGCAGGGCAAACACCAAACTGGCGGTAATGCCGCCCGCCGCCGCGCCAATGCCGCCGGTGAACACACCGGGCAGGCCGGTTTCGTCCACGGCTTTCACCACGCCCTGGGCCAGCAGGTGCCCAAACCCCAGCAGCGGCACGCTGGCCCCGGCCCCGGCCAGCTTTGCCAGCGGGGCATACAGGCCAACGGCGCTCAAGATAACACCGGCCACCACATAGCCGGTCAGGATGCGGGCGGGGCTCAGCTTGGTGTAATCGATCAGCAGCTGCCCCACCACGCAGATGGCACCGCCCACCACAAATGCCCACAGATAGTTCATGTGTTCCCCTCCTCTTCTGGGCAGCCAAGTTCCACGCAATGCGCAATGCCGGGGATGCTTTCCCCCTGCAAAAAGGTTGTCTGGCTCATCAGCGCCCCGGTGGAAAGAAAAAGCACCCGCCGCCAGCGCCGTTCTACCAGCCCCGGCAGAACGTGCGCGGCCAACACTGCGGCGCTGCACCCGGCCCCACTGCCGCCCGCCTGCACATTCTGAGCGTCAACGTCATACAGCAAACAGCCGCAGTCCTGGTGGTTTTCCACCGGGCAGTGGGCTTTGTGCATCAGCTCATGCAGCAGGGTGCTGCCCACCTCGCCAAGGTCGCCGGTAAAAATCGCATCAAAGTCCTGCGGGGCAGTGCCGGTGCCCTCAAAATAACGCAGCAGGGTCTGGGCCGCCGCCGGGGCCATGGCGGCCCCCATATTGTTGATGTCTTTGACCCCGGCATCGCACACCCGCCCGATGGTGGCCGAAAGCACCGGAACCCCCGCGGCCCCACTGCCCCGCACCAGGCAGGCACCGGCGGCGGTGGCGGTCCACTGGGCGGTTGGGGTGCGTTTGCCGCCGTATTCCAGCGGGGTGCGGAACTGCCGCTCCGCCGCACAAAAGTGGCTGCTGCTCATGACCAGTATTTCATGCGCATAGCCTGCTGCCGCGCAGAGGGCCGCCAGGCACAGTGCTTCCGCCATGGTGGAACAGGCCCCGTACAGCCCGGCAAAGGGCACCCCCAGCTGGCGCATGGTGTAATTGCTGGCGGTGCACTGGGCCTGCAGGTCCCCCGCAAAGGCAAGCTCCACCTGCTGATTGGCAATACCCGCTTTGCGCAGGCAATGGCGGGCGCAGCGTTGCTGCAAAATGCTCTCGGCCTGCTCCCAGCAGGTGCAGCCTTCGGCATCAAAGCCTGCATCCTGCACCAGCTCGTCAAAGCCCTGTGCCAGCGGGCCTTCGCTTTCCTTTTTGCCTCCCACAGCGGCCCAGGCCGCCAGCACCGGCGGGTGCGGGAATATCACGGTATCGCCCCTTCGTATCGGCATAACAGGCAATCCCCTTTCCGGTTGGTTTTGGGGTTAGTGTTCCGCAGCGGGGCAAAAAATATGCGCAGAGCAGCCGAAGCAGCGCCCTGCGCGGTAATTTATGCTTAAAACTTATTCATTGCCCAATACACCAGCCCCCACACCCAGGAAGCCAGCGTGCCGAACGCCAGCACCGGACCAGCAATCGTAAAAATCTTAGCCCCCACACCGGTCACCCAGCCTTCGGCCTTGAACTCCACCGCCGGGCTGACCACCGAGTTGGCAAACCCGGTAATGGGCACCAGGGTCCCGGCCCCGGCCTTGGCGGCCAGCTTTTGGTACCAGCCCGGCACCGTGGTGATGGCTGAAAGCAGCACCAGCGTGATGCTGGTCAGCGTTCCGGCCAGGTCTTTATCGTACCAGGTCAGGTAGAACTGGCGCAGGGCTTCGCCCAGCAGGCAGATGGCCCCGCCCACAAAAAAAGCCCACAGACAGTCCTTGATGGCCGGGCTGGGCGGGTTGGCCCGTTTGACCATAGCGTCATAATTTTTTGGCGGCAGCTGCATACGGCACACTTCCCTTTTCATTGTTTTGCCGTTATCCTGCCCGGCTGCGCCGCCGGTTATGCACCAAAAAAGTTCACGTTGCCGCGGTAATAGGGTTCCGGCACCATGGTGCGGTACAGTTCCTGCAAATCGCGGTGGATCTCTTCATCTTTGGCAAGGCCGCCCGCGGGCAGGCTGTAGATCTGGTACCGCACACCAAACAGGCGGCTTTCCATTGCGGCGGCGTGGGCCCCGGCCCGCAGGTAGAACCCGATGCGCCGCTTTGCCACCGCCGGGTCCGGCGCTTCGGCGGGATGTTCGCATTCAATGATCAGGCTCTGCTTGCGCGGGGCGTAATAAGCGGCAAGCTCTTTCAGCACCGCCGTGCCCACGCCGCTGCCGCGGTACTGCGGCAGAACGGCAAAATAATCCAGCAGCACATTGCGGCACTGGGGCAGTACGGCCTGCCAGGCGTATGCCATCAGAGCGCCGGCATCGTCATAAAACGCCAGCGGTTCATACAGGCCGCGCGTCATCATGCCCTGCACCGAGGCAAAGGGCTTCAGCTCCGATTCCGGGAAATCCCGCACCATCTGGCTGCGGTAAATGCTTTGTGCCTGCTCCACGTTCAGCAGCACGATCTTCATGGCAAACGCCCCTTTCCATTTGTGACAGAATTTAGTATAATAGAAAAAGACCCAACAACGCAAGCAGGAGGATTTTCCCTATGGAATGGACCGATATTCAAATTACCGTACCGCAGCAGTACGCCGAAACCGCCGAAGCGATTGCTACCATGGTATCCAACGGCGGCATTTATATTGAGGATTACCGCGACCTGGAACAGCAGGCGTGGGAGATTGCCCATGTGGACCTGATCGAGCAGGACCTGCTGGACCAGCCGCGCGATATTGTTAAGGTACACATGTACCTTGCCCCGGACGAAAACCCGGCCGAGATCCTGCCCCTGTTCAAAGAACGGCTGGAAGCCAGCGGCGTGGAATACAAGCTGGAAACCAACGGCATTGAACAGGAAGACTGGCAGAACGCCTGGAAGAAATATTACCACGCCATGGACATTGGCCAGCGCCTTGCCATTGTGCCCGGCTGGGAAACCTATGATACCGACCGCATTGTGATCACGATGGACCCCGGCATGGCCTTTGGCACCGGCACCCACGAAACCACCAGCCTGTGCCTGGAAACACTGGACGGCATGGTAAAGGGCGGCGAGCGCGTGCTGGATATCGGCACCGGTTCCGGCATTCTGGCCATTGCCGCGCTGAAGCTGGGCGCCGCCGAAGCCGAGGGCGTGGATATTGACCCCATGTGCGTGCGCACCGCGGGCGAAAATGCCGAGCGCAACGGCGTGGCCGAGCACTTTACCGTTCTGGTGGGCGATCTTTCTGACAAAGCCAGCGGCAAATACAACATCATCACCGCAAACATTGTGGCGGCTGCCATTTTGTCCCTTGCGCCGCATGTGCCGGTGCTGATGGCACCGGGCGCACGGTTCATTGCTTCCGGCATTATTGACACCCGCAAGGACGAAGTGCTGGCCGGGCTGCGTGCCACCGGGCTGGAGCCGGTTGAAATCAAAGAAAAGCGCGGCTGGGTTTGCGTGATCTGCAAAAACGCCGCGGAGGTATAAACGCTATGCCGCACCGCTATTTTACCGCCGAAGTCGGCAATGGCCGCGCCGCCCTGAACGGCACCGATGCCCATCACCTGGCCGATGTGATGCGCGCCAAAATTGGCGAAACCGTAATTTTGTGTGATGCCCACGCCGTGGAGTATGTGGGAACCATCACCTCCATCCAGCCGGGCCGGGTGGAGTTCACCGTAACTGAGGGATACCCCAGCGCCGCGGAGCCCAGCGTGGAAGTAACGCTGTTTGCCGGGTACCCCAAGCTGGGCAAGCTGGAAGATACCATCCGCCACAGCGTAGAGCTGGGCGTTGCCAACGTGGTGCCGTTTTTCAGCCGCTACTGTGTGGCTGCCCCCAAAAAAGAGGAAGCCAAAAACGAGCGCTACTGCCGCGTGGCTGTGGAAGCCGCCAAGCAGTGCGGCCGCGGCATTCTGCCCACGGTGGAGCTGCCCCTGCCGGATTTTAACGCCGTGTGCGAGCGGTTCAAGGATTATGACCTTGTGCTCTTCTTTTACGAGTGCGGCGGTGTTTCGCTGCGGGAAGTTTTCAACAAAGAACCGGGAAACCGTGCAAAACGGATTGCCGTGGTGACCGGCAGCGAGGGTGGTTTTGCCGCCGAGGAAGCTGCCCGCGCCGCTGAGTGCGGCGCCGTTACCGTCGGCCTTGGCCCCCGTATTCTCCGCTGCGAAACCGCCCCCCTCGCCGTCCTCTCCGCCGTCATGACATTGACGGGAAACCTGGAATAATACGAAATAAAAATTAAAAAAGAATAAAGAATAATGCTGGTGTGCGTGCCGCGCACGCACATTAAAGCGGCTTTGTGTTTTCTTTTTTTGAGCCGAGCAGCGCGAGGCGGTCCACCATCATTTTTCTTTATTCATTATTCTCTATTCATTAAAAATCTCCCCGCACCCTTATCATATGCCTTTTGCGGCAAAGGGTGCGGGGAGTTTTTTTATAGGTCGGTCTGCATCAGAATGCTTTTGAGGGTGTTGATGTGGACGGATTCCACGCAGAAATTGCGCACGCCAATGCGCATGAAGGCGGGCATGGCTTCCAGGTCTTTCTGCATAATGCCGCACAGGTACAGCGGCACACCGCGCGTTTGGGCTGCGTGCATTACATCCTGCACCAGCCGCAGCACGGCGGGGTTATCGGCGGGGGTGGGCTTTTCCCGCCGGGAAACACCGCAGGTATACTGCACCAGATCGTCCAGATCCACGGCCAAAAATTCTGCTCCGGCATCAATGATTTCCCCTGCCATCAGGGCGGCGGCGGGGATCTCGATCAAACAGCCAACGGGCAATTTATCGCAGAACGGCACGCCTTTTTCTTCCAGGCTCACTCTGCAGCGCTTCACCTGGTCCATGCGGGTGCGCCAGGCATCCACATCGGGGATCATGGGGAACAGCACCTGCAAGGTACCTTCCGGTGCATCCACCGCGGCCTGCATCAGGGCGGAAAGCTGGGTGAGCGCCGTGGCCTCTTCCTCCACCCGTGTCTGCACGCCATCCATCCACTGGCCGCAGTCATCCGCGGCCCAATCGCAGGTGCGCACGGTAATGGGTTTGCCGCCGCTGCTCTTAATGCACGTTTTATAGGTTTCCACCTGCTGGGCTTCGGTCAGCTCTTTGATTACAACGGATTCTGTACGCAGCAGCCCAATGCCGGATGCCCCCGCCTGAACGGCTTTCTGGATCGCATCCGGCGTGGCGCAGGCTGCGCTGGCCAGCACAACAAAGGGCGTGCCGTCCCGCGTGCGGCAGGGGGCCGCGGCCAGCGGGTTGGGCAGGGCATTATTGTTTTGCAGTTCCTGCCGCCGTGCTTTCACCTGCCGCAGCTGGGCGGCGGTAGGGTCAATGATCAGCTGGGCGTGTTCGGCATCCACCACTGCGCGGCGGCCCGCCGCAGCAGCGGCCACCCCCTTGCCCAGCTGGAACACTGCCGGGATGCCCATGCTGCGCGCCATAATGGCGGCGTGGCTGGTTTCGCTGTCCGTTTCCGAAGCAAGGCCCAAAATCATGCCCGGTGCCTGGCCGAACAGATCACTGGGGTAAAACAGCTCTGCCGCCAGGATGCTGGGTTCCGTCAGGTGCAGGCGGCGGCTGGGGCGACCATCCAGAATGTCCACCACGCGGCGGCAGGCATCGCACACATCCACGCTGCGCTCCCGGATGTAATCATCGTCCACGTTTTTTAAGCGGCCCGCAAAAATCTGCTCCGCACGCTCCACGGCGGCGGCGCTGCCGGCACCGGCAGCTATGTAATCGCCAATTTCATTGGTGAAAGATTCATCTTCCAACAGGGCGATCTGGAACATTAAAATATCGGCATCCTGCCCGCAGGCATGCTGCTGCAGGCGGTTCAGTTCATCTTTTGCCAGCACAATGGCGGCTTCATACAGGGCGCGTTCCCGGAACGGGTCGCACACAATGCGGTGCAGGCCCGCCGCACCGCGGTCAATGCGAACAACAGGGCCGACTGTTAAGCCATCGGACACTGCCAATCCCTGAAAAGTTTGCATGTTGTCCTCCTTGTTGAACATTCTTATCTGTGCAGTCTTACAGGAATTTTGCCGGCGGCATTTTGCTTAAAGTATGGCTGACCAGCGCGGTGACGAAATCTTCCGGCACAGCCGTTGCCATGGCGGCTTCGCCAAGGGTATTGCCCTCTTCCCGGCCAAGCAGGGTCTTATAGCGGTCCGCAGGGTCCTTATCGCACTGGCCCATAAAGGTCAGGGCCAGCAGTTTTGGGGTATAGGGTACTTCGCACGGCACATCCACCATCTCCGCCGCCAGTTCCAGCGGGGCGATCGCGCCGCGGGTGGGGGCGGTCAGATTTTCGGAGAACGCCGCCGGGTAATGCTTATGCTGGCGGGCCAGCGCTTCGGTCAGCGCCAGGGTCGGCGCGCGGGAGATCGCCGCGCTCAGCTGGGCCTGGTATTCCGCGGCAAAGTCCTGCATAAAGCTGTTTTCATCGGGCAGGATGCCATACGCCGTACCGCCCAGGCGGCCAAACTCCCGCATGGTATCCATATAGCCCAGGGCAATGTTTTTGGCGGCACGCGCGCCGTCAAAATCAAACAGCGGCCCCAGGTCCCAATGGCTGCGGATGATTCGGGTGGGCAGACCGGTCAGGTTGGGGCGGGTCAGGCCAACGCCGTCCACATCCACGCCGATCAGCTCAGTGGCCCCCATTTTGGCGGCCAGTTCCAGCGGCATGTTATCCCGCCAGCCGCCATCAATGTACTTTACCCCATCAATCTCATAGGGGCGCAGCGCCGGGAAGCAGGCCGACGATGCCAGCATATAATCTTTCAGCTGCCCCTGCGGGATATCATCCAGCGTGCACTGCACGCTGCGCAGGGTGTTCATCTCGGTAATCACCAAACCGTACTTGATGTGGGATGCCCGGATGGCTTCCTCATCCATATACTGGTCAATGGTCTGGCCCAGCGGTTCGGTGTTCAGCCCGCCGCCGCGCAGGGTTTCCAATAAGAAATTGCGCAGTTCCTCCGGCGTTTTGCCCTCCGGCAGTTCCAGCACGCCGTGGTTATCCAGGCTGCGCCACAGGTCTGCCGCTTCGTTCACCTTGCCCATCACAAACAGCGCTGCGTTCAGGCTGCCCACGCTGGCACCGGTGATCACATCCGGCAGCCAGCCAAGTTCCATCAGTGCCTGATACACACCAACCTGATAGCTCCCTTTTGCTCCGCCGCCCGCAAGCACCAGCCCGCGCACGGTACCATGTTCTTCTGCCATATCCTGCACCTCCCGGTTGTATTCCTCTATCTCAAATTGGTATCACACTTTATACCACTAAAATGGATATTACTTATATAAATCACGCTTATTATAGCATACCCAACCTGTAAAAGCATACATTATTTTGCCGAATTTATTCATCTTCTTGCAACCAGATTCTTAAAAGTGTATCATAAAGGCAGCAGAGTTTATTTTTCGATGCACCCCAAGTTGGTTTACCTGCTAGATTGGGCAGCGCAGCAATTTCATCATGTTTCATCCTCTCGCACGCTGTGTTCGCCCATTAGGAAAAGGAGTTTATATTTTCATGAAAGATACCGCAAAAAAGCCGATCCTTGTCATCATGGCAGCCGGCATGGGCAGCCGGTTCGGCGGCCTGAAGCAGATCGAAGCCGTTGGCCCTGCCGGGGAAGCGATTCTGGATTACAGCCTGTTTGATGCCCGCCGCGCCGGGTTTGAAACCGTTGTGTTCATCATCAAGCACGCGATCGAGGACGCGTTCAAATCCACAGTGGGGGCCCGCGCCGAAAAGGCCGGGCTGAATGTGCGTTATGCCTACCAGGAGCTGGATATTCTGCCGGAAGGTTTTACCGTGCCGGAGGGCCGCACCAAGCCGTGGGGCACCGCCCACGCCATTTTGTCTGCTGCCGATGTGATTGATGCGCCGTTCGCCGTCATCAACGCCGATGATTATTACGGCCGCACCTGCTTTGAGCTGATCTACAATTATCTGAGCGCCGAGCACACCGGCCCGAAGTATCCCTGGGTGATGGTGGGGTATCTTTTGGGCAACACGGTCAGTGCCAACGGTTCGGTCAGCCGCGGCGTCTGCGTGACGGACGCTGACGGGAACCTGGACACGGTAACGGAGCGCACCCGCATTGAAACTTATGAGGGCGGCATCCATTACACGGAGGACGGCGGCGAGACCTTGGTGGACCTGCCCGCGGATACGGTCGTTTCGATGAACATGTGGGGCTTTACCCCGGATTTCATCACTGAGGCCAAGGCCGGGTTTGTGGATTTCCTGCGCAGCAGCCTGCCGGGCAACCCGCTCAAATGCGAGTATTACCTGCCCACTGTGGTAACGGAAGCGCTGGAAACCGGCAAGGCAGAAGTAAAGGTTTTGACCACCCCGGACAAATGGCACGGCATTACCTACCGTGAGGACAAACCGGAGCTGGTTGCCGCCCTGGCCGCCATGCACGCCAGCGGTTTTTACCCGAAGGACCAGCTGTTTTAATTGCGGGGGATTTTCCAGCCTTTCTTGAAAGAAAGGCTTCGGCGAAAGAACTTTAATATAATAGAACACAAAACAAGCATTGCGGAGTGTGAAAGTATCTGTAGGGAACGGTCTATCTCCGGCCTAAGAGCCGCCTAACGGCGGTTGCAGGGTTGCGAGCCAGAAGGTCACATTTGAGTTTACGAAAATGTGATGGCGAGCAATGCAAAACCCAGTGGGTTTTGCAACTGCACGAGCGAGTTTGCTTTGCAATCTGCCGGGCGATGCCCGGCAAGCGGGCCTCCGAAACGCGCCTGCGGGCGCAGCGACCGTTCCGGGGGTTAAGGGCAATTTGCTCCTTTGCCAATTCATGAATACTTCTCATAAAATATCTGAAACACTTCTATTGATATTCTCTATTCGCCAAATATTCTTATCGCTTCACTTCCTTCCCCTCTCCCAAAAGCAAAAACATCCCCGTTCCCTGCCGGTCTTACCCGGCAAAGGGAACGGGGATGCTTTATTTTTGCAGATTCAACCCAAATCAGCAATCACGCTGCATCAGGCAGGCTCACCGGCAACGGCGGGCTGGCCATCGACCCAATGGATGACCTTCTTGGGGCACTTGGTAACACAGGTGCCGCAGGAGGAGCACTTGGAATAATCGATAACGGCAACATTGTTGACCAGGGTAACGGCCTGCTGCGGGCAGTTGCGCACGCACATGCCGCAGGCAATGCAGCCAGCCTTGCAGGCTTTCATCACAGCGGGACCCTTATCCTTGTTGGAGCACAGCACAGCGGGCTGCGGAGCCATCGGCTTCAGGCTGATAACATGGTGCGGGCAGGCTGCCACACAGGCGGAGCAGCCGGTACACTTTTCGCGGTCCACAACAGCGCTGCCGTTTACCACATGGATGGCATCGAACTGGCAGGCACGGGTACAGTCGCCATAGCCCAGGCAGCCAAATGCGCAGGCGCTGGGGCCGCCGGCAATGGCAGCAGCAGCGGCACAGGTGGGAATGCCGTGGTATTCAAAGCGGGTACCGCAGTTGCCGTTGCCGCCGTTGCAGTTTACAACAGCGTGCAGGGCCGGGCCGCTGGCACTTTCGGTGCCCATGATGGCATTGACAGCCTCGGTGGCTTTTGCACCGCCGGGGGCGCACTTATTGGTGGGTGCGCCGTTTTCAACAATCGCTTTTGCATAGTCGGCACAGCCGGCATAGCCGCAGCCGCCGCAGTTGGCGCCTGCAAGGCATTCGGTGATCTGCGCAATGCGCGGGTCTTCGTACACAGCCATAAACTTGGAAGCCAGCACCAGAATAATGCCGCCCGCCAAGCCCAGAACAACAAGCACGATGACGGCGAAGGCAATACTATTCATTGATTTCTCCCCCTTACATCAGTGCGGCGATGATGTTTTCTACCAGACCGCCAAAGCCCATAAAGCTCATGGCAGTAATGGCAGCAGACACCAGCGTGATGGGCAGGCCCTTAAAGCTTTCCGGCGGGTTGGAGCGCTCCACGCGCTGGCGAACGCCGCAGAACAGCAGCATGGCAACCAGGAAGCCCACACCTGCACCGGCGGCGCAGATCAAAGCTTCGGCATAAGCCATGCCAAAGCCCTGCTCAGCCACAACCTTGGTGTAGTCCTGCACAGCCAGGATGGTCACGCCCAACACACAGCAGTTGGTGGTGATCAGCGGCAGGTACACGCCAAGGGACTGATACAGTGCATGAACATAACGCTTCAGCACAATTTCGATCAGCTGGACCAGCACGGCGATGACCAGAATAAAGATGACCGTCTGCATATAGCCCAGGCCGTTGGCATCCAGCAAAAAGATCTGCAGCGGGAAGGTAACGGCGGTTGCAATCACCATGACCACAATAACAGCCGCGCCCATACCAACGGAGGAATCCAGCTTTTTGGAAACGCCCAAAAACGGGCAGATGCCAAGGAACTGGACCAGAACATAGTTATTAACAAGGATCATGCTAAAGAAGATGGTAGCAAAGGTTGCAACAGTCTGGCTCATTCCTTAGCACCCCCTTCCTCGGTTTTTGCTTTGTCGATTTCTTCCAGCATCACATCGCCGCAGGTCTTGCGCTCAATGGGCTTGTTCAGCTTCTTTTCAATGTACACGCACAGTGCCATCAGGCAGCCGAACACGAAGAAACCACCGGGGGCCTGGTTCATCAGGCTCATGCGGTCAACGCTTTCCGGAATGATGGTAATGCCCATCCAGGTGCCGTTGCCCAGAATCTCACGCACGGAGGACATGAGCAGCATGGTCAGGATGTAGCCGCAGCCCATGCCCAGGCCATCCAGTGCAGAATCCACAACGCTGTTTTTGCAGGCAAACATCTCGGCACGGCCCAGAATGATACAGTTGACAACGATCAAGGCCAGGAACACGCCCAGAGACTTGTACAGTGCGGGCACATAGGCCTGCAGCACCATCTGAACGATGGTAACGAAGGTTGCGATGATAACGATGTAGCACGGCAGATGCACCTTGGCCGGAATGACCTTGCGCAGCGCCGAAATAACGATGTTAGAGCAGACCAGAACGAACGTCATGGCCAGGCCCATGCCCAAAGCGCCGGATACCGTGGTGGTAACAGCCAGTGCCGAGCAGCAGCCCAGAACCAGGCGCAGAACCGGGTTTTCGCGGATGATGCCGGCGGTAAAAATGCGCCATTTGCTTTGTTTTTCAGCCATTTTAAGCCACCCCCGCAATTTCATTATTGTAGCAGTCGATCGCGCTGTTGATGGCGCTGACAACTGCACGGGAAGAGATGGTAGCGCCGCCGATTGCATCAACGGGGTTGCCAACCTCTACCTGCTGGGAAGCGCTCCAGCCGACATAACCGCCGTAGAAGCTTTCTTCGCCCGTCTTGGAACCGATACCGGTGGTCTGGGTGGAAGCATCCACAGACAGAGCGGTCAGGGTGCCGGTAGTATCAAATGCAGCGTACACGGTAACCAGGTTGCCGCTGTAGCCTGCTGCGGTGGACTGCACAACGGCCATGCCGTCTGCGGTCTTGACTGCGCCGGTCACATTAGCGGTGGTAACAGCAACATCCTGCAGGTCATCCGCCGTGGTGCCTTCCGGCAGAACGGACAGATAAGCCGCCAGGGTTTCGGCCTTGGTGTTGGCTTCAATGATGGGTGCGGTTGCGTTGTTCAGCACAGCCAGCAGCGCGCTGCAGACCAGGCAGATCACAACCAGAACAATGACCGGAAGAACCAGTGCCTTAAAGTTGGATTCCTGCTCCGGAGCCTTTGCATTGTTTTCAGCCATTATTCCTTACCCCCTTTCGCAGCTTTCTGGGGCTTTTTGTAGCCCAGCGGGGTCTGGTGGCCCCAGGCATTGAACCACGGGGTCATCAGGTTGCCCAGCAGGATGGCGAAGCTCATGCCTTCGTTCATGCTGGCAAAATTACGGATCAGGAAGGTGACCAGGCCGATGAACACGCCATAGAACAGCTTGCCCTTGGTGGTGAACGGGCTGGTCACATAGTCGGTCGCCATAAACACGGCGCCGAACAGCAGGCCGCCGGACATGCAGTCCAGCAGGGCAATGTACGGGTCACGGGTGGCCAGCAGGGTCAGCACATACATGGTGCCAACGATGGAAGCCGGGATAGTGAACTCGATGGTGTGGGTAAACAGCAGGTAAGCCAGGCCCAGCAGGATGGCGATCACGCAGGTTTCGCCCATCATGCCGCCATGGATGCCCAGCAGCATATCCACAAAGCTGACGCTGTGCAGGTCAACAGCTGCGTTCAGCGGGGTAGCGGATGCCAGGGCATCCACTGCCATATCCGGGTAAACGTAAGCCGTCATGCGGGAGGTAAAGCCCAGGAACAGCACGATACGGCCAACCAGTGCGGGGTTCGCAAAGTTATAGCCCAGGCCGCCGAACAGCTGCTTGATGATAACAATAGCAACCAGCGCGCCCACAATGGCGATCCACAGCGGCATGCTGACCGGCATGTTCAAAGCCAGGATCACGCCGGTAACGCAGGCGGAAAGATCCCCCACCGGGTTGGGCTTGTGCATCAGTTTGCAGTACAGGTACTCAAAAACAACACAGGCAAGGGTGGTCACTGCAACCAGCAGGATTGCACGCATGCCAAAAATCAGCCCCGACGCCACAATGCTGGGTACCAGCGCGATCAGCACGTTGCCCATCAGGCCGCGGGTGGTCGCATTGTCCCGGATATGGGGCGAGGCGGTTACGATCAGACGATCATCCATTCCTTATTTCCCTCCTTTGCGCAGTTCGCCCATGTACCAGGCCTTTGCCAGGCCCATGTTCTGGGCCACAGGGCGCTTGGCCGGGCAGGCAAAGGTGCAGCTGCCGCAGGCCACGCACAGATCCACGCAGCGTGCTTTCAGCGCATCAAAATCCTTTTCGGCAAAGTTTTCCAGAATTTCGACCGGTTCCAGGCCCATAGGGCAGGCAGCAATGCAGCGCCCGCAGCGGATGCAGGGGTCAGGCTCCGGCAGGGTGGCCATTTTGCGGCTGAACAGCAGCAGGCCATTGTTCTGCTTCAATACCGGGTAATCAGCGCTCGGCGAAGCACCGCCCATCATGGGGCCGCCAAAGATGATCTTGCCCAGCTCCACATCCGGCTTAATGCCGCCGCATGCTTCGATCACATCGCGGTACAGGGTGCCGATGGGCACTTCAATGTTCTGCGGTTTGGCAATGGCGTCGCCCTCCACGGTAACGCGCTTGGTGGTCAGGGGCACACCGGTCTTCAGGAACTTGCCCAGGGTAGAAACGCTGGTCACGTTCATGATGATGCAATGTACATCTGCGGGCAGGCCCGGCTTGCCGGAAGGACCGATCTGCGGCACTTCGCGGCCGGTGCAGGTTTCAACCAGCGTTTTTTCAGCGCCCTGCGGGTAGCGCATGGGCAGCGGCTTGACCGAAACACCCTGCATATCACGCACCAGGGAGCACATCAGGTCAATGCACTCCGGCTTGTTGCGCTCGATGCCGATGATGCAGTTAGGAATGTTGCAATACTTCATGACGGCAGTAATGCCGGAAAGGATCGTATCGCTGCATTCCAGCATCTCGCGCGTATCGGTGGACAGATACGGCTCACACTCGGCTGCGTTGATCAGCAGGGTGTCAATACCCTCTGCTGCCAGCTTGACATGCGTCGGGAAACCGGCGCCGCCAAGGCCAACCAGGCCACAGGCCTGCACAGCTGCCATCAGGCTCTTTTTATCGGTCACAACCGGCGGCACACAGGCCGGGTCAACCGTCTGCTGGCCATCGGATACAATCGCAACCGCCTGGCAGGTAGAACCGTTGACCATGCGGAACGGTGCAACGCCCTCAACCGTGCCCGAAACGCTGGAATAGATATTGGCACTGACAAAGCCGCCGGCTTTGCCGATGAGCGTACCAACACAGACCTGATCGCCTTTTTTGACGACCGGCTCTGCAGGCGCACCAATGTGCATCGACATGGGAATGATCACGTGCGCAGGCGTGGCCATTGTTACGGTAGCCATCCCGGCCGTGCCCTTCTCATGCGGCACTGCGGCACCCTTAGCAGAGCGCTTCAGGGATTTAAACATGGACTCATTTCCCCCATTTCATTGTCTGCCCTGTTATGGAAAGCTACGGAGCCGGTCACCCCGTCCCCGCTGATCACAGCGATCGCCGATACACCTTTTTATAAAGTCAAACCGTCATTGCCCCCGCTGCCAGCCGAATCAAAAAAAGCTGAACCGCCGGGCCGATGTCGTTCCATAGCCGCAAAAACAAAAAACGCCTGCATTTATCAAAATGAAACCCAGGCAATTTTCAGGCTTTTGGGGCACATTGCTACCTTACAAAAGGGGTATCCTTTCCCAAAAGGCAAAATAAATACAGTATTATTGTAACATTTTTGCCGTACAAGTCAAGAAGAAAGGGCCGCAAACCGTAATACAAAGTCGAATGTTTATACTAAAAAGCAAATTCTTTATGGGTTGCTAATGCCGCCGCTCTGTTTGACTTTCCACGGAAAAATTCTATTGTATATGTTAATTTTTAGACATAGTGCTTTATTTCCTATGGATTTTCTGGGTTGAACGCGCTGCGGGCTGCCGGTGTTCCCGATCTCCCGCCGCCTTTTGCGCGGTATTGCACAGCGGTACATTACCTGTTTTTGCAGTCAGACTGCGGCGGCCAGCCGGAGCGAAAGCGCACATATTTTGTCATTCCTTAAGCTGTTCTGTATTTTATGCTCGTTGCTTCGTTGTTTCTACATTTTATTAAAAAAACTTCAAAAAACGTGTTGACAAATACCTGCCAGTCCGCTATAATAACTAAGCGTTGAGGGCAGCGCGAAAGCAAAGCCACTTAACAAACATGCAATGGGGATTTGCATAATGGTAGTGCGACGGACTCTGACTCCGTTTGTGGGAGTTCGATTCTCTCATCCCCAACCACCGCAGCAGCCAAGTTGCTGCGGATTTTTTTTCGGGGTGTAGCGCAGTTGGTAGCGCGCTTGGTTCGGGACCAAGAGGCCGTGGGTTCGAATCCCGTCACTCCGACCAAACTCCTCTGAAACTTTGGTTTCAGAGGAGTTTTTTGTTATGCTACAGGGGGCTGGGCACGATGCGTCAGTACGAATGCGAATGTCTTATTTGCGGTCGAAAGCGCCAAGTCGCTTTCACGGAGCCATATCCCGAATTTGGAGAAACATTTTTAAAACACTGCACTTTCTGCACTTCGGATACCATGCATACAAGAGTTTTAACACGGAAAACCGCATCCGAATTACGCGCCGCGGCATACGAAAAGGCTCTGCGTCAGTCCATTGCAGACAAATGCACCGAAAAAGGGTTTAAGTGCCGTTTTCTATATCAATCTGTAATTATCACCACGCATTTAGCTGATTGGTGTTTTGATTACCACAAAACCAAAAT
Organism: Acutalibacteraceae bacterium; assembly: GCA_963626055.1. Taxonomy (GTDB): domain Bacteria; phylum Bacillota; class Clostridia; order Oscillospirales; family Ruminococcaceae; genus Gemmiger. The sequence goes on from CAVFVI010000022.1 coordinate 35,915, forward strand.
CACTCTGTACCACGAAAGCACCATAAAAATCAACTTTAAGACCGGGGATTATGCTAAATCTCATGTTCAGTTTCGGGATCGCAAAATGAAGCCGTTGGAAGTGATCGAATATATTGCGGCACATGATGCGTGGCGCGCAGAGCATACCACTTAAGCGATAGTAACGGCTTTTTTGCTAACTGCCAGCAAACCGTTGCTATATCCGCGTTTTCTGAAATCCTATCGTTACACTCCAGACACAAAAAGCTCTTTCACCGTTTGGTGAAAGAGCTTTTTGTTTTTCACGGAGTGGCGGGATTCGAACAGCCCGCTCCCGCCGCAGCGGGACACAAACAGTCCAGTGGACTGTTTGCGAGGGCGCGGGAGAATCCGCGCCCGCTTGCCATATAGAGCTCTTTGGGAGTGCCGAGAATTCGAACTGCTCCCTTCCCTCTCGCATTCTTCCCCGCTTCATGATATCATATATTAAGAATACCTTCTTTTCTCCCCCAACATCTCGACAAAGGCTGTGCTATCATGGAAAAAGTTCAAGATTTATTAACCGAAAACCAGGTAATTGAAGGTGTACAGAATTATCTGCACCAGAAAGGCCGCACCACGCACCGGCGCATGGTCACTGTGGCAGATGCCGCCAGGAGAGAACACGGCGTTGACCTTGTTTTTAAGCTGGAAAACGATAAGCACAAAGGCAATACATATTGCATTGAAGCAAAGGGCAATCTGAAAAGTGACGGCACTCCCATGCTTTCCAGGCGCGGCACAAATTTTCGCTGGGCGATTGCCCAAATCATTTTGGATATTAAGGTAGATTCCCGGAACAACAACTACATTTACGGCATTGCCATGCCAAGGTCTGATATTGAGCATTGCAAAAAGCTGATTCAGGATAACTGGGCCTTAAAGCATCTCCGCCTGCGCCTGTACGGCGCGTTTTACCAGGATGGCAAACTGACCGCCGTGGAGTATCTGCCCAAAGACCTATACAAATAATCCATCTCTTATAAAGCGCACAGCGCCCCCAGCCTTATTACCTGGCCGGGGCGCTGTTTTTACTGCTGCATCATTACAGCACTTTTTTCTTTTTCAGGTATGCCATAAAGCCAAGGCAGAGCAGCAGCTGAACAATGGAGGACATCGGCGTGGCAAGGCCGATGTGGAACAAGGACAGGTTGGGCTGGATGCTCATAAAATAGGATACCGGCACACGCACGCCAAACGCGCCGATGATGCCCTGCAGCATGACAAACCGGGTGCGGCCAATGCCATTGTAAAAACCGGTGTAGCAGAAGAAAATGGCGGTGAACATGCAGTCGATGGCATAGGCTTTCAGGTAATCCGCCGCCGCGGCAATTACGCTGGGGTCAGACGAGAAAACGCCCGCCAGCACATCGCCATGGAAGAACGACAGAAAAAACATCCCCACGCCGATAATGAACGAAACAATCGCGCCGTAGTGTAGCGCCTTTTTGGCGCGGTCCATGCGGCCTGCGCCATAGTTCTGCGCCACAAAGGCCGAAATGGACTGCATGAACGCCGAGGAGATCAGCATGATAAAGGCGCAGACCTTTTCCGCCACGCCAACGCCCGCCGAAGCCGTAACGCCCATGGCGTTGACGATGGCCAAGATAATCAGAAACGAAATGCTGACCAGCAGATCCTGCAGGGCAATGGGTGCGCCAAGGCCCGCCATTTTGCGCAGCGTCTTGCCATGGACCCTGATATCCTTGCGGTGCATCTCAAACGGCAGTTCCTTTTTGCGGATCACCGCAAAGGACACCACCACGCTGATGACCTGGGCAAACACCGTGGCAAACGCAGCGCCCGCCGTGCCCATTTTGAACCCGGCGCAGAGCAGCAGGTCCCCCGCAATATTGCAGACACAGGCAACCGCGACGGTAAACAGCGGCGTTTTGGAATCGCCCAGCCCGCGGAAGATGCAGCCAATCAAATTATACGCCACAACCACCAGCATACCGCAGCCGCAAATGCGCACATAGCTGACGGTTTTATCAAATGCTTCCGCCGGAGCGTTCATGATGCTGCTGATCTGCGGAGCAAACAGCACCAGCGCCGCCATCATAACCAGCGCAATCACGGCAAACATAACGATGGCCGTACCAACCGTGCGGCCGCCTTTCTGCTTTTCGCCGCAGCCAATCTGCTGGCCCAGCAAAATCGTGGTGCCCATGGCAAAGCTGCTAACCAGGTTTGTCAGCGTCATCATAATCTGCGAGCCGGTGGATACCGCCGAAACATCCGCCGATGTGGCAAACTTGCCCACGATCAACAGGTCCACCGCGCCGTACATGGCCTGCAAAAACAGGGCAAACAGCACCGGCAGCGCAAACAGAATCAACGGCTGCAAAATTTTGCCTTGGGTAAAGGTCGTGTTCTTTTCCATATTCAGCATCCTTTGTTCGTATTGTTCCACCGGACGGCAGCCGCCCCACAAAAAAGGCTGGATAAGACACGGGCATTTCAGCCCGGCATCTTATCCAGCCATTGTTTCTTGTGAACAATCAACCCTCCGATGGTTGATTGCTAGTATAGCACGCGCAGTGTGATTCGTCAATATTATCTGCTCGTGCGGTTTGGTTTATCTGCGTGGTAACGCGGGCGCTGGGCCGTAAGCAGCTTCCAGCGGGAAAGTGGTTTGATGCTGTAGACCACATGCTTTTCCTGCTGGCAGCAGTTGCACACATTTACCATGGTATAATATGTCTGGATATCGCTGCGCTTCAGGTTCATGTTATACTCTTTATTCAGGCAATCACGGTAATAGCGCAGGTTTTCGATTTCTTGGTTGTTCAGCATCTTACTTCCCTCTTTTCCTCTCTATACTGTCTGCCAGGGCTGTTGGTTCAGTCCAGCTTTCCCATTTGCTCTTTCAAATCAGTCGTATTCTGCATAGCGGCTTCAATGGCAGCTGTCAGGGCCGCGGTAATGTCCGCCAGCGGCATGGCCGGAATGCCCTCGGCTTTGCCCTCCAGCTGGCTGGTGGCATAGGGTACATGCACAAAGCCCGCCCGCATATTGGGATAGCTTTGCACAGTATGCAGCACAGTATGCAGCACAGTATACATGACCGCATTGCAGACGTAAGTACCCGCCGTATAAGACAGCTGGCATGGGTAGCCCTTTGCCTGCACCCCTCGCACCATGGCTTTGACCGGCAGGGTGGCAAAATATGCCGGGGCTCCATCCGGTACCAGCGGTTCATCCACCGGCTGTGCGCCGTCGTTATCCGGGATGCGGGCATCCGCCAGGTTGATGGCCACCCGTTCCACACGCAAACCAGCTGCACCGCCCGCCTGGCCTACGTTCAGCACCAGGTCCGGCTGGCAAAGTTTAATCTGGCGCACCACTTCCGCAGTGCCGCGGGCAAAGCTCGTCGGGATCTCCCGCTTGATGATCTGCGCCCCGGCAATTTCATCCGGCAGCATTTTAACAGCCTCGTAAGCTGGATTGATGCTTTCCCCGCCGAACGGGTCAAAGCCTGTAATCAAAATTCTCATTCGATTTGCTCCCTTGCTTTGTTAAATTATTATATCATTTCAACTCTTATTTGTCTCGTCAATCCTGCAAGTTTCGCATTCCCTTCATAAAATCTTTTCATTCTTTTCAAATCCAGGGCCGGTACTTTGATAATGTCTATTGGAAAGCCAGGAAAATTACGAATATTTTGCAGGTGCAAGACCTGCGTGAAAGCAAAAAGCCGGGGCGCACTTTGCAAACGCAGGCAAAGCAAGCCCCGACCAATGGTTTTCGGTTTATTTTCTCTTATTTTTCCCTTAGCTGCTCTTCCAGCCCGGCGCGCGGGGTGATATAGACGGTTGTGTAATCGTTATACAGCACCATGCCGGGGCGGGCACCGTTGGCTTTCCAGATGTTGCGCACCTCGGTGGTATCCACCGGCACCTTGGCACCGCCGTTCTGGCTGGAGTGCAGCACGGCCAGTTCGGCTGCTTCCTGTTTGGTGGTATCCGGCACATCCTCGCCGCGGCTCATAACCACCGTATGGCTGCCGGGGGCTTTCTGTACATGGAACCAGACATCCTTGCCGCGGGCGGCGTGCAGGGTCAGCTTATCGTTTTGCAGGTTGTTGCGCCCGATCAAAATTTCAAAGCCATCGCTGGAGCGGTAACGCAGGAAATCCGCCGGTTTCTGTTTGCGTTCCCGCTGTTTATAGTATTTCAGGTAGCCCTGGCTTTTCAGCTCGGCGCGCACCTCGTTCAGGGCCTGCTCGCCGGGGGCGGTTTCTACCTCATACAGAACATTGGCAAGGTATTCGATCTCATCCTCGCCCTCGATCAGCAGCTTTTTCAGCATCTGGCCGGCGGTCTGCTTCTTTTTATAATCGCGGAAGTATTTCTGCGCGTTCTCGTTGGGGCCAAGGCGGGGGTCCAGGCGGATGGTCACATCCTCGCCGGTATAGTAGTTCTGCACCGTTGCCTGGCGGTCGCCTTTCTGGATGGCCCACTGGTTGGCCTGCAGCAGCTCGCCATACAGGCGCAGGGTATCGGCCTTTTCGCTCTGGGCCAGTTCTTCCCGCCGGGCGGACTGTTTGCGCACGGCGCGCTCATACAGGTTATGCACGGCTTTATACAGCTCGCGGCTCTTCTGTTTCAACCGCTCGGCGCGGTCCTTGGTGGCGTAATAGTCCTCCAGCAGCTCGCTGTAGGTGGGGTACTGCGTCAGGATGGCCGCACTGCCATACTGCTGCGGGGTAAAAAAGCTGAACTCCACCGGTTTGTTCACGCCGTCCGGCTGGGGAATGCGCACTGCCGTGGGGGTGCCGCCTGCGGCGTGCTCATCCTTCAGGTTTTCGATTGCAGCGCACAGGGCCTGTTTCTGCGTTTCGTCCAGGTCACAGGCCAGCAGGGGCGTTTCGCCGCCAAAGGCACGCCACACGGCCTCCCGCGCAACAACGGGACCAACGCCGCCGACCGCTTTGCCCAGTGCCGAAGCCACCGGCAGGTCTTTTTCGCAGGCAGCGGCCACCATAGCGGCGGCGCTGGTTGCCAGGAAATCCGGCTTATTGGGTTTGGGCGGCAGCGTATACGGCAGGCCGGGCAGCAGCTGGCGGATCTCGCTGTCCTCAAAATCCACCCGCTTTAATGCATCAATGATCTTGCCGCTCTGGATCAGCACCAGGTTGGAATACCGGCCCATCAGCTCGGCAGCCAGGGTGTTGGTTACCAGGTCGCCCATCTCATTGGTGCACAAAAAGTCAAAAAACACAATACGGTCGCCGGGTTCCATATGCAGCCCGGTCAGGCGGCCGCCGGTCAGGTGTTTGCGCAGCAGCATGCAAAAGCCCGGCGGGGTAAGCGGGTTTTCAAAGCTTTCCTTGGTCAGGCAGACGCGCGCCGAACCGCTGCGGGCAGACAGCAGCAGTTTGAACGTCTGGGTGCGGGTGCGCAGGGTCATCAGCACTTCATCCCGCGTCGGCTCAAAAATTTTATCAATTTTTGCATCCAGCAGGGTGCTGTTCAGTTCATTTGCGACCAGCGCAAGGGTCGCGGCATCCAATGCCATGGTGGTACTCCTTTTCTTTTGGGGCGGGGTTTTATAAAAAGCGGCAGCATCCTTCCCGTGCGGCGGGATGGGGTTCATCCCGCCCCATGGTGTTCAGCCGCCGCAGGGGTTACAGGTAGCTGTAGGGGTCAACATCGGCCCGGCTGGGGGCCACGGTGATCTCTTTAGGCAGGCGTTCGGTCAGGGCATCCGCCAGGGCAAACACCACCGGGTGCTCGGTTCCCCAGTGCCCGGCCACAACCAGGCCAACGCCCTTCTGTTTTGCCAGGATGGCAATGTGGTGGGCGGCTTCGCCGGTCACCAGGCAGTCTGCGCCCTCGTCAATGGCCTCCTGCAGGTAGCTGCCGCCTGCACCGCTCACTTCGGCCAGCTTTTCCACCGAGTGGTCGGCTTCCACAAACTTGCAGCGGGTGTGCAGCATCTTGCTGCAGGTTTCGGCCAGCTGCTGGGCTGTGGTGGGCACATTCAGCGTGCCGATGCGGCCGCAGTTATCGGCAAAATTATGGCGGTTCTCAATGCGCAGCAGATCTGCCAGCACATCGTTCACACCGCCGGGGGCGGCATCCAGATTGGTGTGCATGCAGATGGCCGAAATGCCGTTTTGCAGCAGCAGCGCGGGAACATCCTGCGCTGTCACGCGGCGCAGCGGGTCAAAAATGACCGGGTGATGGCTTACGATCAGCTCGCACCCCTGTTCAGCGGCATCCCGCACCACATCGGCGGTGATATCCAGTGCCGTCATGATGGAAGTGACCGGGCGTCCGGCATCCACCAAAAGGCCCACGTTATCCCAGCTGCAAGCCAGCTCCGGCGGGGCGATCTGTTCCAGAATTTCCAGAACCTGCTGTATGTTTACGGCCATAATCCATCCTCCATTTGCTGTATCAGGGCATCTACCCCATCCGCCTGCGGGCCGGGTTCAAGGCCCAGGCGGTATTTTTTCAGTTTGACCAGCTGCTGTTCGCGGTAAGCCTGGGCTTCGGGCTGGCCCTGCGTTTTGCCGCACAGGCAGGCAAGGCCGGTGGGCTCCACCGCCTGGCCGGTATACTGCGCGTTGATCACGGTATACAGCCGCCCGGCTGCGCGGCACAGTGTCTCGCTTTTTAAGGCAAAGCCGCGCTGGGCAAGGCCCTTGCGCAAAACACTGTGCTTGGTGGCAGGTACAAAGACAAAGTTATATCGTTCATCCCGCACCCAGGGGGCGGCATCCAGGATTTCCAGCACCGTTTCGGCCCCCATGCCGGCAATGATGATCTCCGTTGCCTCCCCCGGCTGCAGCACGCCCAATCCGGAGCCAAGGCGGAACTGGATCTTATCCGCCCAGGGGGCGCAGGTTGCGCGGGCTTTTTGCAGCGGGCCTTCCCGCAGATCGCATGCAAAAACAAGCGGGCAGCAACCGCTGCCCGCCAGCCACGCGCTGAGTTTTCCATGGTCACACCCGATATCGGCGGCAATATGGCCGGGCCGCACATAGGCAGCCGCGGCGGCCAGCCGCGCATCCAGGTGCGGCACAGGCTTACAGGTGTGCAAAGTAGTCATTCAGTTCGGCACACAGTTCGTCGGGGTCCACGCCGTGGACCATGCAGGCCTGCTCCACGGTCTCGCCATGGGCAGCCATGCAGCCCAGGCAGTGCATACCGGTGCTGAGGAAGATGGGCACGCAGCCCTGGGAAGGATCGTTCTGCAGGATTTCGGCAATGATGGTATTACGGGTAACAGTCATGGTAATGTTCCTTTCTGTATTATACAAAGCGTATAAAATAATAGTTTATGACGGCATCTGGAAGGTCGCGTACAATCCCGCGCCTTGCAGAATGACGAACGAAGTAAGGCAGAGCATGGCAAATACTGCCTTGCGCCCTGCGGGCTTTTGCACGGCAAAGGTGCGGTTGTGGTGTACCAGCGCCAGCACCAGTGGCAGCACGGGCAGCCAGTAGCGCCCCTGCAGGCCAAAAATGGTGGTATAGTTGATGGGGGTCCAGTTGAGCGCCGTGACAAACGAAAGGGCAATCACGCAGAGAACAATGCCCCAAACGCCCGCTTTGGTGCGGCGGCCCAGCGGTACGGTCTCCCCCGCCTGCGGCAGCGCCGCGGCCAGCAAAGCCAGGATAAAGCCAACACCCAGCACCCAGCTGGCATCCACGGTGTACACAATGGGTTCGCCCAGGGCTGTGCCCAGCACCCCCTGCACCCACTGCGCCCCCTGTGCGCTGAAAGAGCGCAGCAGCAGTTTGGCCGTGTTGGGCAGGTTGCGGCAGATATACCCGGCGGAATAGGTGTAGATGGAATCGCCGTTTTCCTGGATGGATCCAACCAGCTGTTCCGGCGTTAAGCCGCCCCACATGTGGGTCAGCTTATACAGCCCAACCGGGATGGCCAGCACCACGACCGCGGCAATGGCACCCAAAAAGATTTTTTTCTTTTTGGGGTCGCGGCGGATCTTCCAGTACAGCAGCGCCAGCAGGGCGGCACCAACCGCGGCGGCACCACCGGCACGCAGGATACCCACGGTATCCACATCGCGGGCCGCGTACAAAGCAGCGCCCATATTGACCTGCACCCAGCCGACGGCGGCCAGCACCAGCGCCAGAACTTTGGCAATGGGGCCAACCGGCCAGCGCTTGCCGGGCAGGGCAAGGTTGGCATCGGGAATCATAAAGATCAGCAGCACGGCGGGCAGATAAATTGCCTTGGCCGGGCCGATGAGCGCCGCCAGCACCACAGCAGCCACCGTTTCCGGCCAGCGGGCCGGGCGGGTGCGCAGGGTCAGGCAGAGCGCAGTAAAGCAGAAGAGATACCCCAGCACAGCGGCATCTGCCGAAAGGCTGCCCGCCAGCTGCAAGGGCTGGGCCAGCAGCGCCACCCCGGCAAAAATGCCGCGCAGCCGCTGAGGGGCCACATTAACGGCAGCCGCGGCCAGCGCCAGATACAGCGCCAGGTTGCACAGCCGCCCCAACAGCAGCATGCCATGGAAGCCAAGCCCCATCACGCGCGCCAGCGTGATGCCGGCGATCTGGCCCAGGTACAGCGCATTGTTGATGGGGTCAGTCGTTACATAGGTATCGGAACTGACAACCGTTTCCCCGCTGCAGCCCGCATCTCCCAGGTGTTCCAGCATTTCTTTGTAAGCGTAAATGCCGATATCACCGGTATGGTTCTGGAAGTAGGGGGCATCGCAGCTGCGCACCAGCAGCATGTCATCCTCGTCCGCCACCGGCTGGCCCAGCAATGTGCTGGACTGGCGGTAGCATTTGGCCAGGTGGGTGTATTCGTCAGGGCCGACAAGGGGCGGCGTTAAAAAGGCAAACGCCACGCCCAGCACCGCGCCGCACACCAGCACCACCTGCCACAATTTGGCACGGTGGGTGAGCAGGATAAAGCCCGCCACCACCGCCGCAAAGGTCAGCACGCCCAGCAGGCGGGAGATCACATGGGACCAGCTGCCGGAATCATTGACGACATATTGCAGTGCCGGGTGCCCGGCGATGGAATCCGTTGTGCCGTTTGCATTCTGGCGGGTCATCTGCTGGCTGGTGTCGGCATCCGTCCAAAGGCCCAGCAGGTGGTACACATCCCAGTCATCGCCGGGGGTATACCACAAACGCAGGGTCATGTTGGGGTTTGCCAGGTCATAATCCTGTTCCGCATCGGCTGCGCCGGGGGCGGTATAGGGTACGGCAAAGGTGATGGCCGCAAAGGTGTTATCCTTGATGGTAATGCAGTCCAGCTGGCCGTTCGCCACGGTGCTGCCGTCTGCATCCAGCAGCGCCGCGTACAGGGTACCCTGCCGGAACGCCCAGTTATGGGTGGTCAGGTCCAGCCGAACCCCGTAAATGCGCTGCCCGCTTTTGAGCGGAACGGGCAGGTACAGCCCGGTTGTTCCGTCATCCTGCGCTGCAGCGTCCGCCGTGGCGGGAATGGCCACGGTACGGGTATAGTCATCGTTGACGATCTCATACACCGGCTGATTATCCACCCGCTGGCCAAGGTCAAACCCGGCCCACGCGGCCACAGCGGCGGCAGCCAGCGCCACCAGCAAAGTCAGCCACAGCAGGCGGTGCCGCTTGCAGAAATCTTTGATTTTTTGCATGAAGCCCTCCCTGCTTTAGGTTGCTTACAGACAGTTTTATTATACATGATGATTGGCGAAAGTGCAATACGGGAGTGTTACGGGGGTTTTCCGGCCTTTTTTGCAAAAAAGGCCTCGGCGAAAAAACTCTAATATATTATATAGAACACAAAGAGGTCATCTTTGCTTACCCGTTCACAATACGGCAAAACGAACCACGCCCCCACCAGCACAAAAACGCCCCCGTCTGCATTACCAGGCGGGGGCATGTTATTGCATTAGGAGAACCGGTCACGCAGGTTCTTGAAGAAGCCCTTGCGCTTTTCGTAGTTATCCTCTTTCATGCTGTCCTCAAATGCTTTCAGGGCTTCGCGCTGGGCGCGGGTGACCTTTTTGGGGATCTCAACATCGACGATCACATACTGGTCGCCGCGGCCGCGGCCGTTCAGGTACTGGATACCCTGGCCGCGCAGGCGGAACTTGGTGCCGCTCTGGGTGCCTTCGGGGATATGCTGCACAATGCGGCCATCCACGGTGGGCACCTCAACGTCATCGCCCAGAACAGCCTGGCTGAAGGTGATGGGCACATGGATGGTAACATCGTACCCATCACGCTCAAACATCGGATCGGCCTTAACGGTCACATGCACGATCACATCGCCGGCCGGGCCGCCGTTGGAACCGGCATCGCCCTGGCCGCGCAGTGCAATGTTCTGGTCATCATCAATACCCGCGGGGATATTGATCTCCAGGCTCTTGCGCGCAGCGGTCTTGCCGGTGCCGCGGCAGGTCTTGCACGGGTTGCGGATAATGGTGCCGCGGCCACCGCAGTGGCTGCAGGGCTGCTGGCTCTGCATAACGCCAAAGGGGGTGCGCTGCTGGGTTACAACATAACCACGGCCGCCGCAGTCGGGGCAGGTTTCGGGGCTGGTGCCCTTGGCCGCACCGGTGCCGCCGCAGTCGGGGCAGGTATCCTGGCGGTTGATGGTGATCTTTTTGGAGCAGCCATGGGCGGCTTCCTCAAAGGTCAGGATCACGCTGGCCTGGATATCGTGGCCTTTGCGGGGTGCGTTGGCGCTGCGGGCGGAAGAACCGCCGCCGAAGCCGCTGAACCCGCCGCCAAAACCACCGCCGAAGATATCGCCAAAGATATCACCCAGGTCCACGCCGCCAAAACCGCCGCTGAACCCGCCTGCACCGCCGCCGTTGGCAGCTGCATAGTTGGGGTCCACACCGGCAAAGCCGAACTGGTCATAGCGCTGGCGTTTCTGCGGGTCGGAAAGCACATCGTTGGCTTCGTTGACCTCTTTGAACTTTTCCTCGGCTTCTTTATCGCCGGGGTTCAGGTCAGGGTGGTACTTTTTGGCAAGTTTGCGGTAGGCGCTCTTGATCTCGGCATCCGTGGCGTTTTTGCCAATGCCCAGCACCTCGTAATAATCTCTTTTTTCTGCCATATGATCACACCTTTATGTGTTGAAGTAAGTTGACTTTTATTCCTTTCCCAATATGGGAACAGCCGGTTCTTTGCCCGTAAGGGCGTACAGCCTGTGCCTGCAAGCGGCAACGTGATTTCACTGCGGGCACACGCTGTGCGCCCCTACGGACGGGACGCAGCTTTGGGGCTTAACCCCACAATGGCCGCCGCCGGAATTGCCTGGCGGCGGCCTTTTGGGTTACAGGGGGGTTCCCCCTGTTTATTCTGTTATCTTACACCTCGTGGAAGTCAGCGTCAACAGCGCCGTCATCCTTCGGGGCGGAACCGGCATTGCCTGCGGCACCCTGGGCGTCAGCGCCCGGCTGCTGGCCCTGCTGCTGGGCAGCCTGCTGGTAAACTTTCTCGCTGATGGCATAGAAAGCCTTCTGCAGGTCGTCCTGCTTTGCCTTGATGGCTTCGATATCGGTGCCCTTCAGGGCTTCCTTCAAAGCGTTCAGCTTAGCTTCGCACTCGCTCTTCTCGGACGGAGAGATCTTGTCGCCCAGCTCGCCCAGAGCCTTTTCGGTCTGGAACACCATCTGGTCGGCGTTGTTGCGGGTGTCAACATCTTCGCGGCGCTTCTTATCCTCAGCAGCGTACTGCTCAGCATCCTTAACAGCCTTGTCGATGTCGTCCTTGCTCATGTTGGTGGAAGCAGTGATGGTGATGCTCTGCTCCTTGCCGGTGCCAAGGTCCTTAGCGCTTACATGCACAATGCCGTTGGCATCGATATCAAAGGTAACTTCGATCTGGGGCACGCCGCGCGGAGCCGGAGCGATGCCATCCAGGTGGAAGGTACCCAGGCTCTTGTTGTCGCGGGCAAACTCACGCTCGCCCTGCAGAACGTTGACTTCAACGCTGGGCTGGTTGTCAGCAGCGGTGGAGAAGATCTGGCTCTTCTTGGTGGGGATGGTGGTGTTGCG
>CAVFVI010000023.1:0-46871 GCA_963626055.1 Acutalibacteraceae bacterium
TTAACAACAAAAAATTGCCGTATTTATGCGGCTTTTGGCGTTTCGCAAACGCCTACCTAACTTATAACCGAAAGGAGCTCCCCATGCCAAAAGCATCTGACAACATCAAGATTTACCGCAACCCCAACGGGCCGGTGGTGTCCACCGTCAACCGCAGGGTGTTGGAACAGGATGGCCTGACCTTTAAGGATATTGACGGCACCGGAATGCTGTCCCCTGTCAATGACTGGCGCAACACCCCGGCCGAGCGCGCGGCGGCTTACGTTAAAACGCTGAGCGTGAAAGAAAAGATCGCCCAGCTGTTTATTTCGGACTGGCGGATGGCCAAGTACCCCATCACCGGCCCCATGGCGGACCTGTATAAAGATATCGAGAAAAAGACCGATGAAACCGGCATTCTGGATGAGGGCGAGTTCCGCGGCAAAACGATTTTCGGCGAGCAGTACCTGCCCGGTACCTCTACCCTGCTCAAAGACTGGTTCAACCGCCATGTTATTCTGCGCGCCAACGCCACCCCCGCTGACCTGGCTGACTGGATGAACCAGGCGGACGCGGTGTGCGAGGAGTGCGAGCACTTTATCCCTGTGGCGGCGGCATCCAACTCCCGCAATGAAAACGGCGAGCTGGTGTTCGGTATGAACGATGCGGGCGGCGTGCTGGCAACCTGGCCCGGCACCCTGGGCATTGCCGCCGCCGTTAAGGGCAGCAAAATTGATCTTGTGGACAAGTTTGCCGATACCATCCGCCGCGAATGGAACGCCTGCGGCCTGCGCAAAGGCTATATGTATATGGCGGACACTGTGACTGACCCGCGCTGGCAGCGCACCTATGGCACTTTTGGCGAGGACCCGGCCCTGATCAGTGAGATCATGGCCCATATCATCCCCCGTATTCAGGGCAGCGACCACGGTGTGACCGAGGACGGCGTTGCGGTAACGACCAAGCACTTCCCAGGCGGCGGCGCGCGCGAAAATGGCTTTGACCCCCATTACGCCGCGGGCCAGTGGAACGTATACGCCACCCCCGGCAGCCTGGAAACCTACCACCTGCCTCCGTTTGCCGCGGCCGTCAAGGCGGGAACTTCTTCCATTATGCCGTATTATTCCAAGCCCGCCGCGGCAAAAAGTGCGGTGCAGCATGATCTGGCAGGCAATACCGTGGAAATGAAACCCTATGGCTTCGCCTACAACAAGTACTTTATTGACACCATGCTGCGCGGTCAGATGGGCTTTGACGGCTACATCAACTCTGATACCGGCATTGCCCACAACATGGCCTGGGGCGTTGAGATGCTGGATGTGCCGGAGCGCATCGGCTTTGCTGTGGCCAATGCAGGCGTGGATATCATCAGCGGCCTGTTCGATAACGAAGCCGGCATGGAAGCTTACAACCGCGGCAAAAATGGCTATTATGAAACCCACCCCATTCCGGAGGGCTTTACCAAAGAGGAACTGACCCTGACGGATGAAGCATTGGACCGCGCCGTGACCCGCACCCTGACCGAACTGTTCGCCCTGGGCATGTTCGAGAACCCCTACCGCGACCCGGACGAAGCCGTGCGCATTGTGGCCACCCCCAGCGATTGGGAAGCCGCCGCGGATGCCCACCGCCGCAGCGTGGTGCTGTTGAAAAATGACGGTACCCTGCCCCTGACCGCCGACAAGCGCGCGGGCAAAAAAATCTATGCCGAAGCATTTTTGAAAAATGCCGAGCACGCCGCGGATTCCACCGCCGCGCTGCGCAAAGAGCTGGCCGACACCTGCACCCTGGTGGATGACCCCGCCCAGGCGGATTTTGCCCTGCTGTTTGTATCCCCCTCCTCCGGCGAATATTTTAACGCTACCCCCGGCTATCTGGAGCTGGATATCTGCGAGGACAAGATCGTCTGCAATGTGGATGCGGACGGCAAGCCGATGGCCGACACCCACACAGAAACCACGCTGCATGGTGCAAAACGGCTGACCGAGATTGCCGCGGCGGTACACGCAAACGGCGGCAAGATCATCACCAATGTCAACGTAACGCTGGCCTGGCAGTTGGGCAATGTGGAGCCGCTGTGCGATGTGCTGCTGGCCGGGTTTGACACCTACCGTTCCGCCACGCTGGATGTGATGTTTGGCTGTTTTGCCCCCACCGGCAAGCTGCCCCTCACTCTCCCCCGCGGGGATGCCGTGCTGGCCGTGAACGCCGATGGCGTTTGCATCAGCCCCAACGATGTGCCCGGTTATGATAAAGACAAATATATGCCCGATTCCCTCAAAGACGAAAACGGAAAAGCTTATGCTTACCGCGATGCAGCGGGAAATTATTATGAGTATGGGTTTGGGCTGGAAGGCTAAGCCTGTTGGTGCGGCGGCAAGGAAAAACGAAGTAAAACAATTAGTAATTAGAAATTAGCAATGAGTAATTGAATAAGGCAGGGCCCGGTGCGGAATTTGCACTGGGCCCTGCCTTTTGAAAAGAATAAATAATAAAGAATAATGAATAATTGTGGTGGACCGCGGCGCGTTGCGCCGCTCAGAAAGATTGGGTTGGGGATATGTTAAAAATATGCGATGTAACATGAAGTTGTTTGTAGGGCGGGATGCCCTCATCCCGCCGTGGAGAAACATAAATAGTGTGCCGTCTTATCCGCTATAACAAAGCAGAGCCCGATACAATCTTCATACCGGGCCCTGCCGTACCTCAAATTCCTAATTTCTCATTGCTCATTTCTAATTGAAAAACTCCTAACTCCTACTTCCTAACTCCTAACTGTCTTCTAACTGTTTTTCGCTTTCCATCGCTCCAGCTGGTACTGCTTATCCGCAATCACCTTATCAATGCCGGCAGCGCGGAGTTCGGAGCGGAAGAGGGGCAGCGCTTCTTCGGGGTCCAGGTAGCCGCTGAGCAGCGCGTTGTTATACTTGCGCACAATTTCCAGGCAGCTGTTCACCGTGGGGCGCAGCTCAATTTTGGGGGTGTAGGTAAAACCGTATGCTTCGGAGGTTATCACATCCGTCGGGCCGGTGTAAACCACCTCGGTGCCGTCTGCATTCACCCAGGTGCTGGCGGCCTGGCAGTTGGGCTGGCCCCAATGGATGGTGCTCCACTCGTTGGCGGGCAGCTCATTGATACTGGTCACATGGTCAGCGTCCAGGCGGCGATAGTCCACACCCTCCACGCCGTACAGCAAAAGGTCTGCTGCTTCACGGTCTGTGTACAGGTATTGCAGCAGCTGCATCCCTTCGCGCTTGTGTTCACTGCGGGAGGAAATGCACCACCCGATGTTCAAAATACTGGTGTTTTGCAGTTTGCTGCCCAGCGCAATGCTGGTCAGCCGCTGTTTTGTGCTGCGCGTTACGCTGACAACATTCTGCTCCGCAATGCGGTGGGAGAACGCAAACCCATCGTACATCTGCATCAGGCGGGTGTTGGGCGCATCGGTCAGGGGCGCATCCTTCAAAATCAGGCCCTCGGTATACCACTGGTGCATCTGGTTGCACAGCTCCTCGTACTCCGGGGTATCGTACAGGTTTACCACCTCGGTGCCGGTGTTGTGCAGCAGCACGCCAAGGCCGTTGTTCAGTGGGTCGCAGTCCAGCATCAACAGGGTCTGGCCAAAATGCGGCACCAGCGGCACGCTGTCGGGATTTTGCTGTTTGGCGGCCAGCAGCAGGGTGTGCATATCGTCCATGGTGTGGATGTGCGCTGCGTCCATATCCAGCGTTTCCATCACACTGGTGCTGACTTCAAACCCGATGGCCACCGCCGATGGGTTATTGCCCGGAACGGCAATCAGCTTACCATCGTACCGCATACAGTTCCAGCGGTCCTGGCTCACAGCTTCTTTCAGCGTTGGGAACTCTTCCAGCCAGTCATCCAGTGGTTCGGCGGTGCCATCTGCGGCCAGGCTGAACATGTTTTCGGCGTCCGTATAGCAAAAAACATCGGATTCTTTGCCAAGCAGCAGCTCGCGTTCCAGCTCAGCATTATAGTTGGTGGTGGACTGTTGGGAGATTTCCACCGTAAAGCCAAACTTTTCTGCGGTCAGCTCGCTCAGTGCTTCGCCAATGCGCTGGCACGCGGCTTCGGAAGAAGAACCCACCGTGCGCAGTTTGATAACGGGCAGCGGGTCCGCCTGTTTGGGGCGGGCGCAGGCAGCCAGCAGCACAATGCCCAGCGCTGCCGCGGCCCCCGCCGCAATATGCGTGTGTTTCAGCTTCATTTTTCCTCCGTGTGGCGTTCCTCCTGCGGGGTAACGTCCATGATCTTTTTATAGGTATAGGAAAAATGCGAAAAATTGTTATACCCCAGTTTGGCCGCAATAAAGCCCACCGGCAGCGTTGTGGTGCGCAGCAGGGTGCGGGCGGTTTCCATTTTGCGGCGGGTTACATATTCTTTCAGGCTGTAGCCCGTCTGCTTTTTCATCAGGCGGGTCAGATAGTCAGGGTTCAGGTGAACATATTCGGCCAGCTCATCACGACGCAGCTCACTTTCCAGGTGTTCATCAATATATTGTTTCAGCTTGTCCAGCAGCTCTTTGGATTCATCCACGCTCTTGTGCTCTGTCCAGGAGGATGTCACATACCGGATCAGGGCTTTCATCTCGTCTACTGACTTCATGCCGTTGCGGTACAGTTCCAGCGCTTCGGGCTGGTAGAACAGCTCGTGAATTTTTTCCTCGCTGCCGCCCACGGTAAAGTAGATCATCTGCATGAAGTCCTGATAAAAGCTGCGCAGCGAATCAGCGTTCATCTCGCCGCGGGCGGACATTTCATCCAGCAGGGTCATGGCCTCCTGCTCTACCGCTTCGGGGTAGCCATCTTTGAGCAGGGTGTTCCAGGTGCGGATCTGCGGCACGCGGAAGATATGCGGCTGGCGCGGGGCTTCTTTCAGGCGGAACACCCCGCTGCGCAGGGCTACGTTTTCGTCCCGCATGTGCAGCAGTTTTTCCCACAAATCAGGCATCTGGGGCACAGGCAGTTTATCATCCAGATAGAACGCCATGCTGCACCGCAGGTACTGCTGCGCTACGTTGCTGATATACATCAGCTGGCGCATGATCCCCTCAAGATCCATCTCCTCGCCCGCAGTATTTTGCAGCAGCATAGCGTAAGAGTGTTCATCCACCGAGGCAATGGGCGAAAGTTCGGAGTGTACCTCAAAAGTTTCAGCGGCAATGTTGTTCAGCGCCACGGCAAGCAGCTGCTTTTCCCAGTGGTCTGCGGTCGGCTCCCACCGCAGGATGTGGATCAACACCAGGTAGCCGTCCCGGTCACTGCGGGGGAAAATCCCCAGCCCCTGTAAGGTCTTGACGTCCCGTTCGTTGTGCTGGCGGCTCAAAAACGCGCGGATCGCCTGGGCCGTAATGGCCGGTGCCTGCTCGTTGAAAGCGCGGCCCATCTGGGTCAGCTCTTTCTGGTCGCGGCTGGCCTGCACATCTTTCACCGTGCGGGCCACCACCTGGCTGATTTCGGAATAGGGCGCGGGTTGGATGATGTAATCAAACGCGCCCAGGTGCATGGCTTCCTGCGCATAGCTGAACTTGGCGTGGGCCGTTAAAAAGATGCACCGGGTGGCAAAACCCTGCTGCTTGACCCACTTGAACAGCTCCAGGCCGGTTTCTTCCGGCATTTCGATATCGCACAGCATCACATCGGGCACCGTGTTCAGCATAGCGGCGCGGGCTTCCCTTACGCTGTTGACAGCCTGCACCTGGCTGAACCCCAGCTGGGCCCAGTTTACGCCGTGGCAAAGCCCTTCGGTTACGCCGGGCTGATCATCCACGATCAACAGTTTCATGGTTTTCCTCCTCTTTTGCTTCCTCGGCGGCATCCGGCAGCGGGATATACATTTCCACAACCGCGCCGCCCGCAGCGGCGTTGGTAAAGGTCATGGCAAAATCCGGGCCAAACAACAGGGCACAGCGCCGCTGCACGTTGGTCAGGCCATAGTGGCCGGTGGCCACCTGCTTGCCGGAGTTCAGTTCTTTCATCACTTCTTCGGGGAATCCATCGCCGTTATCCCGCACGGTAATGTTCACCAGCTTTTGGCCCTCCATCGGCAGGCTCTTTGCGGTGATCTGCACCGTCAGCGGGCGGTCCGGGTGGGTAGCATGCTTCACGCTGTTTTCCACCAGCGTCAACAGGGTCATGGCGGGCAGCTGCATTTCCTGCAGGTCTGGGCTGACGGTAACGCGGCAGAACGGCGGGAATTTCTGCCCGATGCCGGTCATCTCCATATAGTTCTGGCAGAAGTTTGTTTCGTCCCGCAGCGAGGTCGTTTCCCGTTTGTAATCCATCACATAGCGCAGATGTTTGGACAGCAGCAAAATCATCCGCTGGATCTGCTGGGTCTGGCCGGTTTCCGCCAACGCATAGATCAGCTTTAAGTTGTTCAGGAAAAAGTGCGGGCGGATCTGCATTTTCAGGGCGGCCATCTCCTGGCGCTCGGCATCCAGTTTCTGCTCGTACTGTTCAATTTTCAGGGTTTCGATCTCGTTCAGCATCACGTTGAACGCTTCTTTCACCTGCTGAAGTTCCAGGTTGACGGGGTTCCAATCGGCACGCACCGAAAGATCCCCCGCCGAAATGCGGCGCATCGCGTTGACCAGTGCATCCAGCGGGTGCACCACATTGCTGCGCAGGTACCAAATGACAAAGCAGAGCGCCGCCAGCACCGCCGTAATGCCAACGGCAAGGGCAAGGTTCATGGCGTTATCCAGCTGTAAGTCGGTGCTGGGTACATAGTATTCCAGCACCAGACCCTCGGTTTCGGTCGTCAGGCTGATATAGTGGGCCAGCTCGTTTTCTTCGGGCCGGGTACCGGCCAGCAGTACGCCGTCCGGCTGGGAAAACGCCAGCATGCCATCCGTTGCCTGGCTGCACTGGCGGTCCAGGTTGACCACCGAAATCAGCCAGGCACCATAATAATGCGCGGCCCGCACCCAGTATTGCCGGCCAGACACCACATACGGGGTCCAGCGCTCATCGTTCAGCGTTTTGGTGTCCACCATGCTGCGCAGGGTCTCTTCCAGGTTGGTTTTCTGGATCTGGGTCTCAGTGGGGCGGCCAGCCTGGGCGGTGGCGTACTCGCTCATCAAAATGGAGTTCGGCTCGCTGTACAGGTAAAGGGCGGTGACATCATTGCCTGCGGCCATGGCGGTCGAAAACCCGGTGTGCAGTTTATAGCTGTCCAAGTATGCCTGGGTGCGGCCCTCGCCAAAGCCAAGACGGTGCAGCTCCTCACTATTCAGCACCTGGCTGGTGATGTAGGATTCCTGGATGACAAGCTGGTTTTCCAGCGTGCGGGTCAGCAGGCTTAAATAAGAATCCGCCGCACTGGTCAGCCGGGTGCGGCTTTGTTCCCGCACCACCGCCACGCACACGCCGATGAGCAGCACGATCAGCACCGTGAGCAGGGTCAGCACCAGCGTGATATGCCGGCGGATCGAAAAACGTTTTTTATCCAATTCCACAGCAATTCCTCCGCAAGGGTAATTGTTGGTTGGTGCATAGATTGTATAGTGTGTGTATTATAACACAAATGTGTGAAAGATGTGTTGATAGTGGGAGTAGGAATGGTTAGGAATAGAACGAGGAAAAGCAGATAATTAGCAATTAGAAATGAGAAATTAGGAATGAAATGAATAAATAAAAAAGAATAAAGAATAATGTTGGTGGACCGCGGCGCAAAAGCGCCGCTCAGGAAATATTAGGCTGGTTGATATTTAAAAAGAGCGATGAATCATAGAAATATCTGCGGGGCGGGATGCTCCATCCTGCCGGAACATGGATTGACCATTAAATATGCGCGATAAACAAACATATCATTTGTAGGGGGCGGCGTCCCCGACGCCCCGAACGAACATACAAATAACCACACACTTGCCTGTAAGTACCCGGTAGGGCGGCCAGCCCCCTGGCCGCCGATAAGTAGGCCGCGTATTAGATTCCATCACAACAGTCGCCACAATGTCCCGGAACGGTCACTGCGCCCGCAGGCGCGTTTCGGAGGTCAACCGCCGAGGGCGGCTCTTAGACCGGAGATAGACCGTTCCCTACAGATAATTTTTAGGCTCTGCGCGTAGAACCACCCCTCACCGGCGTTTGCAGGAGCTCCCCTCCAGGGGAGCTCCCGTAAACCTCCAACAAAGCATTGGCTCCCCTGGAGGGGAGCTGTCACCGAAGGTGACTGAGGGGTGGTTCCCCACCACAAACATAATGATAGGTAAATTTGTCCTTTCTGGCGGGATGAGGGCATCCCGCCCTACAGCACAAACTTTAGCATACCTCAAATTTCTAATTGCTACTTCCTCATTCCTAATTGAAAAAACTCCTAACTCCTACTTCCTAACTCCTAACTATGCAAACAAGCGCTCCCGCAAACCCCGCCTGGGTACGGCGGTGCGGCAGCGCTTGAGAGGAGGTATTTACTTTAACGAATGGCAGTAGCCCATCAAAACCGGGAACGGGGTACCATCAGCAATCATCTTGCGCACTTCGGCTTCCTTTTCCGGGGGCACAAGGCCGCGCACCCGCGCCCACAGCATTTCGGGGGTAAAGCGCTCGTCCAGCTCAAAGGGCACGATATCATCGGTGGCTTCCAGCCATTTCAGCATCTTGCGCTGCATATCCACCACCACGGGGGCCAGGCTTTCGTCATCAATGCGGTTTGTCATCTCCTGCGGGTCGGCCTGCAGGTCATACAACTCATCTTTGCCCACCGTGCGACTGATGTACTTGTACCGCTCATCGCGCATCATAATGCCTTTGGCGTGGGCATCGTCCTCGCTCTGGGCTTTCATCTTGGGCCAGTAGACCGTTGTGGTTGGGGCACCCTTGCCGTTCTGGCTGTTGCGGTGGTATTCATCACAGTGGGTCTCGCCCGGCTGGCGGCCGCCCTCACAGAAAACGTAATCCCGCACCTTGGTGCTGCGGTCCGCCAACACGGGGCGCAGGCTGTGGCCAAAGTGGGTGTGGGTGGGCTGCACGCCTGCCAGATCCATCGCCGTGGCGTAAAAATCCACCAGCTCCACCATGCTGTTGCTGATGCCGGGGTCCAGCGGAATATCCTTCGGCGGCTTGATCAGCAGTGGCACGCGGGTCAGGCAGTCCTCAAAGCAGTTCTGCGCCTTTTCCGGCAGGTCAAAATCGCCGGTAAAATCGCCGTGGTCGCTCAGGAAGAAGATGGCACAGTCATCGTAAATGCCCTCTTCTTTCAAAGCGGCAACCAACTTGCCGAATTGGACATCGATCTTCATGCACATGCCAAGATATACGGCGCGCAGCTCGTCCCAGTCGGCGTCGGTAAAGTCCTGCATTCCGGCATACTTGCGGATCTCCGCTTCCATCAGGGGTTTGCCGGTGCAATCATCTGCATGGACCCGCTTGGGCAGCTTGGCGCGGTCAATAGCGGAAAAATACGGTTCCTCCACCCGGTACGGCGTGTGGGGATAGATCAGGCCCAGGAACATGCAGAGCGGCTGGTCGGCCGGGCGGTTATGGATACGCTCGATGGCGGCGTCCACGACCTCGTCATCTCCGTTATAGTTGATGCCGTCCTCGTTGCATTTCAGCTGGCCCTCATAATGGGAGTAATAGTATTTGTTGCCGGGTTTGCCGCGCTGGTCGGGGTTCACATTGCCGGGGCCCTGCTTTTTCTGGCCGCTGTAATAAATTTCGGTTGCATGGCTTTCGGTCCAGCCGGGGATCTGGCCTGCGGTCAGGTCGTTGCGGTCGTTCATCCAGACGTAATATCCGGCGTCCTTCAGCTCTTTCAGCATGCTGGTCTCACCGGGGCGCAGCAGGTAGCTCATGGTACGGTGGCCGCGCACATGGGGGTACAGGCCGGTAAAAAAGCTGCACCGGCTGGGCACGCAGACGGGGTTCTGGCAGTATGCCTGCCCAAAGGATACCGCCTCGTTGGCAGCAAAAGCGTCCAGATTTGGGGTGATGGATGCCGGGTTGCCCAGGTGGGCCAGCGCATCGCCGCGCATTTCATCCGGGTTAAAAATAATGATGTGTGGTTGCTTTGCCATACAAACCTCCTTGTTTCGGGGCCAAGCCCGCGGGGTGGAATTTACTCGTCCAGTTCGCCCTTGTGGCGGCGGCGCAGCTCTTCGGCACAGTCGCCGCGGCCGGTATCTTCCAGGCGCTTGCAGTAATCTTTCAGGTAGCCGCGGCAGTGGAAGGGGCCGCCCTCGGCGATGACGTTCCACAGCGGGTCCTCGTGGTAATTATAAATGTTGCTCAGCATGTTGTCCGCTACCCAGTGTTCCAGGTACCATGCAGCACGCCAGCACAGCTCCGGCTTTTCTTCGGCCAGGTCGTGGATCTCGTGCGGATCCTCTTTCACGTTGAACAGCTCTTCGCCCGGCGTCAGGTGGTAGCCATCGTGATAGGTGCGGATGTACATATAATCGCCAAAGCGCACGCTGCGCTGGCAGACATGGGCGCACTGGCTGACGACCAGATGGTCGCGGCCGCCGTCCTGGCCGGTGCGCACACAGTCAGCGTAGCTTTCACCATCATACACCACCGGGTTGGGATTGCCAACTACCGGGTTGCAGGTGAAGGGCGGAACGCCGCCCAGCAGGTCCACCAGGGTGGGCAGCAGGTCCAGATTGTAGTGGAAACCATGGGACACAGTGTTCTTGGCACAGCCCGGCCACTTGATGATAAGGGGAATGTGGGTGGTAATGTAGTCGGCCTCGCCGTGTTCGCAGTAGCTGCCCATCTCGCCCAGATCTTCGCCATGGTCAGAGCTGATGATGATGGCCATATCGTCATAAATGCCCTGTTCGCGCAGCTTGTCAAACAGCAGGCCCAGCTGCTTGTCCGCGTACCAGATGCCAGTATCATACTCATCAATCATATGGCGGAAGTCATCGGTGTTCTTGATCTCCACCGGCTGGCGCGGGGTTGCGGGGTTGGGCTTGTTGTCATAGCCAGTCACTTCGCAGGCAGAATGTCCGCCCGGTTTGGTGGCGCGGTGCTTATCCAGAATTTCCTGGGTCATCCAGGGGTCGGGCAGCGGGGCATCTTTGAACGGCTCGCCGTACTCGGTCGGGGTGCGGTACGGAATGTGCGGGTCCCACACATGCACATGCAGGAACCAGTCTTTGGTATCGCGCTTGCGGTCCAGCCAGTCCAGCGCCACGGGGATCACCTCGTGGGCGGGTTCCAGGCCGCGCTTGCCAATGTTATAGGTTTCGTCAAAACCGCCGTTGAACCACCACGCCGCGTGGCGGTCCGGGAAGCTGCTGATGCTGGCGGTTTTCATGCCCGCGCGGCGCAGCACAGCGGGCAGATTGTAGCGGCCATTGAAATCCGCCATGCCGCGGTTGCGGCCCTCCCAACGCATTTCAGCGTTCACACCGCCATGGCCCACGCAGCCGGTGTGGATGCCGAACCGGCCGGTCATCAAAGCGGCGCGGCTGGGCAGGCAGGGCGCATCGGAACAATATACATCGGTAAAGCGCACAGAATCTTCGGCCACTTTATCAATATTGGTGCTGGTGGCACGCGGATAACCATAGCAGCCCAGGTGGTCTGGGCGCAGGGTGTCGATATCTACATACAAAATCCTCATGGCAGTATCCCTTTCTACTCTTATTACCTATTATAAAGTATAGCGGCGGGAAAGCTTTCCCGCCGCCAAAAAGTCGGTTACGATTGTCGAAAAAACGACTTTGCGTTTTCGCAAAAATTGTTTGGCAGCGGCGGATCAGCCCATCATGGATTTCAGGGTTTCAAAGTCCAGCATACCCAAAGCAGAAATATTTTGTCAAAACCGTGACCCTGGAACCGCTGTTTACACGCAGAGGGGGTTGAAATCGGGTAGTGGTGCGCCGAATCGCGCGCAGTAAATCTGCTTCATCAAACAACAACCGCCTTTCCTGTGCTTTAAGTAAAGCATAAGGAAAGGCGGTTGTTGTTTATCAAAATATTTACAAAGACGTGTAATATTTTTTCTCGTGATGTTAGCCGTTGTGGTTCAAAATCAGTTCCCCTGGCTTAGCCGGAGGCCCTGATGGCTCGCTCTTTTATCCCATCGTCACAATGACCTTGACCGTGCTGCCTGCGGGGGCGGGGGCAAGCACATTGCCCGCAGCTGGGGTGCCGTCAACAATCATCGTTTTCACGCCTTTTTCCACATGGTCAGGGTTCTCCACCGTGATCTCACAGGCCGTACCGCGCCAGACGCGGCGCAGGGTGAAGCCGTCCATCTCGTGCGGAATGCAGGGGTCGATTTTCAGCCCGGCCAGTGTGGGCTGGATGCCCAAGATATACTGGCTCACATCCACAAACGTCCATGCTGCCGTGCCGGTCAGCCAGCTGTTTTTCGCCTCGCCGAAGGTGGCGGCATCGCGGCCAGCCACCATCTGGCTGTAAACGTAAGGCTCCGTGCGGTGGATCTCGCTGATCTCCTCAAGGTAGGCCGGGCAGGTCTTTTGATAAATTTCAAAGGCACGGTTGCCGTGGCCGACCACGGTTTCAGCGCAGCTGACCCAGGGGTTGTTGTGGCAGAAGATACCGGCGTTCTCCTTGTATCCCGGTGGATAGCTGGAAATTTCGCCAAGCTCCAGATGGTACTTGGTGTAAGCTGGCTGCACCAGAACAATGCCGTACTTGGTATCCAGCTTATCTTTTACACTTTGCAGCGCAGCCACAGCCTCGCCGGATTTGACGCCGATGCCCGCCATGACGCACATGCCCTGCGGCTCAATAAAGATTTTGCCCTCTTCGCATTCCTCGCCGCCGACCACATGGCCATAAGCATCATATGCGCGGCGGAACCACTTGCCGTCCCAGCCTGCGGTCAGGGCCGCGTGTTCCATTTGGGCAACATCGGCACGGATGGAAGCGGCTTCGTCCTCGCCGCCGACCTGTTCCAAAATCTCAGCCAGCGCATTGCCATACTTGACATACATACCGGCGATAAACACGCTTTCAGCTACCGGGCCATCGCTTGGGCCGGTGGTCTGGAAGCTTTCGCCCGGCGTTTTGCTGAAGCAGTTCAGGTTCAGACAGTCGTTCCAGTCGGCGCGGCCAATCAGCGGCAGACCGTGAGGGCCCTTGTGGGTGCGCAGATAGTTAAAGCTGCGGCGCAGGTGTTCCAACAGCGGTTTGGCCTGCGCAGGGTCATTGTCGAAATCGACCTGCTCATCCAGAATAGTATAGTCCCCGGTTTCGCCCAGGTAAGCGTACACGGCGGCAATCAGCCACAGCGGATCATCGTTGAAGCCGGAACCGATGTCCATATTGCCGCGTTTGGTCAGCGGCTGGTACTGGTGGTAGGAGCTGCCGTCCGGGAACTGGGTAGCGGCAATGTCCAAGATGCGTTCCCGCGCGCGGGCAGGGATCAGGTGCACAAAACCAAGCAGATCCTGGCAGGAATCGCGGAAGCCCATACCGCGGCCGGTGCCGCTTTCGTAATAGCTGGCAGAGCGGCTCATGTTAAAGGTGACCATGCACTGGTACTGGTTCCAGATATTCACCATCCGGTCGAGCTTTTCATCGCTGCTCTTGACGGAGTAGGTGGACAGCAGGTTGTTCCAGTGGGTGTGCAGCTTGGCCAGTGCCTCATCCACCTGTGCATCCGTGGCATAGCGGTTCATCAGTGCATGGGCACGGGTTTTGTTGATGATGCCGGGCGCGGCCCACTTTTCCTCTTCCGGATTTTCAATGTAGCCCAGCACAAAAATCAGGCTGCGGCTTTCCCCCGGCTGCAAGGTGACATTGACCTGATGCACGCCGACAGGCGACCAGCCGTGAGCGACAGAGTTGGTGCAGGCGCCCTTTTCTACCACTTCCGGGTTGGCATTGCTGCGCCAGCCGCCCAAAAAGGCATCCCGGCTGGTATCAAAGCCATCCACTGGGGCGTTGACTGTGAAAAAGGCGTAATGGTTGCGGCGCTCGCGGTATTCGGTCTTATGGTAGATCGTGCTGCCTTCCACTTCGACCTCACCGGTGGAGAAGTTGCGCTGGAAGTTGGTGGAATCATCCACCGCGTTCCACAGGCAAAATTCCAGATAGCTGAACACAGTAAACGTCTTGGGGGCATCGCTTTCGTTGGTCAGCACCAGGCGGTCGATTTCGCAGTTATCCCCCACCGGCACAAACAGCTCCAGTTTTGCAGCCAGGCCGTTTTTCTTGCCGGTGATGGTGGTATAGCCAAGGCCGTGGCGGCACTCATAAAAGTCCAGCTCGGTCTGGGTCGGCTGCCAGCCGGGGTTCCAGACGGTATCGCCATCCTTGATGTAATAATACCGCCCGTTGGAATCGGCAGGCACATTATTGTAGCGGTAGCGGGTGATGCGGCGCAGCTTGGCATCTTTATAAAAGCTGTAGCCGCCCGCCGTGTGGGAAACAAGGCTGAAAAAGGCTTCGCTGCCCAGGTAGTTGATCCACGGCAGCGGCGTGCGCGGGGTGGTGATGACGTACTCGCGTGCGGCGTCATCAAAATGTCCGAATTTCATAGCGCTTTCCTCACTTTATTTGATTCTGTCAATGCGCATTTCAAAGGGGTTCAGGGTAATGGTTTCGGTGCCAAGCGCAAATGTCTGGGCCGTTTCGTTCTCATTGAACAGGAACCGTGCCTTGACAGCATCGCTTTCGCGGGTCGTCAGCTGAACGCCGCGGGGCAGTTCCGTGCAGGCAATGTTGGCATTTTCCAGCGCCGCTTTTGCCACGGCACGGCGCAATGCGCGCTTGCCGCAAACACCAACATAGTAAGCGGTTCCTGCGCCATAGCGGTTGCGGGTGATGGCGGGGGTTCCCTTATAGAATTCGCTGTCATAGGTGGCAACTGTGGCGGCAGTGCCGGGTGTCAGCAGGTCGGCCCAAAGGCTGCCATCCAGCGTGCTTTCCCCCATCCGCACTTTTACGGTGCGCTCCCCGATGGGGTCATACTCGCTCACCGTCACGCCGCACACTTCGGCAAACGCGCCGGGTAGTGCCTGCATCACACAGCCGTTGGCACTGTCTTTTACGCCGGAACGGTTGGTAATGACCACGGTACCGCCCGTTTTGACAAACGCGTTGATGTTTGCCACAGTCTTTTCATTCGTGATAAAGTGGCAGGGTATGACAACAACACGGTAGCCATCCAGCGCTGCGGCTTCATCGATCACATCAATGTTGACCCCGTAAGAGCTGAACGCCTCGTGCCAGGCGCGCAGCTGCGGCCAGTAATCAAGGCCGGGGCTCTGCGTCTGGATGCCGAAAGCCTCCAGCTGTTCCGCACCGTAAAGAATGGCGACTTCGGCGCGGGGCGTGGTGCCCTCCAGCCAGTCCAGTTCCTTTACGCGGGAACAAAGGCGCTCAAACTCCGCAAAGCGGCGGCCCGGCACGTTGGATTGGTCGATCAGCCCATGCCAATACATTTCCGCGCCGCGGGCGGCACTGCGCCAACGGAATTGCAGCACCATATCGGCACCGTGGGCAATATCCTGAAGGCCGTACCCTTCAATCATGCCGGGGCGGGGTGTTTCGCTCATGGGGCCCCAGCAGCCTTTGGGGCCGCTCAGCTGCTCCACGATCCAGAAGTTTTTCTGCTTGACCCCGCGCATCAGGTCCAGCGCCGGGGCGGTGGAATAAATGGCTTCCGCATCCTGCGGGATGCGCACTTCGGGGTAGTTATCATAGCTGACAAGATCCAGCGGCGCAAAGCTCTGGTGGAAATCGATGGTGTGGCCGCAGAAGCAGGCGTTGGTGGTAATGGGAACGTTTTCCGGCACCGCCTTGCGCAGCAAGTCATACTGCCAGCGCAGGTAATTTGCCGTGGACTGAGCGGCAAAGCGCTCATAATCCAAAAGATAGCCGGGGTTCAGCCAGTTGGGGCTGTACAGCGGGCCTTTGGGGGTAGTGATATCCTCCCAACGGGTGATCTCGCCGCTCCACACATCGCTGCCCCAGGCTTTGTTCATCTCTTCCAGCGATTTATACTTGGCCTGCAAAAACGCGCGGAACTTTGCCGTGCACTGCGGGCAGTTGCAGTGGTTGGCATCCGGTTCGTTGTCGATCTGCCAGGCAATCACATGCGGGTCCTTCGCATAGCGTTTTGTCATCTCGCCGATGATGCGCGCTGCATAGCTGCGGAAGCGCGGGCTTTCATAGCAGCGGTGGCCGCGGATCCCGGTAAAGGTAGGACTGCCGTCCTTTTCACATTGCAGGGTGTCGGGGTAATCGCGGTACATCCAGAGCGGCGCACAGTTGGTCGGCGTGCCCAGGATGATCTCCAGCCCGGCATCCCCCAGCTGTTTTACAATATCGTCCAGCCAATCAAAGTAGAACTCGCCTTCGTGGGGTTCCAGCAGGCCCCAGGTGAACTCGGCAATGCGCACCGTGGTTACACCGGCGGCTTTCATTTTGGCAATATCGTCCGGCCACAGTTCGCGCGGCCAGTGTTCGGGGTAATAATCCACACCGATGTGAATCATGGGAGCCTCCTGTTGATTATTATGCTTCGTAAACAACCGTGTTTTCTTTTACGTCAAATACTTTGCCGTCCGATGCACCTCCGATAACCTGGATCTTGGCGTTCTTCACCTCGCCGTCCAGCGTTACGGTAACTTTGCCGTTCTCGTTCACGGCCTGAACGGTCAAAATCGTCTCGCCCTTTGCGTTTACGATGGTGCGTTCCGCCTTACCAGTCAGGTTGTAGATGCGCAGCGTCACGCCATCGGCGTAGTCGTAAACGGTCTTATCATCATGCGCACCGATGGGCAGGATAGCGTTCTGGCGCACAAAAACCGGCAGGCTGAAGAAATCATAGGTGCCGCGCTTCCAGCCACCGCCCTCGATGGTTTCGCCGATGAGCAGGTGGGTCCATTTGCCAGCAGGCAGGTAGAAGTCGCACACGCCGTCCGCACGGAACACAGGGGCCACCATCACGGCATCGCCCAGCATGTACTGGCGGTCCACATCCTCGGCGGCGGGGTCGGCAGGATATTCCATCATCATGGCGCGCATAACGGGGATGCCGGTGTTATGGGCGTTGACTGCCAGCGCATACAGGTAGGGCATCAGGGTGTTTTTCAGTTTGGTAAACTCGCGGCAGACGGCCACGGCTTCC
This sequence comes from Acutalibacteraceae bacterium, assembly GCA_963626055.1. GTDB lineage: Bacteria > Bacillota > Clostridia > Oscillospirales > Ruminococcaceae > Gemmiger. Next base: position 17,062 of record CAVFVI010000023.1, read on the forward strand.
TCGCCGAACAGCCAGGGCACACGGTAGGAGTTGGAGCCGTGCAGGCGGCTGTGGCTGGAGAGCAGACCGAATTGCAGCCAGCGTTTGTAAACATCGGCGGGGGCAGTGCCCTCGAAACCGCCGATATCATGGCTCCAGAATCCGAAGCCGGAGAGCGTCAGGCTCAAGCCGCCGCGCAGGCTTTCGGACATGGAAACATAAGTGGAGTTGCAGTCGCCGCCCCAATGCACGGGGAACTTCTGGCCGCCCACAGTGGCGCTGCGGGCAAACAGGCAGGCTTCGTCTGCGCCGCGTTCCTCGCAGATGGTCTCATAGACCACCTTATTATAAAGATAGGTGTAGTAGTTGTGCATCCGCAGCGGGTCGGAGCCATCATAGTAAACAACATCGGTGGGGATGCGCTCGCCGAAGTCGGTCTTGAACGCGTCCACGCCCTGCTTCATCAGCTTTTTCAGGCAGCTCTTATACCAGGCCACCGCGTCAGGGTTGGTGAAGTCGAGAACCGCGCAGCCGGGTTGCCAGGCATCCCACTGCCAGGTATCGCCGTTGGGGCGCTGCAGCAGCCAGCCGTTATCGGAAAGCATCTGGAAGCACTTGGCTTTCTGGCCGATATAGGGGTTGATCCAGACGCAGACTTTCAGGCCGCGCTCATGGATGCGGGAAATCAAGCCGGTGATATCCGGGAACATATCTTCGTCCCAGTCAAAGCCGCACCATTCGCCCTCTTTCATCCAGAAGCAGTCGAAGTGGAACACGGACAGCGGAATGCCGCGTTCTGCCATGCCATCGATAAAGCTGGTGACGGTCTTTTCGTCATAGCTGGTGGTGAAGCTGCTGCTCAGCCACAGGCCAAAGGTCCATGCCGGGGGCAGGCCGGGACGGCCAGACAGCGCGGTATAGTTCTGCAAAACAGCCTTGGGTTCTCCGCCGCCGATGAGCATAAAGTCCAGTTTCTCCCCCGGAACGCTGAACTGCACGCGGGTGACATGCTCGGTGCCAACTTCAAAGCTGACGGGGCCTGGGTCGTTGACCAGCACGCCGTAACCGCGGTTGGTCAGGTAGAACGGAATGTTCTTGTAGCCGATATCGCTGGAAGTACCGCCGTCCTCGTTCCAGATCTCAACGGTCTGGCCATTTTTGACAAATGGGGTGAACCGCTCGCCCAGGCCGTAAACTTTCTCGCCCACGTCCAGGTCCAGCTGGCAGCGCATAAAGCTGCCGTCCGGGGTTTTCATGGTGGAAAGCTGTGGTGTGCCGTACCGGCTGGAAACGCCGGTCATGCGGGTGCCCTTGTAATACCAGTTGAAGGATGCCGGGCTGCGGGTGATGACCAGCTCGGTATCGCCGCTTTTCACGCTGATCTCTTTTTCACCCAGCTGCGCGTTCAGGGGCAGGTGTTCATCCGCCAATTCAAAAGCAGGCATCTTGGCCTTGCCGCCGCTGAAATGCACCGCCTGCACCCGGATGATATCCGGCAGCGGGCTGGAGATGGTGATAAACAGCGCCGGACCATCCAGCACGCGCTCATCGCGGGCATAGGGAACAGCAAACATTTCAAGTTTGGTGCCATCGGCGGAAAGATGCGCTTCGCGCACCTGCTGGCAGTTGGAAGCGGTCACACCGGGCTTGGTGACCCATTCGCCATAGGTAAATTTCATAAGGAGTTCCTCCCGTATTACAGTTTAATTTTCAGGGTGTGTTCTTTGCCATCTTGCGGCAGTGCAAACGGCATGGCAACTTCGCGGCCATCCAGGGCGGCGGTGGTGCTTTCCCCCGCGCGGAAGTGTGCGGCGGCATCCAGCTCCACATGCAGCGTTGTGCCGTTTTTCTGCATCGTATAGCGGTAGTCGGGGGCATCGGCGGGCAGGACCGGCGCGGCGGTAAAGCCGTCCGCCGTATCGTTCACACCCAGTGCTTCAAACAGCGCCAGCGTCAGCCAGCTTGCTGTGCCGGACAGCATAGGGCCGATGTTCTCCCCTGTTTCAGCGTTATTATACTGGGTGCAGAACCGCGGGTTGCCCTTGGTAACAAACGGCTGCTCCATCGTGACATACGGCACCGTTTTGCCGACCATCCACCACGCCAGATCACGCAGGCGGGCGGCGAGTTCCTCGCTCTCCACCTCGCGGGCGGCCTTGAACATGGCAGCGGTGCTCATCATGGCGGCGTGCTTGAAAACGCCGCCGTTTTCGCGGTCACCGGGATAGTAAAGCCCGGTGGCGGTGTTGACGCCCAGCTTTTCATAAGCGACCAGCGTGCAAAGGCGCAGGCCGGCATCGGTTTTGAGGTGCTTTTCGACCACATCCAGCATGGCGGCGATCTGCTGTTCGGTGGCAATGCCTGCCAAAATCGACCAGCCGAAGCTGTTCAGGAAGTAGGTACCGTTCACGTTCGGGTCAGCGGACAGGCCGTCGCCCGTGGAGCCCAGGTAGGTGTACCCGCCCTCGCGGTCGTTGTTGATCAGCGCGCGGGCGAAGAAATCGGTTTTCCATGCGTACTGCTGCATGGCGGAAAGCTGGTTGGCGGCCACGGCCTTTGCCTCGGCGATCTGCGCGGCGTATTTGCCTGCATTCAGGTGTGCCAGCATCTCGGCGGTGGCATCGGCGGCAATTTTCAGCAGGCAGGCGTTCATTGTGCTCTCGGTGTCGGTATTTTCCAGCGGGGTTCCCCAGGGCTTGCCGCTCTTGGCCAGCTGTTCGCGGTAAAGCTCTTCTTTCGCGGGGCCTTTGTGCACCACTTTATCCAGCCGCAGCGTATCGTTCCAGTCGGCCTTGTCCAGCAGCGGCATGCCGTGCTTGCCAACGGAAATTTTGCCGCTGTATTCCAGAATCGCCATCAGCGTTTCGGCCAGCGGGCGCTTGGCGTCTTCGCCTGCAATGGGCAGCTCTTCTTCCAGGAACGCGTAATCCCCGGTCAGGGTGCAGTAACGGTACACGGCCTGTGCCAGCCAGAGCTGGTCATCGGAGCAATCGCCCGGTTCTTTGCCTTTCCAGGTAAAGTCATGGTAGGCATAGCCCATGCGGAACACATTGACGGCCCAGCAGGAGATCAGCTGCTTTGCCAGCTCCGGCATGCCCGCGGCGTTCATGTAATACATGGAGGGGAAGATATCCTGAATTTCGCGGAACCCCGTCTCGCGGTAGGATTTCTGTGTCCAGGCAAACGCGCGGGAAACAAAGGTCTGGTACAATACCTGGAACGGCAGGTTTTTGCCCACATAGGCATCAAACAACTGGTTGCCGGTGGCAGGCGTCAGGTAGGATGTATATTTTTTCTGGAAATTCACTACCTTATCCAGCGCATGTTCCACCGCGCCGGGCTGGGAATAGGTTTCGACCAGGGTATGAATGGCGGCGTCAAAATCCTCGCTGACCTCGTGGGCACGGTCCATCATGCCGACAAATTCATCCACTGCCTTGCTTTTGCCAGGCTCAATGGTAATGGTCTTATCCATGGCGAAGAAAGGCGCCAGCTTGCGGTGGGGGCGGCTGGGCAGGCAATCGCCCAGTTCGGGATCAGCCAGTGTGCCGTTGCCGACAAACTCCGCATAATTGCAGCCAAAAGCATCCATTGTTTCGCCGTCTGCCAGCAGCAGGGCAAACTTCTTTTCGCCCTGCTGATCGGCGGGCTTATGGTGCAGTGTCAGGCAGACGGGTTTGCCGGTTTCGTCATACAGGGTTTCGCTCTGGTGCACCACGTTGGCATAAATCACATCGTTGGCTACCGTTTCGGCGGCCGCAATGCCAAACTCGCTGGTCAGGACAATTTTCAGGGTGCGGGGCTTATCGCCAAGGTTATCAATGCGGATATGCTGAATTTCCAGCGCATCGGGCATGCCGTCCTCCTGCATGGCGATAAAGATGGTGCGGGTAATGCGCAGGGCATCGTTTGTTTCATAGGTGATCGTAGTGCGGTTCTGGCTGTGGGTGCAGTGTGCAGATTTTACGTTGTGGTGCACATCCAGCGAGTAGAAGATCTTTTTGCCGTTCTCATACAGGTAAAACTGGCGGTTGACCGGTTCGCCGGCATCCTCCGGCTGCAAAACACAGCGGCTGGCCAGCACCTGCTTGGGGCCACCTGCGCGGAACGCACCACGGCCCAGTGAATCGACCGAGGATTTCGGTGTGGTGAACAGCGGGGCCGTGTACCCGGCGCGCCAGCCCAGCAGCAGGTTGACATTATAGTGCGGGCCGACCGGTTCCGCTTTCAGGTTCAGCTCCAGTTCGCCGCTTTCGTTCAGGCTACCGGGGGCGGTGGCCACACGGCGGCAGGCTGCAGCGGCTCTGGCACCCTGCCCGGCTGTCAACACAATTTCTGCCTTGGGGGTGCGGCAGCTGACGCTGCCGGAAAAATCAAACAAAAGGGCATCATTTTCCGCAATCAGTGCGGCAAGGCTGGCTTCGCGGCGCAGCTGGTCACACACCGGCATCGCGGTGTGCAGGCCGGTGGCGGCCAGCAGTTTGGTGCGGCTGCCATCCAGGAACACGGCATCCGTTTTGCCGGAAAGCAGCCCGGCGAACTTTTCTTTTGCCGCCTGCAGCGCCGTGATTTTGGGCGTGCGGGCGCGTTCTGCGTTGTAATACATCTTTCGCTCACTCCGTTCTAAAAAGGGCGGGGGTCGCTCTCTTTTCAAAAAGCAGCCCCCGCCTGTTCTGAATTACTCAGTCCCGATTGGCATGCCGTATCGGGCAGCGGTTTTCCCCCGTTTTAGGGGGAACAATGTTTACTTGCCGGCCTTGGCGTTATCCTCTGCGGTTTTGCGCAGGGCGGCTTCGTTCTGCATGAATTCATCGCACTGGTCGGAACCATAGCTCTGGGCCTTGGAAACCATCTCATCAATGATGGAATCGAACTCTGCATCGCTGGATGCAAACATGGCCTTCCAGCTGTAGGTTTTGATGCAGTCACCAACCTGGTTCCAGATCACGGTCAGCTCGTCAGATTTCGGGGTCATGCTGTACATGCTGCCGGGGGTTACCATGTAGTTGGTGGAAGCCATGTAATCATCAATGCTGTCTGCGCCAACCTTGGTGCGCCAGTCCTGCTCGATCTCGCTTGTAGCGGCTTCCTTGTTGCTGGGCCAATGGTTCCAGTTGTAGTCATCGCCGTTGGAATCGGGATTCTTGGCATCGCGGCTCCAGGTGGTGTTGTTCATCTGGTCGCAGCCGTCCTTGTAAGCGCCGGAATACCCATCGGTCATCTGGGTGTTGCCATCGGTGATGCAGGCGCGGCCCAGTTCAGTAAAGACGGTGTGGCCGTCATCGTCATAATCCCAGCAGACGCCCTTGGGGCCATACAAATCGTCCAGCTTGCCTTCCGGCGTGGACAGCCAGTTGATGATTGCCATGCACAGTTCGGGGTATTCACTCTGGGAGCCGATGCACCAGATACGGTCAGAGCCGCCATAGATGTTCTGGCCATTGTTGACGGTGCGGGCCTGGGTGGGAACAACCGGGAACATGGCGGTGCCGCTTGCCAGGCGCTCAACGGAGTTGTACATCTCGGTGCCCAGGAAGTTGAACGGGCAGAAGAACGCATTGCCGTTGCGGTAATCCTCGCTGCAGCCGTCATAGCCCTGGGTCTCACTGTCAGGGTCAAGGGCGCCGTTCTGGTAGAGCTTATTGTAGAAGCGCAGGCCCTCCACATAGGGGCTGTCCTTGCCGACAGAAGAGATATAAACCTGCTTTTCAGGGTCCCAGAAGCCCATGCCGAACTCATCATAGCCATAGTAGGAGGAAACCATTGCCTTGGGGAACATGGCCATGGAGCCATCCCAATCGCTGAACAGGCTGACGGCGTAATTCTTTTTGCCGTTTTCATCGGTGGGGTGTGCCTTCTGCATTTCAATCAGCATATCGGCAAAATCGTCCAGAGTGTTCACTCCGGGGTAGCCCAGTTCCTGGTAATAATCCCAGCGGGTGCCCCAGTTGTAAGTAAAGCCGGTCAGATCCTCGGCGGAGGAGCCAACGTCATAACCGAAACCATAGACCGTGCCGTCGGAGATGGCTGCGTTTTTCTCCAGCGCCGTCTGCATGTTGGCGGAGATGTACGGGGCGTAATCGGTGACCAGGTCATCCTCGTTCCAGTCCAGCAGCATACCCTTGGAGTAAGCTTCCTTATAGTTATCGGAGTTGGCGATGATGACGATATCGCCTAGGTTGCCGCTTTCCATACGGGTGGCAAACACGCCGTCAGCATCGTTGATGATGTTGATCTTGACGTTGAACTTCTCTTTCAGCAGCTGGGCGAACCAGCCGGTCATCTCGCCGGAAGAGTTTGCCAGCTGGCTGTAAGCGGTCAGCGTAACGGTCTGTTCGGGGATAATGTCGGTCAGGTCAGCGTTGTAGCCATCATTTTCAACCTCAGCGGCCGCGGTGGTATCGCCATCTTCCGCTGTGGCGGTGGAAGATGCCGTGCTTGCAGCGGAGCCGCCGCAGGCTGCCAGCATGGCTGCTGCCATGGCAAGGCTGGCGGTTTTCAGTGCAGTGTGTTTTTTCATGGGTGGATTCTCCTTCTTTTATATAATCGATATACAAACAAAACTCTCTTGCGGTGCCCACATCACGCTTCGGGGCTTGGGCGCCCCTCGCGTTCTGTGACCGCTGCGCCTAAATCCGCCGCAGGCGGCGGGCGCATGTTTAGCCCTTGACCGCGCCCAGCATAATGCCTTTTTCAAAGTATTTCTGCATGAACGGGTAGAACACCATGATGGGGATGACCGTGACCATGGCGACTGTGTACTTGACAACCTTCATGTTCATCAGGCTGTTCAGCGTTGCCTGGCTGACGGTGCCGCCGCTCTGCATCATGGCCTGCAGGTTGGATGCCTGGTTCAGGTAGATATACAGCCGGTGCTGCAAAGTGAACAGTGCGGGGTTGCCCTGCATGTAGATCAGCGAATCCTGGAAGCTGTTCCAGTGGTTGACCGCGCCAAAAATGGCGATGGTTGCCAGGATCGGCTTGCACAGCGGCAGGATAATACGATAAAACCGGGTAAAGTACCCTGCGCCGTCCAGCTCGGCGCTTTCTTCCAGCGCGGCGGGAATGGATTCAATGTAGGTCTTGACCAGGATCAGGTTGTAGGGCACCATGATGCAGGGCAGGATGTAAACAAGGAAGTTGTTCGTCAGGCCCAGCATGCTGAAGTTCAGGTAAGTGGGGATCAAACCGGCATTCAGGTACATGGTAATGACCACGAAACGGTACCATAACTTGCGGTGCCACATCTCTTTTTTGGTGAACAGATACCCGCACAGCGCCGAGCAGAGCACCATGATGACCGTACCGATGACGGTGCGCGCGATGGTGACAAGCATCGACTGGCCAAGTTCACCCAGGGACAGGATGGACAGGTAGTTGTCAAAGTGGATGCCGATGGGCAGCAGGCTGATCTGACCGTTGGAAACCAGCTGGTTATCCGAAATGGTGTTGATGAACAGGTAGTAGAACGGGAAGATGCAGGCCAGCGTAAAAACGCCGAATACCGTGTAGTTGATAACGCTGAACACGATATCGCCGGGGCCAAGCTTTTCATGCCGTTTGGCGTAATGGGGTTCTTTTGCTTTCATTAACATTGTGCTTGCCTCCCTCCGTCAGATAATGCTGTCGCCGCGGGCCATTTTGCTGATTTTGTTTGCACTGAACAGCAAAACGATGCTGACAACAGATTTGAGCATGCCGACTGCGGTGGACAGCGGAATCAGGCCGCTGCCAATGCCCAGTTTGTACACATACAGGTCCAAAACGGTAATGCTGGCGGTATTGGCGGAGTTTTCAAACACAAGGTACTGGTCCATGCCGTTGTTCAGGATGTTGGCAACCGCCATCAGCAGCATAACGCAGTAGGTGGGCATCAGTTCCGGGATGGTGATGTTCCACATGCGGGCAAAGCGGCCCGCGCCGTCCACCTTGGCGGCTTCGTACAGGCTCTGGTCAATGCCGGAGATGGAAGCAATGTAGACGATAGCGCCCCAGCCGAGGCCCTTCCACATGCTCCACAGCAGCATCTGCAGCCAGACGTGGGAGTTATTGACCAGCAGGTTCTGCCCGGTTGCCCAGACACCCAGCTTGACCAGCATGTTGCTGACAAAGCCATCCGTGGAGAAAATTGCCGTTGCCACGGCGAAGATCAGAACCCAGCTGATGAAGTTGGGGATGGTGGTAAAGGTTTGTACAAAGCGGCGGTACCGGTCGTTTTTGATTTCAGCCAGGAACACGGCAAAGATCATGCTGCACCAGCTGGTGGCAAGCCCCAGGCCGCTGATGCCCAGCGTGTTTTTCATCACGCGGACGATATCGGAGCGGGTGGCTTCGTTCTGGAACAGGTAGGTGAACCATTTAAGGCCAACAAAGTTATCCATGCTCAGCACATCGCCGGCTTTGTAATCAAAGAACGCATAGCGCCAGCCGTACAGCGGCAGGTAGCCGAACAGGAAGCAGAGGAACAAAAACGGAATGCACATTAAGAACAGCTGATACTTGGGGGCAATTTCGATTTTATCGCCCTTGTGGCTCTTCTCCCCTGTCAGCAGCACCAACAGGCTGCCCACGGCGGTGATAAGCGCGATGCCCACCATGATGTACCAGGCTACCGGCAGCTGCGGCAAAATTTTATCCGGCTTGGAAGTACCGCACAGCACGTTGTAGCAGCTGTACAGCCCCGCAAGGCCGCCCACCATCAGCACGCCGCCACCCAAGGCAAGCCCGGTGCCGATGCGCTGCAAACGGTGGCTGCCCAGCGTGCAGGCCATGCCGCCGCAATCCGCTGCAATGCCGAGGAAGGTAACGAGCGAGGAGATCATAACGGCGACCATCGTCCCTTCGCTGATCCAGTTCTTGCGGAACGCCTTGCTGAAGCCGTTTGTCAGCTGGCCATAGGACACGCCGCTTGTGAACAGCGAAGTGTTCTGGTTGATCAGCCCGCTGACCCGCGCGGGGTTCAGCGTTGGGATAAACAGAAAGATGATGGAAACGATCGCCAGCACGCGCAGCAGCTTGTAGATAAGCTCCGCTGTGCCGGACGCAGCACCCCGGTCGGGTGCCAATGTCTTGGTCATAGGGGTTCCTCCTTCTTGTGTGCCGCCCCGGTGTGTAGAGCGCCGGGACGGTTTTTGCTTACCGCTTTTACTACCGCAAGTATACCTAAAAAAGAACCCCTGCAAAACCGCACGTTTTGCAGGGATTTTACCGTAATTTTTTTCAGTACCGGAATTTTTAGAGAAATCCTGTTTCAAAATCTATCGTTTTTTCGTAAATTGCAAAATATGCACTACCGCAACAATTTCAGCTTTTTGTTACCGTAACAATTAGACATTTGCGAAAAAGTGCGGTATAATCCGAAATAAGAGAACGGAAGGGAGCTCCACATCTATGTATAAAGTTCTGATTGCCGATGACGAACTTCCTATTTTAGAGGGGCTGCGCACCATCATTGACTGGAACGCGCTGGGGGTAACGGTCTGCGCTGCGGTGCAGGACGGCGAAACCGCGCTGGCCCGCATTGAGGAATTGCAGCCCGATTTAGTGTTGATGGATCTGCGCATGCCGGGGCTGGACGGGATGGACGCCATCGAAGCTGCCCGCCGCCACGGGTACGAGGGCTATTTTATCATTTTGAGCGGCGCAGCGGATTTTTCTTACGCGCAGCGCGCCATCCGCAGCCGCACCAGCTACTATCTGACCAAGCCCATTGACGAGGATGAGCTGGCTGATGCGGTCAAGACCATTGTGACCGAGCTGGATACCCGCAACCGCCGCCGTACCCAGGCCGAGCGCCACGGCAAAGCATCGCTGCTGTTCCGGCTGTTTACGGGCATTTCAACGGCAGGTTCCGACGAGCTGGCGGAGTACGGCCTGCTGGCGGATGCCTACCGCGTTGTGACCTGCGAAAGTTACGATTTGACGCTGAACCAAAATAGCGGACGGCTGCTGCCCCTATTGCAGGGGCTGGGGGTTCCCGTTACAGCGGATGATATCACGGTGGTGGAAAACCGCGAATATGCCCTGCTGCGCGGGCGCACGGCCCTGCAGCAGTTTGAGGCTGCTCTGCTGGCTGCCCGCCGCAGCCCCCAGCTTCCCCACGGCTGGGATGCAGCCTTTGTTGCATTGGGGCGTGTGGTCCCCACCCCGGACGAAGTTGTCGTAAGCTACTGCGATGCCACCAAGCTGATGCAGCGCCGCTTCTTTTATCCCACCGGGCGGCATGTGGCGGATGAGCGTGACCTGCCCGCCGAAGGTACCGCTGCGCCCATCAATGCGGCGCGATACTCCAAACTGTTGACCGACTGCCTGCAGGCACAGAACGAACCGCTGCTGCACACCCTGCTGGACGAGCTGAAAGCCGATTTAACCGCCAGCGACCGCAGTGTCAGCGCTGCCAAGCTGCGGTTGGGCGAAATCTATGTTACGGTGCGCCAGCAAATCGGCTACCTGTACAAAAACGATATGGCCGCCTTTTCCAGCGAAAGTGCATCGGTGCGCCAAATTGACGAAGCACCCAATATAAGCGCAGCGCTGGACTTTTTGACACAGCAGTTCCTTGCGTTCTCCGCCCAGGTGCACACCAATTCCGCGGATGATGTTGTGACCCGCGTGCAGCGCTACATTGACCGCAACTGCGCCCAGCCGTTGAAAATGGAAGAACTGGCCCCACTGTTCGGCTATAATGCGTCCTATCTTGGCAAGCTGTTCCGGGAAAAAACACAGTGTTCTTTCAACGAATACCTTGACCGCGCCCGGATGGAGCAGGCCAAAGCGATGCTTTCCACCGGGAATAAGCGCGTCTATGAAATCGCGCAGGAGCTGGGTTACAAGGATGTGGACTACTTCCACAAAAAGTTCAAGAAATATGTCGGCATTTCCCCCAACGAATACCGCCGCACCCCGGCCGAGCCGCCGAAGTGGTAATAAAAACCGGTTTCCCACACACGGGAAACCGGTTTTGCTTTATCCTAAACTTTTCCAGAATGCCATCTGCCCCTGCACCGCTTTTGTCATGGCGGCTTCGGCGGCGGCGCGGCCTGCGGCGTCCAAATCGTCCTGCAATTTCTGCCAGTGGGCGTCAAAATCGGCTTCCTCGCAGATGATGCAATCCACCAGCCCCGGCCACGCGATGGCGTCCAGGGCATCCTTTTCCGTGGAAAGTGCCGTGGGGATGGGCACCGCCCACCCTGCCGAATGGCTTGCGGGTGGGAAGGTATCCGCCTGGGGGAAGATATCGCACAGCAGCTCCACGCCCCACGCTTTACAGGCAGCCTGTTCTTCGCTGTTATACTCGGCAATGGCGCTCTGCTTGTCCTGCAGCTGGTAGGAACTGCCCGTTTCATCCAGCACGCCGCGGGCATACCGCGGGAACGGGTAGGTATGGAACCCAACGCCTGTTTCCGCCGTATAATTTACATCGGATTCCGCGCGGGCAACCTCCTCGGCACTGCGCACGCGGCGGCCATCGGCATCCAGCGTGTAGTTTACGCCTTCAATGCCCCAGTTGATGAGCACCTGACCCTCGTCACTGCACAGGTAATCCAAGAACTTGATGGCGCGCACCGGGTCCTTACAGGCCGTTGTAATGCCCACGCCCCACGCGGTAGCAATGCCCTGCCCCTGCATGACGGTACAGGGCACATCCTCATTCAGCGTGACCGGCAGCCCGGCATAGGTGCGGTCCGCCTGCCCAGCCAGCAGCAGTGCTTTTTTGCTGTCAGCATAATCCCACTCCGCATCCATCAGGCCCAGCACACGGCCGGACGCGATTTTTTGCAGGTAGTCGTCATGGGTCTGGATGGCAAATTCCGGGTCTAACACTCCCTCGTGATACATGCGGTTCAGCCAGCGGAAAAACTCCGCCTGCCCCTCGGAACCGTTGGCGTAATGGGCGGTTCCATCCTCGCTGATTGTCCACTGGCCGTCATCGGGGGAGCCATTCGCAATGCCCGCCGCCGGATTGGACAGCGTGATGTACCAGTGCCAGTCCGTTACGCAGATGCTCAGGCCAATCGTCTGCTGCCCGTTGATAAGCGGATACTTGGCAAGGTAATCCTTCAGCATTGTTTCATATTCATCAATGGTGCGCGGAATTGCATAGTTGTTTTCTTTCAGCACCGCCCATTGCAGCTGTGCGGTGCCGGAGGTCGCATAAGTCTCCTGATTGGCGCAGGCAGCTGACAGCATATAAATGGATGGGTCATCTGCGCTCCACCGCATTTTGTCGTAATCATCGCCATAGAGCTTTTTGATGTTCGGCCCATACTCGTCAATGAGCGGTGCCAGGTCGATCAACGCCCCGGCTTCGATTAGGCGGTTGGATTTTTCTTTTGCATAAATCAAATCGGGGTAATCACCGTCCGCCAGCATGAGGTCAATGGCATCGCCGCTGCCCCGCGCGGGATACTCGGTTTTCAGGCTTACGCCGGTCGCTTCGGTGATTTTCAGCGCCACTGGGTCCGTCCATGGGTCGCTGACACCATCAATATTGAAAAACGTCAGGGTCAACGGGTCCACGCTTTCAGAGGGCTGCGCAGCAGAAGCTCCCGGCTGCGCGGCACAGCCTGCCAACAAAAGGGCTGCCATCAGGGCCGCGGTCATTCTCGTTTTCACAGGGCAGGATCCTCCTTGTTGTTCATCTCGTTCGTCTCGCAGCGCGGCAGGCGCAGAGCAGCGGTTGTCCCCTGCCCCGGCTCACTGTCCACCGTCAGCCCCCAGCCTGCGCCATAGAACATCCGGATGCGGTGGTGAACATTCGCCACGCCAATGTGGCTGCGGTCAAAGTCCTCTGCCGCAAGGCTCTGGCGCAAAGCATCCAGCGCAGCGGGCGTCATGCCAACACCGTTATCGGTCACAGTGATGGTCAGCGCCGTTTCACTGGCCTCGGCGCGTACCGTAATGCGCCCACCCATGCGGCGTTCTTTCAGGCCGTGGACGAAAGCATTCTCCACCAGCGGCTGCACCAGCAGCGGCAGAACAAACAGCTGCTCGCATCCGGGTTCGGCGGTCACAGCAAACTGCACCGCATCCCCAAAACGGTAGTGCTGCAATTTCAGATAGTATTCGGTCAGCGCCAGCTCGTCCTTAACGGGCACAAGGCTGTCGCGCACCTCAATGCTGTGCCGCATGAGCTTGGCCAGCATTTTTACCATATCGGCCACTTCGGTATCACCGCAGGCACGGGCTTTCATCCGGATGGATTCCAATGTATTAAAAAGGAAGTGCGGGTTGATCTGGCTTGCCAGCATCTTGAACTCGGCTTCGCGCTGGCGGCTGCGGGCGCGCTCCTGCTCCAGCTTATTTTCGTACACGCTGGCGGTCAATGTATCGATATCATAGATCATGCTGTTCAGGTAGGTGTACAGGTCGGCAATTTCATCCCCGCCGCCGATGGTCGTTGCCAATGCACGCTCACCGCGGGCGGCCTTTTCCATCTCGGCACGGAACTGCGCCACACGGCGGCTGAAATACAGCGAGAAGATAAAGATGGCCGCCACCGCCGCTGCTGCGCCCAGCGCCGCAATAATCAGCGTGCGGCGCATTGTGTAGGCGACCGAGTTCAAAATAACGTTGTAAGGCTCCAAACTGAGCAGTACCAGCGCATTACAGTAGGCTGTATCGGAAAGTGTTTCCACTGTCAACAGGTTGATCTCCCCATCCACTTCCACGCGGAAACTGCCCGCCTGCCCGGCATATTGTGCCATCAGCCCGGCCAGTGCTGTGGGCGGGGTGCTGCCATCCTTGGCCAGTACCACCGTGCCGTTGTCCAGCAGCAGATAGGTGTCCGCTCCGCGCTCGGCAAACTGGGCCCGCAGATTCTGCGGGTTCATCCGCAGGGCCTCCACGCCGATGCTTTCCCCCCGCTGGCTGCGGATCTGGCGCACCAGCGTCAGGTAATATTTGCCGTCTGCCGGGCTGCAGATGTACCACCACCGGGCGCGCCCGCCATCCTGCAAAGCGGTCTGGTACCAGTCCGCCGCGCGGGTTTTGCTATCCACCCGCGCCAGCTGCGAATTTCCGGTCAGTGTCTGGTTATCCAGATAGACCGTAATTCCCTCAATATCGCCGGAGTAGTAATCTTCCAAATCGTCCAGCTGCGTGTAGGTGCGGTAGGTATCCACCACAGCGGCGTAATCGGCATACTGTGTTTGGAAAATAGCCTCTAATTCTTCATCAAAATACATCCGCTTGGATACATCCGTCAGCACATTGCACTGGCTGCCCAGCGTGTTTTTCAGCATTGTCAGCTCGGTCACGGCGGCGGTGCCAGCCTGTTCCAGCATGGTGCGCCGCTGCGTGCCGATCAAAATGCCGATGATCAGCAGCATCGGCAACGCCCCGCCCAGCAGATAGACCAGCACCATCTGCCGCCGCAGCGAGAAAAATTTCTTTTTCATGGTTGGCCCCCTTGCGCTATCAAGCAACCGATAATTTTCTATAGTAACTATACCACATTTGGGGGAGCGCTGCTACCGAAGAAATTCTACCGGAAATGCCGTAACAATCAGAGGATCACCGCATATTTGTACGCTGTTTTACGAATCCTTGCTTTTACCTGATCTGTGCCGCTGCTGCTCCTTCCCTTTTTCTGCTCCATAAAAACTTGTTATACCTCTATTCAAAACATCAATTATAAAATAACTTTCCGCTGCGGTATGATGGTAGAAATAAAAAGTGGGAGGAAATCCACAATGGGGTTATATCTGATTGATGAGGCGAACCGCTGCCTGCAATGCAAAAAGCCGATGTGCCAACAGGGGTGCCCGGTGCACACACCGATCCCGCAGGCGATCGCCGCGTTCAAAGCGCATGATGTGATGGGTGCCGGGCAGATGCTGTTTGAAAATAATCCGCTGTCCCTATCCTGTGCGGTGGTATGCAACCATGAGCAGCAGTGCGCGGGGCATTGCGTGCTGGGGCGCAAGGGCGCACCGGTACACTTTTTTGACATCGAAAAGTATATTTCTGATGCATACCTTGACCGCATGACCGTGCAAACGCCGGATCATAAACCGCAGAATGTCGCCGTCATCGGTGCAGGGCCTGCGGGCATGACGGTGGCTTTTATCCTTGCTCAAAACGGTTATGGCGTAACGATTTTTGAGTGGAAAGATAAAATCGGCGGTGTGATGCAGTACGGCATCCCGGAGTTCCGCCTGCCCAAAACCGTGCTGGAACGCTACAAAGCGCGGCTGCTGGAACTGGGGGTCAAAATCCGCCCCAATACCACCATCGGCGCGGTGCTGAAAGTGGAAGATTTGCTGCGGGATGGCTATGCCGCCGTTTTTGTGGGTACCGGCGTCTGGAAGCCGCGCAATCTCGGCATTCCCGGTGAATGCCTTGGCAACGTACATTTCGGGCTGGATTACCTTGTTGACCCGGATGCCTATGAACTGGGCAAACGGGTGGCTGTGCTGGGCATGGGTAACACGGCAATGGATGTTGCCCGCACCGCCCTGCGCCATGGTGCGCAGGAGGTCACGCTCTATGCGCGCAGCAAGCACATTTCCGCCAGCTCGCACGAGGTTTCGTATGCACAGTTGGACGGCGCGCAGTTTGTATTCGGCAAAAGCATCCGGCGCCTGACCGCGCAGGGCCCGGTGTTCAAGGATTCTATCCTGGACGCGGACGGGCATGTGGTCGGCCTTGGCGAAGAAGAAGAGCTGATCCCTGCCGATTCCATGATTATTGCAGTGAGCCAGGGCCCGCGCCGCAAGCTGATCCGCACCACGGCGGGGCTGGAAGGCAACGAGAAAGGCTTACTGATCGTGGACGAAAACTGCATGACGACCCGCGAGGGTGTTTTTGCGGCCGGCGATGTGGTACACGGCGCAAAAACCGTTGTTCATGCCGTGGAAGGCGCCAAGCGCGCCGCGGATGCTATGATGCGCTACATGGAGCAAAAGGCGTAAACAGGAGCAACAACATGAGGCAGATGTTAAAAGAGCGGCTGACCCCCGCGCAGCTGTGGGACGATGCAAAATTTTTCTTCCTGTTAAACCTCGGCCTGTTTTTGACGGCACTGGGCACAGCGCTTTTCAAAGCACCGAACCACTTCGCGTTCGGCGGCACAACGGGCCTTTCGGTCATTCTCTCCACCCTTTGGCCGCAGTGGAACGTTGGCGCGTTCATGTGGGTGGTCAATGCCATCCTGGTGGTGCTGGGGTTTGTGTTCCTGGGCGTGCGTTCGATGGGCTGGACGATTTTCTCATCCTTTGCGCTTTCGTTCTATGTCAGTTTATGTGAAAAGCTTTGGCCGCTCACCCACCCAATGACCGATGATGTATTCCTGGAGCTTTGCTTCGCGGTCATCCTGCCTGCCATCGGTGCGGCAGTGGTTTTTAACATTGGTGCATCCACGGGCGGCACGGATATTATCGCCATGATCTTGCACAAATACACCAGCCTGGAAATCGGCCGCGCGCTGCTGGTCAGTGATATCGGCATTGTGCTGGTGGCAGCGTATCTGTATGGGCCCGCCACGGGGCTGTACTGCATTTTGGGTATGATCCTAAAATCAACGGTGGTAGATAACGCGATTGAAAGCCTGAACCTGCGCAAAGTCTGCACGGTAGTAACCTCGAACCCCGGCTGCATCCGGGATTTCATCGTCAACGAGCTGCAGCGCTCGGCTACCGAGGAACGGGCCATGGGGGCGTTCACCCACGAGGAAAAGTGGGCGCTGATGACGGTGCTGACCCGCCAACAGGCGCAGATGCTGCGGAATTTTATCCGCACCAACGACCCGCACGCCTTTATCACGATCGTAAACAGCAGCGAAATTATTGGCAAAGGCTTTTTATCAAATTAACACCCTATCAACACGATGCGCTCATTCTGTTTTGGAATGGGCGCATAATTTTATATGATTTTCTTTTGCGGGGGTGGGCCGATATAATAAGGGCAAACAGGCGCAGTACAGTGTTGCAGCACAGAAGTTACCCGCGCCGCCAAGACAAACGGAGGAAACCACCATGGGCAAATCCCTTACACGCAAAATTATTGAAGCACATTATGTAAAAGGCAGCATGACCCCCGGCGAGGAGGTTTTTATCAAAGTCGATCAGACACTGACCCACGATATCAACGCGGTCATGACCTATCTGGCGTTCGAGGCCATCGGCCTGCCCCGTGTGCGCACCGAGTGCAGCGTGAGCTACCTGGACCACAACCTGCTCTACATTGACCACAAAACCCCGGACGACCATATTTATCTGCAGTCTGCCGCCAAAAAGTTCGGCGTCTGGGTCTCCCGCCCCGGCAACGGCATCTGCCACGCTGTACAGGTTGCACGCTTTGGTGCCTCCGGCAAGATCAGCATGGGCGGCGACAGCCACACCCCGCACGGCGGCGCGATCGGCATGCTCTGCATCGGCGTGGGCGGCATGGACGTTGCTACCGCCATGACCGGCGTGCCCATGCGGTTAAAGATGCCCCGCGTTGTCAATGTACGGTTGACCGGAACACTGCGCCCCGGCGTCAATGCAAAGGAAGTTATTCTGGAAATGCTGCGCCGCGTTACCATCAAGGGCGGCCTGGGCAATGTATACGAGTACACCGGCCCCGGCGCGGCGGCACTGGAAGTACCCCAGCGCGCCACCATCACCAACATGGGCGCAGAATTAGGCGCAACGTCCTCTATCTTCCCCGCTGACGAGCAGGTGAAAAAGTTCCTGACCGCGCAGAAACGCCCCGAAGCTTACACCGAACTGCTGCCCGACCCGGATGCGGAGTATGATGAGGTCATTGACATTGACCTTTCTACCCTTGAACCGCTCATCTCCTGCCCGCATCAGCCTGACAACGTTAAGCCGCTGAAAGAGGTCGAAAAGCTGCCCGTGCAGCAGGTGTTCATCGGCAGCTGCACCAACACGAGCTATGCCGATGTGGCCAAGGCCGCACTGGTGTTCCAGGGCCACCATGTCAACGAGAATGTGAGCTGCACCTGCGGCATTGCCTCCCGCCAGACTTACCGCGAGCTGATGCGCGATGGCTACATTGATATGCTGCTGGCAGCGGGCGTGCGTATGCTGGAAATTGCCTGCGGCCCCTGCTGCGCCATTGGCCAGACCCCTGCAACCGAGGGCGTTGCCGTGCGCACCTCCAACCGCAACTTTAAGGGCCGCGCAGGCAACCCGAACGCAAAGATCTACCTTGTCAGCCCGGAGAGCGCCGCTGCCACCGCCATCCTTGGCACCTTTGCCACGGCCGAAGATGTGCTGGGCGCAGATGTTGCCAAGCTGGCCGACATCAAAGAGCCGGATATGTATGCCGTTGATGATTCGATGCTGCTGCCCCCGCTGCCGCCGGAGGAAGCCGAGAAGGTGGAGATCGTGCGCGGACCGAACATCAAGTTCCTGCCTGTGCCCGAAGAACCCACTGACCATCTGGAAGCCCCGGTCAGCCTGAAAGGCGGCGACAACATCTCAACCGATGATATCACGCCTGCCAGCGCCGAATTTTCGAGCATGCGTTCCAACATTCCGCTGATGAGCCAGTATTGCTACCACCGTTACGCACCTGATTTTGCCGCCCGCGCCAAGGAACTGGGCAAAAGCATCATCATCGGCGGCGAGAACTATGGTCAGGGTTCCTCCCGTGAGCACGCCGCCATCAACCCGATGTACCTGGGCGTCAAGTGCGTCATTGCCAAGAGCATTGCCCGCATCCACAAGGGCAACCTTGTCAACCACGGCATTATCCCGATGCTGTTTGCTGACCCCGCCGACTATGATAAGATCGAGCAGGGCGACGACCTGGAAATCGAGAACCTGCTGAGCCAGATCCCCACCCGCACCGTGACTGTGCGCAACAAGACGAAGGGCTTTACCTTTGAAACAAAGCTTGACCTGACCGACAATGAAGTCGAAGTCGTGCTGTGCGGCGGGCAGCTGCGGTTCTTAAAAAAGCAGCTGGCAGAACAGGCATAAATTCGCGCATAAATCGATAAAAAATTGCAATTTGTTCTCCGTTATGGTACTCTTATAATCAGAGCAAAACAAAACGGAGGGCAATGCTATGAAAGATTCCGATTGGGAGATCCTGCATGAATTGTACCTGAACCCGAACCTGACCCGCGTGGCAAACCAGCTGTATATGACCCAGCCATCGCTGACAAAGCGGCTGCAGCATATGGAGGAAGAGTTCGGCATCACCATCGTGAACCGCACCCCAAAAGGGCTGGATTTTACGCCGGAGGGCAAGTTTCTGGCGCAGCAGGCCGGGGCGTATCTCGATTTTATGGATGCGCTGCACACCCAATTAAAAGCTATGAAAAACGCTGCCGGGCAGGAAATCATCGTGGCATCGTCTTACACGTTCAGCAAAACGGCGCTGCCGGATCTGCTGCTGCGCTATTCGATGCGCCACCCCGATGTGCGTTTTACCGTTGTGACCGACCAGAGCAATGTTCTGTTCCGCAAAGTGATTGACGGTGAGGTGGATGTGGGCATCATCCGCGGCGATTACGAAGGCCCCGTGGAACAAACCTGCCTGGGCAGCGACCCCGGTTACCTGGTAACATGGAAGCCGATGGACGAAGCCGAGCTGCTGAAAACCCAGCGCATTGCCTACAAAACCAACGACCGCACGCAGGAACTTTTGGCTGCATGGTGGCAACAGCACTTTAGCACCGAAATGCCGGAGGGCATGAATGTGGGCTATGTGGATGTGGCGCTGCAGCTGATTTATAAAGGCTTGGGTTATACCCTCTGCTTTTTGCCGCAGGACTATGATAACCCGAACGACCTGTGTTTAACGCCGCTGCACAATGCCGACGGCACGCCGCTGGTGCGCCGCACCTGGCTGGTACATTCCGACAAAGCGCGGTATCTGAACGATACCGTGCGGGATTTCATCCACTATATTGAAGAAGAAATGGGGTAACACCGTGAAAGACAGCGATTGGCGCATCCTTGTCACCTTGTATGAAAAGCGAAGCATGACCAAGGCCGCCGAGGCGCTGTTTTTGACCCAGCCTGCCTTGACAAAGAAAGTCCGCGCGATGGAAGAGGAGTGGGGCGTGGAAATTGTCAAGCGCAGCAGCCAGGGTGTGACCTTTACCGAGGAAGGACTGTACCTTGTCAAGCGCGCCATCGTCATGCTGGACTTTATCAAGGAGATCGAGGACCATTTTGCCGCGGGCCGCACGGTGCGGGAACTGCTCAAAATCGGCGTGCCGAACTCTTTTGCACGGCTGCACATGCCGCAGCTGTTTAAGGCATATGGCGAAAAATATGACCATGTTCAGTTCAAAACCGTGCCGGATTCCAGTGACCGCCTTGTGCAGCAGCTGACGGCAGGCGCGCTGGATATGTCCATCATCTGCGGGGATTACCCCTACTTGGGCGAGAAGGTCTGCCTGTTTGAGGAGCAGATGTACCTGATCGTACCCAGGGGGATTGCCGAGGAGGACATTGAGTATCTGCCGGTCATTGAGTCCTACTTTAACCCCATTGTAAAACTGACGGTAGACCAATGGTGGAAGGACCATTTTGGCGAAGTCTCCCACGAAACGCACAAAGTTCCCTATGCTGATATTGCCATCGAGATGGTCGGCAGCGGGCTGGGCGTCACGTTCGTGTTCGGCAAGGATTGGAAAATCGACGAGGAAACGATGCAGCGCATCCCGGTTTATGACAAAAACGGCCGCCCCGTCAGCCGCAAGGTCTGGCTGATGTACGCGGACCGATGCAAACAGAGCACGGGAATGATGGAATTTATTGACCTGGTAAAAACCTATTATGGGGCAGCCTGAAAAGGGCTGCCCTTTTTGTTGCGAGAATTTTTGTGGGGAGAAATTGTGGAAAGGCGGGCATTGCTCACCCGCTTCCATTTGCTGCATGGGAACCCATCCCCAAAAGGCACCACTGCGGTCAAGTTGGCAGTCGCTCCTGCATGTTCTGCATATCGAAACAGCTGCCCTCTTTTTTCCATCGCGTCCACCGCACTTTTGTGAATAACCGCATAGAAAAAGTGAATTAGAACCCGCCGTTTTTATCTGGTATACTTGTGCCAACAGGAGCAGAAAAGAAACGGAGGTACGCTATGAAAGAAGAAGAGTACAGCTACAAGACCCCCTCGGCACAGCTGGTGCAGATTGCACAGATTGCATCGCGCTACAAAGGCCGCCCTGAAATGCTGATGAAGGTCATCATTCAATCGCAAAAAATTGTAACAGCGTTTTCGGCATCGGTGGCGGCGGTCATTGCGCGGGAGATGGACATTCCCCAGACGCAGGTGTACAGCTTTATCACATTTTATGCCATGCTGTCGGTCAAGCCGCGCGGGCGGTACATCATCCGCATGTGTAAAAGCGCGCCCTGCCATGTGCGTGGGGCGCAGGCCATTGTGGATGCGCTGGAAGATCTGCTGGGCATTAAAATGGGCGAAACAACGGAGGATAAGCGCTTTACGTTGGAATACTGCCCCTGCCTTGGCGTGTGCGAGCAGGCACCCGCCATTATGATCAACGACCGCGCCTATGTGAACCTGACGCCGGAATCTGTGCGCGATATCGTCAAGCGCTATATCCGTGAGGAGGTGGACGACTGATGGAAGAAATGCGTGTATTGCTGCGCAACCGCGGCAAAATCGACCCCAAAAAAGCCGCCGACTACATCACCGCCGGCGGGTACGAGGGCCTGCGCCGTGCCCTTTCGATGAGCGGCGCGGAAATCATCGCCGAATTGCAGGCATCCGGCCTGCGCGGGCGCGGCGGTGCGGGGTTCCCCACCTGGCGCAAGCTGCAGTTTGCCTATGATGCGCAGGGGGAAGTGAAATATATCGTCTGCAACGCGGACGAGGGCGAACCCGGCACGAACAAAGACCGCATTCTGCTTTCCAGCGATCCCTGCGCTGTGTTTGAGGGCATGGCAATCGCAGGCAAGGCTGTCAACGCCCACACGGGTTTTATCTACCTGCGGGCGGAGTATGCCTACCTTGTCCCGATTCTGGAAGAAGCGCTGCGCACCTCCCGCGAAGCAGGGATGCTGGGCGATAACATCATGGGCAGCGGCTTTGCGTTTGACATCAAGCTGCGCTCCGGCGCGGGCGCTTATGTCTGCGGCGAGGAAACCGCCCTGTTTGAATCCATCGAGGGCAAGCGCGGCGAGCCGCGTTTCCGCCCGCCGTTCCCCGGCGTTAAGGGCTTGTTCGGCAAGCCAACCGTGCTGAATAACGTGGAAACGCTGGCAAACATTGCGGTCATCTTCCAGCGTGGGGCGCAGTGGTTCCGCACCATTGGCACAGCCGGCAGCCCCGGCACCAAACTGTTCACCGTCTGCGGCAACGTCAAGCGGCGCGGCGTGTTTGAGTTCCCGATGGGCATTAACCTGAAAGACCTGATTTTTGAGGTCTGCGGCGGGTTGGAGGACGGCCGCACCCTGCTGGCTGTCCAGACAGGCGGCGCATCGGGTGCCATCATCAACGCTGACCAGATTGATATGACGCTGGATATTGACGCCGTGTCGGAATCCGGCGGCCGGCTTGGCTGCGGCACGATTCTGGTTATGGACGACCGCAACTGTATTGTGGACATTGTGCGCAATAACTTGGACTTTTTCCGCGGTGAAAGCTGCGGCAAATGCACGCCCTGCCGCGAAGGCGGCACGCGGCTCTACCAGCTGATTTCCAAAATTGCCGAAGGGCGCGGCACGGTGGCTGACCTGCGCACGATTGAGGACCTGGCCAACACCATGCGCCTGACCGCGCTGTGCGGGCTGGGGCATTCCACTGCTGTTCCGGTTTTAAGCAGCATCCAGAACTTCTACCCCACCTACCTGCACCACATTGACAAGGACCCCTGCCCTGTCTGCACGCCGAAAGGAAGCCGCCATGAATAACCTGGTAAACTTAACGATTGACGGCGAGGCCGTTGCCGTGCCGCAGGGCACAACGATCCTGGAGGCCGCCCGCCGATTGAACGTTCATATCCCAACGCTTTGCTACCACGAGGATCAGGCCGTCAAGGCGGTCTGCCGCATCTGTGTTGTTGAAGTTGAGGGCCAGCGCCTGCTGCCCGCTGCGTGCAGCACCCCGGTCAGCGAGGGCATGGTCGTCAGGACCGCCTCGCCCAAGGTCATTGCCGCACGCAAGAACATCATGGAGCTGATTCTTGCCCGCCACCCGCAGGACTGTTTGAACTGCTCCAAAAACGGCCGCTGCGAATTGCAGAAAATTGCCCGTGACCTGAACATGACCCGCCCGAACCGTTATGAGCAGGATATCCGCGCCGCGCGGTTTGACGATAGCTCGCCGTCCATCGTGCGCGATATGCGCAAGTGCATCCTCTGCAACCGCTGTGTGGAAGTGTGCAGCGAAAAGCAGGGCGTTATGGTAATGGCGAAGGAAAACCGCGGTTTTGACACGGTTGTTGTGCCGCCCTATGGCAAAAAGCTGGTGGATACCAGCTGTGTCAACTGCGGCCAGTGTGTACAGGTCTGCCCGGTGGGGGCGCTGTCCATCCACGATGACACCGAGCGCGTTTACGCCGAAATTGCCGCCGGCAAAACGATGGTTGTCCAAATCGCACCATCGGTGCGCGTCACTCTGGCGGAATCGCTAGGGTATGCCCCCGGCACTGTCACCACGGGTAAAATCGTCCACGCGCTGCACAAAATCGGCTTCCAGTGGGTGTTTGACTCGGACTTTTCTGCTGACTTGACGATTATGGAGGAGGGCACGGAGTTTCTGCACCGGCTGCAAAACGGCGGCACGCTGCCGCTGATCACCTCCTGCTGCCCTGCCTGGGTCAAATACTGCGAAACCTATGCTCCTGACGAGCTGCCGCACCTTTCCACCGCCAAAAGCCCGCAGCAGATGTTCGGCGCGGTGATCAAGACCTATTTTGCCAAAAAGCAGAACCTTGACCCCGCGCAGATTTGCAGCGTTTCCGTTATGCCCTGCACCGCCAAAAAGTTTGAGTGCAAGCGCCCGGAGTTCAATGCCAGCGGCCACCGTGACGTGGATATTTCTATCACCGTGGTGGAGCTTGCCAAGATGATCCGCACGGCGGGCATCGACTTTGAAAACCTGGAGGACTGTGCCTTTGACTCTCCCTTTGGTCTTGGCAGCGGCGCAGGCGTGATTTTTGGCAGCACCGGCGGCGTAATGGAAGCCGCGCTGCGCACCGTGGCCGAGGTCGTGACCGGCCAGCCCCTGCCGAAACTTGAATTTGAAGCCGTGCGCGGGCTGGAAGCTGTGCGTGAAGCGGAGCTGACCTTAAACGGCCAAACGCTGCGGGTGGCCATTGTGCATGGCCTTGCCAATGTGAAACCGCTGCTGGATGACATCCGTGCCGGCAGATCGCCCTACCACTTTATCGAGGTTATGGCCTGCGAGGGCGGCTGCATTGGCGGCGGCGGAAACGAGCCGAAAACCATGCGCAAGGTACGCGCACGGCAAAAGGCCATCTATGCTGTGGATACCACCCTGCCGCTGCGCAAATCCCACGAAAACCCTTATGTTCAGGCACTTTATAAAGAGTATCTGGGCGCGCCGCTGAGCGAAGCATCCCACAAGCTGCTGCACACCCGCTATTACAGCCGCCGCGATTTGCTGCGCTAACAAAAAGGAATCCCACCATAAACACCGGGAATTAGATTTTCCCGCCGGACTGTGGTACAGTTATATCAGACAGGGAACTGCCCGCCATATGCAGGGCCTTGTGTGCGTTTCTCCTGGGGTGCATTCGGACACCCTTAAACAGCCATTTTTCTCTACATCAGCCCAACAGGCGCATCGTCTTGCCTCTTCGATGCGCCTGTTGGGCTGTCTTTTTTGCGTTTCTTTGGCAAAATATCCAAAGCTCCATTCCGTTTGGTTATGGCTGTACCCGGCCATAACGGAAGTTCCGTTTGACAGCGGCGTGCCCTATAATACAGACAAACGATGGGACGTCCCCATCACTGTGCTGCAACAGAAAACGGAAAACAACGCAAAAGAGCAAAAGGAGCAAACGTATGAAATACGCTTATGTCGGCTGCCGCACCACGCGGGAGCGCAACGCCCGCGGCAAGGGCCTGAAAGTTTACCGCATTGATGAAAGCACAGGCGATTGGAACGAGATCCAGTGCCTTGCCACTGAGCCGAACCCCTCTTATCAGACGCTGGACAATGAGGAAAAGTTCCTCTATTCCGTCCACGGAGATATCACCAAGGTCAGCAGCTACCGCATTCTGGGCGATGGCACGCTGGAACACCTGAACACCATCGATATCGGCGGCAAGAACCCCGTGTTCATCACGCCCGACCGCACAAACCGTTATATCGTGGTCGCGGCCTTGCAGGGCGGTGCGGTTTATGTCATCCGCCGCAACGCGGACGGCACGCTGGGCGAGATCGTCACCACAACCCACATGGAGGGCCAGAAGGATGGCTTTGTCTCCTTCGCCCATCAGTGCCTGTGGGACCGCAAAAAGGAATATTTGTTCGTTGTAACGCAGGCCCGCCTGCAGGGCTATGGCATGGTGCGCGTTTTCAAGTTTGACGCGAACGACGGCAGCCTGACCCCGACTGACACCTATTACGCGCGTACCTATGACGAGCCGCGCCACGTTTCCATCCACCCGAACAACCGCTATGTCTACCTCATCAACGAGAAGGGCAACAAGATGACCTTCCTGACCTTTGATGAGACCACCGGCAAGCTGACCGCCCGCCAGAACCTGCCCAGCCTGCCCGCCACCTACACCGGCGAAGGCCAGGCCAGCGCCTCGATTCTGGACGAACAGGGCCATATCCTGATTGGCTCCAACCGCATCCATGAATCGCTGGTCGTTTACCGCATCGATCAGAACACCGGCTACATGACCGAACTGGGCTATTACCCCTGCCTTGGCAAAACGCCGCGGTTCATCACGTTTACCCCGGATTACAAGCTGTTCTATGCGGCAAACGAGGACAGCGATACCATCGTCGAGATGAAGCTCGACTCCGTCACCGGCCAGATGAGCTACACCGGGCGTATTATTGAAACGGAAAGCCCGGTCTGCATCACCTTCAAATAAGGGGGCGGCACAATGAATTTAGGGTTAGTATCGCTGCTCTGCCTGCTGGCGGCCATCGTCGTGGGCTTTCTGCGCAACGCAAACGTGGGTATTTTAAGCACCGGCATCGCCATGGCGCTGGGGCTGATTTACGGCCTTACCACGAAAGAAATCCTCTCCGGTTTCAGTTCTTCGCTATTTATCCAGATGGTGGGCATCACCTATCTGTTCGCCATCATCCAGGGCAACGGCACACTGGAGCTGCTGGCGCGCAAGCTGGTTGGTCTGGTGGGCACCAAGCGCCGCCTGATCCCCTTTGTTATGTATCTGCTGGGCTTTGCCATCTGTGCCTGCGGCCCCGGCGCGATCCCCTCGCTGGCGATTATCCCGGTCATCGCGATCCCCGTGGCTGTTTCGGCAGGCGTCAACCCGATCATGACGGCGGTCATCGGTGACTTGGGCGTTATGTCCGGCCGCATGAGCCCGCTCACCCCCGAAGCCGCCGTTGTGCGGGAGCTGATGGCGGAGCAGGGCCTGGAAGCCAACACCGTACCCATCATGATTGCGCTGACCATCACCGCACTGGCAACCGCCGCTGTGGTCTATGTCTATTACAAAGGCTGGCGTGTGGATGAATCCACCGCCAATGTGCAGGAAAAGCTGCCCGCTTTCACGGTGCAGCAGTGGCTTTCCCTGGCCGGGCTTGTTGTGCTGGCCGTGGGCGCGTTGTTCTTCTCTTGGAACGTCGGCCTGACCGGCTTTGCCGTTGGCTCGGTGCTGATCGTATTGGGCTGCGGCAATGAGAAAAAAGCCGTTTCCGCTGTGCCATGGAATGTCATCCTGATGGTCATGGGCGTTGGCATCCTGATGCACGTTATCTCGCTGTCCGGCGGCATTGATATTATGGTCACGGCGCTGGAGGCCATCATGGGCCCGCGCACGGCTGCCACCATCATGTCGGTCACCGCGGGCATTATGTCGTTCTTCTCCTCCGGGCTGGGCGTTGTGTTCCCCACCCTGATCCCCACAGCCAGCGGACTTGCCGCAAGCCTTGGCGTGGATGCGATCGAGCTGGTAGCCGTCATTGTCATTGGCGGTACGGTGGCGGGCTTTACGCCCATTTCCACCACCGGCGCGCTGATCATGGCAGGCGTGGCCCAGCAGGAGAACGCCGAGGAAAAGTTTCCCCAGAACCGCCTGTTTGTGGAGCTGTTCGCGGTTTCCTTCCTGGCGCTGGCCGTGCTGGCACTGTTTGCCTTCATCGGCGTGTACCGCCTGTTCCTGTAAAAAGGACATAACGCGGATTTATACCCCCATTCTTTTTGACGATTATACAAACAACGCACCGTGCCGTACAATAAAGGCACAAAATCACCAGAGCAAAACAGGAGGCAACCTATGGTCAAGTTATATGATGGCGGCGTTTACCTCGTCAACGGCACCGAGATCGTGCCGGAGGCCGCTGCACCCGCACATTACAACAAAGAAGAAGCAAAAAAAGGCACCATCGCCTATTCCATCCTGAAAGCGCACAACACCTCCGGCAATATGGAGCAGCTGAAGATCAAGTTTGATGCGCTGACCTCCCACGATATCACTTTTGTGGGCATCATCCAGACCGCCCGTGCATCCGGTATGGAAAAGTTCCCCATCCCCTATGTGCTGACCAACTGCCACAACAGCCTGTGCGCCGTTGGCGGCACCATCAACGAGGATGACCATGTTTTCGGTCTGTCCGCCGCCCGCAAATATGGCGGCATCTATGTTCCGCCGCACATGGCGGTCATCCACCAGTATATGCGTGAGACGATGGCCGGCTGCGGCAAAATGATCCTGGGGTCTGACTCCCACACCCGCTATGGCGCTTTGGGCACGATGGCCATTGGTGAAGGCGGCGGCGAGCTGGTCAAACAGCTGCTGTGCAACACTTACGATGTCGCCTACCCCGGCGTCATCGCCATCTATCTGGATGGCAAACCCAATCCCGGCGTTGGCCCGCAGGATATTGCGCTGGCGATTATCGGCGCAGTGTTCAAGAACGGCTATGTCAAGAACAAGGTCATGGAGTTTGTCGGCCCCGGTGTTTCCAGCATGACCGCTGACTACCGCAACGGCGTTGACGTTATGACGACCGAAACCACCTGCCTGACCTCCATCTGGCGCACCGATGAAAAGACCCGCGAGTTTTTGACCGTGCATGGCCGCGGCGATGATTACCTCCAGCTGGACCCCGCCGCTGCCGCTTACTATGACGGCATGGTTTATGTGGACCTGTCCACCGTCAAGCCGATGATTGCACTGCCGTTCCACCCCAGCAACACCTTTGAGATCGACGAACTGAACGCGAACCTTGGCGATATCCTGCGCGAGGTCGAAAAAGAGGCCGCCCGCCTGTGTGATAACAAAGAAATTCATTTCAGCCTGACCGATAAGATCACCCCGCGCGGTCTGCAGGTGCAGCAGGGCATCATCGCGGGCTGTGCCGGCGGCAACTACACCAACGTGATGGAAGCCGCCCACATCCTGCGCAACGCCCAGTGCGGCCACGATGAATTCACCCTTTCGGTCTATCCGTCCAGCCAGCCGGTATTCATGGATCTGGTTGCCAAGGGTGCAATTTCCCAGCTGATGGCTGCGGGCGCCGCCATCAAGACCGCCTTCTGCGGCCCCTGCTTCGGCGCGGGCGATACCCCCGCCAACAACGCGCTGAGCATCCGCCATACGACCCGCAACTTCCCGAACCGCGAAGGCTCCAAGCCCGGTGTCGGCCAGCTGAGCGCCGTTGCTTTGATGGATGCCCGCTCCATCGCCGCCACCGCGGCCAACGGCGGCATCCTGACGTCCGCTGAAAAGTACGCCGACGATTACGTTGTGCCGGAGTATCACTTTGACGACTCCCCCTACCGCGCCCGCGTCTACAATGGTTTTGGCAAGGGCAACGCCGAGGATTCCCTCGTCTATGGCCCCAACATCAAGGACTGGCCGGAACAGGAAGCCCTGGCTGACCACATCCTGCTGCGCGTCTGCTCCAAAATCATGGATAAGGTCACAACAACTGACGAACTGATTCCCTCCGGCGAAACCTCCTCCTACCGTTCCAACCCGCTTGGCCTGGCTGAGTTTGCGCTCTCCCGCCGTGACCCCGGCTATGTTGGCCGCTCCAAGGCCGTGCGTACGCTGGAAAAGGCCCGCCTGGCCGGTGAAGACCCTGCCGTGCAGGACGAAAGCCTTGCCGCCGCACTGAAACAGGTACACACCATTCTGCCCGATGTGGACACGAACAAAGTGGAAATCGGCAGCATGATCTACTGCGTCAAGCCCGGTGATGGCTCCGCCCGCGAACAGGCTGCCAGCTGCCAGCGCGTGCTGGGCGGTTTGGCCAACATCTGCACCGAGTACGCCACCAAGCGCTACCGCTCCAATGTGATGAACTGGGGCATGCTCCCCTTCCAGATGAAGGAACTGCCCGACTTTGAGGTCGGCGATTACATCCTTGTGCCCAATGTGCGCAAGGCGCTGGACGGCGACATGCAGGATATTCCCGCCTATGTGCTGGGCAGCGAGGTACAGGAACTGCACCTTTACATTGCCCCGATGACCGATGACGAAAAAGCCATCATTAAGGCCGGATGCCTGATCAATTATAACCGTAACCGCCGCTGATAGAAGTCATGACCCCCGGCCAAGCCGGGGGCTTGAGAAAGCCCTAGAAGGGCACATTACAGACAACGCCCCTCAAGGGGCCTCGAACGGTTCGGCCAACTGCATTGCCGACTCGTGGCAGGCCCCTTAAGGGGCGTTTTACTTATGCCTTGGTATTCTTGCTACCCGTAAACGGGTCAA
>CAVFVI010000024.1:0-46484 GCA_963626055.1 Acutalibacteraceae bacterium
CCGTCCCCTACTGTGGGGCAAGGCGCATCATGCGTTTTTCGTGTCTGCTCCGGCAAAGTTTCGGCGGGGTCGGGTGACCCCGCCCTACCGGGTGTTTGTTAGTTGACTACATACCAAAAAAGGCCGCCTGCATATCACAGCAGGCGGCCCAAAATATTAAAACTATGTAATTACGTAATCACATTATGCCAGCAGCGGCTTAACAGCGGCGGCCAGTTCTTCTTTCTTGGCTTCGGCTTCGGCCAAGTCTTTGCCCTTGGTGGTAAAGTAGGTCTTAATCTTCGGCTCGGTGCCAGAGGGGCGCACCACAACGGTGCAGCCGGATGCCAGGGTGTAGATCAGCACGTTGGCTGCGGGCAGGCCGGTTTCTTCGGGCTTCTTATAGTCCACAACCTTCACAACAGCGTCACCGCCAAAGTCCTTGGGCGGGTTCTCGCGCAGGCCGGACATAATGCCAGCCATCTTGTCCATGCCGGACAGGCCGGGGAACTCAAAGCTGTCAACCTTGTTCAGGTAGCGGCCATATTCGGCGTAAATGCGCTCCAGCTCTTCCTTGATGGAGCTGCCCTTTGCGCGGTAGTAAGCGGCCATTTCGCAGATCAGCATGGAGCCGATGATGGCGTCCTTATCGCGGACGTAAGGACCAGCCAGGTAGCCATAGCTTTCCTCAAAGCCAAAGATGAAGCGGTCAACCTGACCGGCAGCTTCCAGCTTGGCGATCTGGTCGCCGATCCACTTGAAGCCGGTCAGCACGTTGCGGCACTCAACACCATAATGCTCGGCCACCTTGTCCGCCAGCGGGGTGGACACGATGGACTTGCACATGACGGGGTCCTTGGGCATGGTGCCTTGCTCAATGCGGCCCGCGCAGATGTAATCCAGCAGCAGAACGCCGACTTCGTTGCCGGAAAGCAGCTCATAGCTGCCGTCCTTGCACTTAACAGCAATGCCAACGCGGTCAGCATCGGGGTCGGTGGCCAGCATCAGGTCTGCGCCGGACTTTTTGGCCAGTTCCAAACCAAGGCGCAGGGCCTCGAAAATTTCGGGGTTGGGGTACGGGCAGGTGGGGAAATTGCCGTCCGGCTTTTCCTGTTCCGGCACAACGGTGATATCGGTAATGCCAATGTCGTGCAGAACATGGGTGACCGGAACCAGGCCGGAGCCGTTCAGCGGGCTGTAAACCAGCTTCAGGCCAGCGGTCTTGCAGATGCCGGGACGGATGGAGCGGGCTTCGATTGCTTCGTACAGGGCGTTGATGCAGTCATCGCCAACGTACTCAATGATGCCCTTTTCCAGGCCCTCGGCAAACGGCATGGTCTTGGCGCCGGTCAGGATATCGGTCTTCTGGATCTCGGCGTACACGATGTCGGCGGCCTCGTCGGTCATCTGGCAGCCATCGGGGCCGTAAGCCTTATAGCCGTTGTACTTGGCCGGGTTGTGGGATGCCGTTACCATGATACCGGCGTTGCAGTTATAATAACGGGTAGCAAAGCTCAGTGCGGGAACCGGCATCAGGGCGCTGTAAATGCGAACCTTTACGCCGTTTGCGGCCAGAACTTCGGCAGCAGCCTTGGCGAACACATCGCTCTTGATGCGGCTGTCATAGCTGATGGCAACGGTCTGGGTGCCGCCCTGGGTCTTGACCCAGTTGGCAAGGCCCTGGGTTGCCTGGCGCACAACGTACACGTTCATGCGGTTGGTACCGGCACCGATCACACCGCGCAGACCGGCAGTGCCGAACTTAAGGGCAACGGCAAAACGGTCCTGAATGGCAGCGTCATCGTTCTGGATCGATTCCAGCTCCGGCTTCAGGTCGGGGTCATCCAGGTTGGCAGCAAGCCAACGGCTGTACATTTCTTTATACATTTTGGACACCATCACTTTCTTACCCTGTAAAAGTTTTGGGTAAATTTACTTGTTCAAATTAAATATATCAATTTTAGTTTGCGTTGTCAATCAAAAAAAGCAGGAATTCCGGCTTTTTGCCGGGGCTTTGCCTGTTTTTTACCCTACAGCGTCAAGGCGGATTTTGGGCGCTAAAAAATAGGCTTGCCGCCGCGGGCGGAACAGGATATACTGAAAATAATCAAAGTACGCAATTTGTTGAAAAAAGGAGTTGGCTGCGCCATGTATGCACACGTTGTCAGCCTGGGGGTAACGGGGCTGGATGGCTACCCCGTTACCGTGGAAACCCACATCAGCGGCGGTCTGCCCAAATTTGCCATGGTGGGCCTGCCGGATTCCGCCGTGAAGGAAAGCAGCGAGCGGGTGCGCAGCGCCATCAAAAACCTGAACTGCCCCTGGCCCGCCAGCCATGTTACCGTCAACCTGGCCCCCGCCGATGTGCGCAAGACCGGCAGTTTGTATGACCTGCCGGTGTTCATCGGCATTCTGGCGGCGCAGCAGTACATCCCGCAGCCGGGGCCGCACCAGGCATTTTTGGGCGAGCTTGGGCTGGATGGCACGCTGCGCCCCATCGCCGGTGCCTTGCCCATGGCCCTTGCCGCGCAGAAAGCAGGCGTGACCGAGCTGTTTGTGCCCGCCGAAAACGCTGCCGAAGCCGCCGTGGCTGAGCAGCTGACCGTTTACCCCGCCCGCAGCGCCGCGGATGTGATCCGCCACCTGGCGGGGCAGGCAAAGCTCAGCCCCGCCAACCGCACAGGGTACGATGCCGCCGGGCAGTGGCTTGGCCCCGATTTTGCGGATGTACGTGGCCAGGCAGAAGCCCGCCGTGCGCTGGAAGTTGCCGCTGCCGGCGGGCACAACCTTTTGATGGTAGGCCCGCCGGGCACCGGCAAAAGCATGCTGGCTAAGCGCCTGCCGGGCATCCTGCCGCCGCTCAGCTATGAGGAAGCGCTGGAAACCACCGCGATCTATTCCGTTGCCGGGCTGGTGCAGGCCGGAACAGGATTATTGCAGCAGCGGCCGTTCCGCAGCCCCCACCACAGTGTCAGCGCCGCAGCCATTGCGGGCGGCGGCACGGTGCCCCGCCCCGGCGAGGTCAGCCTGGCCCACAACGGTGTGCTGTTTTTGGACGAGCTGCCGGAGTTCAGCCGCGAAGCGCTGGAAGTGCTGCGCCAGCCCATTGAGGATGGGTGCATCTCCGTCAGCCGGGTACACGGCACCGCCACCTACCCCTGCCGGTTCATGCTGGTTGCCGCCATGAACCCCTGCAAGTGCGGGTATTATGGTTCCGGCGTGCGGGAATGCAGCTGCACACCCAGCGCCATTGAGCGCTACCGGCAGCGGATCTCCGGCCCGCTGCTGGACCGCATTGATCTGCATGTGGAAGCCCGCCCCGTGGAGTACGATGCCCTTGCCGCCAAAACCGGCGGCGAACCGAGCGCCGACATCCGTGCGCGAGTAGCCGCCGTGCGGGCTTTGCAGGCCCGGCGCTACAGGGGACTTGGCTTTACCTGCAACGCCCAGCTGCCCAGCGGCATGCTGCGCCGCTACTGCCCGCTTGCGCCCGCCGCCGAAAAGCTGCTGCGCGGCGCGTTTGAGCGCATGGGTTACAGCGCCCGCGCCTATGACCGCATCCTGCGCGTTGCCCGCACCATTGCCGATATGAACGGCGTGGAACAGATCGGTGCCGCAGAGCTGATGGAAGCGCTGCAATACCGGAGGATGGACAGAGCCATTGGAAAATAAAGCCGGAATGGTTTTATTTTCCAAATGAATAAGTAATAAAGAATAATTAAAAATGTTGGTGGACCGCGTTGCTGGCGCAACGCTCAAAAATATTAGAGTTCTGTAATCCATAGAGCACTAATATTTCTGAGCAGTGCGCAGCACTGCGGTCCACCTGCATTATTCTTTATTCTTTTTTAATTTTTCATTACTTTGCCCTTTCCGGGCAAAGTAAAACATCCACTGCTGCAAGATTCCGGCGTTGCCATAGGCGGGGAACGGGTTCTGCCCGGCGTAGTGCTGGTCGATCACGCGCTGGATCCACACATCTACCGGGGCACACTCCATGCGGCCATAGGCAAACAGGGCCACGCAGTTGGCCACCTTGATGCCCACACCGCGCTGCTGCATCAAAACTTCCAGCAGCCGGGCATCGGGCAGGGCTTCCAGCACAGCAAGGTCCAGCGTTTCCGCTGCCACCGCCTGGGCGGCAGCCAGAACATATGGGGCACGGTAGCCCAGCGAACAGTCCCGCAGGGCCTGCTCCCCCGCCGCGGCGAGTGCCTGCGCCGTGGGGAACGCATACAGCACTTCCCCGCCTAGCTGCGGCAGCGGCGCGCCGTACCGGGTACACAGCGTTTCCACGCAGGCCTGAATGGCCGGGATATTTTTGCGCTGGCTGATGATAAAGGTAACCAGCATCTCCCAGGCATCCTGGCGCAGAATGCGGATGCCCGCCCCGGCCTGGGCCGCTGCACAAAGGTAGGCATCCTGTTTGGGCACCGCGGCGCGGATGGCCGCATAATTGCGGTCCAAATCAAAATAGCGGTGCCAGAAGCTCCGCCATTCTTCCGGGGTACAGCTGGCTGTATAAGTATCACCACCGCCGGGCTGCAGATACAAAAGCTTATCCCCTGCCAAAAACCGCCACCCCTGCGGCGTTTGCGCAATGCGGAACGCCTGGCCGCTGGCGGCTATTTTTGCAGGTCAAAATCATCCGGTATCGTTACGGTCATGGTTCGCGCAGCACCTCCAACATGCGGCGGGCGCTGCTTTCCCACGAATATTGCTGCAAAACGGCGGCGGCATCCTGGCCGGGGGTCACATGGTCCACGCTGCCGTGGTTGGTGGCAAGGTCAATGTAATCGGCATGGGAGCCGTAAATTTCCCGCATGCAGGGGGTGTTGCTTACCATCACGCGCGGGGCACCGCAGGCGATGGCTTCCAACGGGGGGATACCGAACCCCTCGTACAGCGTGGGGAACAAAAACGCCTTGCAGTTTTCCATCAGGCTTTTGGCTTCGCCGTCCGTTACATAGCCCAGGTACACCACGTTGTTCAGGTGGTCCAGCCCAAGGGCTGCGGCTTCTTTGGCAAGGCTGCCGCCGCCCGCAATGGCAAACATGGCCTGGGGTTTATTCTGCGCGGCGCGCAGAACCCAGGGGAAGTTTTTGTTCTTGAGCAGGTTGGACATCGAGAAATAATACTCGCCCTTTTTCAGCTGCGGCCACTTGCTGTACTCCCCAAACAGCATGGGATCGGGGCGCACGCGCTGCATGTGCTGCCAGGCATTATACACCACGGTGATTTTTTCGGGGTCCACATGGTAATATTTCACGATCTCGCTTTTGGAAAATTCCGAGACCGTCACGATCTTTCTTGCCTTTTTGGCGATGGCCGCGTACTGCATGCAGTGCCAGGCAGCGCTGGCGCGGCCGCGCAGGTCGGTATAAAAATCCGGGCGGGCTTTATAGCACACATCATGCACCACAGCAATGCCCTCGTTCCCACGGTGGAACATGGGGATAACGTTGCACATGCCCAGCCAGCAGCGCCCGCTTTGGGCCAGGTAGCGGCCATACACCCGCTGCCAGCCCAGAATGCCGCTGGACTGCGGCAGGGTGACCACCTTGATATTGCGGTATTCGGGAACAACGCAATCCGGCGGAACCGCCACTTCCAGCTCGCCGGGTTCCAGCACGGGGTCCATGGCAGCAAGTATTTCCCGCGCATAGCGCTGGATGCCGGAAAGCTGCTGCGCAAAAAACGAACCGTCTACTGTATACTTGGGCATTTTCATTCTCCTTATGAACGGCACCGCGTTATTGCGTCAGAATGCCGTATTGGTATTTGCACTGCAAAATGCGCTGCACACTTTCGTCCAGCCGCTGCTGGGGGATGGTGCCATCCTGCACGGCTTCCAGCACCGCGGTATAGGCATCGGCAAGGCCGTTTGGCATCAGCAGCAGGTCCGCACCGGCCTGCAATGCCTTGACCGCCGCCTGGCCGGGGGTATACACATCGGTTATGGCCTGCATGGCCAGCGAATCGGTTACGATCAAGCCCTGATAGCCCAGCTCCCCGCGCAGGATATCAGTCAGCATGATAGTGGAAAGGGAGGCCGGGGTATCATCCCCTGTTACCTGCGGCACGGTAATGTGCGCCGCCATGATAAGCGGAGCGTTGTTCACGTTCTGGGCAAAGGGCACCAGCTCACAGCTGCGCAGGTCGTCCAGCGTTTTGTTCAGCGTTACGGTGCCAACATGGGTATCCTCGCTGGTATCGCCATGGCCGGGGAAATGCTTGAGGGTGCAGGCAATGCCCGCATCGGCAAACCCGGCGCATGCCCCGCCCACAAGGTCAGCGGCGGTCTGCGGGTCACTGCTGAACGCGCGGGTGCCGATGACCGGGTTATCGGGGTTGGTGTTCACATCCGCCACGGGGGCAAAATCCAAGTTGAAGCCGTATTCTTTCAGGTAACCGCCGATGGTGCGTGCCATGGCGCGGGCATCTTCCGGGTTACCGGATGCCCCCACTGCCGCGGCGCTTTCGTATTGGGGCAGGTCAAACGCGGCATGGTTGGCAAGGCGGGCCACCAGGCCGCCCTCCTCATCAATGGCAGTAAAAAGCGGCGTATCGCTCGCCTGCTGCAAATCGCCCAGGAATTGGGTGATCTGCTGCGGGCTTTCCAGATTTTTGCCAAAGATCACCACGCCGCCCACCGGGTACTCCGCCAAAGTCTGGCGCATGGCGTCCGTCAGTTCGGTCACGCCGTCCGCCTTGGCATCGTTGATCTGGTCCTGCGTCTGGCTCAAATCCAAGGAATCCGGCCGGACAAGAAAGAGCTGCCCCACCTTTTGTTCCAGCGTCATGCCCTCCAGCAGCTGCTGCACGGGGTCCGGCTCCGTGGTAGGTTGTTCCGTGGGGGCCGCCTGCGTGGTTTGGGCTTGCTGCGCTGGCGCTTCGGTCGGCTGAGCCGCCTTGTTGGGGAGTGTATCTTTGGGGGCAGCGGAACAGGCGCACAGAACTGCCGCCAAAATGGTTGACACGAATGCCGCGAATCTTTTTTTCATATTTGCCGCCCCCTGCTACTGTCCAGTATCATCTATATACAATAAACGAAAGAATCATCCGAGTTGTTACACGGTTAGCATTTTCTCTATACGCATTTTCCTAAAAAGCAGCATATTCCCCCTTAATGCAGCGGGCGCACAATGTACGCCCCTACGGGAAAATGCAGTTTTCCTCGGTGCGTTATATCTTGCTAAACGTTTTATTGTATTTTGATTATACCATGCCTTGCGGCGGAATGGAACGGAAATTGCAGGAATCAAGTGGTAAATGTCCGCATTAACCGCAAAAATCCCCCGGCACAGTGGTTTGGCACCGTGCCGGGGGATTTGCATGGGTTCAGGCTTAGCGGCTGAACCGGTTATTCTTCATCAACGGTATTGTCATTGCCCACTGGGGCTTCGGCGGCAACATCGGCGGTTTCGGGGGTAGCTTCCTCCTCAGCCTCCAGCGCGGCCTTATCATAGGCAAAGGCGTTCATTGCATCGGTGCTGACCTCATACACAACGCCCGCTGCGCCGGAGCTGCGCAGGTAACAACGGGTATCGTCCTCGGCATCCGTACCGCCAAAGCTGCACTGGATGCTGGTGCCGTCCGATGCAATCAGGGTAACGACCGCATTGGGCGTATCCAGGCCATACGCGGCATCGGCCTGCGGTTCGGTGATGCTCCACTTGGTTTTCAGCTCGCAGATGGTGCTTGCCATCTTTTTGACGATATCCTGATCCAGGTTATACTCCGCATCATCGGTCAGCGTCCAAGTGCCGTCATTCTGGGCAAAGCTCAGGGTTCCGCCGTTGGCGGTCTGCACCACCATCTTGGTCACGTCATCCACATCAATATCGGTGATGCTCTGGGCGGCATACAGCTGTTTTGCGGTTTTGCAGATGCCGCTCAGGGCCGAACCGTCCAGCGTATACACCGGGCCGTCCGCGCTCAGGCGGGCATACCACGCATCGGTGATGGAGTTCTTGCTGCCAACCGTCAGCGTCCATTCGGCATCCGCTGTTTTCAGGCTCAGCTCATAGGTCGGGGTATCAAAGCCCATGCTGGCAACATCAGCGTCATCGCCTAGTTCGCGCAGGGCGGTCAGGGCGGCCATGCTGTCGGCAATGCCCTGAGCCTTGCTCTGGTCAAGGGGCAGCGCGGGGTCAGAATCCAGCGTCCAGGTATCGTCGGTTTTGGTCAGGGCGGATTCCAACGTTGCGCCATCGCTCGAATCTTTGTAGGCGATCGCGGTCACGCTGTCGGCATCCAGGCTGCACAGCGCAATGCTGGTATCCTCTTCCTCGGTGTCTGCATGGTTCAGTACGCCAAGGGCAACGCCCAGCACAACCACCACGGGAACCAGCACAAAAAGGGGCAACATTTTCTTCGTGTTCATTGGCTGTTATCTCCTAAGGTTTCTGCGGTACCGGAACACTCAACGGCGGCGGCGCACCAACGTGATGGCAATACCGGCCACGATAAAGGCCAGCGGCACCACAATGGTAAACAGCAGGCCAAGCAGCATGGTTGCCTTGGCGGGTACCGTCAGGGTTTCAGCGCTCATACTCTTGCTGTCGATCACCACGCCGTTTTCTTCGCCGGTCATCCAGTTCACGGCGCTGGTCAGCAGCTGGGCATTGCCGCCGGAAACCGCGCTGTTCATCTGGCTGTTCAGCATGTTGGCGCAGTTCACCCAAACCACTTTGGCGCCGGTAGCACTGTCGCTGGCGGCAACAGCAATGTTAAAGGGGCCGTCGGGGTCGTTCGCGCTCTGTTCGGCGGTGGTTGCCTCGGCATAATCCTGCATGGCGTAAGCCGTGCTGCTGGTGCTCAGCAGGGTGGTCAGGGTCAGGTCATCGGTGCTGTCCGCTTTCACAATGCCCTGCGCCACAGGGGTAAAGACGTACATACCATCGGTCACGCCCGCGGTGATATCGTTGGAGCTCAGGCTCGGCAGCAGGTAGGTTTGCGGGTAGCGGTAAGCGTAATAGTTGCTGTCGTTTTCAATCACAAGGCCTTCCTGGCGGGTCATGCCGTACTCTGCCAGCAGGGCATCCAGGTTGGGGGTGCTCACCGTCAGATCGGTGGTCACAAACAGGTGGCCGCCGTTTTCCAGATAGGTCTTGATGGCATCGGCATCCAGGGTGGAAAGGTCCGCCTGCGGGTCGTTGATCAGCAGGGCAGCGGCATCTTCGGGCACCGTATCGGTGGTCAGCAGGTTCAGGTCCTGCACGGTAACGCCGGAATTATCCAGCGTTTCGGTAAAGTCGCTTTCCAGGCTGGCTTCACCGTGGCCGGTCAGCTGGTACAACACATAGCTGTTCTCCCGCGTGACCTTGGCAATGCCGGAGGACAGCGCGTTTTCGGCGGAGAAGTTCATCGTGTAGCTGCCGGTGGTGTAATAGCTGGAATAATCCGCCGTGTACATATCATTGTAATCCACCACGGTGTGGTTATCGCCGCAGACAAGGATCACGCTGGAGGAGCTTGCATCCTGCGCGTCATACTGCTGGGCAAAGGTGGGGTACAGCGCAGGGTCACGCTGCTGCCAGGTAAAGTGGCTGCTCTCCCCGGCGTAACGGTCCAGAATGCGCGTGATGTTGGAATCCTCGTTGCCGGTTTCCGCCAGGTAATAGGCGGTTACATCGGTGTTCAGCTCCTGCAGCATGGTTTTGGTGGTATCGCTCAGGGTGAACATTTTGCCGGTGGAAATATCAAACTGGGTAAACTTGGTGGGCACCGCGCCCACCACAAGGTTGAGCAGAATTACCAGCACCAGCACCACAACGGCCAGTACGCTGGCGTAAGCACCGCTGCGCAGGCTGCGGCGGCGTGCTGCCTGCTGTGCCTGGTTGGGGGCGGGGGCATTGGCCGCGTTCTTTTTCTTAAAGTTCATCGTCGGAACCCTCCCCTCTTTAATTCCAGCGGCGGCGTTCCAGTGCCTGACCCGTCAGGAAGAGGAACAGCCCCGCCACCGATAGATAATACACAATGCCGGTCACGCTGAACATGCCGCCCACAAAATCCGTAAACGGCTGGAACAGGGCCAGCGCACCAAGCACGCTGTTAAAGCCGGTCAGCAGCCAGGCCGGGCGCAGCTTGAACAGCAGCACCAGCACCACGGCACCGCCGCAGAACACCGCGCTGCCCGCCGTGACATTTTTGCAGGCCAGGCCGACCAGCAGCGCCACAACAGCCAGCACCACACAGAACACGATGAATGCCAGCGTGTTGCCGCTGGTGAACAGGCTCTTGATGCCGTTCATCAGGTAGCAGAGCAGCAGTGCGCCAAAGGTGGCCAGGTACGCAATGATCTGGTTTTCCGTCAGGGCCGAAACAAAGGTGCCGATGGCGATGCAGGCAGCGCCCATCAAAAAGTAAGCCAGCCAGGTGGCGTAAGCGCTGGTGAGGGAGATGGTGCCAAAGGCCGTGAGCGCCAGCGGCATGATGGCCGCCACCGCCATGGGCACGGCAAACACCGCCAGCTGGGCAAAATACTTGCCCAGCACGATAGAAGGGATGCCCACCGGGCTGGTGAGCAGCAGCTGATCGGTTTTGTTGCGGCGTTCATCCGCAAAGCTGCGCATCGTGAGCGCCGGCAGCAAAAACAGCATGACCAGCGTGGTGGAATACAAAACGGTTGAAAAATCCGACGTGCCATACACCAGGCAGTTGGCGGAGTAATACAACCCGATAAACGCCAGCATAACACCAATGACAACATAGCCGACCAGGCTGGTGAAATAGCTGCGCAGTTCCCGCTTAAAAATGGCAAACATGGCTCACTCTTCCTCCTTTTGGTCGTCTTCGGCTTCCGGCTGTTCCGGGGCAGTTTCAGCCGGTTCCGCCGGGGCCTGCTGTTCGGCAGGTTCAGCAGGCTGTTCCGGCTGGGCGGCAGCCTCTTCCGGAGCCAGTTCTTCAGTTTCTTCCAGCTGGGCGGCAGCCTCTTCCGGAGCCGGTTCTTCAGTTTCTTCCAGCTGGGCTTCCTCCGGTGCAGTCTCGGTGATCTGCAGGAAGATATCCTCCAAACTCATTGTATCGCTTGTCAGGGATACGACCGGGCAGCCAGCTTCGGCCAGCGCCTTGGAAAGCGCTGCGCGCAGGTCTGCACCGGCGGTGCTGGTGGCGGTAAAGCTGACTTCTTCGCCCTTTTCTGCGGTCACGCGCAGGTCGGTCAAGCCCTCCACCTTGGCAGCAGCGGCCAGGACCTGTTCTTTGGTGCCAAGCGCCGTGGCGGCAATCATGCCGCGGGCGGCCAGCTGGGCGGCCAGTTCTTCCGGCGTGCCCTGGGCGGCCACTTTGCCGTGCGCAATGATCAGCACGCGGTCACAGCTCGTCTGCACTTCGCTCAAAATATGGCTGGAAAGGATGACGGTGTGGGTTTCGCCCAGGTCATGGATCAGGTTGCGGATCTCGATCATCTGGGCGGGGTCCAGGCCAACGGTGGGTTCGTCCAGGATGATTACTTTGGGGCGGCCCAGCAGCGCAGCGGCAATGCCAACGCGCTGGCGGTAGCCTTTGGACAGGTTGCGGATCAGCCGCTTTTCCATCTCCTGCAATCCGGCGCGCTGCACGGCGTGCTCTACATC
The DNA here is from genome assembly GCA_963626055.1 of Acutalibacteraceae bacterium. GTDB lineage: Bacteria > Bacillota > Clostridia > Oscillospirales > Ruminococcaceae > Gemmiger. Next base: position 11,559 of record CAVFVI010000024.1, read on the forward strand.
CTGCACGCGGTCGGCTTTCTTTTTCATGCCTTTCAGCTCACTGACAAACAGCAGGTATTCCTGCACGGTCATATCGGTATACAGCGGCGGAATTTCCGGCAGGTAGCCGATGCAGGCTTTGGCCTCTTTGGGCTCTTCCTGAATATCATGGCCATCAATGGTAACGGTGCCGCCCGTGGGCGCAAGATACCCGGTGATCATGTTCATTGTGGTGGATTTGCCGGCACCGTTTGGACCCAGCAGGCCGTAAATGCAGCCGTCCTGCACAGTGAAGCTGATATCATCGACCGCGGTGTGTTTTCCGTAACGCTTGGTCAAATGCTTGACTTCGATCAATGGATGCACTCCCCTTTTCTTGGGGGCCGCCCGCCGCAAAGCGGGCACACCCCCGAACTACCCAGAAGTATACTGCCTATTTGTGAAAATTGTGCGTCGTTTTTTTGCCTGATTGTGAAAATTGTGTGCACATGCAAAAGCACCCCTGCGCGGCTGCAGGGGTGCTGGATCAGCTTATTCTTTTGTTGCTTCGTTTGTTTTGTGGTGGGCGGCTTTATTTTTTCTGCTTTCTCTGTTTTGCTTCCACAATGGCATCCGCAATGTGCATGGCAACATCATCCTTGCTTTGCAGCGGCAGTGCGGCGGAAATACTTTCGGTAATCAGGGTCACAACGTTGGTATCCACGCCAAAACCTGCGCCGGGCACCTTGACATTGTTTGCCACGATCATATCCATGTTTTTCTTGTGCAGCTTGGCGGTGGAATTTTCGATCAGGTCTTTCGTTTCCATCGAGAAGCCGCAGACAAACAGCCGCTCCGGCTTGTGCTCGCCGACCCAGCCCAAAATGTCATCCGTGCGTTCCAGCGCAATGGAAAGTTCACCATCATGCTTTTTGATCTTATCCTGCGCCACCTGAGCCGGGCGGTAATCCGCCACAGCGGCAGCCATCACCAGGGCATCCGCATCCATGGCGTTGGCTTTGACGGCTTCAAACAGCTCTGCCGCGGTAGCAAAGGGCACCATTTTGACAAACGGCACCGGCGGCAGGTCAGAGGAGGTCAGCAGCGTTACATCCGCGCCGCGCAGCATACAGGCACGGGCCACGGCATAGCCCATTTTGCCGGTGGAATGGTTGGTCAGGTAACGCACCGGGTCCATCGGTTCGCGGGTGCCGCCGGCGGAAACCACCACTTTCATGCCCTGCATGTCTTTTTCGTGTTCCAGCTCCCGCGCCACATAATCCACCAGAACCCCCTCATCGGGCAGGCGGCCGGAGCCGGTATCGCCGCAGGCCAGCAGGCCGGAGCCGGAAGGAATCACAGTGAAGCCGTAATGTTCCAGCGTTTTCAGGTTATCCTGGGTGATGGGGTTTTCCAGCATATGGGTGTTCATGGCGGGGGCCACCAGCTTGGGGCAGCGGGCCGCCAGGGTAACGGTGGTCAGCATGTCATCCGCCAGGCCGTGGGCCAGCTTGGCGATCACATTGGCCGTTGCCGGGGCGATCAGCATCAAATCCGCCGCGTTGGCCAGCGAAACATGGGCCACATCATACTGGAAGTTGCGGTCAAAGGTATCCACAATGCAGCGGTTGTTGGTCAGCGTTTCAAATACCAGCGGGGTGATAAACTCGGTGGCGTTTTTGGTCATCAGCACATGCACATTGGCACCGGCTTTGGCCAGGGCATGGGCAACGTTGGGCATTTTATAAGCAGCAATCCCGCCGGTGATCCCCAGCACAATGGTTTTGCCTTTCAGGTTCATGGTATCCACATCCTTATGATTGTTTGGGCTGCCAGCAGCCCGCATGGTTCTTTTCTTTAGTATATCCTGCCGGGGGGCAAAAGTAAAGGGAATTCAACAGTTGGCAAACGGGCTGCGAACTGCTATAATAAACTGTAATTTTACATTCTGCGCATTTTATACTTTTATAATAGAGCAGTCCGGCATCATTCTAAGCCTATCGGGCGGGAACCATGCAGGGTTGCCCAAGATACGAGGTTTTACCTTATGATTCTGGCAGTTGATATCGGCAACAGCAACATCTGCATTGGCGGGTTGGACGGCATGAACGTGCTGTTCACCGCGCGCATGGTCACCCGCCCGCGCTGCACCGGGGACGAATACACCGCCGAGCTGAAATTTCTGCTGGGCCGCCTTGGGGTCACCCCTGCTTCATGCGAAGGGGTCATCGTGTGCAGCGTGGTACCCGCCCTGACCAAAGTGCTGGCCGATGCCTGCACCCGGCTGACCGGGCGCAAGGCCATGCTGGTCAGCCCCGCGCTGAACACCGGGCTGACCTTTGCGGTGGACGAGCCGGACCGCGTGGGGCGGGACCGCATTGCCGATGCCACCGCCGCAGCCGCCCACTATCCCCTGCCCTGCATGACGGTGGACCTTGGCACGGCCACCACCTATAATGTCATTTCTTCCAAGCGGGAGTTCCTGGGCGGGTTCATCCTGCCCGGCGTGCAGACCAGCCTGCGGGCCATCAGCAGCGGCACGGCGCAGCTGCCGCCCATCTCGCCCGAAACGCCGGACCACCTGATTGGCCGCAACACGGTGGAATGCCTGAACAACGGCGTGATGTTTGGCACCGCCGCCATGCTGGATGGGCTTGCCGCCCGCGTGGAAGCCGAACTTGGCGAGCCGCTGACCGTGGTCGCCACCGGCGGTCTGGCCCCCTGCATCATGCCCTGCTGCACCCGCAAGGTCATTTACGATGCTGACCTTTTGTTTAAGGGGCTGGCGATCCTGTACAGCAAAAACGCCGAATAAGCAAGTTTGCACGTTTTGTATTCTGCCTGCTATCAGAAAAGGGACCGGCATTTCTGCCGATCCCTTTTTTATGTACTTCCGAATGGTTTACATATCCGGCGTAACCATCACAGCGCCGTAATTGCGCACGCTGAGCACATGGCAGCTGCCTGCGCCAAACACAGCATCAATGGCGTTCTGGTAGGTTTCCAGCAGTGCCAGCGGAACAAACGCCTGAATGGTACCGGCAAAGCCGCCGCCCTGCAAACGCCATGCGCCGCGGCCGTTCAGGACCTTCTGGCTGATGGCCAGCGCCAGGGGCACGCCCTGCTCCTGCGGGTTCTTGATGCTATAGGCGTTCTGATTGAACTCAAAGCTGGAATGGCCGCCCTCAATGATCAGCTGCAAAAAGCGGTCGAAATCGTCCGCCTTGATGGCTTCATAGATTTCCCCGGCGCGGCGGCTGTCGTTATAAAAATGGATGGCACGCACCACAGCGCGGTCGCCGGTCACTTTGCGCACTTCGGGGATGGCTTTCAGGAAAGTTTCCTCGTCCACTTCGCGCAGGACCTTTTTGCCAAAGAATGCAGCAACGCTTTCCATCTCACGGCGTACAGCGGCGTAATCATCGGTCAGGTCAGCATGGCTGCCCTTGGTATCGCTGATGCAGAGCGCAAAGCCCTTGGCTGCCAGGTCAAACGGCACTTCGCGCACGACCGGGTGGCCCACTTCCTTAAAGTCAATGGTGATGACCTTGCCCACGGCGCAGGCGGTCTGGTCCATCAGGCCGCAGGGTTTGCCGAAGAAAACATTCTCGGCATACTGGCTGATCATGGCATTCTTGACCTGGTCAAAGCGCTCCATATCGTTATCGTTGTACTCGCCGCGGAAGATCGCGCCCATGCAAACCTCAAAGGCTGCGGAGCTGGACAGGCCGGAACCGCCCAGAACATCGGAAGTGGTGTAGCAGTCAAAGCCGCCCACCTTGCCGCCGTCTTTCACAATACCGGCAGCCACGCCGCGGATCAGGCTGGCGCTGTGCTCTGCTTCAGCGGGCTGCGGGGTCAGATCGCGCAGGTCCACATCGTCGATCTTGCCAAAGCCGTGCGAGATCACGCGCACAACGTTCTCGTCATTTTTGGCAACCACGGCAATGATATCCAGGTTTACGGCAGCTGCAATCACCACGCCGTTGTTGTGGTCGGTGTGGTTGCCGCCGATCTCGGTGCGGCCGGGTGCCGAGTACAGGCACACCGTGCGGCCCGTGCCAAAGTTTTCTTCAAAATGGTCGATCATATCCACATAGCGGGCGCGCTGGGCCGCCACGGTGGCAGCGTCTGCCCCATACAGCTTGGCAAAAGCCTGGTCGTAACCGCCGTTCAAGATATTTTGTTTCAGTTCCGCACTCGTTGCCATAGTTCATACACCTTTCTTAATTTGGCTGCCCCTTGTAAAACATGCACAAAAACAGCGTGTGCTTTTTAGCAATGCAGCGCATTTTAGGCCAATATCACGGCTTCTTGTACTCAGTATAACAAATTTTAGCAGGATGTAAACATCTTTTTTCAACGCGATTATGGACTTTTGATGAATCTTCTGGTATAATGGTAAAAAATGTGCTCCATCCTGTTCCGGCCTGCTGCGGCGGGCCCTGCTTTGGGAACAGAATGGCGAACCACAACCAGATTTTGCAAGAGTGAGGGATTTGGTATGCCGACCATCGCAAAGCAATCTTATAAGCAGAGCTATACCGATAATGTAGAGCTTTCCATTTTTAACTGCGGCCACGAATACTGCCAGCCGGGCCACACCTGGGGCCCCGGTGTGCGTGACCATTACCTGATCCACCTTGTTGTTGCGGGCAAGGGTGTGTATCAGGTCAACGGCGCTGCCTATAATTTGCAGGAGGGCGATCTTTTCCTCGCCAAACCCAACCAGCTCATCACCTATGCGGCGGATGAAACCGACCCGTGGGAATATTACTGGGTCGGCTTTAACGGTGCCTGCGCCAACAAGCTGGTGCAGCAGACCCCGTTCAGCGATGTGCAGCCTGTGCACCACTGCAAAGACCCCCAGAGCACCCGCGAAGCTATTTATAATATCTACCTGGCCCGCGGCCCGGAACCGCAGTGCGAAGCCCTGATGACCGGCTACCTGTACCTCTTCATGGCCCAGCTGATGAAGGAAGCGCGCGAAGCCATGCCCAACACGCCGTCCTCCAGCAGCCAGTATGTGCTGGCCGCCATCAAGTATATCCAGTTCAATTATTCCCACGATATTTCGGTGGATGATATCGCCAAGGCGGTTGGGGTCAGCCGCAGCCATCTGTACCGCGTGTTCATGTCCAACGTGGGCCAAAGCCCGATCGACTATTTAACAGGCTACCGCATCAGCGAAGCCTGTTCCCTGCTGAAAAATACCGGGCTTTCTATCGCCGAAATCGCGGTTTCTGTCGGCTTTTTTGACCAGTTCTATTTTTCCCGCGTGTTCAAAAAAGTCAAAGGCGTGCCCCCCAGCAAGTACCTTGCCGCGCTGGAAAAAGACCCGCAGCTGGGGCTGGTATAACCCCCATTTTACACAACGTTCCACCATACGGCAGCACCTTGCTTTTTGGTGCTGCCGCTCGGTTTTTACCGGCAGACTGATATATTTTGCCATAACATTAGAGCAAACGGAGCAAACCATGTCTTTGAAGAAAAATCAGATTTTTGAAACCACGATCGAAAGCCTTTCCAGCGATGGCAGCGGCGTTGCCCATGTGGAGGGGCAGGCTGTTTTTGTGCCCGGCGCAGCGCCGGGGGATGTGATCCGCTGCCGCATTGTAAAGGCGCTGAAAAGCTATGCTTTCGGCCGCATTGATGCGATTTTAACCCCCGGCCCCGGCCGCGTTGCGCCAGATTGCGCCGTGTGCGCCCCGTGCGGCGGCTGCGGCCTGCGCCATTTGAGCTATGCCGCGGAATGCGAAGCGAAAACCAGCTTTGTGCGGGATGCTTTTGCCCGCCTTGGCGGCTTTGATGTAAACAGCTTTGAGTTTTCGCCCGTTCTCGCCCTGGCAGACCATACCGCACGCTACCGCAATAAGGTTCAGCTGCCCGTTGGGTTGGATGCCGACGGCCATGTGGTATCCGGTTTTTACGCCGGACGCACCCACCGCATCGTCCCCTGCCCCGATTGCAAGTTGCAGCCGGAATGGATGAATGCCCTGACCCGCCGGGCCTGCGCGCTGCTGGAAGCCAACGGCATTGCTCCCTATGACGAGGAAACCGGCAAGGGCCGCGTGCGCCATTTGTATATGCGCCAGGGCTGGCACAGCGGCCAGCGCCTGTTGTGCTTTGTGGTAAACGGCAACGGCCTGCCCAACGAAGCCGAGATCTGCCGTACCTTGCAGCAGGAGTTTCAGCTGACCACCGTGCTGATCAACCGCAACACCGCCCGCACCAACGTGATTTTGGGGCGGGATACCCGCACCGTGCTTGGCCCCGGCGTGATTGAGGATACCCTGGCCGGGGTGCCCATCCAGATGGGGGTGCACGAGTTTTATCAGGTCAACACCCCCGCCGCCGAGCTGCTGTACGCCAAGGCGCAGGAGTTTGCCCGGCTGCAGCCGGATGACTTTTTGCTGGACCTTTACTGCGGCATGGGCACCATCGGTCTTTCCATGAAGCCGCACTGCCGCCGCCTGGTTGGCGTTGAGGTTGTGCCGCAGGCTGTGGAGGGTGCCAAAGCCGTTGCCGCGCGCCTTGGCCTGCCCCCTGAGGAAGCAGATTTTTACTGCATGGACGCCGGCGAGGCCGCCACCCGCCTTGCCAGCGAGGGTGCCCACCCCGATGTGATCGTGGTGGACCCACCGCGCAAAGGCTGCGACAATGCCACCCTGACCGCCATTGTCCAGATGGCCCCGCGCACCCTCGTCATGGTCAGCTGCAATCCCTCCACCGCCGCCCGCGATGCTAAGTTTTTGTGCGAGCAGGGGTATGTGCTGGAAAAGGTTCAGCCGGTGGATTTGTTTCCGAGGACGAGACATGTGGAGTGCGTACTTCAAATGACCCGTAAAAGTGATTGACTGTTTCCTATGGCACAGGGCGTGCATGGCTGTGTACGGAATGTTCCCCTGATTACCCCTTTTTGTTCAAATTCTGTTCCGAAGTCGTTCACGATTTAACCATAAATACATGCGATAATAATTGACATATAACAAAACGGTGTATCCGGCAGCAATGCAGCAATTTGGCTTTCGCCTTTTAGGGTACACCTGACTTCAAAAGGATGGCGTGTTTAAGATGAAGGCATGGTTCCAGCGTTTTATGTCCGGGCGGTACGGCAGTGATACTTTTGGCAACTTTTTGTGCGTAACGGCGCTGGTCTGCCTGGTAATTGGGCTGTTTGTGGGCATCTTTTATTATATCGGGCTGCTGCTGCTGTTTTATGCTTACTTTCGCATGCTCAGCCGCAACGTACACAAGCGCTATGCGGAAAACATTGCCTTTATGCAGAAAACCGCCGGTGTGCGCGCCAAATTCGGCCAAGTGCAGCAGCGGTTTGCCCTGCGCAAAACCTACCGCTATTTTTCCTGCCCGCACTGCCGCCAGCAGGTGCGCGTGCCCAAGGGCCGCGGCAAAATTTCCATCACCTGCCCCAAATGCGGCACCCAGTTCATTAAAAAAAGCTAAAGGTTTTCCCTTCACTTTGATGAAAGGTTGACGCTGCGTGTTTGGATATGTTACCATTTATCAGAAAGATTTAGACAATGCCGCAATGGACTGCTATCAGGCGTACTATTGCGGGCTTTGCCAATCTTTGGGCCGCAAATACGGCACGGCGGCGCGCATGGCGCTGAGTTATGACATGACCTTTGCCGCGCTGCTGCTGACCGCCCTGTATGATCCACCTACACAAACTTCGCAGGGGCGGTGCGCGCCGCATCCGCTGCACACCCGGCCGCGGGCGGTGAATGAATTCACCGATTACGCCGCCGATATGACGGTGGTGCTGGCCTATTACAATTATCTGGATGACTGGCAGGACGACCACAAGCGCAGCCGCCTGCGGCTGGCGAAGCAGTTGGAGCCGCATCTGGAAAGTATCCGCCGCCAATGGCCGCGCCAGTGCGAGGCCATCCGCACCAAGCTGGATGAGCTGAACCGGCTGGAAAGCGCCGACAGCGCCGACCTGGATGCCCTTTGCAATGCCTTTGGCGCACTGCTGGGCGCGGTGTTCAGCCCACGGGAAGATTTCTGGTCCCCTGCCCTGACGCAGATGGGCCGCGGGCTGGGCGGGTTCATCTATCTGATGGATGCCTATGACGATTTGAAAAAAGATGCCCGGCACGGCAGTTTTAATGCACTGGCCGCCACCAAACAGGCGTTTGGCAGCGACAGCGCCGGGTTTGAAGCGCGCTGCCATGAGCTGCTGACCCAGCAGATGGCCCTTTGCGCACAGAACTTTGAACTGCTGCCGATTTTGAAAGATACCCCCGAAGGTCAGCTTTTGCACAACACGATTTACGCGGGGGTGTGGAGCAAGTACGCGCTGGTGAAAGCCACACGCACACCACGGAAGGGGAAACCAAACGAATGAACGATCCGTACAGTGTTCTTGGCATTACGCCGGGCGCCGATGAGGAAACCATAAAAAAAGCATACCGCCAAAAGTGCAAGCAATACCACCCGGACCTGCACCCGGACGACCCCACCTGCGAGGACAAGTTCAAAGAGGTGCAGGCCGCTTACAGCGAGGTCATGCGGATGCGTTCCGGCGGCGGGCCCAGCACATCCGGCAGCGGCTCTTCCAGCTATTACGGGCAGCGCAGCAGCGGCGGCAGCCAGCAGCAGTACCAGGACCCGTTTGGCTTTGGGTTCGGGTTTGATCCCTTTGGGTTTGGCGGCACCTACGGCGGGGCCAGCAGCAGCTATGACCGCCGCGAATCGCCGGAGATGCAGGCCGCCAACAACTATATCCGCAACGGGTACTACTCCGAGGCAATGAACGTTCTGGAGGGCATTGCTTCCGCTGACCGGACCGCCCGCTGGCATTATTATGCCGCGCTGGCAAGTTCCGGCCTGGGCAACAACATTCGCGCCCAGAACGAAGCCCGGACCGCCGTGGACATGGAACCGGGCAATTATGAGTATCAGAACCTTTTGGACCGGCTGCAGAACCCTGGGCGGGCATATTCCACCTATCAGCAGGCGTACACCCAGCCCGGCAGCCGCCAGCACAGCATGAACTTTTGTTTACAGGCCTGGCTGTATCTGATGCTCTGCAACCTGTGCAGTATTTGCTGCTGCGGCGGGCGCGGCGGATTTTATATCTGCTGAGCGGTTTTGTAAAGCGTTTTTATTTCGTGCTGCAAGAAGAATAGAATAGTAACGAACGCATGTGATTACCGATCAGGGCCGCATGCGTTCGTTTGTTTTGGGGAAGAATATTTTGTCTTTTTACAATATCGTGCGGTAGGACGGGCATTTCCGGCCTATGAATCAGGATTTTCAATCCCGGTCAACCTCCAAAACGTGCCCGCGGGCACAAAGCCCTCTAGTTGCCGAATGTCAAGCCAATGATTCTTCATGAATCCTATTTTGCCATATACAGCAAGGTGTCGGAACGGTCAAGACCGTTCCCTGCGGAATATTTTATTTTCGTGTTGCCACCCCGCAAAGCAGCGGTAGGGCGGGGTCATCTGACCACGCCGTGGTCCCCTGCCAAGTTGCACATAGAAAAATTTGCAATACACCGTTTTTTGCAGTCAGAAGCAGCAGAGTTTCTGGCATATGATGGGGGCGATATCGTGCAGGGCCCGTCATCGGGACGATGCGAGCATCGTCCCCTACAAATATGGTTAGGCACATTGCAAATTTGCGGTGTACAATAACAGCAGGGTTCCCCCGGCGTGGTCGGGTGACCACGCACTACAAATTATTGCAGCGCTTGCTCCTAAGCGACAAAGTTTCTCCACAGCGAAATGAGGGCATCCCACCCCACCATGCAATTATCCTAAAAGCACCAAATAATTATATGCCCATCCGGGGGCGTCGGGGATGCCGCCCCCTACAATCATTTTTATCATCTTGCTCCACATAAAAAATAACCGCCCCCTGCCAGTTTCCCGGCAGGGGGCGGTGTTGCTATTATTTCAAACCCGGTTCAGGCAAAATCAGACCTGGTAATCCACGGTGATGTTGCTGCTGGTGGTGGGCTTGGTGGCGTCGTCAGAGGTGTTGTCCACCTTGATCTCGCCGTTGCGGATCTTCTCCAGAACGGTGTTGTACTCGTCCATGGTGAAAGTGCTGAAGTTCCAGCTTGCTTCGTCGGTGGGCAGGCCAACATAGTCGCCCTCTTCCAGGCCGAAGTTGCCGTTGGTACCGGCGATGGTGCTCCAATCGCCTGCATTGACGGTATCCAGGCCGTTCTTAACGGCAGCGCCCAGGCCCTTCATAGCGGAGGTAACAAACGGGTTTGCCTTGTACTTGCCGGACTCAACGCCCTCAACGCCCAGATAGTTCTGGTCAACGTCAACGCCGATCAGCTTGCCGTCATGCTTGTCGGCAGCTTCAGCAGCAGAAGTCCAGATACCGCCGCCGCAGGCAAACACGATCTCGGTGCCGCCATCGTACCAGCCGTCCATCTTAGCGGTGATCTTCTCATCGCCATAGAACTGGCCGCCGTAGTAGTAGTTCATCTGAACGTCAACGCCCAGCTCCTGTGCTGCAGCGTCAGCGCCCTGGACATAGCCGTAACCAAAGCGGATAACAGCGGGCACAGCCATGCCGCCCAGGAAGCCCAGCTTGGTGAAGCCGTCCTTGACAGCTGCATAGCCAGCCAGGTAGCCGGCTTCTTCTTCCTTAAAGGTAACGCAGAACACGTTATCGGGGATGGTGCCGTCAGAGCTGATATCAAAGCCGGTCACGTCAACTGCAATGAAGTGAACATCGGGATACTCGGTAGCAGCCCAGGCCAGAGCGGGACCATACAGGTAGCCAACGCAGACGATGGTGTTTGCGCCATCGGTGACAGCCTGACGGATCAGGGTCTCGCGGTCTTCATCGTTGGCGTCTTCGCCGGAAGGCAGGTAGTAGTTGTACTCGATGCCGTTCTCGTCGCCGTAGCCCTTGACAGCTTCCCAGCAGCCCTGGTTGAAGCTTTCGTCGTCCAGGGTGCCAACGTCGCAGCACTGGGCAATGCCGGTGATGTTGTCGGAACCAGTTGCTTCAGCAGTAGCAGCGGAATCGCTGGTAGCCTCGGTAGAAGCAGCAGCGCTGGAAGAAGTGGTGCTGCTGGCAGAGCTGCCGCAAGCAGCCAAAGAGAGTGCCATGCAGGCAGCCATGGTCAAAGCAAGATACTTTTTCATGTGTGATCTCCTTATTCTTTATCAGGGGCGCATGGTTTGCATCCCCTTGCATACATCCTATTATACCGTCTGGCGGTGCTTTTTTCAATGCGCAAAGCATTACAAAAGCATGACAATGCCCTTACCGGTTCGGCTGGTCCACCGTCACGTTCTGGGTCTGCGGCATTGCCGTGGTATCGGAATAGCGTTCCACCTTTACGGTGCCAGCGGCCATGCGCTGGTACAGCTCACGGTATTCTTCGCCGGTAAAGGTTTTCAGCCGCCATTCCTGCGTGGCAAGGCCCACGGCATCCACTTCGGTGCCAAGGGTCTCGGTCTGGCCGCTGTGGTCCTGGTCCCAGCTGTTCTGCGTGCCGAACAGATACAGCTCGTTCTGCACCACGGTGCTGTAGCAGTTCACGGCGCTGGTTATCACCGAACTGCTCTGCCCGGCGCAGTCCCAGCCGGTGGCGATCACTTCACGGCCGCTTTCTTCCGCAGCCTGCATGCAGCTGTCCGCCAGTTCCGGTGTGGCCGCCATAACCACCTGGAAGCCCTCGTTATACCAGCCGCGGACATAATCCGTCAGGTCGTCATCGCTGGCCGTCATGCTGCTGTACCAGATGCGGATATACACCTGTACGCCCATACTGTCGGCGGCGGCTTCCGCCCCCTGCACAAAGCCGGTGGCGTAACGCACGGTGCTGGGCAGCGGCTCGCCGCCAAGCACCGCCATGCTGGTGTTGCCCTCCCGCACGGCGGCATACCCGGCCAAGTAAGCGGCCTGTTCCTCGCGGAAGAGAACGCAGTGCACGTTAGCGGATGTGCGGTAGCTGGTGTAATCCTCGGAATGCGGTTCGTCCCCGATCATCAGGTAGCTGACCGTGGGGTAGTTATCCTGGATGTCATACAGGGCGGCGGCCATCTCGCTGCCATAGCACACCACCAGGCCGGCGCCGCTTTGGGCGGCGCTGTTCAGGGCTGCTTTGGCGGCATCCAGGCCGGTATCAGCCGCAGCAAACTGCTGCGCGGTATAATTAAAATTGCTGCAAAACGTCTGCACACCGCGCCATACGGCTGCACCGGCACCGGTATCCGTTCCTTCGGCACCAACTGCCAGCGCGATTGCGGTGCCAGCGCCGTCCAGCGGCTGGTCCACCTTTTCTGCCGTAAGTTCATACAGGGCATCGTCCGTCAGCACCTGTTCCTGGTCCTGCGCGGCGGATGCGGAGGATGCGCTGTTGCCGCAGCCCGCCAGCGCCAGCACAAAGGCCAGCGCCAACAGCAGGCAGAGCAGCCGCCGGGCTGCAAAACGTTTGTTCTGGGGTAAAGACATGGATGGAATAATCTCCTTTTATTGGGGTAACAGGGATATTTTACTCGGCGTCCGGCTCAATTTCAAGGTTGGTCGGGCCAAAGCCATAGGGCAGCAATTCGCCCAGCGTAGTTTCGATGTAGTCATCCTCGCTTTTGGCCATCAGCACCCGCAGTTTGGGGCCGCCGAACTCATACAAAGCCTGGCGGCAGACACCGCACGGGCCGGTGACGAGGGTGTTCTTTTTGCCGTCCAGGCTGCCCACAATGGCAATGTCCGTAAACTCGGTCACGCCCTCGCTGACAGCCTTGAACAGTGCGGTGCGCTCGGCACAGTTGGTGGGGGTGTAGCCGGCATTTTCGATATTACAGCCGGTATACACCGTTCCGTTTTTGGCCAGCAGCGCAGCCCCCACCTTAAAGTGGGAATACGGCGTGTAGGCAAAGCTGCGCGCCTTGAACGCTGCGCGGATCAGTTCCGCATCGGTCGGTTTCATTCCAGCACCGCCCCCAGTGCAACTTTCATCATGGCGGTAAAGCTGGTCTGGCGCTCCTCTGCCGTGGTGATCTCCGGGCTGACAAAGCTGTCCGAGATCGTCAGGATGCAGGCAGCGTGTTTGCCCAGCACTTTGGCGTTGTGGAACAGCGCAAAGCTTTCCATCTCAACAGCCAGGCAGCCTTTTTCATCGCGCAGAACTTCCCAATAGGTGGGGCGTGCGCCGTTGTCCTCGCGGTAGAAGACATCGGAAGAATGGATGTTGCCTTCGATCAGGGGGATACCCTGCTTTTTGGCGGAAGCACGCAGCGCGTTGTTCAGTTCCTCGCTGGGCTTTTGGATATCATCGGTATCGCCGGACTGGGTAACGGCATAGTTGCTCTCGGAATAAGCACCGGTAGCCAGAACCACATCAAATACCTTGGCTTTTTCAGTATAAGAACCGGCGGAACCAACGCGGATGATGTTTTCCACCCCGTACTGGCTGTACAGCTCATAGGAATAGATTCCGATGGAGGGCATGCCCATGCCGCCGCCCATCACGCTGACAGGGTGGCCCTGGTAGGTGCCGGTATAGCCCAGCATACCGCGCACATCAGTCACAAGGCACGGATTCTCCAAAAAGGTTTCGGCAATAAATTTGGCGCGCAGGGGGTCGCCGGGCATCAGCACGGTTTTGGCAAAATCGCCGGGGTTGGCGCGGTTGTGTGGGGTAGACATATCAGATACGCTCCTTTATGTTGGATTTTGTGCGGCCGGTTGGCCAGCCGCTGTGTTCCACGGTTTGTTTTAGCGGCCCATTTCATTTGGGCAGATATATATTTAGTATACCACATTTTTCCGTTTTGTGGTAAACTTAGTATGAATTCACCACAAAGTTTTTCGGGGGTGTTGTTTATCATGCAGCTGCCTGAGCACTGCACCTTATGCCCGCGGCGCTGCGGGGCCAACCGCGCGGCGGGCCGTATCGGCTATTGCGGCGCGGGGGATACCCTGCTGGCCGCCCGCGCCGCCCTGCACCATTGGGAGGAACCCTGCCTGAGCGGGGACCCCAACGCCGCAACCGGCAGCGGCACGGTATTTTTTACCGGCTGCACCCTGCGGTGCTGCTACTGCCAGAATTATAAAATCAGCCAGCAGGGCCTTGGCAAACCGCTGACGGCGGAACGCCTGGCGGAATTTTTTCTAGAATTGCAGCAAAAAGGTGCCAAAAACCTGAACCTTGTCACCGCCACCCAATGGCTGCCCTGGGTAATGCAGGCGCTGGATACCGCCTGCCGCCATGGGCTGACCCTGCCGGTGGCCTACAACACCGGCGGATACGAGACCGTGGAAACCGTTCAGGCGCTGGCCGGGTATGTGGATATCTGGCTGGCGGATTACAAATACGCCTCCCCTGCCCTGGCGAAAGAACTTTCCGCGGCTCAGGACTACCCCCAGGTGACCCATGCAGCCATCCGGCAGATGCTGCTGCAGACGGGCGGCCTGGTCTATGATGCGGACGGCTACCTGCAAAAAGGCGTGATCGTGCGGCACCTGGCCCTGCCCGGCCACAGTGATGACAGCCTTACCGTTTTGCAGCGCATGGCCGATCTGCGGCAGGAGACCGGCGTGCCGTTTGTGCCCAGCCTGATGAGCCAGTTCACCCCCTTTTACCGCGCGGCGGAGCACGGTTTGGGGCGGCGCATTACCACTTACGAGTACCGCAAGGTTGTGGAGCGCGCCATCGCCCTTGGGCTGACGGACGGCTATATGCAGGAAAAAAGCAGCGCCCGTGAGGAATACACCCCGCCATTTGACCTGGAAGGGGTCTGATACGGCGGCCGTGCAAGGAGGTCTTGTGTGAACATCTTCTCTTTTGTCTATCTGGCAGTGTTCCTGCTGGCAGGCTTTTGCATTGCACGCAGGGCGCTGCCGCAGGCGGGGCTTTCGGTCAGCGTCCCGCTGGGGTGCGGGTTCGGGGTTTCGCTGCTGGCGTTCGTTCCGGCATGTTTTGCGGTCGTGCTGGGGTTCCGGCTGCCTGCCCTTTTGCTGGCGGCCGCCGTGGTTGCCGCGCTGGCCATTTGGCTGGCACGGCGCAGCACGCCGTTCGCCCGTGTACCGGACCCGGATGCTGCGGCTATGTGGGCCTGCGTGCTGCCGCTGGCTTTCATCACCCTGTACCTGCTGCACACTCATGTGCTGCACCTGGTGGACGGCAGCTACCACACCGGCCAGAGCTGCTATGGCGATATGGCCATGCACCTGGGGTTCATCAAAAATATTGCCGTTACCGGAAAGCTTCCGCCGGTGTATCCCCTGCTGGGCGGTGAGCACCGGTTCGGCTACCCATTTTTGTGCGAGACTGTTTCCAGTGTTTTTCTGGTTCTGGGGGCGAACGCCCGCACTGCTTACCTGCTGCCCATGCTGGCCGCTTTCGTCAGCGTATATGGCATGATGTGGCAGCTGGCGCGGCAGGTGCTGGGCAGCGCGGGCAAAGCCTGCCTGGCGTTCTGGCTGTTCTTTATGGGCAGTGGGTTCGGGTTTGTGTATTTCCTTGGCAGCGCGGAAGCGTTCGCCGGTATCTTTACCGGGTTTTACACCACCCCCACCAACTACACTGCTGAAAATATCATCTGGGTCAACCCCATTGTGGACCTGCTGATCCCGCAGCGGGCCACCCTGTTTGGCTGGTGTGTGCTGTTCCCCGCGCTGTATCTGGTCTGGCGGTTCTGCATGGAGGAGGAAACCCGGCTTTGGCGGTATCTCGCCTTGCTGGTTCTGCCCCTGCCGCTGATGCACACCCACAGCGCGCTGGCGCTGGTGCTGATCTGCCTGGCGTGCGGGGTGTACACCTTGGTCTGCCGCCCCCGCACCAAGGCCGTGCTTGCCCCGTGGGGGCTGTTCGCCCTGGTGTGCGGCGTGGTCTGGCTGGTTGAAATGTGGAACACCGTGTTTGCGCAATCGCTGGACGGGCAGCACATGCTGCGGCTGCATTTGAACTGGATCAACGGGCAGGATGACGGTACCCTGAAAGACAACTACTTCTGGTTCTACATCAAGAACATCGGCCTTGTCTACCTGCTGCTGATCCCGGCATTTTTCGATGCCAAGCCCAAGCAGCGCTGGCTGTACGGCGGCGGACTGGCCATTCTGGTTCTGGCGGAATTTGTTGTGTTCCAGCCCAACAATTATGATAATAATAAGCTGCTGTATATCTGGCATCTGCTGGGCTGCCTATTGGTGGCCAGCCTGCTGGTGGATTGGTTCCACAAAGTTCACGCCCTGCCATGGCGAGCGCTGGGGCTGAGCCTTTGCTGCTTTATCGCCATGTTCGGCAGTGTGCTGACCGTTGGGCGCGAAGCATTGAGCGACTACTGGCAATGGGGCGCAGACGACATTGCCATGGCGGATTACATTGATGACAATGCCGAGAGCGACGCGATATTCCTGACCAGTGACAGTCACCTTTGCCCGGTGTTCAGCCTGGCCGGGCAGCGCATTTTGTGCGGCTCCGGCAGCTTTGTATACTACCACGGCATGAATTATACCGCTGAATACAACGCCATGCACCAGCTGTACGAAAGCCCTGACGAAGCCACCCTGGCGCAGTGGGGCATTGATTACGTGCTGTTTGACAGTTATGTGTTCAGCAATATGCAAAATGCGGACGAGGGCTGGTATGCAGAGCATTACCCCCTTTGGTACGAAAACGACAGCAGCCGCATTTATAAAATCAGCGGGTAAGTTTGTTTTATACCTGGCGTTTCCATAAAAATAATAAGCTCCGCCGCAGGTCTGGCTTTTCAGCTGACCCTGCGGCGGAGTTCTTATTTTATGATTTTTAAGATGCTTTAAGATGATTTTTTATTGCGCGGCACCCGGCGCTTGGGAGCTGCTTTGCGGGGCTGGTTCTGCTTTTTGGGGGCAGCCTTTTTGGGCTGCGGGTGTACCCGCACAAACTGGATGGGGTTGCCGTTGGGCAGGGTGCGTTCTTCTACTTCCAATACGGGGAAGGACGCCAGAAATTTGTTCAGGCTCTTGCTGCCAAAGTTACGCACGTCAAAGTCCGGGTAGCGCTTGATGAGCTGGTCCCCCACGCGGGAGGTGCGCACCCAGCCGGTGCCATCGTCCATCTCGTCGATCATATCGCAGACCAGGCGGCAGATGGAATCACGGTTGATGGCGGTATCGTCCCCCGCGCCAACCTGGGCGGCGGCTTCGGCTGCGGCGGTGGAATCCGCGCCGGTTTCCTCGCTTCCGCCGTGCTCCAGAATCAGGTCAAGGTACTTGAACTGGTCACAGGCTTTTACAAAGGGGCCAAGGGCCTTGCTTTCGCCCATGCCGATGACCAGCTTGCCGGCTTCGCGCAGGCGGGCGGCCAGGCGGGTAAAGTCCGAATCGGACGAAACGATGCAAAAGCCGTCCACATTGCCCGCATACAGCAGGTCCATGGCGTCAATGATCATGGCGCTGTCGGTCGCATTTTTGCCGGTGGTGTAGCTGTACTGCTGGATGGGGATGATGGAGTTGTTCAGCAGCACATCCTTCCAGCTTTTCAGGCGTGCATCGGACCAATCGCCGTAAATGCGCTTGCAGGCCGCCACGCCGAAAGACGCGGCTTCGTCCAAAATCACCTTTACATATTTGGGGCTGATGTTATCCGCATCGATCAGAACTGCCAGTTTCAGGTCCTGCATAGCAGCCTCACTTCCTTGCCGGTTTGGCCGGGCGGTCAAAATACATATAGATCTGGCAGGGGATCATGCCATTATAAATTTTGCGGCGCTTGGCGGCCTTTTTGCCAAAGTGGGCTTCAAAATCAGCATCCGCCGTGATGGCATACAGGCCCGCGGTGGGGCTTGCCTGCCACACCTGGCCCAGGGTGCGGGCCAGGGCGGCGGCTTCGGCGGCATCGCCCAGGCGCTCGCCGTAAGGCGGGTTGGTCAAAATAATGGAGCTGGGGCGCGGGGCAAAGTCTTTTACGTCGGCCACCTCAAAGCGGCAGCGGTCCCCCACCCCGGCCAGCTTGGCGTTGGCGTTGGCCAGTGCCACGGCGTTGGGGTCAATATCAAAGCCGAAACCCTCGAACCCGGCATCCAGGCGGGAAGCCGCCAGCGCTTTCTGGCGCTCCTCTGCCCAAACGGCGGCGGGCACAAAGTCATAATGTTCGGCGGCAAAGCGGCGGCGCAGGCCGGGGGCGATGTTCAGTGCTTTCTGGGCTGCTTCGATCACCAGCGTGCCGGAACCGCAGAAGGGGTCCTGCACGGTGCTGTCGCGCCGGACAAAGCCGACATCGGCAATGGTAGCAGCCAGGGTTTCCTTGATGGGGGCCAGCGTGGCGTTTTTGCGGTAGCCGCGCTTGTGCAGGCCGTCGCCGGAGGTATCCAGCATCACTTCCACCACGTTTTTGCGCAGGGCAAAGCGGATCTTGTACAGCGCACCGGTTTCCGGCAGGGTGGTGGTTTTGTGGCCGTACTGCAGCCGCTTAACGATCGCCTTTTTGACGATGCTCTGGCAGGCGGGCACGCTGGAAAGCTGGCTGGACAGGCTGGAGCCTTTGACCGGGAACTGGGCATCCGCCGGGATCAGCTCCTCCCACGGGATGGAGTAAACGCCGTCGAACAGCTCATCAAACGTGGTGGCAGGGAAAGTTTTCAGCAGCAGCAGAACGCGCTCGGCGGTGCGCAGGTTCAGGTTCGCTGCAGCGATCATGGCGGCATCGCCGTCAAATGCCACGCGGCCATCCGTCACCTTTACGTTCTGCGCGCCAAGGCGTTTGACCTCAAACGAAAGGGTGTGCTCGGTGCCAAAAAAGCAGGGGGCCACCAAAGTATACATGTTGGGCATAGTGCGTCCTTTCTGGGGCTGTGCATGGCGCAGCCGGGTATGCGGGGCCAGGCGTATGGTGCCAGCCCCGCGGGGTAAATGATGGCTATACAGTTGTATAACCCAAAAAAGGCCCTGCCAAGCAGAGCCTGCATTTTATGGGCGTTGCAGTTGGCGCACGCTGCAAAAATCAGCCGCGACGGCGGGAATACCCACCGCGATGATTCTCGGTAACGCGCTTGAGATCCGCAATTTTTTCTTCGCTCTGGGTCTTATAGCGGGCCATCATATCCTCAAAGCTCAGGTCGCCCTGCGGCTGCGAGGGTTTGGGCTGCCAGACACGGGGGGCTGCTTCGCGGCGGGGCGGGCGGCCGCCAGCCGGGCGTGCGCCGCCGTTGCCGCCCTGCTGCCCCTGGGGGCGCGGGCTACGGGGCGCGCGGGGTGCGCGCTCCGGTGCGGGCTGGGTCTGCTTGATGGACAGTGCGATCTTGCCATCCGGTGCGATGGAGATGACCTTGACCTTAACGGTCTGGCCAGCTTCCAGCACGGTAGCAAGGTCCTGCACGAACTCATAGCTTACCTCAGAAATGTGAACAAGGCCGGTTTTGTTTTCCGGCAGGGCAACGAAGGCGCCAAACGGCTTAATGCCGGTAACTTTGCCTTCCAAGATGTCTCCAACCTGTAATGCCAAAACTATAATACCCCTTTGCTGCCCGGCAAAAACTGCCGGGTATCGTTATTGATGGAACCTTTGTTTTTCAGGTTCCGCTTGTATGCCTTGCAGGCAGGGCCTGCACTGTAAAGGCTGGTTGAGTCCGCAAAAAACAGGAGCCAGCCTTTTGCATCTTACATTGTATCCGGCATGGTATCCGGCGTGCTGCCGTTACTTGCCGCTCAGGTCCACCCAAATGCGCTCATTGGGCTTGGCGTAGCCATCGGCGCGGGCACTGCGTTCAATAATCGCGTCTTTGCCATCGGCCAATGCGCGGCCCAGTTCTTCGTTCTGGGCCTGCTGGGCACTGAGCTGTTCGCGCACTGCGGCGAGCTCCTGCTGTTTGGAGCCGATGGTGATCTGGCACTGGATCAAAGTAAAAAACAAAGAACAAAACAGTGCCGCCACAGCCAGGGGGAGCAAACGCCGCGCAATGCTTTTGTGTTGGTTCATGCGGCAGCGCCTCCTTCCGGGCAGGTATCAAAATGCCGTTGTGTGCAAACCATTGTACCGCCTGCCCGCACAAGAAGGTCTTATGCGGGCATACTTAGATACAGTTTAATTATATAATATTGTGTGCTTGTTTTGCAACACATTTTTCGGCTTTTTTCTGTTTTTCTCGCATGAATCTTGTGCGTTGTGCCGCCGGGTGCGCCGAATCTTTCTGATCCAGGCCAACAGCTGCCGTTTGAGCGGGCGCACCGCATGGTCCGCCGCAAAGCGCAGCGGCCAGACCAAAACGCACACCGCGCCGTGCAGCGCCCTGTGCACCGCACGGGAAACGCTCCACCGCCAGCACAGCGCCCCAAGCCCCATGGCGGCGGCCATATACCAGCGCGCCGCCCCGGTGGCCGAAGCCCCCGCCGCGAAGCCGCAGCAGACAAAGGCCGCGGCAGCAAAGGCCAGCACATCCCACACAAAGCAGCGCACCGGGCCGCTGCCAAAGGCAAGGGCCGCCCCATCCCGCACAACGCCCAGCAGCAGGCCCGCCCCCAGGCAGAGCAGCACATCGCCCAGCACCGCCCACAGCGGCGGGGACGGCACCATCAACGCAGCAGGCGGGCCAGCAGCCCGCCGTTCTGTTTTTTGCTCTGCTGGTTTTCGGTATACTGCAAATATTCGATCTGGCCGGAGATATGCACTTCCCCCGTGCGGACCGAAAGTTCGCTGACCTGCATCCCCTGCCCGCCGATGGTCAGATCCCCCAGCGGGGTCTGCAGCGTTGCGCCCAGTTCGTCACAGCTCACAATGCGGGTCACACCGGTCACGGTCAGCCGAGCGCGGTTTTCCAGCGTCAGGGCGTGGGCACGCGGCGGGGCGGGCAGGTCGGCTTGCTGGGGGGCATGTTCCCCCATCGGGCGCGGGGTGGTCAGTTCTGGCATGGCGGTTTCCTCCGGCGGCAGTTGTTGCTTACCCTATACCATATGCCGCACGCCGCGCGGTTAGAACTCCCCTGCCCTGTTTTTTGTGGTTCAGCCTTCCAGAATTTCAAACAATTCGCGGGCAACATCCTTGCCCTTGGGTTCATCAATGGAAAGCACCCGCACCTTGACCGGGCGGTTGCCGAAGGTGATCTCGATCACATCGCCGATCTTTACGGCATAACTTGCTTTGGCGGGTTTGCCGTTCACGATCACGCGGCCTGCATCGGCCACATCATTGGCCAGGGTGCGGCGCTTGATCAGGCGGCTGACCTTCAGGTATTTATCCAGTCTCATGGTTCATCCTCATTTCTATGTCAGCGGCATTTAAGCCGTTAAACGGGAATCATGCAGTGCTGCCCGATATCATAAAAGCCCGCCGCGTTTGGGTGCGGCGGGCTTTTTCATTCAGAACGTATCTGACGCCTGAACAGATTACTGCACAGCGTCCTTCAGTGCCTTGCCAGCCTTGAATGCGGGCAGCTTGGAAGCAGCAATGGTCATGGGCTCTTTGGTCTGCGGGTTGCGGCCCTGGTGTTCCGGGCGCTCGCGGACTTCAAAGGTGCCAAAGCCGACCAGCGAAACCTTGCCGCCGTTCTTCAGCTCTTCGGTGATAGCAGCCAGTGCTGCGTTGACAGCCTTTTCGGCGTCTTTCTTGCTCATGCCAGCTTCAGCGGCAACGGATGCGATCAGTTCAACTTTGGTCATTTGTTATATACCTCCAAATTAAATAAATTGCGTTTTTTCGCCTTTTCAGGCTTCCGGCCCGGCTGCTGCGCAAAATGCCTCGTTGGCTTTTTGCAGCGCCTGTTCGGGGTCCACCCCTGCCTGCCGGGCCAGGTTGGCGGCGGCAAACAGCAGCTCGCCCACGGCCTGTTCTGCCTGCGTGGTGGCGGGCTGCGCCGTCTGCAGGCGTTCCGCCGCGGCTGCCAAGGCGGCATCGGCCCCCTGCGGGGCTGCGCCGTGGCGTGCGGCGCGCTTTTGCAGCTTGGCCGCGCGCATCAGCGCAGGCATGGCGCGGGGCACACTTTCCAGGTCATCGGCCAGGGTGCGGCGGCCCTTTTCTTTATTTTTGAGCACATCCCAGTCCGTTATACCTTCGTAACCGGGTTGAGCGCCAAAAATATTCGGGTGCCGCTCAATCAGCTTCTGGCATACACCATCGCAGACCTGTTCCCAGGTAAAGCGGCCGGTTTCCTGTTCCATGCAGGTATGGAATGCAACCTGCATCAGCACATCGCCCAGTTCTTCACACATCAGCACCGGGTCATCCAGGTCCAATGCGTCCACAGCCTCATACGCTTCTTCCAGAAAGTTCATCCGAATGGACGTATGGGTCTGAACTTTATCCCACGGGCAGCCGTTGACCGGGTCCCGCAAAAGGGTGATAATGCGGACAAGATCATCTGCCGTGTACGGGCGGTTGTGCGGATATTCCATGCATGCTGCAATGCTGCCTGCCCAGGATGCACCGGGGTCCGCCTGAAAAAACAACAGGCAACATCATACCTCTCATTCTACCGTTTTGTCAAGGAAACAATACAAGTTGCTGTTTGGCAGCCGGCTCCCTGTTTACAGCTGTGCGCCGCAGTGGTTGCAGAACAGTGCGTCCACATCCACATCTGCATGGCAGACCGGGCACTCTTTGGTTTCACCGCGCGGGCGGTCAGCGGCATCGGCCAGCTCCTGCTCCTCTTCGGGGGTCAGGCCGGCGGGGTCGTCATGGTAAGTGGTGGGATCGTTGGGGTCCTCAACCTCCTGCTCCGCCTCGGCGGCCTCAGCGGCAGCGGCTTCATCGGGGGTCATGCGGGCCTTGATCTCCTCGATCGTCTTTTCGATCTCGGCAATGTTCTCGATATATTTATCCACCAGGGGCTGGTTTTCCTCGTCTGCCTTATGCAGGCTGTAAACCAGTGCGCCCAGCTGGCGCTGTGCCTTGGCCAGGCGGTTCTGCTGGGATGCCAGATCCAGCTGGTTCTTACCCTTATCTGCAATATCCATGGCTGCCTTGTAAGCGGTATCCACAAACTGCATGCTCTGTTCTTTGATCTTATTGATATCCAGTTCAAACATAATGTAACACCTCGTTATCATCTGGCCCCGGCAGGGCACGCGCCACAGCTGCGCAGCCCGGCCGGGTGGAATGAAAAGCTGTAAAAACTTATCACTTTCGATTTCACGGCTTTTCCCTGTAAGGCTTATTATACCGTATCATTGCCTGGTTTTCAATCTTGTGGCGCAAAGAATTATGTCCAAATCGTAAACATTTGGGCGTAACAGGAGGTTTTATTGGTTCCCGGTTCCAATGAACTCCCGCAGCATGCTTTCCTGCGGGATCAACGCGGCATCAATGGGCACAAAATGTGCAAACCGGCTGCGCAGGTCCGCCAGGCGGCCCGCATTGGCGCTGGCCGTCAGCTGGTCGATATAGTATTCCCAAATGCCCACCTCGCAGCTGAACGAAGTATCCAGCACAAGGTTCGCCCGGTTCTTGAACTTCTTGATATACTGGTCCTCCGCTTTGCAGACATAGGGCCACAGGCCGATGGTAAAATCGGCATCATGCCCGCGGAACCGCCAGTCCCGCGTGATGCGGCGGGCAAGGCGCACATCGCGGGTGGCGATCAGCCGCGCACCGTCCGGTCCGGCATATTCTTCCCGCAGGCTGACGTAAATATTCAGCACGGCATCCTGCGGCAAAGTCTCGGTCAAAATAGGGTTAAAGGCGTGCAGCCCCTCCACAACCACCACGCCGCCGGTGCAGTCGATGTGCTGGGTCTGCGGGGCGGGCAGCTGGGTCATAAAGTCAAAGATGGGCGCATCGCACACGCCGGTCTGGGCCAGTTGCTGCAGGCAATGCTGCACCAGCGGGATATCCAGCGCTTCCACGCACTCGTAATCATCCCGGCCATCCGGCTGTTTGGGGTAGCGGCCCTCACCCACAAAAAAGTCGTCCAGGCTCACCACCTGGCTGCGCACGCCTTTGCTGCGCATGGCGGCGGCCAGCTTGTTGGCGCTGGTGGTTTTGCCCGCAGCGGAAGGCCCTGTCAGCATGACAATACGGCGGCCGGACGCCAGAACATGGGCCGTGGCTGCATCAATGCGGCTCTGGTACTGCTGTTCGCTCAGCTGCACCAGGTCGGCCGGGCTGCGCGCGGCAAGGTTGAGCAGCTCACACCCCACCATGCGCTTGGGGGAGCGCGGATTCACCACAGCTGGGATACTGGTCATAGAACTGTTTCACTCCTTCCTTGCGTGCAAGGATCGTGTCAAAACGGTCGATATATTCTGTCGGGTACTTATAGTTAAAGATACGCTCGATCTTGCCGTGGCGTGCACCGGGGGCCACCAGCTTTGTGGAGCCGCCCGCACCGGCGGAAAGAATGGTGTGGACTTCCTCCATGATATAGATATTATACAGGCACTCGTACCCCGGCTTGCACCAGCCCACGTTTTCCAGGTTTTGCAGGGTGCCCTTTTGGCGGTACAGGTAGTAAGGGCGGTAACCGGCTTTTTCCAGCAGCTCGCAGCTTTCCACCATGGCGGCCACATCGGCATAATCGGCGGCGCGGTGCTCCACCACCAGGTTGGACGCCCGCTTCAGCGTGAGGGTATGCACGGTGATGTTTTCCGGTTCCAGGTCGATGGCGGTCTGCAGGCTGTGGCGGAAGCCTTCCACCGTATCCCCCGGCAGGCCCGCGATCAGGTCCATGTTGATGTTATCATGCCCCACGCGGCGGGCGGTGCGGTAACAGTCCAGGATATCCTGCGCGGTATGGCGGCGGCCAATGTTGCGCAGCACTTCGTCCGAGAATGTCTGCGGGTTGATGGAAATGCGGGTCGCGCCGTATTCCTTGATGATGCGCAGCTTTTCTTCATCGGTGCAGTCGGGGCGGCCCGCTTCCACGGTAAACTCTTCCAGGGCGGGCAGGTCAAACCGTTCCGCCATGGTGCCCATCAGCTGGCGCAGCTGCTGCGCGTTGACGCTGGTGGGGGTACCGCCGCCGATATACAGCGTCTTGATGTTCAGGTGTGCGTCATCCGCAGCGGCACGGGTGGCGGCCAGCTCTTTGCACAGGCAGTCCACATAGGGGGCCACCAGTGCGCGGCTGGATTTATCCCCCACCGTACGGGAAACAAAGCTGCAATAGCTGCAGCGGGACGGGCAGAACGGGATGCCCGCATACACACTGCAATCCATCGGCTGGGCGCGCTCCAGCACTGGGCGCTGCAGGTCCGCAATGCTTTTTGCCATAGCAAAGCGGCGCGGCGTGCAGTCAAAATGCTGCAAAAAGCGCTGTTCGATCTCTTCTTCGGTTTTGCCCTCGGCGCGCAGGTCGTGGATGATACGCACCGGGCGCACGCCGGTCATTATGCCCCAGGGCGGGCGGATGCCGGTAACGCCGCACAGCATGGTGTACAGCATACGGCACAGGGCGTACTCCTGGGTGCGGGCATCCCCCTGGGGCGGGCGCTGCTGTACCCAGGTGGTTGTGCCGTTCTGCCGCACCAGAACCAGCAGCAGGTACCTGTGGGCCACAGCCAGCACAAGGTCTGCGGTATCGTCCGGCAGGGTCTGGCTCAGCTCCGCCGCCGGGTAAAAGATGCGTGCGGTATGCTCGGCCTCATACCCAGCCGCCGCACCGCGCAATACAATCTGCATAAAAACCCCCGAATTGGAGGTAGGAGGGAGGAGTTAGGAGTTAGGAGTTAGCGCGGGAAAAGCTTGCGTTGTATTGCAGGTACATACCGCGCAAAATAGCACTAGCACATAACTGATATACCACAAACCATCAAAACGCCGCTTAACTCCTAACTCCTCCCTCCTAACTCCTACCTATCTCAAAATACTTCCCCCATCAGATACGGGTTGGACCGGCGCTCCTGGCCAAGGGTGGTAAAGCTTTCGTGGCCGGGGTAAACCGTTGTTTCGTCCGGCAGGGGCAGGCCCGCCACCAGGGCAAGGCTGCGCTGCATCTCCGCCGGGCTGCCGCCGGGCAGGTCCACGCGGCCGCAGCTGCCCGCAAACAGGGTATCGCCGCTGAACAGCTGGTTCCCGCAGGCGATGACCACGCCGCCGGGGGTGTGGCCCGGTGTGTGCCAGATGCGGAACGTCAGTTCATCCACCTGGTACTCGCTGTTGCCCGCGGGCCACGGGGCATCGATCAGATTCGGGGTCAGCGGGTACATCTGGTCGCCTTTGGCATCTGCCGGGTCCATATGCACCTTGGCCCCGGTGGCCTTTTTCAGGGCCGCCACGCTGCCCACATGGTCATAATGGCCGTGGGTGAGGAAAATATCCGTCAGGGTGGCGTTATTCTCTTTCAGCTGGGCCAGATAGGTTTCGGCTTCGGCCGCGGGGTCCACTACAACGGCATGCCCGGCGGCGGTGATCAGTAAAAACGTATTGGTATACAGCGGCCAAACGCCGTGGATATGGATCAGTTTCATGGTTGTGCTCCTTTACTTCCATTCATCGGTATCAATGATGATGGTCACCGGGCCATCGTTGACAAGGCTGACCTGCATATCGGCCCCGAACTCGCCGTGCTGCACATCTTTCAGGCCCTGGGCGTTCATCTCCTGCAAAAAGGCATCATAGGCGCTTTTGGCTGTCTCTCCTTTTGCGGCATGGATAAAGCTGGGCCGTTTGCCGCGGGAGGTATCGCCGTACAGGGTAAAGTTGCTGACGACAAGGGCTGAATAGCCAAGTTCCACCGCGCTGCGGTTCAGCTTGCCCTCATCATCGGCAAAAATGCGCAGCCCGGCGCATTTGGCTGCCAGCTTGGGGATAATGGCGGGGTCGTCCCCATCCTTTACCCCAAGCAGGATCATCAGCCCCGGCCCAATGGCGCGGGGTTCGCCGCCGTTGACCACAACGGACGCCGAGGAAACACGCTGAAGCACAGCACGCATAATACAGTTCTCCTTATTCAGTCAGTATGGCGGTATGGCACACCCGGTTACGCCGCAGGCACCATAAAATAGCAGGAATCCGCCACAAAGAAGGTCAGCGAATCATCGCCCGCAAACACCGCCTGCCAGTTTTCCCATGTTTCGCCGTCCGTTGTCACATACACGGCGGCGGGGTCATACTGCCCGGCGGCAAGCTGGGCGGCGGTATCGGCGCGGCTGGCTTGGGCGGCGGGGTGGCTGCCGGATACCGCAATATCCAGATTGGTAGTCAGCCCCTGCTTGCCTGCCAGAATGGCCAGCAGGCGCAGGCGGTCTTCCCGCACTTCCCCGGCTGCCAGCAGCTGGGTGTGGCCAGCGCCAAGGCTGGCGGTCTGGTCGTTGTTTACCACTGTGGCGTTGATGGGCTCGGCGAACTTCTGCCGCTTTTGTTGGGCGGCGGCGCTCAAATCAAATGCCTGAACGCCAATAAACAGGGCCAGCACCAGCACCGCGTACCGGCCCGGCAGGCGGTCCCGCAGCGTATAAACCGCATACACCACCATGCAGGCCGCCACCAGATAGAACATACGCCCGCTGGAGCGAAAGATGCCGCACAGCTCCAGCAGCTTTGCGGGCAGCGGCAGTTCGACGCCGGTATTGCCCCAGTAAATTTTGTTGCTGACGGCAAACACGGTCAGGAACACGCAGGCGGCAAACACCGGCCCATTGCGGTGCCACCAGTTTTTGGTGCTCTGTGGGCAGCGCACCGCCTGGCGCAGGCTGAACAGCAGTGCCGCCGCAATCAGCGCCATTACTCCAAGGCCCAGATAATTGAAACCATCATACTGGCCGGGCTGCTGCGGCATTGCGGCAAACAGCCGGGACCAGGTATATCCCCCGCGGGATGTGGGGTTGATGAGGGCGTTCAGGTTCATGGAATAATCGCCATAGCCGGAGCGGGATGCCCCCGTGCCGGAGCCGATGGCCCCGCACGGCACGCCGCCCACAGCGGCAGCCGCCAGGCTTGCGGCAAACTGCAGGGCCGCGCGGCCCCAGGCTTTTTTCTGGCGGCCCAGTTCCACGGCGGCCAGCAGGGCGCACATCATGACCAACGGCAGGAAGTACGGGTGGATGCCCACCGCCAAAAAGGCCAGCACCGGCATAGCCCACGGGAATTTGGCGGTGCCGCGCTGCAAAGCCTGGCGGTATTCCAGAAAAGCATACAGTGCCAGCAAAAACAGCCATTGGCTTGCCAGCGCGGTGTGGCGGAACGCGCGCTCCCACAAAGTGGGCAGCAGAGTGAACAGCAGCCCGCCCAGTGTGGAAAATGCCAGCGCCCCTGCGCCGGGCTTCGCCTGCCCGCGGGCGCACAGCAGTGTACCGGCTGCCCCCTGCATGGCAAAGCAGAACAGCGTGTACCACCCGAACCACTGGAAGGTGGAGGGCAGCACCCCGCGCAACGCCTTGAAGAAGATGCTGACCCAGGGGATGCTGTCGGTAAACGAAATGACGGTGCCATCCGGGGCGGCAATGGTATCCGCCAGGCCTAACGGGAACGCCCAATGGGAGTTGCGGAACAACACCCAGCCCGCATAATGCTGCTGAATGTCCCACTCATCATAGCCGTTCAAGATCCAGGCATCATAGGTTGGGTGCAGGGTGGATGTGCCATACAGCAGGAAAAACACCACCATGCCCGCCAGCGCGCCCAAAAGCGTTGCCAGCCACCGCCGTTTTGTGTTTTGATTCATTGTTTATGGGTTGTGCAGTGATTGATCACTTTTTGTTTAACCATAAGCAGCGGGCGCACAATGTGCGCCCCTACGGACTTCCTGCACACTTTCTATTTTATTTGATTATAAGATTATATTAGAGTTTTTTCGGTTCCTTTTTGCAAAAAAGGAACAAAAATCCCCTATTTCCCCCCTTAGTTGCGGGTAACGGTCAGCACATCCTTGACCTTTTTCAGGCGCGCCACAACGTTGTTCAGGTGCACGGTGTTCATAATGCCTACCGTCAGGGACATGCGCGCGCGGCCCTGGTCCGCTGCGCGGGCGGAAAGCGAATAGATCGGCACGCGCATATCGCCCAGCGCCAGCGCAACATCCGAAAGCAGGTTGGCGCGGTCCATGCAGTCCAGCTCCAGCGTTGCCTTGTAATCCTCTTTGGCATCGTCCGCCCAATAGGCTTTCACCCAGCGGGCAGCATTTTCCGGGTCCTTCATGCTCTGCTGCACATTGCCGCAGTCCCGCTTGTGGATGGACACGCCAAACCCGCGGGTGACAAAACCGATGATATCATCTCCCGGCAGCGGCGAACAGCACTTGGCAAACTTGATGGGGCAGTTGTCGATACCTTCCACCACAACGCCGTCCGAAGAATGCACACGCTTGATATCCACCGTGGGCAGCGGCTTGGGTTCCGTTGCCTTCAGGCGGGTGTACTCCTCTTTCAGCTTGGGCAGAATGCGCGCCAGCTGCAAGCCGCCATAGCCGATGGCCGCATACATTTCATCCACCGAGTTACAGTGGTTGCGGCGCGCCAGGTTGGACATGAACTCGTCGTACTGTTCCGGCGGGATCACCATCAGGTTGCGGCGCAGCTCTTTTTCAAAGGCATCCTTGCCCTCGGCAATGTTTTCGTCCCGGCGTTCTTTCTTGAACCAGTTGCGGATCTTGTTTTTCGCTTCGCTGGTTTTTACAATGTTCAGCCAGTCGCGGGAGGGGCCGCGGTTTTCCGGGCCGGTGATGATCTCAATGATCTCGCCGGTAACGACCTGATGGTCAATGGGCACAATGCGGTTGTTCACCTTGGCGCCGATCATCCGGTTGCCCACGGCGGAATGGATGGCGTAAGCAAAGTCGATGACAGTCGCACCGGCCGGCAGGTTGATCACATCGCCGCGGGGGGTAAAGGCAAATACTTCCTCCGGCAGCAGGTCAGACTTGATATCGCTGAGCAGGTCAGTGGCATCAATGCTGGAGCGCTGGCTTTCCAGCAGCTGGCGCACCCAGGCCAGGCGCTCGTCCAGTTTATCGCTGCTGGCGGCGGTGATGCCGGCCTTATACTTCCAGTGGGCGGCAATGCCGTATTCTGCGTTGCGGTCCATCTCGCGGGTGCGGATCTGCACCTCAAAGGGGATGGCTTCGCGGCCAATGACGGTGGTATGCAGGCTCTGGTAGCCGTTGGGTTTTGGGGTAGAGATATAATCCTTGAAGCGGTTGGGCAGCGGGTGGTACATATCATGGATCAGGCCCAGCGCGGTATAACATTCCGCCACCGTATCAATAATGATGCGGACGGCGTAAACATCATAAATTTCCTCAAAGTCCTTGTTCTGCATATACATCTTGCGGTAAATGCCGTAGATGCTTTTGACACGGTGGCGGATGGTTGCCCCGTGGATGCCGTTTTGTTCCAGGTGCTCCTGGATGGTGGCGCAGATATCGTTGAGGAAGTCATCCCCATGTTTGTTCAGCAGGGAGCGGATCATGTTATAGCCCACGGGGTCCAGGTATTGCAGGCTGCGGTCCTCCAGCTCTTCCTTGATATTGGAAATGCCAAGGCGGTGGGCAATGGGGGCGTAAACCTCCATGGTTTCCAGGGCTTTATCGCGGCGTTTCTGCTCCGGCCAGGCATCGCCGGTGCGCATGTTGTGCAGGCGGTCACACAGCTTAATGATCATCACGCGGACATCCTGGCTCATGGCAAGCAGCATTTTGCGCAGGTTTTCCGCTTTGCGGTCCTCGACATTCGAGAACTTGATCTGGGTCAGCTTGGTAACGCCATCCACCAGCAGGGCAACCTCGCTGCCAAACTTCTGGCGGATCTCGTCAATGGTCACGGAGGTATCCTCGGCCACATCGTGCATCAGGGCCGCAGCAACGCTTTCGCTGTCCATGCCAAGCTCCACCAGCAGCTGTGCCACGCTGATCGGGTGGCAGATATACGGTTCGCCGCTGCGGCGGAACTGGGTGGCATGCGCCGCGCTGGCCAGCTGATAGGCACGGTCGATCATGTCAAAATCATAGGCACGGCCGCTGGCGATCAGGTCATGGCGCAGTGCTTCGT
Organism: Acutalibacteraceae bacterium; assembly: GCA_963626055.1. Lineage (GTDB taxonomy): Bacteria > Bacillota > Clostridia > Oscillospirales > Ruminococcaceae > Gemmiger. The sequence continues at coordinate 42,354 of CAVFVI010000024.1, forward strand.
AAGTAGTAGGCATGGGCACCGGCTGTTTTTGCACCGGGGCTGCCTGTTCTACAGCATTCTTTTTGACTTCTTCTGGCATTCTATCATCCCCATTTCAAGTATCGCACAATCATAAAAAATCCCATTTTCGCGGCAGTTCCCTCCTGCCGCGGCGGGCATTTTTGCTTTGCCTTATTCTTCCCCTTCCGCCAGTCTGCGCAGGACCGGCGCGGAGGAAAGGTCTTTTTTGCCGGTCACTTCCACCGGCTGGTAGCGGCTGCCGCGGCGCTCGATCAAACCAAGCTGTTCCAGCGCGGTCAGGCTGGCCAGGGTCTTGCCGGTGTTTTCCGGCCCGGCGGCGGCAAACAGCGGCTGCAGGTCATCCGCAAACACGTTGCCGGTGCGCACCATGCGGTACACGGCGGCGGTATCGGCACGGTTGGGCAGGCAGGCCAGCCGCTCATCATCCGGCAGAGCTGTTCCGCTCAGGAACGCATCAAACCGCGCGGCCTGTTCCGCCGGGGCGTTGCCCAAACCGGCCGGGCGCATGGCGCAGCAATGGCAGGATACCATCGGCCCGCCGCGCCCCTGGAAGATGCTGACTTCCACCGCGGCGTCCACAGCTGTGCCCATGCGGTAGGGCAGGTCGTCCGGAGCGGTGCCGAACAGCGAAACAAAGCAGGCTGCCCCGCCCTGGCGCAGGCGGATGCGGCAATGCCGCCCCTCGCTGCCCAGGGGCCAGATGCCATCCACCACGGCGTTCTGCAGCAGGAACACCGGAACCGGGTTGCCGCTGCCAAAGGGGGCCAGGCGGCTGAGTTCCTGCACGGTGGGCACTGTCAGTTCCGCAATATCGGCCACAGCGTCCAGCTTGAGCGGCAGCGGCTTGGGCACCGGGTATTCTTTAGCGGCCCAATCGTTGATGGCTTTGCGGAACGCGCCGATCTTTTCTTCTTCGATGGTCAGGCCCGCTGCGGCGGAATGCCCGCCATAGCGCAGCAGCAGCGGTGCACAGGCGCACAAAGCAGCGTGCAGGTTAAAGCTGGTGGGGGCGCGCCCACTGCCGCGGCCCTCGCCGTTTTCGGTCGAGATGACAATAGAGGGGCGGCCGTATTTTTCCATCAGGCGGGTTGCCACAATGCCGATCACGCCGGGGTGCCAGCCTTCGCCCGATACCACGATCACGCGGTCCAGGGCGCGGGCGGGGTCTGCGCTCAGTTTTTCCAGGGCGGCAGCGGCGATCTGCTGTTCCGCCTGCTGGCGGCTGGTGTTGATCTCCGAAAGGCGCGCCGCAATGCCTGCGGCCTGCTCCTCGTTTTCGCACAACAGCAGCTTTAAGGCAACGGCGGCGGTATCCATGCGGCCTGCGGCGTTCAGGCGAGGGGCCAGCCCATAGCTGACGGTTTCCGCCGTGACGGGGCGGCCCGCATAGCCTGCGTTTTCCAGCAGGGCCTGCAAGCCGGGGCGCAGGGTATCCTGCAATGTGGCAAGGCCCTCTTTTACAATGGTGCGGTTCTCCCCCACCAGCGGCATCACGTCCGCAATGGTGCCAAGGGCGGCCAGCTCGCCAAAGGGTTCCAGCAGCTCGGCGGGATCCTCGCAGCCTTCCAGCGCGGCGCACAGTTTGAACGCCACCCCGGCGCCGCACAGGTCCTTGAAGGGGCTTGTGTCGTCCTGCCGCTTGGGGTCCACAACGGCAACGGCTTTGGGCAGCTGCTGGGCGGGCAGGTGGTGGTCGGTGATCACCAGTTCAATGCCCAGTTCTGCGGCCAGGTCGGCTTCCTCAATGGCGGAAATACCATTATCCACCGTTACGATCAGCTTATAGCCTTTGTCTGCCAGCTTTTGCAAGGTCTCGCGGTTCAGGCCGTAACCGCCGCCCTCGCGGGTGGGCAGTTTGCAGCGCACCTGCGCGCCAAGGTTGGTCAGGCATTCGTACAGAATAGCCGTGGCGGAAACGCCGTCCACGTCATAATCGCCAAAGATCACAATGGTTTCGCCGTTTTCAATGGCCTGCTGGATGCGGGCAACGGCTTTGTCCATATCTTTCAGCAGGAACGGATCGCTCAGCGGCGGTTCCTCTTCCAGCAGTGCGGCGGCAGCCTGCGGCTGGGCAACCCCACGGCAGGCCAGCACCCTGGCCAGCAGCGGGCCATAACCGGCGGCCAGGAGCGCACTTTCCCCTGCGGTATCGGCGTTTTTCAGCTGCCAGGCACGATAGTTCATAGTTGTCTTGCTCCTGTTCCTTTATCTACTTTCACCGGTTTTATTTTGTACCAAAATCTGCTGCAAAGTCATGGGTCAGGCCGTCCTGGTTCAGCATGGCTTCCAGCGTGTCGATCTCGGTGGAAACATCCAGGCTCACATCCTGCAAAAGGGTATCATACAGCTTTTCATACGCCGTATTCAGGGTGTGCAGAATGCCCACGATATCGCGCCGGATCTCCTGCGCGTTCTGGGTGGCGCTTTCGCCCAGGCCCAGCGCGGTGTTCAGCAGTTTGCAGGTGATGGGCATATAATATTCGCGGTAGCGGCGCACCCGCGGCAGCTGTTCCGGGTGGTTATGCACAAACCCCATAATAGCCGCGTAGGTTTTGCGCATCTGCACCAGCTCTTCATCCGCCTGGGCACCCAGGCGGCCCTGGCAGGTTTTCAGGTAGTTCAAAAAGTCTGCGCCATCGAGGCGGAACATTTCCTCATCGGTCAGCGCGGACTGGGCCGCTTTGGGCTGCACCGGTGCCGCGGCGGGTGCGGAGTGGTACAGCGTTTCGTCCAGGTACAGCGTGGTTTCAGCCTCATTCATGCAGGCGTTGGGGTAATGGCCTTTGGCCAAAGCATCCCGCAGGTCTTTGCGCACCTTATCGGCGCACACCACGCTGCTGCGGGTCAGCTCCGGCAGTTCTGCCGTAAAGCCGTGCATACCGCGCAGGTAGCGGCGCAGGCGGCCAAAATAGTTTGCCGCATGGCAGCCCGCGTACCCCATAGCAAAGAACCCCAGCGTGCAGGCGCTGAACGTCGGGGCCAGAACATTGAACACCGGCATTGCGCTCCACAAGCTTGCATCGTTGGGCACCACACCGGCAAGGATAGCCATAACCAGCGCAGCAACGGCAAAACAGCCGCCGAACACCCAGCCCAGCACCCCCATGGTCATCCAGCCGCCGTAATGCCCAGCCAGGGTGTTATCCAGCTTGCGGCGGTAGGCAATAAAGCTGTTCTGTTCCGGCTTTTGCGCGGCCCGGTTCAGGGAATCCCCCATGCTGTCCAACGCACTGGCAATGCCGGAAAGCACCGTGGAATCGATATCCAGCCCAAAGTTGACAGCACCATCCACCAGGTCGTTCAGGTCCTGCTGGCGGCGGTCGTCTTTATTATCATACGGGTGATTGTTGGGCATATCGGTTCCTCTTTCTCTTCTCACTCTTTACGTTTCTTCACAGGTTTCGCTATTTCAACATTTTGCCAGGCATTGCCGTTCAGGCTTTATCCGGGGCGTACTGCTGCATCAGGGCTGCGGCGCAGCGCACACCGTCCACCGCGGCAGTCATAATGCCGCCCGCGTAACCGGCCCCCTCGCCGCAGGGGTAAAGCCCCGTCAGGCCGGTGCACTGGAAGTTATCCCCGCGCAGCAGCCGCACCGGGCTGGAAGTACGGGTCTCCAGCCCCGTCAACACCGCATCCGGTGCCTGGTAAGCCCGCAGCTTGCGGCCAAAGGCGGTGATGCCGTCCCGCAGGTTTGCGGCCAGTTCCCCTGGCAGCAGGCCGCCAAGGTCGCAGGGGGTCACGCCGCGGGGGTAGGTGGGCTGCACCGCCCCCAGTTCCAGCTTGCCGCGGCCCGCCAAAAAGCTGCCGACTGTTTCCGCCGGGGCAAGGTATCCCCCGCCGCCCGCACGGTAAGCTGCCTGTTCCAGCTGCCGCTGGAATGCAACTGCCTTGGCCGGGTCGTTATCAAAATCGCGGCCATCCACGCTGACCACCACGGCGGCGTTGGCGTTGCGGCCATCGCGGGCATGGTAGCTCATGCCGTTGGTCACCACGCCGCCTTCCTCGCTGGCCGCCGCGCACACCTGGCCGCCGGGGCACATGCAGAAGGTGTACACGCACCGCTGGCCCACATGCTGGCTGAGCTGATATTCGCCCCGCGGCAGGGCC
>CAVFVI010000025.1:0-42739 GCA_963626055.1 Acutalibacteraceae bacterium
TTAACAACAAAAAATTGCCGTATTTATGCGGCTTTTGGCGTTTCGCAAACGCCTAAAACAATGAAGAAAAGAAAGGAGAAAACCAGATTGGAGCATGAAGCAACCATCCCCGCCGCACAGCCGGTGCAGCCCGCACCCTATGCCGCCGGGACCGGCAGCGCCCCGCTGCTGAACCGTGAAACCGACTTTGCCCGCATGAGCTACCGGGAGCGCCTTGCCTTGAAGCACAGCGACCCCGACACCTACCGCCGCCTGCGGGAAAAATAAGCAGGACGAATAGACTTGCCTCAGACCGTCGAAAAGTGATTCGTAGGGGCGCACAGTGTGCGCCCGCCGCCATTTGCCATGAGCAAGACGCTCTAAAATAATGCTGCAACGCTGAACCTGCGGGTAAATATTGCTCGCCCCTGCATGCTCTACAAGGCAAAAAGGCAAAAATTGAACTTTTCGATAAGCTGAACGGGTCAAATAGACCTACCAAAATTGACTGAATAAAGGAGAAATTCTATGGCAGATACTTATACCAAAATTGCTGATTTGATCGACCCGGAAGTGATGGGGGACATGGTGTCCGCCCGAATCCCCAAAAAGCTGCGCGTGGCACCCTTTGCCAAGGTGGATGATACCCTGGCAGGTGTCCCCGGCGATACCATCACGGTGCCCGCCTATGCCTATATCGGCGATGCCGACATTGTGGCCGAAGGCGAGGCGGTGACCATTGAAAAGATGACGACCTCCACCCGCAAGGCTACCGTGAAAAAGGCAATGAAAGGCATTGGCCTGACCGATGAAGCGGTGCTTTCCGGTTACGGCAACCCGGTGGGTGAGGCCAACACCCAGCTGGCTATGGCCATTGCCGCCAAGATCGATAACGACTGCATGGATGTGCTGCAGACCGCCACCCTGACCTATGACGGCTCGGCGGGCATCATCAGCTATGCGGGCGTTGTGGATGCGGTGGACGCTCTTCAGGAAGAGCAGGCCACCGAAAAGGTGATCTTTGTTCACCCCAAACAGGTGACCCAGCTGCGCAAGGATGCCGAGTTTACCAGCACCGACAAATACCCCGCCAATGTGCGCATGTCCGGTGAGATCGGCTCCATTGCGGGCTGCCGTGTGGTGCCCAGCAAAAAAGTGCCGCTGGTGGAGGTCGGCTCCGGCAAGACCCAGTGCTATGCCTGCCCCATCATCAAGCTGGAAGCTGACCATGACAACGAGGACGAGGTGCCCGCCCTGACCATTTACCGCAAGCGCGCGGTGAATGTGGAAACCGAGCGCAAGCCCAAGATCCGCACCACCGAGATCACGGCGGACGAATTTTATGTTGCTGTGCTTTCCAACGAGGCCAAGGTGGTGCTGGCAAAGTTCAAGGCATAAGGGAGGAGGCTGCCTTTGCCGGATTACGAATTTTATACCGCCAGCTACCTGGGCGAAAAGATCCCGCAGGAAAGCTTTGAACGCTTTATCACCCGCGCCGCCCGCCAGCTGGAACGCTACAAAAGCATGTTTGATGTGCGCCCGCGTGCGGGCCTGCGGGAACCGGAAGCCTGCGCTCTCTGCGCCATGGCGGATGCCATGTACGCCTTTGAGGACGAGGACAAGCGCTGCCGTGTGGTAAGCGCCAGTGTTGGCAGCGTGAGCGAAACTTACGCCGCCCCGCCGGAACTGTGTGCCGAAACCGTTCAAAGCCGGGAGGGTTACCTGCGAGCCCTGGCGCAGGACTACCTGGTGTTCGGCCGCTATGCCAGCGGCGGGGTGGGCTGATGGCCCCGCTGCAATACCCCCTGTGCCGCCAGGCCGTTACCCTCTACCATGCGGACCCGGCGGCACATACCATCACGCGCACCGTTGTGCAGGGCGTGCATTTTGATACCCGCCGCCGCGAAACTGCGGCGGGCGGCAACGGCCCCGCAGGCAGCGCGGCCACGGCGTTTTTGCTGGTGATCCCGGAAGAACATGCGGCGTTTGGCCGGGATTATACGCTGGAACCCCATGACCGCGTGCTTGCAGGCACCGGGCCGGAGATCAGTTACACCGAATGGCTGGATTTTACCCCCGCCAAAGTGCCGGGGATGGCCGTTGTACAGTATGTGGACTGCAAGGGCATCGGCGGGCAGGCCGCCCATGTGGAAGCGGGCGGCTGGTGGACCCGCTCCGGCAGCGGTGCCCACAGCCTGAGCAACTGAGCAGAAAGGGGAGACAAAGCGCGTGAACGAAAACTATTTTGAGCAGCTGCTGCAATGGCTGGCCCGCTGCCCGGCCCTGGCGGGTGTTGCCCTGCGTGTGGACGACCTGCCCCCGGCGGCGGGCACCGGGGCACTGTTCCCAAAAGGGGTGGAACAGACCGACCGTTGGAAGAACCTGCTGGGGCAGGTGACGGCCCGCCACAAGATGCAGCTGGTGCTGCGCCTGAACCTGCCCTTTGTGCCGGGGGATGCCGAGCTGACCGCCCAGACAGCCCGCCGCCTGCTGGAGCTGCAGGCTTGGGTAGCGGAGCAGAGCGCGGTGGGCCTTGCCCCGCGGCTGGGCAACGCGGACCCCGCGCAGGAGACCCTGACCGCCGGGGTCGCCCAGCTGGAACAGGCCAACGATGAGGGCAGCGCAGTTTACGCCGTTACCTTAACGGCACACTATACCATGAAATGGAGTGATACATTTGAAGATTGAGCGCAAATATATGGCACACTTTTTGAACGCGGCGTTTGGTTCCGGTACGGCCAGCTATTGCCGCCTGGGCAATGACCTGGAAGAATATTCCCCGGAACTTTCCGCCAATGTGGAAAAGAAAAACAATATCCTGGGCCAGACTTCGGTCACGATCGACAGCTACCAGAAACAGGGCGAAGTGGCACCCTATTATGCCGAGAAAAACGACCCGCTGTTTGAAAAGCTGCAGGCCATTATCGACGGCGACCTGACGCTGGATAACCTGAAAACCGATATTGTAGAGGTCAAGCTCTGGGGCGAAGCATCCGCCAACGCCTATCCGGCCATCAAGGAGGAATGCTACATTGAGATCGTCAGCTATGGCGGCGATACCACCGGCTACCAGATCCCCTTTAATGTGCATTATACCGGCGTAAAAACCAAGGGCACCTTTAACCTTACCACCAAAGCCTTTACGGCGGCATAAGGCAGAACAGGAGGATGGATGATTTTACACAATGGGGATGTTTTGTTTGGCTGGCCGCTGCAAAGCCATGTGATCACCGCCGGGTGGTTTTATAATGACGGCAGCCTGCACCGGGCACTGGATTTCCGCGCGGCCGTTGGCACGCCGGTGTATGCCGCGGCAGACGGCACGGTGGAAACCGCATACCGCTGGAATGGCCGCCGCACCCAGGGGGATACCAACAGCTATGGCAATATGCTCAAGCTGCGCCATGCGGATTACCGCGGCGGCAGGCTGGAAACCCTGTACGCCCACCTGAGCAGGCTCTGCGTGGCCCAGGGGGAGACGGTATACGAGGGGCAGCTGATTGGCTACAGCGGGGATACCGGCAACTGTTACGGCGCGCACCTGCATTTTGAGGTGCGGTACAAAAACCGCCGGGTCCACCCGCTCAACTGGCTGGATGCAGAATTTGCGGCGGCATCCACCGCAGTGCGGCTGGGCAGCTACCAGAGCGTTGCCCGCCCGGCAGCGGAAAAGCTGCAGCCGGCCCAGATGCAGACGGTAACGGTGGGGCCGATTTCCAACGGGGACGCCGCCCGGCTGTACGCCCTGTGCGGGGACCTTGGCCTGGTGGAAGCGGGGCTGTACCACGCCGCTTATATGGAGGTGTGAGCAGGATGGAAGCAATTCTGGTGGCGCTGATCACCGGTGGGCTGAGCCTGCTGGGGGTGGTTATCACCAACATGATGGCCGCCCGCCGCGCGGAACAGCGGATGGTGACGGCCCAGGCGGTTACAGATGCCCGGCTGGAGGAGCTGACCCGCGAAGTGCGCGCCCACAACAACTTTGCCCAGCGGGTGCCGGTGCTGGAAGAGCAGCTGCGTGTGGCAAACCACCGCCTGAGCGACCTGGAAAAAGCGCATACCCCCGCAGGCCGGGCCATAAGTTAAGAGAAAAGCATTAAATATAGAAAAGGAGGAGACATGGATCTGACATCTTTTGGCATGGCAGGGGTGGCTGCCATTACGGTCGTCTGCTACCTGGCGGCAACAGCGGTCAAACAAACGCCGCTCGCCAACAAATGGCTGCCCACCATCTGCGGCACGCTGGGCGGTGTGCTGGGCGTGCTGGCCTGGTGCGGCAGCGTGCCGGATTTCCCGGCGGGCGACCCGCTGACAGCCCTGGCTGTGGGCATTGTTTCCGGCCTGGCGGCAACCGGCACCAACCAGCTGATCCGCCAGCTGAAACAGTGAAACAGCCGGAATAAAATAATAGGGGGGACATGGCCCTTATTATAAATAGTTGAAAATCCCGCCGGGAGCTGCGCATATGCCTCCCGGCGGGATTTTGTTTGATTTGCTTGCATAATTTGCGCCAACGCCTTATAATGGGTAATATCTATGATGGGAGGGGTGCGCATGGCGCAAATTACGCCGGAACAAACAACAAAAGCCATACACCCGGTATTGGGGATCATGGGGGGCCTTGGCCCGGCGGCAAGCTGCTACCTGTACCAGATGATCACCGACCATACCCCCGCCCAGAAAGATCAGGACCACATTGATATCGTCATCTCCTCGCGCGCGTCCACCCCGGACCGCACGGCCTTTATTGTGGGCAAAAGCAAGGATGACCCCTTTGATGTGATGGAGCAGGACGGCATCAGCCTGGTGCGTTACGGTGCTACCGTGCTGGCCATTGCCTGCAACACCGCGCATTATTTTTATGACCGTCTGGCGGCGGCCCTGCCGGTTCCGGTGCTGAACATGCCGCGGCTGACCGCAGCGGATGCCAAGGCAGCCGGGTGCCACAAGCTGGGCATTCTGGCAACGGATGGCACCCTGCTGGCGGAAACTTACCAGATCGCCTGCCGGGATATCGGCCTGGAATGGGCTGCCCCCGGCGAACAGGCCCAAAAAGGCATCATGTCCATCATTTATGATGAGATCAAGCAGGGCAGGCGTGCGGACATGCAGCTGTTTAACGCAGCGGTGGCTGACCTGCGCGCCCAGGGGTGCGATATGGCGGTGCTTGGCTGCACCGAACTGAGCCTTGTTAAGCGGGACGAGCACCTGGGGCCGTTCTTCATTGACAGCACCGAGGTCCTTTGCAAGCACGCCATGCGCGCCTGCGGCGTGGAACCGGTGGGATTTGAGGATTGAGTTAGGAGTTAGGAAGTAGGAGTTAGGAGTTTTTGCGGCGGAAAAACGGAGAGTTGAAATTTGAAAGCATTCCGAAACATAAAACGAGTCTGTCGCTCACATTGTATAACTGGCAGCGTCAAAAGCACCTCAAATTACGAATTCCTCATTTCTAATTGCTAATTGCGCGTTATCGTTTTTATTCCGGGAAGGAGTTATTATAAATATGGAAAACAAAAAGTTTTACATCACAACACCCATCTATTACCCCAGCGATAAGCTGCACATTGGCCACAGCTACACCACCGTGGCTTGTGATGCGCTGGCACGCTACAAGCGGATGCAGGGCTATGACGTCATGTTCCTGACGGGCACCGATGAACACGGCCAGAAGATCCAGGATAAGGCTGCCGTCAAGGGCGTAACGCCGAAGGAATATGTGGATGCCATTGTTGCTACCGTCAAGGATCTGTGGAAGACCATGGACGTCAGCTATGACCGCTTTATCCGTACCACCGACGACTACCATGTCAAGAGCGTGCAGAAGATTTTTACCAAGCTGCATGACCAGGGCGATATCTACAAGAGCACCTACAAGGGCATGTACTGCAAGCCGTGCGAGAGCTTCTGGACCGAAGCCCAGCTGAAAGACGGCAAGTGCCCCGACTGCGGCGGCCCTGTCTATGAGGCAGAGGAAGAAGCCTACTTCTTCAAGACCAGCAAATACGCTGACCGCCTGCTGAAATATTATGACGAGCACCCGGATTTCATCCAGCCCGCTACCCGCAAAAACGAGATGATTGCTTTCATCAAGCAGGGCCTGCAGGATACCTGCGTATCCCGTACCAGCGTTTCCTGGGGCATCCAGGTTCCGTTTGACCCCAAGCACACCATCTATGTGTGGATCGATGCACTTTCCAACTACATCACCGCACTGGGCTATGATAACGATACCTACCACGACTTTGACAAGTACTGGCCCGCTGATATCCACATGGTCGGCAAGGAGATCCTGCGTTTCCACACCATCATCTGGCCTGCCATGCTGATGGCTCTGGATCTGCCCCTGCCCACCAAGGTGTTTGGCCATGGCTGGCTGCTGCTGAACGGCGGCAAAATGTCCAAGTCCAAGGGCAACGTGGTGGACCCCGTCAAGCTGTGCGACCGTTACGGCGTGGACGCGGTGCGTTACTTCCTGCTGCGTGAAGTTCCGTTCGGCAACGATGGCGCTTTCACCAATGAAGCTTTGATCAACCGCATCAACACCGACCTGGCCAACGACCTGGGCAACCTGCTGTCCCGCTCGGTTGCCATGTGCGAAAAGTACTTTGGCGGTGCTGTGAGCGCCAACGGCCAGGCGGATGCCCTGGACGATGAGTTGAAGAGTCTGGTTGCCGCTCTGCCCGGCAAGGTGGACGCCGCCATGGATGCTCTGGATGTGCCCACCGCACTGATTGCTATCTTTGAGGTTGTGCAGCGCGCCAACAAGTATATTGACGAGACTGCCCCCTGGGTGCTGGCCAAGAGCGAGGAAACCAAGCCCCGCCTGGAAGCTGTTCTTTACAACCTGTGCGATGCCCTGCGCACCGTTACCGTGCTGATGCAGGCTTACCTGCCCAACACCGCCCCCAAGATGGCCGAGCAGCTGGGCTTGAGCGACCTGAACTATGCCGACCTGGCAAACCATCCGGCCGAGTACCATGTGCACAAGGGCGAAGCCCTCTTCCCGCGTATTGATGTGAAGAAGGAAATCGAGTACCTGGAAGCCGAGGATGCCAAGCAGAAGGCTGCTGCCGAAGCTGCCGCTGCCCCCAAGGCCGAGGAAAAGAAAGCGGAAGCCGCCGCCGAGATCACCGACCATGAGCCGGAGATCAGCTTTGACGACTTCTGCAAGGTGGAGCTGCGCGTGGCCGAAGTGCGCGCCTGCGAAAACCTGAAAGAAAGCAAAAAGCTGCTGCACCTGACCGTGTTTGACGGCGAGCGCGAGCGCTGCATCCTGTCCGGCATTGCCAAGTGGTACAAGCCGGAGGACCTGATCGGCAAAAAGATCGCCATTGTGGCCAACCTGGCACCCCGCCCGATGATGAAGGGCAAGTATACCAGCGAGGGCATGATCGTTGCCGCTGACACCGCTGACGGCGGCTGCGAGATCGCTTTCTACAGCGATAACGTGCCCACCGGAACGAGAGTACACTGAGGAAGGTAGGAGTTAGGAGGTAGGAGTTAGGAGTTTTGAAATTAGCAATTAGAAATGAGTAATTAGAAATTGCGGAAGCGGGGAAACGCCCGTGGATAATTTTGAAACTGCCGGATCGCCTGAATGAGAGGAATGAGAAGCATTTTGGCAGCCCCAAATTACGAATTCCTCATTGCTCATTCCTAATGAACTCCCACTTCCCCAAAAAATTATGACAAAATCTTCCTCTCCCTCTCGTTTGGATGCCTTTTTTGGCAACCCGGCGGCTGCGGTGGGCATGGCGGTGCTGTGCAATGTGCTGTGGGGGTCGGCGTTCCCGTTTATCAAAATGGGTTACCGCCTGTTTGCTATTGACGCTGCCGATACCGCTTCCATCATGTGCTTTGCCGGTGTCCGCTTTATGCTCAGCGCGCTGCTGGTGTATGCCGGGGGTGCGGCGCTGCGGCGCGGGCCGCTGCCCATGCCAAAGGGCAAAAATCTGCTTTCCTGCTGCGGGCTGGGCCTGTGGCAGACTGCTGCGCAGTATACCTTTTATTATTCCGCCGTTGCCCTGCTGACCGGGGCCATGGGCGGCATCCTGAACAGCACCCAGAGCTTTATGGGGGTTATCCTGGCACACTTTTTGTACGGCAAAGCCGACCGCATGACGCCGCGCAAAGCCATTGGCTGTGCGCTGGGGTTCAGCGGTGTGCTGGTGGCAACCCTTGGCAACCACGGCAGCGGCAGCCCGGCGGGCGTTGCCTATATGCTGATCGCTTCGGTGATTTTTGCACTGGCTGGGCCGTGGAACAAAGCTGTGACCCAAAAGGTGGATTCGTTTACGGTCTCCTGCCTGAACCTTGGGGTCGGCGGCGCGGCGCTGCTGGTCATCGGCCTTGTGCTGGGCGGCAGCCTGCACCCGCAAAGTGTTGGCGCTGTGCCGGTGCTGCTTTTCCTGGCGTTTATCTCCGGCGCCGGTTATGTGATCTGGGCACTGCTGATGAAAAATAACCCCGTTTCCCGCATTGCCGTGTTCGGCCTGATCATTCCGATCATGAACGTCCTGCTCTCCGCCATCCTGAACGGCGAACCCCTGTTTGAATGGCAATACCTCGCCGCCCTTGTGCTGGTGTGCGGGGGAATCTATTTGGTCAATAGACCGGCAGAAGGGAAGAAAAAGTAAAATTAGGAATTAGAAATTAGTAATGAGGAATTAAATGTTTGCAGAGCAAAGTTCAATAATTTCTAATTGCTAATTACTAATTGCTCATTATAATGTAAGGGCAAAGCTATGACCAACATCTTCGATACCCACGCGCATTATTCGTCCCGGCAGTTTGATGCGGACCGGGATGCGGTGATGCGGGCGCTGGGGGAAGGCGGCGTGGTTGGCGTGCTGGAATGTGCAACGCATTCCGGCGATGCCGCCGCGGTGCTGGAACTGGCCCACAAATATCCCTTTGTGCATGCCGCGCTGGGCATCCACCCCGAAAGCCTTGGCGAGGAAGACGCCGCCACCGTGGCTGTTTACCATGGGGATTGGCGGGCCGAACTTACCGCCATGCGCCCGCTGTTTGACGACCCCGCCGTGATCGCGGTGGGGGAGATCGGGCTGGACCACCACTGGCCGCTGCCGGCGCAGGAACAGTACGACCTGTTTGAAGCGCAGCTGCAGCTGGCGCAGGAGCTGGGCCTGCCGGTTTCGGTGCATGACCGTGAAGCCCACGCCGAAATGTATGAGCTGCTGCGCAAGTACCGCCCCCGCGGGGTGCTGCACTGTTACAGCGGCAGCGCCGAGGACGCCGCCTGGCTGACGGCGCAGGGCATGGCCCTTGGGTTTGGCGGTGCTGTGACCTATAAGGGGGCCAAGCGCGCCGCCAAGGTGCTGGCCATGGTGCCGCACGAGCTGGCGGTGCTGGAAACCGACTGCCCCTATATGTCCCCCGAACCGGTGCGCGGCACCCGCAACGACAGCCGCAACATTGCCCATGTGGCAGCCAGGATCGGCGAGATCTGGCAGATGGATGCCCAGAGCGTCCTGGATTTGACCGTTGAAAATGCAAAACGCATCTTCAATCAATAAGGCAGCGCTGCCCAAAACCGTGCAGCTTTTGCCGCAAACAATTTATCTGGAGGAATCACCATGAAAGCACGCATTCCCAAACACCGCGAATTTATCATCGACTTCCCGAAAGAGGTCTCTCAGGAAAAGGCAGACGAAGGCTGGGAGAAGCTGACCGCCCTGCTGGAAGATTACAAGAAAGCCCATAACGGCCAGAGCGTTTACTCCCCGACCTTCATCGAGGATCTGGAGCCTGCCGTCAAGGAGCTGCAGGCAGAGTACGGCTTTACCTACACCGTTGAGACTGCAAAATAATTGTTGAACCCGCTGCGGTCCTTGCTGATTTAAAAATTCAAAATCTATTCCAAACGGCGGACCTGTGCCGATGTTTGGAATACCTTAAGAGCAAAAAAGCATGTTCGAGTGCCGTTCAGGCATGAGAATGTGCTTTTTTGCGATGGGGTGGTTCCAAAGGAGGGGGGCAGGAGTGTGGCGCAGCCACAGTGCGACGAACCCCTCTTTTGGAGCGTGGCACGTTAGTGACACGCTCATAAGGATCGCATTTTTGTTATAGGGATTTTTCATAGGCACTTTTCTCTTCCTTATGGTTTCTACACAATTCAGCCGTAAACTGAAAAGGTAGCAAACATAGCGTGTAACACCCATAAGGAGGATGATAAAATGCTGCAAACAACACACAAAGGTCTGTCCGGAACAGCGCTCAAAACCATTGCGCTGGTGCTGATGCTGATGGACCATATCCACTACTTTTTTGCGTTCACCGGCTGCATCCCGGAATGGTTCAGCATGCTGGCGCGCCTGTCCGCCCCGCTGTTTTTGTTTTGTACGGTGGAAGGCTTTGCCCATACGCATGACCGCAAGCGGTATTTCTTCCGCATCTGGTGCATCGGTGCGGGCATGGCGGCGGTGCAATTTTTCATGATGTATGCCAGGGCGTTCCGCCGCGGGGATGGCTTTTACCCGCAGAACGCGATCTTCCAGGATTTTGTTGTGCTGTGCGTGATCTGGCAGGGCATCGACTGGCTGCGTGCCAAAAAGTATGGTAAGGGCATTGCCGCTATCGCGGCGGCGGTTGGCTGGCCGTTCCTGATTGCAACAGTGCTGGGAATGTTCCCGCAGCTCACACAGGGGCCGATTGCCAGCACCGTGCTGGCGTTCATCATCACCAGCCCGGCACCCATGTGGACCGCTATCACTGATGGCGGCTGGGGCTACCTGATGGGCGGCGTGCTGCTGTACCTGCTGCGGAACCACCGCAAAGCACAGGTGGCTGTGTGGGCGCTGAACAGCTTTTTGTGGGATTATGTGCTGGTGTACCTGTCACTGCGCAGCCAGCCGGGGTTTGAACTTTCCCAGATGTTCACTACCTATTACGAATGGTTTGGCGTGGCCGCCGCGGTGCTGATGCTGGCTTACAACGGCACGCGCGGCAGCGGGCATAAACAGCTGTTTTACTGGTTTTACCCGGCCCATGTCTACCTGCTGTATGGGGCGTCCTGCCTGGTGTATCGCCTGATTGCGTAAAAACATAAAAAGGAGGAAAACGTTATGGCGCATATTCTTGCGGTCGATGATGACCCGGATCTTTGCACACTGCTGAAAACGGCGCTGGAACGGGACGGCCACGCGGTGGAGACCCGCACATCCGGCGCTGCCGTGACGGAACCCCTGTGCCGCTGGGCGGACTGCATCCTGTTGGATGTGATGATGCCCGGCGAGGATGGCTTTGCCACCTGCCGCCGTATCCGCGCCATAACGCAGGCACCGATTTTATTTTTGACCGCCCGCACCGATGAACCGTCCGTCCTGACCGGCCTTGGCACTGGGGCGGATGATTACCTGACCAAGCCGTTCCGTGTGGCGGAGCTGCGCGCCCGCGTGGCCGCCCACCTGCGGCGGCAGAACCGCGCCCCCGCCAGCCGCATGGTGCGCGGAGGAATCGGGTTTGACCTGGCGGCCAAAACTGCGATGGTGGGGGAGCAGCCGCTGCCCTTTACCCGGTCAGAATACGCAATCTGCGAATATCTGGCCCTGCACGCGGGGCAGACGTTCAGCAAAGAACAGATATACGAAGCTGTTTTTGGTTACGATGGCACAGCGGATGATACGGCTGTGACCCAGCACATTAAAAATATCCGTGCCAAACTGCGCACCGCGGGCATGGCCGCGCCGGAAACCGTGCTGAAAACAATATGGGGAGTGGGCTACCAATGGAAAAACGAAACCTGACCCCGCTGCGCAATGTGCTGGTGCGCTACCTTGTGGTGTGCGGCGGCGGCAGCCTTGTGATTTTGCTGGTGTGGTGGGGCCTGTTTATGTCGCTCATGCGCAATGGCTTTTTGCTGCCCGCCGTTACCGGGGCGCAGGTGTGCAGCGAAGCGCGGGAGTATGCTGCCACCGCAACCGCCGAAACCTTTGACCCCAACGCCATTGACCCGCTGTGCCGCTATGCCATATTGCAGGCCGGGACAGAGCGTGTGCTGCAAACCAACATGACGGCCAGCCAGCTGAAAAAGGCAATGAACATATTGGCAGGCGGCAGGCAGTGGGTGATGGCATCGTACCAGTATGTGGTGGATATGGCGGATGGCGCGCGCTGCATTTTGCAGTATGATTATTCGGTGCCCTATGCGGACCCGGCGCTGCGGGAAGTCCTGCCGGATTTCCAGACCACGTATATTCTGCTGCTGATTTTGCTGGAAGTACTGTGGCTGGCGCTGTGGACCCACCGCACCGTGAAAGTGCTGGCAGGGGAGACCCGCAAGCTGACCAAAGCCACCGCAGCAATCGCCGCCCAGCGCCCGGAAGAAATCGAGGTTTCCGGCGCAAAGGTGCGGGAGTTCGCCGAAACGCTGCAGGCCATGCAGACGATGGGCGACCAGCTGACGGCCAGCCTGCAAAGCCAGTGGCAGCTGGAACAGCAGCGTGCCGAGCAGACCGCCGCCCTGGCCCATGACCTGAAAACCCCGCTGGCGATCATAACCGGCAACGCCGACCTGCTGGCGGAGGATGAGAACCTGACCGAAGCCCAGAAAGCCCAGATTGCCGCCGTGCAGCGCGCTGCGGAAAAAGCGGACCGCTACCTGCAAACCCTGCGCGCCGTCAACACCGCCGAAACCAGCCCGCAGGAGCCGATGCAGCCGGTACGGGTGCAGGAAATTCTGGCACAGTGTGCCGATGATGCCAAAACGTTGTGCAGAAATAAAAATATACAGTTTGTACTGAACAACGCAATAGAAAACGCCCGAACCATCCCCGCACAGAAGCAGGCCCTGGGCCGGGCACTGGATAATATTTTAGAAAACGCCGTCCGCTTTACCCCCGCTGGCGGAACCATCACACTGGATGCCGCGGAAGAAGGGCAGGAAGTTTTTTTTCACTGTAACCGATACCGGGCCGGGGTTCAGCCCGGAAGCCCTGCAGAAAGCGGGGCGGGAACTCTTCACCACTGATGCCGCCCGCGGCCAGCACTGGGGCCTTGGCCTTGCCGCCGCCCGCCGCACCGCCCAAACCCACCACGGCACCCTGACCGTAAGCAACGGGGAGAACGGGGGAGGGAAAGTGGTGTTGAGAGTTAGGAGTTAGGAGGGAGGAGTTTTTGCGGCGGTTTTAATGTTTGCAATTAACATAATAAATATTTGTAGGGAACGGTCTTGACCGTTCCGTTGCCTTGATAAATATCCCTTGTGAGAGATAATATCGAGATTCCGGAACGGTCAAGACCGTTCCCTACGTTTTATTTCATATATTTCGGCCAAACTTTAACGGTATCCGCAACCCAAAACTCCTAACTCCTACTTCCTAACTCCTAACTATCCCCTCGTTTGCCCCCAATATTCCCCCATGCTTGCTCCCGGCTGGCCGGTGCATTCGGCGGAGAGGTAATCGGTCAGGGCGTCGGGGGCGGGGGTCCAGGTGCGGGCGGTTGGCTCATCGGGGTATTCTACCTCGGCATACATAAAGTGGCTCGGCAGCCCGGCGTCCACATCGTTTACTTCCAGCTTCAGGCCGTTTCTCAGGGCATAGGTGCGGCGCTCCTTGGCAATCAGCGGTTTGCCGATCAGGCGTTCCAGTTTTTCAAACAGCTCCGGTGTGATCTCGGTTTCAATTTCTTCCCGCATCAGGCCGGTTTTGTCCGGCGCGCCCTTAAAGCAGAGCACCAGCGCGGTGCGGCCGCCCTGCAATGCTTCGCGCCGAATGCGCACCGTGGGGCGCACGCTGATATACCCCTGGTCCATGCGGTAAGTTTCCAGCAGGGGCAGCCCCTGGGGCCAGCCCTGCACCATCCATTTGCGTTCAATTTCCATGGTGTTCACCTTACTCTTTCCTGATTTCTACCCGGAATGTCGTGCCATCCTGCCCGGATTCCGCCCGGATGGCGGCATGGTGTGCCTGGCAGATGCTTTGCGCAATCGCTAGCCCCAGCCCGGTTCCGCTGCCGGTGCGGGATGGGTCCGCGCGGTAAAACCGCTCAAAAATATGGGGCAGCCGGTCCGGCGGGATGGGCTTGCCGGTGTTGTGCACCGTCAAAACTGCCTGGCTGCCTGCTGCGGCCAGCCGCAGGGTCACAGTGCCGCCGGTGCCCGCGTACTTGATGGCATTATCCAGCAAGATCACCGCCAACCGGCGCAGGGCAGCGGCATCCCCCTGCACGGTCAGGCCGGGGGTGATCTCGGTCTGCAGGTCAATGCCGTGCTCAAAGGCTACGGATTCCATCGTCAGCGCAGCACCCTGCACCGCATCGGAAAAATCCACAGCCGAAGGCACCAGCGGGGCGCGGGCGGCATCGTTCTTGGCCAAAAACAGCAGGTCGTCGATCAGCTGTTTCATCTCAGCGCCCTCGTCCCGGATGGCGTTCAGCCACTTGGCCTGGCTGGCCACCGTGCTTTGGGGGTGGGCGGCAATCAGGCTGGCGCTGGTCAGCATTACGGTCAGCGGGGTTTTCAGTTCGTGGCTGGCATCGGCCACAAACTGGCGCTGCTGCTCCCACGCTTCGGCAACGGGACGCACCGCCATGCGGGCCAGCCAGATGCTGATGCCCAAAAACGCCGCCAGCGCCGCCAGCCCGGCCAGTGCCAGGCGCAGCCCCAGCTGGCGCACGGCGCGCAGCTCGCCGCTGCAATCGGCAAAGGCAATGCGCAGGCCGGACCCCGTGTGCCGCACAATGTAGCGCAGGTCCGGGTTTTGCAGGGTGCCCTCATCCAGGTTGTCGGCAAACACTTCGGCAGTGATGGCGTTCAGGGTGTCGGCGTCGATTTCTACCTGCTGCACATCGCTGGCGGTAATGCTGCCGTCCTCGTCAGTTTCCACCCAAAAGGAAGCGGCGGTGGAAAAACCTGCCGGGGCATCCGGCCCATCGGCGGGGGCATCCCCCGGCTGGGCGCGGCTGATGGAGGGCTTGGCGGGAAGATCGCCCGGCTGCTGCTGGACCGCCTGTTCCAACAGGCGCATGGTCTGCTGCCGCTGCTGCTGCCAGGTGCTGGCCAGCAGCACCCCAAACATCACGGCCAGCACCACGCTGACCAAAGCCATATTGATTGCCACAAATTTGCGGCGCAGCTGACGGATCATGGCACTGCCTCCAAAAGATAACCCACCTTGCGGCGCACCGTGATAACGGCATGTGCCCCCAGGAAGGTCAGCTTTTTGCGCAGGAACGAAATGTACGCTTCCACGTTGTTGTCCTCGGCGCTGGATTCATCGCCCCACACGCGGCTGATGAGGGTATCTTTCGGGATGATCACGCCGGGGCTGGACATCAGCAGGCGCAGCACCTCAAATTCCTTGTAGCCAAGGTGCACACTGCGCGCCCCGCAGCTTAAATCATTGGTGGAAAGATGCAGCGTTACATCGGCAAAGGTCAGCGTTTCCAGCTGAACTTCGCCCTGGCGGCGGCCAAGGGCGCGCACGCGGGCCAGCAGCTCCTCCGGGGCAAAGGGTTTGGTCATGTAGTCATCGGCGCCGCAGTCAAGCCCGGTCACTTTGTCGTGCAGTTCGTCCCGCGCGGTCAGCATCAGCACCGGTACGGCGTTGTGCCCGGCCCGCAGGCGGCGCACGATCTCGAACCCATCCATGCCGGGCAGCATCACATCCAGCACGATCACATCATAATTGCCGTTTTGGGCATAGTCCAGCCCGTCCGTTCCGGTATATACCACATCGGCCAGGTAGTGCTGCTCCCGCATGATCTCCCCCAGCGCATCGGCCAGGCGGGTCTCGTCTTCCACAATCAGGATATTCACCGGCAAACCTCCTTCCGCTTATAGGTACAGTATACCACAAGTAGCTGAAAACAGACTGAAAAAATGCGGCAGGTTTTTGCGCCTGCCGCATTTTTGCTGCAAAATCTGTGGAATTTCCGCAGCGGTTTTACTCTTCTTCTTCCAGAATCTCCGTGGCAACCTCCGCACGGTCGCGGCGGGTATCCATGGCGGTCTTTTCAATCATGCGGTGGGCTTCCGCTTCGGTCATGCCCTTGTGCTCGATCAGATAGCACTTGGCACGGTCCACCAGCCGGATCTGGGCAATCTTATCCCGCAGTTTGTCGTTTTCCTGCCGCAGATAATCCAGGCGGCGGCAGCAGGCGGCGGCCATCTGCACGGCCTGGCGGAACTGCACCCCGGTAAAGGGTTTTGCCAACACCAACACACCGTGCTGCTGCAATTTATCGGCAATCTGGTCTGCGGTGCCCGCCTTGGCAAGCAGAATGACACCGGCGTTTGATTTTTCTACCGCATAGGTCGAAAGTTCGTGGCCAAACTCGTCCGGCAGGGGGGTGTTGATGATCACGACTTCGAAATCAATATCCCCCATGCGGCGGCGGGCTTCGCCGCCGCTGGCCACAATGGTGGGGCGCAGGTAACCCAGCTCCGCTACATGCTTTGCCAGGTATTCATTTGCGTTGTTCCCCGCAGAGGCAATCAAAGCTGAAGGCACAAACACGTCACCACCCATCTGTTAAATTACAAAATCTGCCCTGCTTTGGGAAACATCAAATCTTCAAAAAGCAGTTTTCCCGCTCCCAGGCCTGGGGGTCGGGGGCGTTTTCGTAACCATGGCACAGCTGGGTCTGGTATTCAAAGTATTTGTTCATCAGCGGCACAGGCAGCTCTTTGGCGATAAAATCACTCTGTGCGGCAATGGTGATGGCTTCACGCAGGCTTTCGGGCAGGCTTTCCAGCCCTTCGGCGGCGCTCTTGTGGAACAGATTGCGGTTGACCGGGGCGGGCAGCGGCATTTTCTTTTCAATGCCGTCCAGCCCGGCAGCCAGGATCAGGCCAATGACCAGATACGGGTTGCAGGAAGGATCGGGGCTGCGCAGTTCCAGGCGGCAGAATTCGCCGGTGGCGGAAGGCAGGCGCACCAGCTGGCTGCGGTTCTGGCGGCTCCAGCTGACATACTTGGGGGCTTCGCAGCTGCCAAACCGCGTGTAAGAGTTGGGAATCGGGTTGCAGAAACAGGTCAGCTCCCGTGCGTGCGCCAGGATACCGGCAATAAAATGCCCGGCTTCGCTGTCGGGGGCAATATCGCCCTGGAACAGGTTTTTGCCGTCCCGGTGGATGGAAACATTCACATGCATGCCGCTGCCGGCCTGGTCCTGCATGGGCTTGGGCATAAAGCTGGCGAACAGACCGTTGCGGTCCGCAATGGCTTTGACGGTGCTTTTGAAGGTGTTCAGGTTATCGGCCGATTTCAGCGCGGTGGAATACATAAAGTCTACTTCGTTCTGGCCAAAGCCGCTTTCGTGGTGGCTGTGCTGGGGGCGCAGGCCCATATCCTCCATGGCAAAGCAGATCTCACGGCGGATGTTCTCGGCCTTATCCAGCGGGGCAATGTCAAAGTAGCCGCCGCGGTCCATGGGGATGCGGGTAGGGTTGCCATGCTCGTCGGTCTGGAACAGATAGAACTCACATTCGCAGCCCACATCACAGCGCAGACCCATGGCCTTGGCGCGCTTGACCACCGATTGCAGGTACCCGCGGCTGTTGCCGGCAAAGGGGCGGCCGTTGGGCAGGGTGATATCGCAGTACATGCGCATCACGCGGCCCTCGGTGGGGCGCCAGGGCAGAATGGTCATCGTGTCCGGGTCCGGCCAAAGCACAAGGTCGCTTTCCTCGGTGTTCATAAACCCGGCAATGGAGCTGCCGTCAAAGCAGACACCCTGCTCGAAGGCATAGGGAAGGTCCCCGGCAAAAACAGAGATGTTCTTTTGGTTGCCGAAAATATCGCAGAACGCCAGACGTACAAATTTTACGTCATTATCTTCGACATAGTTCAGGATATCCTGTGCGGTATGCTTCATGGTGGAATCCTCCAAATTTAGGCTGCAGATATGGCAGAGAGGGGAGAGATAAGTTAGGAGGTAGGAGTTAGGAGTTGATGCAATTAGGAATTAGCAATGAGCAATTAGAAATTCCGTAGGGGCGCACATTGTGCGCCCGCCGCCCTTGCGGTTAATCCCATTATAGCATATAAAGCAAAGCTCCGGAACGGTCTTGACCTTTCCTACGGATTGAGCAGAAAGAGGAACCGGGAGTTTATTCAGCGTTGGACCCAATAAACTCCTAACTCCTAACTTTCAACTGACTCCTACTTCCTAACTCCTAACTCAAACTCGAAAGGCCCACCTCGCGGCGGGCCTTTCGAGCTGGTGTAAGAAATAGGAAAAGGAGAATGGCGTGTTAAAAAGCCGTGCCCGGCATTTTGTGCAGAACACAAACCCTTGCTGCCGGGGGCTTTTTGGGTCACTGCTTACTCAGTGTAGAACAGCATGCGGCTGTAGCACGGCAGCGGCCAGTAATCCTCATCGACAAGCTCTTCAGCAGCGTCGGCGGCGGCACGCAGGGCATCCATGGCGGGCAGAACCTCATCATGGAAAGCATGGGCCTTAGCGGTCTCATCGTCCAGGGCGCTGACCTTATCGGTCACAGCCTTCAGGGCATCGGTTGCATCGGACATCTCGTCGGTGTATTTGGAAAGTTCAGTCAACAGCTTTGCTTCGGACTTGGTGGAGATGCCTTCCACAGCAGCGGTCTTGGCTGCGGCGGTGCTGGCAACTTCGCCCATGTAGCTGGTGGCGGCAGGGATCAGCTGCTTGGATACGATCTTGAGCATGGTGCGGGCTTCGATGTTGATGATCTTGGAGTAATGCTCCATCTCAACTTCGTAACGGCTCAGCATTTCGGTCTTGGTCAGAACGCCGAACTCTTCCATCAGGGAGATGTTCTTCTCTTCCTTCAGGGCAACCATGGCATCGGGGGTGCACTTGCGGTTGGGCAGGCCACGGCGGGCAGCCTCAGCTTCCCAGGCTTCGGAGTAACCGTTGCCGTTGAAGATCACGCGGCGGTGGTCGTTCAGGGTCTTCTTGACCCAGGCGGCGGCAGCGCACTCAAAGTCAGCGGCGCCTTCCACATCGGCAACAAACTGCTTCAGCTCTTTGGCAACAGCAGTGTTCAGGATGGTGTTGGCATCGCTCAGGTTCTCAGCGGAACCGGGCATACGGAACTCGAACTTGTTGCCGGTAAAGGCGAACGGAGAAGTACGGTTACGGTCGGTGGTGTCCTTGCTGAACTTGGGCAGAACATCAACGCCAAGGTCCATCTTCATCTTAACAGGGCCGGCATAGGGGCTGTCGGTGCAGACAGCATCGATAACAGCTTCCAGCTCTTCGCCGACAAAGATGGAGATGATGGCCGGGGGAGCCTCGTTAGCGCCCAGGCGGTGGTCGTTACCGGGGGTGGCAACAGAGGTGCGCAGCAGGTCAGCGTATTCATCAACTGCCTTGATGACGGCGCTCAGGAAGACCATGAACTGCAGGTTTTCCATCGGGGTATCGCCGGGATCCAGCAGGTTTTCGCTCTTGGTGCTGATGGACCAGTTGTTGTGCTTGCCGGAACCATTGACGCCCTCGAACGGTTTTTCGTGCTGCAGGCAGACCAAGCCGTGCTTATCGGCAATCTTCTTCATCATTTCCATGGTCAGAAGGTTGTGGTCGATAGCAACGTTGGTGGTATCGTAAATGGGGGCGAGCTCATGCTGGCAGGGGGCAACTTCGTTGTGCTTGGTCTTTGCGGGGATGCCCAGCTTCCACAGCTCGGTGTCCAGATCCTTCATAAAGTCGGAAACGATGGGGCGGATCACACCAAAGTAGTGCTCTTCCAGCTCCTGGCCTTTGGACGGTGCAGAGCCAAACAGGGTGCGGCCGGTCAGAACCAGATCCAGGCGCTTGTTGTAATCCTCCTTGCGGATCAGGAAGTACTCCTGCTCCGGGCCAACGGTGGTGGCAACGCGGTCAACATCCTTGCCAAACAGGTGCAGCACCTTGCAGGCCTGGTCGCTGATGGCCTGCATGGAGCGCAACAGCGGGGTCTTTTTGTCCAGCGCTTCGCCGGTGTAAGAGCAAAACGCAGTGGGGATGCACAGCACGTCATCTTTTACGAAAGCATAGCTGGTGGGGTCCCATGCGGTGTAGCCACGGGCTTCACAGGTGGCACGCAGGCCGCCGGAAGGGAAGGAGGAAGCATCCGGTTCGCCCTTAATGAGTTCCTTACCGGAAAACTCCATGATGGCGGTGCCGTCCGGCTGGGGGCTGACAAAACCATCGTGCTTTTCACTGGTGATGCCGGTCAGGGGCTGGAACCAGTGGGTGTAATGGGTAGCGCCCTGTTCAATCGCCCAGCGCTTCATCACGCTGGCCACAACATTGGCTACTTCCAGGTCAAGGGCCTGGCCCTTTTCAATGGTTGCCTTCAGGCTCTTGTAGGTCGAGCTGGGCAGACGCTCACGCATTTCGTGCTCGTTGAAGACTTTGCTGCCGTACAGTTCCATAACGGTTGCTGCCATACTTACCGAACTCCTTTTCCTCTGTGGTATCATCACGCAAATAAGTCGGACTTTTTATAAAACAAAAGGCACTGCGAACAGGATTCGTGTTCGCAGCGCCCTTGCTGTTTATGTGCTTATTATACGGGCCGCACGCCAAAAAAGCAACTGGCAGAAATGACAAACCGGATTGGCGTTTGCCCCGATGTTTTAGGAAATTTGCTTGCGGCAGGGGATGAGGCCTTCCACCCCCCCAGAGCGGCCTTATAAAATAAACCGGGCCCGCCAACCCCGCTTGGGGGCGGCAGGCCCGGTGCGTTTTAATAAAATTAGACGCGTGCTGCTTTCTTTCGGTTTTTGCGGTACAGCACAACAGTGGCCGCAATGCCCAGCAGGCTGATGCAGTCTGCCGCGCGCCAGAACCACATCCCGGTCCAGCGCACCTGTACGCTGCCCTGCCAGCCGGGGGCCAGGGTAACGGTCAGGTAGCCGTCTTTGTGGGTCAGCGTGGCACCGTCCGCAGCGGTCATATGGTAGCCGGGGTAGTAGAAGAGCGGCAGCCGGATGGATGCTTCGGCATCGCCGGTGTTCTGCGCTGTCAGCTGAACGGTCAGGCCGTTTTTGGTGTAGTTCGTCAGCTCCACGCCGTCCTCCGCTTCGGGGGTCAGGCGGCCCCAGGCGCTGTCGTCGATGGTGGTGTCCTCGGTGGGCAGGTATTCGCCGCCGCCCACCTGGCCGGGCAGGTCATCCACCGCGGCAAGGCTCATGTAGGGTACGGCTTCGCTGGTGGTGCATTTGTCATACATCAGGTACCCGGCGGGGATGATGGTCAGCGCCAGCAGCACCGCGGCCATGGCCTTGGCGGCTTCCGGCCGGACTTTGCGGTACAGCACCACCGCGCAGCAGGCACACACGACCAGCAGCAGGGTGGCCGGGGTGAAGAACCGCCAGGCAAACTGCAGCTTGCCCAGAGTCTTGCTCAGTGCCTGCAATGGTTCGCAGCGGAACAGCGCGTACCAGGGGCACAGGTCGCTGGCGCACCAGGCGGCCAGCAGGCCAAAGCCCAGCGTCAGGCTGCCGATGCGCGCGGCATTGCGGCTGCTTTTGCGCACGGCAGGGTCCAGCACAGCCAGCAAAAAGAAGAACGCCCCCGCGGCCAGCGCCAGACCCAGCGTCTGCGGCATTTCGCCCGCAATGCCGCTCTGGATGCTCTCGGCCACGCCGCTGCTCTGGCCGAACATCAGGAACATTTGACCCAGGTAAACGGAACTGTCGTACAGGTAGGCGGCATCATACTTGCCGCTGATGCGGCACACCCCCTGCACCATGTATTGCAGCAGCGGTACCATGAACCACAGGTTCCACACAATGGCGGCCCCGGCGGCTTTGCACAGGGCGGGCAGCACGGGGCGGGTGAAGGTCTTTTTGAAATACAGCAGGCAGAACGCGGCGGTAAAGAACACCGCAAGTTCGGTCGTCAGCAGATGGCTCTGCAATAGGCCGGTAAAGCCCAGGGCGAAAGGCAGCCAGCACCAGGGTTCCGGCTTTTTGCCGTCCGCAGGGGACTGATGGTAAATGCGCCACAGCCCGTACACGACCAACGGCAGGAACGCCATGGCGGTGTATTCGCCCACCGCGGCGCGCACAAACACGTTGGTCAGCCGATAGAACGAAAGGGTGTACAGCGCGGTGCCAAGCAGCGCGGCACAATCACTGCGGAACATTTTGCGCAGGGCATAAAACGTAATGCCCACGGTGGCCGCCGTGATGTAAGCAACGTAAGCCTTGTAGCTGGCCTGCAGGCTGAACCCCAGAATGCGCAGCACTGCAGCCGGATACATAAACACGTCAGAGTACATCAGGCTGAACGGATAGCCTTTTTCGTTGATGATGGCCGGGTCCATGCGCACCGGGAACTGCCCGGCCAGCAGCCCGGCTTTCAGCCCCTCAATGCGGGAAAGATGGATGGAAAGGTCATGCCCATAGGTCAGGTAGCCCAGCCCCAGCGGCAGGCAGGCAAACACGCCGATGCCCACCAGCGCCATGGCAATGTACCGCCCGCGCAGGGTGTGGATGGGCAGCTTAGCCCGGCGGGTCAGCAGCAGGATCACCCAGTCCAGCACGGCGCAGAACACAAGCCCTGTCAGCAACCGCACATATGCCCACGCGTGGGTAGGCACGATCTGCGCACCGGTGATGTAGATGACCTGCTTTTCGCCGCAGTCCGCGGTAAACTGCAGCTGTGCGGTTTCGCAGCCGTAGGGCATCCACAGGCTGAACACCGTGCGGGTGCGCTCGGCAGGCAGCTTGGCGGCATCATACTGCGCGGTGGGCATGATCTCATCCAGAAAGCTGACCTCACCATCCTCGCCGTCGTTCACATAGTTGATGCACACCTGGTAGCTGCCGCGCGGCAGGTCAATCCAGCGGGTGGTGGCAAACAGGCCGGTAAAGTTTTCCACGCGGGCACCGCGGTCATCGTTGGTGCATTCCTCCGCATAGGGAATGATCAGGTCCGGTGTAATATCAATCACGCCGCCTGTGCGGAAATCCCCCACAAAACGCAGCGCAAGCACCACAAATTCCACCAGGACCAGCAGCAGGACCAACCAGTTCCGGCGGCTGAAAAATTTTTTGAGCTTTTGCAAACAAGCACGCTCCCCTCTCGATATTATCTTATTTATTATAGGGGATTGTACGATGGTGCGCAAGAGAATTTGCGCCAAACAGGAAAAAAGACTCTTGCTTTTGGAAATAAAAGTGATGTATAATAAAGCGTCCATTTATTTGTGGTAGTTGTGGAGAGGATGGTATATATGGCGACAAAGTACGTTTTTGTTACTGGTGGCGTGGTCTCCGGCCTGGGCAAGGGCATCACGGCAGCCAGCCTGGGCCGTTTGCTGAAAACCCGCGGCCTGAAAGTGGCTTCCCAAAAGCTGGATCCCTATATCAACGTGGACCCCGGCACCATGAGCCCGCTGCAGCACGGCGAGGTGTTCGTGACTGACGATGGCACCGAGACCGACCTGGACCTGGGGCATTATGAGCGCTTTATTGATGAAAACCTGAACAAGTACTCCAACCTGACGACCGGCAAGGTCTATTGGAACGTGCTGAACAAGGAACGCCAGGGCGCTTATCTGGGCCAGACTGTGCAGATCATCCCCCACATTACCAACGAAATCAAGAGCTATATCTACAACCTTGCCAAAAGCACCGAAGCCGATGTAGTCATCACCGAAATCGGCGGTACCACCGGTGATATTGAAAGCCAGCCCTTCCTGGAGGCCATCCGCCAGGTTGGCATTGAGCAGGGCATGGAAAACTGCTGCTACATCCATGTGGTTCTGGTGCCCTACATTTCCGGCTCGGATGAATATAAATCCAAGCCCGCCCAGCATTCCTGCAAGGAACTGCAGGGCATGGGCATCGCCCCCAACGTCATCGTGCTGCGTGCCGATGGCCGCGTTGGCAGCGATATCAAGCGCAAGATCAGCATGTTCTGCAATGTGCGCCCTGACTGCGTGATCGAAAACCTGACCATGCCCAGCCTGTACGAGTGCCCGCTGATGCTGGAAGCTGCCGGCCTGACCAACGTTGTCTGCCGCCAGCTGCACCTGGAAACCCCGGCCAGCGACCTGACCGAGTGGAAGGAACTGATCTCCCGCATTGCCACCCGCAGCAAGACCTGCACCATTGCCCTGGTTGGCAAATATGTCAAACTGCATGACGCATACCTGAGCGTGATGGAGTCCCTGTACCACGCCGGTTTTGAGAATGAGTCCAAAGTGGAGATCCACTGGGTGGACAGCGAAAACCTGCTGGATCAGGAGCGCTGCGCCGAAGAGCTTTCCGGCGTGGATGGCATCATCCTGCCCGGCGGCTTTGGCGACCGCGGCATTGAGGGCATGATCCAGGCTGCCCGCTATGCACGGGAACAGAACATCCCGTACTTTGGCATCTGCCTTGGCATGCAGATCATGGTTATGGAATACGCCCGCGATGTGCTGGGCTATGCCGATGCCAACTCCAGCGAGTTTACACCGGACGGCGAACATAACGTGATCGCTCTGATGCCGGACCAGCAGGGCAATATCCCCAAGGGCGGCACCATGCGCCTGGGCAAGTACCCCTGCATTACCGCCGAAGGCACCAAGCTGCGTGAGTGCTATGGCAAAGAAGAAATTGACGAGCGCCACCGCCACCGCTATGAGTTCAACAATGACTACCGCGCAGAAATGCAGAACCACGGCCTTGTGATCTCCGGCACCAGCCCGGATGGCCGCCTGGTGGAGGCCGTTGAGCTGCCCGGTCGTGATTTCCATGTGGGCGTACAGTTCCACCCCGAATTCAAGAGCCGCCCCAACCGCGCGCATCCCCTGTTCAAGGGCTTCATCGCCGCTGCGCTCAAGTACCAGCAGGAGCACACCATCACCGAACATCAGCCGATGACGGATTGATTTTAGCTCCATCCCGATACCATAAATACCACAAGGCACCGGACCTGTATTGGCCCGGTGCCTTGTTTTTATGCGTTATATTTTGTGTGGGTTATGCGGGGATAAGAAAACAAATTTTCAGGATTCTGTCTCTTCTTTCTTATTCACCTCCCTCTCGCTGGCTTCCACCATCGAGATGACGTTCAGCAGCACCAGCCGCACCACAGCGGGGTGCAGGCAGCCGTTATTGATGGCGTTGATGACGGATTTCTGGAGTTCTTCAATTTTTTGGGTAGTGGTCATTTCATCACCCTTTCTGCCATCGGGGAGCCGGAATATTCCGGGCGCGGATAGCTGGTATCTTCGGTTCGTGTTCCGCTGCAGACGGCCAGTGCAAATGGGATGGTCAGCGCAAAAACCAGCAGCAGGGCAAGCGCAGCCAGCATTCGGATAAATTTTTTCATCAAATTTCCCTCCCGTTCACACTCAAAGAACCGCACTCGATTCTGCCGGGAATTTCAAACTTGCTGGCGTTGCAGTGGATGACTTTATCCACCTGGTCAATGGCAATGCCCACAAACTCGCTGGTAGCCCCGCCGGTGGAATAATCAAAGCTGGGGTCGCCGGTGGAGAACCAGCCTAAAAATGTGTAGCGGGAGTTATCACCAATATAGGATTTGCCGTACCGGCTGCTCAATACGCCGGTCAGGTTATCTTCCCAGTACCAGCGGATGCGCCCGGTGTCAATGTCCACGCGGGTGTCGGCATCTTTGCCCATACGAATCCAGGCATTGTCCAGGTCGTAGGTGGTCGTGCCTGCTTTGTTGTGTATCTGCCCGGTCGTAATGTTTCCGCCGTTGATAATGGTCTTATCCTGGTTCCAGGTGCTCAAATCCGAAAATGTCACCACGCCCGACAGGTTGATCTGTGCGCTGGTGATCTCTGTTCCGCCTGCCGTCAGCTTGATGGTGCTGCTGGTTCCGCTTGTGCTGGCCGTCAGCTTGATTTCGCTTACCGTCTGCTTAATTTCGGTCTTGGTCTCGCTGGTGGTCATGTAATCGCCGGAACTTGCCGTCCATGCAGTGGGCGCGTTGCCCATCTGCACCATCGGGTGCATGATAGTCAGGTCATTGGTAACGGTGGCGTTATCGTTCGCGGTACTCACAAACAGGCCGTCAGCATATCCGTCAGCGGTCGCCGTAAAGGCCGCATACCGCAGCTTCCAGCCGTTATCCAGCGCAATGTCCTGCTGGGCCTGCTTGAACGCGGAGCCGTAATAGCTTTTTGTGCCGCTGGAAGATTTGGTTTCGAACTGCAAAAACAGGCTGTCCGTGCCGGAGTTGAGCTTGTACAGTACCGATGCACAATAGGTCATGCCCTTTGCAATCATCAGTGACTTATCCGCCCCAAAGTGGAAGCGGGTGTTCTGGGCCTTGTTCGTCACATAGACAGATTCGCCGTCAATGGTGTAGCTGCCCTTGACGCTGGCCGCGTTGCCGCCGGTGTCCACCCCGGCGTTGTTCCAGTCGTCCGTGCCTACAATAATGTTATTGCCGCCGGTGATCCGCTGGGTCACGGTTTGGGTGATGCTGTCGGCCTTTTGGTCAATGGAAGATACCGATTCTTTAACGGTCTTGAACTCCTGTTTCGTGCTGTCCAGGTCGTTGGAAATGGTCGTGGTGGTTTCTTCCAGGCTGCTGACTTTGGTGCTGATGCTGTCCGCCTTTTGGCTGATGCTGGAAACATCCTCTTTCAGGCTCTCCACCGTTGCGGTGGTGGCATAATCCTGCATTTTGCTGTCAACCGCGTCATTGGCCGCACTGGTGGCGGTGTCCTTTACGGTCTCTGTTACAGATTCCGTCACGGACTTGGTGACTTCGGTCTTGATTTCGTCCGCTGTCTGTGAAAACAGGCTTTTTGCGCTTTCCTGCGTCAGATAATCGCCGGAACTGGCGTTCCACGCGGTCGGAGCGTTGCCGTATTGCAGCATGGGGTGCAGCAGCCCAAACTTATTGGTGTAATTTCCGGTGCCAACGTGGGTTGCGCCGCTGCCCATGTCCACCAGCTTTAAGGTGGCATTGTCCGGTGGCGTCCACAGCCCGTACCGCAGCACCCAGCCGTCCGTCTGCTCAATCTCCAGCTGGTCGGAGGGCTTGATGGCCGCCCATTTCTGGCTGCTGCTGCCGCCTGCCATGTATGCAATTTCCATGCAGAACTCATTCGTGCCGGAAACGGGTTTGTACATAACGGACAGGCACAAGGTAACGCCCTTAGCCACATAAGCCCCCACCGTTGTCCACCGAAAATATCGGTTGGAGTTGGCGTTGGTCATGGTCGCCCCGCCGGTCAGTTCATAGGTAACGGAACTGCCATCGCCGGTATTGCCTTTCAGCTCGGCATTTTTGAAGCTCTCGCTGCCCAGAATCAGGTTGCCGCCGCCGGTGATTTTGGCATCCTGTTTGACCTCCGCCGAAAGCCCGTCCACCGTTGCTTTCAGGTCGGTGTACTTGCCGGTCAGGTCGCTGGCTTTCACTTCCAGGCCGTCCACGCTGGTTTTGATCTCCAGCATTTTGCCGGTCAGGTTTTTGTAGCTCTGGCTGTTCACCGCGCTGGAACTTTCCCGGCTGGCGCTGCCAACGCTTTCAAAGCTGGCCTTGCCGGAAGAGATCGTGGCGCTCATGAGGTAGGTGTCGAACTCCCGCCCGCGTGCGTCCTTAACGTGCACGATCTGCCCGCAGGCAGGGGCGGAACCGCTGGGCACGGCCACTTTGCAGGGCGTGTAGGTCACGTTTTTCAGCACGTTGTACAGGTTTTGGGCAACGGTTTTCAGGTTCGCTTCGGTGCCGGTGGTCAGCAGAAGGTTGCCCTGCACTGCATAGGTGTTGGTGGCAGTGGTGCTGTCGGGGTAAATCACCCCCACATCACTGTCCGACTGCCGAATCTGGACTTTCTCAATGGCCTTGACGGTGTAGTCCTCGTAACTCAGGCTGTCAGCATAGTAGGCGGTGCTGCCATTGGAGCCGTCCGGCGTAATAACGGTAGTTTTGCGCTTGTCGGTGTAGGTCAGAAATTGCAGCTTGCCGTCCGCATTCATATGGGCATAGCAGCCAGCCGCTTCCGCCGCCCAGGAAATGATCTGGCGGCAGGTCAGGTCATCCGCATAGAACGCCTGCACGCTGTAGCTGCCGTTAATGGGCAGGCTGCTGCTGGCAAGCGTGACCCCCGCCCGCTGGCAGGCCAGCTGAACCAGCTGCCAGATGGTCTTGGGGAACTGCGCCTGATTGGCCCGCTGCCAGCCGGAAAAGTCCGCATCCAGCTTGGACATGGCGTCATACGCCGTGACCTTATAGCTGTTGCGCTTGGTGCGGGTGGGCTTTTCGGCATAGAAGATACCCACCTTGGTGCGGTTCCCGGCATCGTCCTGCCGGTAGTACGTCAGGGTATCCCCGGCAGTGATCTGCAGGCTGCCGTCCGGGTCGGCCCAGATCTCGGCCTCGATGTAGTCCGAATAAGCAGAGCCGATGGTGAATTCCTGCCCGGCGTTTACCGCGGTATGCAGGGTAAGGCTCTTCACCGCGCTGCCGGGGGAGCCGCCCTTTAGCTCGGTGCCGCTTGGGAGAGTGAGGATGGGGAAAAGCAAATATACACCTCCTTTTTTAGTTAGGAGGTAGGAGTTAGGAGTGAGGAGTTTTAGGTGTGCGCAGTCGCGCACGGTTTAGAAAAACAGGCCGCGATTCCGTAGGGGCGCACATTGTGCGCCCATCGCCTTGCGGTAAATCCCGTTGCGGCATATGCGGCAAGGTTTCGGAACGGTCAAGACCGTTCCCTACAGTGCTGGACCTCGGGCCCGTTTTAACTCCTAACTCCTACTTCCTAACTCCTAACTCTGAATCAGCATTCAATAATGTTAAACTTCAGGTTCTTCCATTGTTTCGTCTTGGCGTTATGCCAGGCGATGCCGTATTTGCTGCAGTAGCAGGTGGTGGTTTCGGTCTCGGTGGAAGAGCCGGCTTTGGGGTGGGTGAACTGGAAGGTGGCCTTGCCCGCAAATAACCCGATGGTGTACTTGTATTCGTCATCCGTCAGGCAGCTGTAGGCAATGGGCCAGGTAGCCACTTTTTCCCGCACTACTTCCCGGTGCATGTATCCGGCTTCGTCGCGGCCGGAATCGCTGGAATCCAGGTCGGAATAGCTCGGCTCAATGTCGCAGTCGGGGGCGTACAGGGGGTTGCCATCGATCTGGAACAGATTGGTTAAGGTCACGTTACACACCTCCTGTGGCGATCAGCTGTTTGCGCTGCCAGCGCTGCACGGCGCGGCCCACGTCCTCGTCCGTCAGTTCAATGCCGTACACGGCGGAAAGGATCTCCCGCAACACTTCCACAACGGCTTCAAAGCCCGCCATCTGGCCTGCCTGCAGGTCTTCCATGACCTCGGCCACGGCCTGCTTGATGGTGTCCAGCGGGGCTTCCACGTTGGTCCCGTGGCTCTGGTCGCCCAGCACGGCCAGGAATTCCCGGTTTGCCGGGATGACCGCGCCCTGCGCCAGGTAGGGAATCTGCGGGGCGGTCAGGGTGCTGATATTAAACCCGACATGCCCGCCGCCGAACAGTTCCGGCAGATCGAACGACAATCCGTTCAGTGCGTTGATAACCGCATTGATGCCGGTCACAACGGCGGAGATCATCCGGTTGATGAAGCCGATGATGCCGTTGACGGCGGTCTTGATGGCGTTCGTCATCTTGTCCCAGACGGTGCTGACCGTACTGCCGATGGCCTGCCAGGCGGCGTCCCAGTTGCCGCGGAACACGGCGCTTAAAAAGTCCGCCAGCCCGCGCAGCACAACAACGGCCAGATCAATGGCATCCGCAATGGTCCCAACGGCTACCCCCACAATGTCCGCAATGGCGTTGAATACCTCGGCAAAGGCGGGGCCGAACGTTGCAATGATCCACTTGGCCACCGGGGCCAGCAGGTTGTTCCACAAATCCAGCAGGCAGTTGGCAACGCTGGCCACCAGCAAAAGAATGGCGTCCCACAGGGGCTTGAGGTGGGTGGACCAGAGAACGGATAAAACCTGCATCAGGTTGGCAAGGATCGGCTGCAAAACGCTCTGCCACAGGGTGGTGAAAATGCCTTGCAGGTTTTCCAGCGCCAGGGCGGCACCCTGGGCAATGGGCTGGCCGTACTCAGCCCAGGCCAGCTGAACGCCGCCCCAAAGATCCTGCCAGACGGTCAGGGCGGCGGTTTTCATCTGCTGCCAGGCGGCATCCCACAGCGCGGCGGCAGGGGCAAGAACGGATTGCAAGGTGGCCCAGAAATTTTGCAGCTGCTGATTTAATAGAGCCGGTGATGAGAGTTGCGGCAGCTCGGCATCCGTTGCCTTGGCCGCTGCACTCTTGCTGCTTTTGCGGGCGGCGGAAGCAGAAGCGACATCCGCACTTTCGGCAAGGGAAGCCTGCAGCCGGTCCAGCTCGTCAAATTCCGCAACGCTGCGTTTGGCGGCCTTAGCTGCTTTGGCGGTGCCGCTGGCAAGTTTGGTCTGGGCTTTGGCGGCTTTGTTGGCGCTGGCGGCTGCGGCAGCGGTCTGCTGCTCAAACTTTGCCACCGGCGCGGCGGAGAACGCAGCGTTTACACTGCGGCTTATTTTTTTCAAGGAGGTGCGCAGGCCGTTCAGCGGCTGCTGCGCGGTGCGGGTAGTGGTTTGTGTGGGCAGGGCAACCTGAAGGCTGCCTGCATAAGATTTTGGCAAAAGCATCTACCTCCTTATGAGGGTTTATTGGCCAGCAGCCGCTGCAGCCGCTGGCGTTCCGCTATCTCTGCCGGGGTCAGGCGGGGGCGCAGGTCAACTATGGCTTTGTTTTTGCGGTAGTAGTCCTGTTCCCACGGCTGCAATTTTTGGCCGTGGCGCAGCTTGCTGCGCACCCGCAGCAGGGTGGCCAGCTGACCGTCCCCAATACTGTTGAACCACGCCATAAAGGTCCACCAGTGCAGGTAGGGCAGGGCACGCACTTCGCACCCGGCGGCTTTGTTGATGTCGGCAGCAATCAGCGGGGCGTCCTGTTCCCAGTCCAGCAGCGGCGGGGCAGGGGAGCGGGGCAGCGTTTGCCCGCAGTTCAAAAAATCC
The DNA here is from genome assembly GCA_963626055.1 of Acutalibacteraceae bacterium. Taxonomy (GTDB): domain Bacteria; phylum Bacillota; class Clostridia; order Oscillospirales; family Ruminococcaceae; genus Gemmiger. The sequence continues at coordinate 30,903 of CAVFVI010000025.1, forward strand.
GCCAGCTTCTGCATGGCCTCCGGGTAGTCGCTTCGCGGCAGGTCGCCCTCATAAAACAGGGCCAGGGCTACCCGCCAGCGGATAAATTCCGGCTCGCCGGCATCGTTCAGCCGGTGCAGAATATCCAGAATATCGCGGTAATCCGAATGAATCGGATATGCTTTCCCGCCGACCTCCAGCCGGGTGGGCAGCCGCCAGCTGCTCATACCTGCACCCCGCGTGCGGCGCGCGCTGCCTGGGCTTGCTGCACGGCCAGCGTGGCTTTGGCATCCGCACACTGGCGGGCACCGGCTTCCAGAATGGGCTGCAATGCCGCAAACAGATTGGTAATGACCCGCTCGCCGTTGCCGGCAACCGCCAGCAGGTTGGTGCCGCCCAGCATGGCGTCAAAATCATTGCTGGGGCCGAACACTTCCGCCAGCAGCCCTTTGGCGCGCTGGTCCGCCTGGGCCAGCAGCTGTACGGCATCGGTTCCGGTAGGGCTTTGGGCCTGCACCTGCTGTTCCAACTCTTGCAGCTGGCCTTGCAGGGCGCAAAAGCGGCTGTAAACGTTGGGGTCGCTGGGGTTAAAGCGCAGCACCCCGCCGCCGTGCTCCGGCCCACCATTGACCGCGTATTCACGCAGGCCGGTATCAATCGTAAGTTGTTCCATAAAACCTCCTTCAGTTTAACAGAAATCTGTAATCATGATGGCTAAAAAATGGTGAAGCGCTGCTGCACACTTCACGAAAAAAGATGAACAAGAGAATTTTGGCGTACCCTCTGCCAAGGAAACGCCAAAGCAAAACTTTCAGCGGGAATACCGGAATGGTAAGGTGGTTGAGTGATATCAAGAAAAAGAAATCCTAAAAACAAAACCGCAGCCCGGCAGCCGCTGATTTGGGCATTATACAGAATAAGAAAAGACAGCAGGAAACTTGTCGTTCCAGTATTCTGTAAATTTCTGGGCCTTGTGGCTATCATAACGCAATATTACAGAAATGTCAACAATAAAATTCAGAAAACTGAAATTATGATGAAATACCGGTACTGAAATACCCCACAAAAGCCCGTAAACACAAAAAAATCCCCCTCCGCCGCACAGTGCAATGCTGTGGATGGAGGGGGAGGATTGTTTAGAATAATTTGCTGCGTTAGGCCGCGGCAGCAAAACATAAATGACGCGGGCAAAAGTGAACGAGGGGAGATAAGCAAACCGGAAACATCCGGCACCACACAATAAAAAAGCTCCAGCGCCTTCTACCCTTATGGCGCTGGAGCGAACTTACTTGATTGGAGTCATAGCCTCATACCCGATTGTATTATTTTTCGGACCGTTTGCACATTTTCATGGCAACCTCATCCTTTAACTTTGATCGAATGTTTTCAAACCTGGTTTTCTTTGTTTTGCAAATCGGAAACGGGTTTCATTCGCTGTTGTTCGATGATTTTGCGTTTGTTTGAAATTTCTGGTTCCCTTTGGTTCGTTATTTGCTGCCTGGAAACATTTTGCAAGGAAAACGATTCTTGGTGCATCTGTGGAACGGGGAAGTGAACTTCAACAACTTTGTGCAGGTATCCTGGGTTTGATGCCAGAGGATAGATCCTCTTTGCTTTAGTACATCGGAGTTTCTCCTTTTGGGGGCGGTGCGTTTGCACCAGCCAGATCAGGTGAAGCATTATTTGTTCGGCGGAGTTAAATCTTTCATAACAATCACCGGTGATTCTGGGTTTCTATTACGCTTTTGCGTACCAGGTTTTACACCTGTAGTTTTTTATTTAGAATCCTGTCGTCAGTTCTTCATCTAATCTATATAAACGCGGGGGTTCTTTTTCTGACGGGATTTCCTGAGCACTGCATTTTAAGCAAGCTACGAACCTTGCATCTTAACTTTTATATCTTTTACAGGTAATGACCTGCGGCTGTTAATGAGGTTCGTTTGCTTTCAGCAGGCCCAGGCCCGCCGGTGATGAATGGGATCTTTGAAATTAGCCATTGGACTTGAGCCTCCTTCCTTACGAATCCTGCCGGCTTTGCCATCTTACTTTCAAGTTCTTCGGTAGCCTCCCGGTCCCTGCTTTCCCGGAGTTCTTCAAGTGTTCCCATTTAGACCTCTTACTGGAGGCCTTTGCGAAATCTGCTTGAAGCTGTCGGGAAAACCGCCGTGCCTTGTTCCGATGCTATTGAAAGTGGCTTTTGCTTGGAGCTTTTAGCTCCTTATCTCCGGCTGTTTTCTTTCTGTGACTATACTATACAATACCCTAAGGGATTTGTCTATTCGCAGATATCCCAAACAAAATATGAATTATTCGTGCATGTTATGGATAGATATTGCCTTGACGAATGTGGTATAATAAATCTGTTGGGTGTGTAAAAGCAGGGCCCCGCCAGTTGGCAGGGCCCTGCTTTTTTAGTTTGTATGGAGCGAGAGTTAAACAGCAGAAGGGAAATAGTTAATACGCCCCGGAACGGTCAAGACCGTTCCCTACGATATAGGAAAAAAGAGAAGCAGACTTTACAGCAAGCCATGCGCCCTCCAAAAACTCCTAACTCCTCCCTCCTCCCTCCTCCCTCCTAACTAACTCACATGCTCTCCGGCACCGTAACCTTGAACATGGTCAGCACGTTGCGGATCACGCTGCGCACGGCCAGGCACAGGGCCATGCGGCACTGGCGAACGGCGGGGTCAGCTTCCAGAATGCGGCAGGCATTGTAGAAGCGGTGGAACGCCGTGGCAATGTCGATAACATAGCGGGTAATGCGGGCTGGGTCATACTTTTCTGCGGCGGCGGCAATCTCGGCCGGGAAAGCGGAAAGCAGACGCAGCAGGGCCTGCTCGCTGGGGTCGGTCAGCAGGCTGGCATCCAGGGCATCGGCACCCTCAAAGGTCACACCGGCGGCTTCCAGCTTTTTCAGCACGGAGCAGATGCGGGCGTGAGCGTACTGGACATAGTAGACCGGGTTTTCGCTGTCATTGCGAACGGCCAGGTCAAGGTCAAAGTCCAGGGTGGAGGAGCTTTCGCGCTGGTTGAAGAAGAAACGTGCGGAATCAATGGGCACTTCGTCCAGCAGGTCGGTCAGGGTGATGGCCTTGCCGGTACGCTTGCTCATGCGCACAGGTTTGCCGTCACGCATCAGGTTGACCATCTGCATCAGCACAACATCCAGCTTGGTGCCGTCCAGACCAACAGCGTCCATGGCACCCTTCATGCGGGCCACATGGCCGTGGTGGTCAGCGCCCCAAATGTCGATGGCACGGTCAAACCCGCGCACGGCCAGCTTGTTGTAGTGGTAGGCAATGTCGGCGGCAAAATAGGTGGGAATGCCGTTGGCGCGCACCAGAACTTCATCCTTGGCCTCCTCTTCGCCGTCGGCGTTTTCGTCCTTCTTGCGGTTCACAACGCCGTACTTGGAAGCATACTGGGCGCTGCGGTACATGATGGCACCGTCCTCGGCCTTGTAGCAGGCACCCTTGTCCATCAAGATCTTGATGACGTCATCCACCGCGCCGCTCTTGTGCAGGTCGCTTTCGTGGAACCAGACATCATAGGTGATGCGGTACTTGCCCAGGTCACGCTGCAGCCCGGCAATGTTCTTGGGCAGGGCATCGGCAATCAGGGCGTCTTTCAGCTCTTCAAAGTCTTTATCGACATAGGAATCGCCGTGGACTTCGGCAAACTCTTTGGCGCGGGCAATGATGTCAGCGCCCTGGTAGCACTCTTCCGGCAGGGGAACGGCTTCTTCGCCTTTGTACAGCTGCAGGTAGCGGATAGCCAGGCTCTTGCCGAACTTCTGGATCTGGTTGCCAGCATCGTTGATGTAGAACTCGCGGGTCACATCATAACCGGCCCAGTCCAGGCAGGCAGCCAGGCAGTCGCCCAGAGCGCCGCCGCGGGCGTTGCCCATGTGCATGGGGCCGGTGGGGTTGGCGGAAACAAATTCCACGTTGTAGCGCTTGCCAGCACCGCCGTCCGTGCGGCCGTATTCCGGCTCGGTGGCAGCGGCCTGCAGCACGCTGGTAAACCAGTGGGCACCCAGGAACAGGTTGATGAAGCCGGGGCCTGCAATCTCCACGCGGTCAAACAGGCTGCCTTCCAGGTTCAGGTGGTCCACAATGGCCTGTGCGATCTGGCGCGGGGCCTTGTGGAATGCGCGGGCACCGGCCATGGCGGCGTTGGATGCAATATCGCCGTTTTTGACATCGGCGGGAATCTCAACAATAAATTCCGGCAGCGGGGCTTCCGGCAGGGAACCGTCCGCCACAGCGGCATTCAGCGCGCCGGTCAGCAGCTCGCGCGCCATATCCAGCGCAGCCTTGCGGGGGTTGTAGTATTTGTAGTTCACGTTGTACCTCCAGTTTGGAAGTTAGGAGTTAGGAAGTAGGAGTTAGGAGTTTAAGGTGCGGCTTGCGCCGCAATTTTGAAAACAGCCGTACAGCTGATATTAAAAACTTGTGCGCGTTAGCGCACACCAAAAACTCCTAACTCCTAACTCCTCCCTCCTAACTAAATTTATTCAACTTCGTTTTCCTGCTTCTTCAGCGGTTCAACCGTGATGTGCACGGAGTTGCGGCTGATGAGGGTTTCGGCACCGGAATCCAGCGTGTAGCTGAACTGCAGCTCGCCGCCGTCCGGCAGCAGGTTGTGCTCAATCACATCGGCGGCAACGCCAAGGCTGATGGAACCGTATCCGGTTTCGTAATGGCACAGGTGGCGGATGCCTTTTTCAATAATCAGCTGGCTGGATGTTTTGCCAAAGCGGGTCATGCTGACCAGCCGGGCATCCTGGCTGACGCGCACCGTGGTGGTGCACCCGGCGTAACCGGTGGCTTCGGTTTCAGCATACACGATGTAGTAGCTGTTGCCGCGCTGCACAAAGTTGCCGCGGGTCATCAGCTCCACGGTGTCGTTTTCGCCATTTTGCTCCATGGTGCCTTTGATGGTGATGAGGTAATTTTCTTCAACAGGTTTTGCCATAATAGTTTAATTCCTTAATACGTTTCAATGGCGATCTGCTCCACCGGGCCGCCTGCTTCGCTGCCCATGAACAGCCGCTCCTGCTTGGCGAAGCCGTCCGGGGTATCGCTGACAAAAAAGCGGGTGGTGCCGCCGGTGCTGCGCCCGCTGGAAATCCCAAGGTCATCCAGCGCGGTGGCGGTGGCAATGGCGGTCAGCTTGCCGGGGTCGATCAGCGTTACGCTGTCGCCCACAAAATCGCCGATCATTTTTTTCAGCAGCGGGTAGTGGGTGCAGCCAAGGATCAGGGTGTCAATGCCGGAATCCCGCACGGGGGTCAGGTATTCCTCAATCATCAGCTGGGTCACTTTGTCGCCGTTCACATAGCCGTTTTCAACCAGCGGCACAAACAGGGGGCAGGCGCGGGCAAAAATCTGAACCCCCGGCACCAGGTCTTTCAGCTGGGCGGCATAGGAACCGCTGCGGATGGTGGCCGCTGTGCCGATCACGCCGATGCGCTTATTTTTGGTGGCAGCAGCCGCCGCGCGGGCTGCCGCACCGATCACGCCGGTGTAGGGCACCGGCAGCTGGGAAGCTTCCGCCGAAGGATAGGTGGAAGATACCGTGCCGCAGGCCGCCATAATGAACTTGACATTGTGGGAAAGCAGGAACCGGATATCCTGCTGGGCGTACCGCACGATCACATCATGCCCGCGGGAACCGTAAGGCACGCGGCCGGTATCGCCAAAATACACAATGTCTTCGCCCGGCAGCAGGCGGCGCAGCTGGCGCACGGCGGTCAGCCCGCCAAGGCCGCTGTCAAATACGCCGATGGGACGAGTATCCATCAGTAAGCACCTCGTTTTTTGCTCAGTGCAAGGCCAATCAGCTTATCAACCAGTGCGGCAAAGCTGTAGCCTTCGTTTTCCATCAGCTTGGGGTACATGCTGATGGGGGTAAAGCCCGGCAGGGTGTTCAGCTCGTTGCATAGCACGCGGCCTGTGCCGTGCTCCACAAAGAAATCGCACCGGGCAAGACCGGCGCAGCCCAAAGCCAGGTAAGCGCGGGCGGCCAGCGTTTTGACTTCGTCCAGCTTCTGGTCCGGCAGGTGGGCGGGGATCACCGTCTTGGATACGCCGTTTTTATACTTGTCGTCATAGGTATAAAACTCTGCGCCGGCCAAAATCTCGCCGGGGCGGGTGGTGCGCACTTCCTGCGGGTCGTCCGGGTTGCCAATGGCGGCGCATTCCACTTCCTGCCCGTCAATAAACTCTTCAAACACCACTTTGTCATCTTCGCGCAGGGCGGTGTCAATGGCGGTGTTCAGCTCTGCACGGTTGTGGGCCTTGGTAATGCCCACGCTGGAACCCGCATTGGCCGGTTTGACAAAGATGGGGTAGGGCAGGCGGTTTTCCACGCGGGTCAGCAGGGCATCGCGCTGGGTTTCCGCCTCCGCGCGGACGGCGCTGCACCAGTGGCAGTGGGGCACATGATAAGCATCCATGATGGTGTTGGCAACGGCTTTGTCCATGCAGGCAGCGGATGCCAGCACGCCGCAGCCCACATAGGGGATAGCGGCCAGCTCCAGCAGGCCCTGAATGGTGCCGTCCTCGCCGTTTTTGCCGTGCAGGATGGGGGCAACCACATCCACCGGCAGCAGCTCATAGCCGTTGGCGCTGTGCACCAACAGGCCGTGGTCGCCGCGGTCCGGGCTGAGCACGCAGGGCACGCAGGAAGCATCCTGTTCCCAGCTGCCATTGCGCATGCCCTCGGTGGAGCCGCTGTATTTCAGCCAGCGGCCCTGTTTGGTAATGCCCACCAGAATTACTTCATATCGGTCCGGCATGGTGGCAAGGGCGTCTGCCCATGCCGCAGCCGAAACACAGCTGACCTCATGCTCGCTTGAACAGCTGCCAAACAGCAGGGCCACGCGGATCTTGTTTACTTGTTGTTCCATATTGTCAGGTATGCTCCCTTTTTGTTTTCAGCCGGTTCCGGGGCACATCACCGCCGGAACTGGCTCTATGGCATAACACTACACTTTAATACTATATCATATTTATGCGGTTTATGCCAGTGGTTGGCCGCTATTTCCGGTATTTTTTGCGCAAAACAAAATCCCCGCAGCCCACCGGTGCAAAACCGGGACTGCGGGGGATAAGATGCAATACTTTGAGCTGGATTTTCCACAATTTTTAAGGAACTTGTGGAGAACAAAAGGCTTTGGGAATGGCGGTTATACGTACTTGGCAATCATGGCGTTCACCGCATCGGGGTCAGCTGTGCTCCAGGTCTGCCAGTTCTGGCCTGCGGCAGCGGCAGCCTGGCCCAGCTCCACCAACAGGGCGGGGAGCTGCTCTTCGTACACGGTGCCGATGGAATCGCCAAAGTGGGCCTTGCCCATGGCATCGGAACCACCCAGGAAGATGGCAAACGCCGGGGCAGGCTTGCCGCCCGGTACAGCCTTGACGGTACCCTGGAAGCCGATGGCCGCGGCCTGATGGCCGGAGCAGCTGGATGGGCAGCCGGAAATGCAGATTTTGGGCAGGGCACCGTCCGGAATGTTCGCTTCCCGCACGGCCTGCACGGCGCGCTGCAAAACCGCCTGGCTGTCCCGCACGCCCTGCTGGCAGATGGATGCGCCGATGCAGGCAACGCTGGTTTCAAACAGCGTTTTGGCACCGTCAGCGGTGGCATCCAGCACAGCGGCAGCTTCGTCTGCCGTCAGGTTGATGATGTAGAGCGTTTCGTTGGGGGCAACGCGGCATTCGCAGCCAGGGATGGTGCTGAGCAGGGCATCCAGCTGCACCAGCTTTTCCGGGGTCAGGCGGCCGCCGATGGGGTGGTACGCCACAGCGTACAGCCCCGGCTGCTTTTGGGCGATGGCGCGCGGGTCGTCCAGCGTGCCGGTGCCGGTTTTGGTAATGGCGGCAGGGGTCAGGTGTAGTTTCAGGCTTTCGTCCGCCTTGGCGGCGGCAACGTTCTCCAAAAAGACGCGGCGCAGCTCATCGGGGCCAAGGGTCTCCTGCATAAAGCGGGTGCGGGCCTTGGCGCGGTTCTGATAATTGCCGTGCTGGCAGAAGGTGGTGATCATGGCGCGGATGTAATACAGCACATCCTCCGCGGGCAGGGATTCCGCCGCCAGAATGCCCATCCGCCAGCCGCCGCCCAGGCCGCCCGCAATGTACAGCTTAAAGGTGCCGTCCGGCTGCGCCACAAAGCCCATATCGCGGAACGCGGTGTGCACACAGTCGTCCACACCGTTGCAGAATGCAACTTTCAGCTTGCGCGGCATGTGGATATCGCGGCAGATGGAAAGCAGATATTTGGTTGCGGCTTCGGCCCAGGGCATGACGTCAAATGCTTCGCCGGGCTGCACGCCGGTCAGGGGGCTGGCCTGAATGTTACGGGGGTTATCACCACCGCCGCCGCGGGTGATGATGCCGCAGGGGATGGCAGCCTCCATGATGGCGGGCACCTCGTCCGGGGTCAGGTCGTGCATCTGGATCGCTTCGCAGGTGGTCAGCTTGAGGAACGGTACATGGTACTGCTGAACAGCCTGTGCCATAAAGTGCAGGCGCTCCGGCGTTACCCGGCCGCCCGGCAGGCGCAGCCGCAGCATGTGCTTGGCGGCATCGCGCTGGGCATAGCTGCCAAACCCGCCGGAAATGCCTTTATAATCCTTGCGGGCAATTTCGCCCTGGGCAAAGGAGTGGATCGTATTGGTAAAACCGCCGATTTCTTCGCGGTAAGTATTGAGCCATTGCTGGTCCATGGTTGGAACCCCCATTACATCCTAGTTGTTTATTTCACATCACTAAGTATAGCGAATAAAGAGATGTTCTGCAAGAAACTAAGCAAAAACAAAGCCCGGTACGGCGGGCAGCCGGTACCGGGCAAAGCAGCAGAAAATTATTCGCCGAATACCCTGATGTAGTCAGCCTTGAACTTTTCAATGCCGGCATCGGTCAGCGGGTGATGCAGCATCTGCTCAATGACCTTGTAGGGGACAGTGGCGATATCGGCACCGGCCAGAGCGCAGTCCGTTACATGGATGGGGTTGCGGACGGAAGCGGCAATGATCTGGGTGTCAATGTCGGGGTAGTTCAGGAACATGTCATGGATGGTTTCGATCAGCTCAATGCCGGGCTGGCCAATGTCGTCCAGACGGCCCAGGAACGGGCTGACGTAAGTAGCGCCTGCGCGGGCAGCCAGCAGAGCCTGGTTGGCAGAGAACACCAGCGTGCAGTTGGTGGGGATGCCTTTGGCAGACAGTGCCTTGATGGCTTTCAGGCCCTCGGCGGTCATGGGGATCTTGACGACCATGTGCTTGGGGTCCAGGGCATAGATGGCTTCGCCTTCGGCAACCATGGTTTCAGCGTCCACGGTGGTGGCCTTTACTTCGCCGGAAATGGGGCCGTCCACGATGGTGGCGATTTCGGCCAGGGTCTCGGCATAGTCGCGGCCTTCCTTGGCAATCAGGCTGGGGTTGGTGGTAACACCGGCAATAATGCCCATGTCGTTGGCCTTACGGATCTCATCTACATTCGCAGTATCAATAAAAAATTTCATGATTTTGCCTCCTTTTATGTGGCATTTTATTTGTCCCTTGCATTATATCACAATATTCTATAAAATGGAAACATTTTTTAAGGCTTACACAAAATTCCGCAAGGAATGAGAAAGCCCGCGAAAAAAATGAGAAATGCCGCGCTGGTTTTGGGTGCCAGCCCCGCCGGATCACCATAAAAAACACCCCGCAGTTTCAATCCACTGCGGGGTGTCTCTGTCAATTTATGCGCTGCCCATTAAAGTTTTTCGCCCAGCCTTTTTTCAAAAAGGCTGGCTGGAAAGGCGGGAATTACTCGTACAGGGGGAAGCGGGCGGTCAGGCTGGCAACGCGGGCAGCGATGTCGTCCTTCTTGCCCTCAAAGTCAAAGATGCAGTCTGCGATGCAGTCAGCAATCTCTTTCATCTCGGCGGGGCCCATGCCGCGGGTGGTCACGGCGGGGGTGCCAAGGCGGACACCGCTCGTCACGAACGGGCTGCGCTTTTCACCGGGAACGGTGTTCTTGTTGGCAGTGATGTGTACTTCGTCCAGGTTGTGCTCCAGCTCCTTGCCGGTCATCTCGGAATCGGTCAGGTCAACCAGCAGCAGGTGGTTGTCAGTGCCGCCGGAAACCAGCTTCACGCCGCGGGCGGTCAGCTCGTCAGCCATGGCGGCGGCGTTCTCAACGATCTTGCGGGCGTAATCCTTGAACTCCGGCTTCAGGGCCTCGCCAAAGCAGACAGCCTTTGCGGCGATGACATGCTCCAGCGGGCCGCCCTGGGTGCCGGGGAAGATGGCGGAGTTGATGCGCTTGATCAGGTAAGCATTGTTGGTCAGGATCAGGCCGCCGCGGGGACCGCGCAGGGTCTTGTGGGTAGTGGTGGTCACAACATCGGCATAGGGCACCGGGTTCTGGTGCATGCCGCCGGCAACCAGGCCGGCAATGTGGGCCATGTCCACCATCAGCATTGCGCCGTAGCCGTGGGCGATCTCGGCCAGCTTTTCAAAGTCGATGGCGCGCGGGTAAGCGGAAGCACCGGCAACCAGCAGCTTGGGGCGGACCTTGGCAACCTGCTTGGCCAGGGCATCGTAATCAATGCGGCCATCCTCAGCGGAAACGCCGTAAGAAACAAAGTTGTAGTTTTTGCCGCTCATGTTGGCGGGGGAACCGTGGGTCAGATGGCCGCCCTGGGAAAGATCCATGCCCATGACGGTATCGCCCAGGTTGAGCAGGGCAAAGTAAACGGCCAGGTTGGCCTGTGCGCCGGAATGGGGCTGCACGTTGGCATATTTGGCACCAAACAGCTTGCAGGCACGGTCAATGGCGATCTGCTCGACCTGGTCCACAAACTGGCAGCCGCCGTAATAGCGGTGGCCGGGGTAGCCCTCGGCATATTTGTTGGTCAGCACGCTGCCCATGGCAGCCATAACGGCAGGGGAAACAATGTTTTCGCTGGCAATCAGCTCAATGTTTGCCTGCTGACGGCCCAGCTCACGCTGCATGGCTGCGCCCAGCTCCGGGTCATAACCCGAAACAAAACCAATGGTGTCCATCATGTCCTTGTACATAATACTTACTCCTTTCAGTGTTACCCTTATATACTGAAAACGGGGCCCCGCCCCGGGAAAACGATGGTAAAGTTAGGAGGTAGGAGTGAGGAGTTAGGAGGTAATGAGAAATTAGAAATGAGGAATTAGCAATTTGGGTATGGCAAGGCTGGCAACAGATGCCGTAACGGGATTTACCGCAAGGCGGCGGGCGCACAATGTGCGCCCCTACGGGGGCATCCACAATTTCTAATTGCTCATTGCTAATTCCTAATTGAATTAACTCCTAACTCCTCCCTCCTAACTCCTAACTAATCAAATGCTTCCTTTTGTGGAAAGCACGCCCACAATGCGGTCGTCGCGGCGGGCGGCGGCGGAAAGGGCTTTGGCGAACGCTTTATACATGGCCTCCAGCTTGTGGTGGTCGTTTTCGCCGTACAGCACTTTCAGGTGCAGGTTCATCATGGCGCTGTAGCTGACAGCGTAAAAGAACTCCCGCGCCATCTGCACATCCATGCCGCCGCAGCTCTGCCCGGCAAAGCTGGCATCATAAACAAAATACGGCCGTCCGCCAAGATCCACGGCGCACAGGGCCAGGGTTTCGTCCATGGGCAGCATGCAGCTGCCGTAACGAACGATCCCGGCTTTGTCGCCAAGGGCCTCGCGGATGGCCGTGCCAAGCGCAATGCCGCAGTCTTCAATCGTGTGGTGGCAGTCCACATTCAGGTCGCCATCACAGTGCAGGGTCAAATCAAACAGGCCGTGGCGGGCAAAGCCGTCCAGCATGTGGTCAAAAAAGCCGATG
>CAVFVI010000026.1:0-40905 GCA_963626055.1 Acutalibacteraceae bacterium
GCGTTGCAAACCCAAAAACAACCGGTAGGGCGGGGTCACCCGACCCCGCCGCCAATGGGCCCTGCCGCGTTGCATACCGCAAATTTTGCCACAAACCTAATCCCACATGTAGGGGACGGCGTCCTCGACGTCCCGTTTGACGGGCCGTAAAATTACCAACCATCTGCCCCGCACCACAAACATCACAAATCATTTGTAGGGGCCGATGCTCGCCATCGGCCCGTTGACGGGCACAAAAATAATTGCGCATTTGCCCATCGCCGCCCTACCGCGTGCCCCCTAACAGGAACCCGACGATTTGGTACGTCTGTTTGGGAATCACCTCGCCAGCTCCATATTAAACTCATCCCAAACACCACCTCCCATCTCCATATTGACAAGAACCAAATGTTATAGTAAACTAACCATGGCGTGAAATCCGCCTTGCCCGCGGCAGCAACCTGCGGGCAGGGTGTTTTTTATCGTATAAAGGTTAGATTATACTAATTACGGCGGCAGCCCCGCCCCTGAACGGAGGAACGTTTATGAACGTAAGAACGCAACAGCTCAACATCCCGGATCTTGTTACCATCGGCGTGTTTACCGCCATCTATTTTGTGCTGGTGGCTGTGGCCACCTTTGCCAGCGCCCTGCTGCTGCCGGGTGTTTCCAACATTTTTCTGCCTGCCATCGCGGCGCTCATCTCCGGCAGCGTTTATATGCTGCTGGCAGCCAAGCTGCAAAAGTTTGGCGGCATCACCATCATGGGCCTGGTGATGGGCCTCTTCTTCTTTGTGTCCGGCCACTTTGTGCTGTCCTTTGCGGCCAACATTCTGTTTGGTCTGGCGGCCGATGCCGTCGCCGCGCTGGGCAAGTATAAAAGCAAAAAGCTGCTGCTGGCCAGCTACATTGTTTTCTCTTACGGACTGACCGGCCCCATTCTGCCGCTGTGGTTCATGAAGGACGCTTACGTTGCCAGCCTGCAGGCCCGCGGCAAGGATGCCGCATACATCAACGCCCTGTTTGCCCCCATCAACGGCGGTACCTTTGTTGTCTGCCTGGCGGCCATTCTGGTGTGTGCCGTTGTGGGCGGTGTGTTTGGCCAGCGCATGATGAAAAAGCACTTTGAAAAAGCGGGTATCGTGGCATGAGCTTCCGTCTGGACCCGCGCGCCAAGCTCTACCTGCTGCTTTTGGCGAACCTGATGCTGTTTTTCCATGTCAGCACCCTGGTGGAAGCCGGCATGACCGTGTTGTTTTTGCTGCCGTTTTTCCTCAGCGGAAAAACCCGGTCGGGGCTTCGGCTGGGGGTCATGTACGGTGTGCTGCTGGCGCTTGACCTGCTGGTGGCACCACTGGCCGGGCAGGGCAATGCGCTGGATGTGGTTGCCATGGCATCCGTTGGCCTGCGCATGATGCTGCCCTGCCTGATTACCGGTGCGTATGCCTTTACCACTACAACAGCAGGGGAGCTGACCTGCGCCCTGCGCGCGATGCATGTGCCGGAAAGTGTCATCATTCCCTGCGCGGTGGTCATCCGGTTTTTCCCCACCGTAAAAGAGGATTACCGCCAGATCCGCGCGGCCATGGCGCTGCGCGGCATTGCAGGCGGGCGCGGTGCACTGCTGCTGCACCCGGCCCAATCGCTGGAATACATCCTGATGCCGCTCTTGATGAACGGCAACAATGTGGCGCAGGATCTTTCGGTCGCAGCGCTCACCAAGGGTATCGGCCTGCCGGGCCAGCACACCTGTATGCAGGAGCTGCGCCCCACCGCGCTGGATTGGGTCTACCCCATGCTGTGTACCCTGCCCATGCTGCTGTTTTTGGGAGGTGTGCTGTGAACATCCAGGCCGAAACCGTATCTTTTGCTTACCAGGGCAGCGAGAACCCCGCCCTGCACGGCGTAACGCTGGAAATCAAACAGGGGGAGTGCGTGCTGCTGTGCGGCCAGAGCGGCTGTGGCAAAACCACCTTCAGCCGCCTGCTGAACGGCCTTGCCCCTGCGTTTTACCCCGGCACCCTGCACGGCAGCTGCCGCGTGGGGAATCTGCTGACTGGTACTGCCGCCATTGAAGCGTATGTGCCGCTGGTGGGCAGCGTGTTCCAGAACCCCAAGACCCAATATTTTAATGTGGATACCACCGCGGAACTGGCGTTCCCGTGCGAGAACAGCGGTATGCCCCCGGCAGAGATCCGCCAGCGTGTGGCGGAGTGTGCCGAGCGCTTTGGCTTGCAGAGGCTGCTGGGCCGCAGCATTTTTGAACTTTCCGGCGGCGAAAAGCAGCGCATTGCTTTTGCCGCTGCCTGTATGCTGGGCCCCCGCCTGCTGGTGCTGGATGAACCCACCAGTAACCTGGACCAGAACGCCATTGTGCAGCTGCATGATATGATCGCGGCGATGAAAGCCGCCGGTGTGACCATTGTGCTGGCGGAGCACCGCCTGGCGTGGATCACCGATGTGGTGGACCGCTACTTTTTATTTGAGAACGGAACCGTGACCCGCTGCTGGACCGCCGCGCAGTTTGCTGCCGTTCCGCCGGAGCATTTGACCGCCCTTGGCCTGCGTGCGCGGGAGCTTGGCCCCTGCCGCGCGGCCCTGCGCGCCAAAACCGGCTGGCAGTGCGGCCCTGACCCCGCCATTGCCGTGTGCGGCGTGGTGGTGGGCTACGACAAAAAACACCCGGTGCGCCGCCTGCCGGATTTCACGCTGGCACGCGGGGAAATTGTTGGCCTGATGGGCCACAACGGCATCGGGAAAAGCACCCTGGCCAAAACCCTGTGCGGCCTGATACCCCAGCTGGAAGGCCAGATTTTGTGGGATGGCACCCCCACCGCACCCCGCAGCCGGGTGCGCCGCAGCTTTTTGGTCATGCAGGATGTGAACTACCAGCTGTTCAGCGACAGTGTGCGGGAGGAAGTGCTGCTGGGTGCCGCCCACCCCGAACGCTGTGACCAGGTGCTGACCGCCCTTGGCCTGAACGGGCTGGCTGACCGCCACCCAATGAGCCTTTCCGGCGGGCAGAAGCAGCGGGTGGTGGTGGCCGCGGCCATGCTTTCCGGCAAAGATTTGATTTTGCTGGACGAACCCACCAGCGGGCTGGACCACTGCCACATGCAGCAGGTGGGCCGCCTGCTGCAGGGGTTGAAAGAAGAGGGCAAAACCGTGCTGGTGATTACCCACGATGAAGAGCTTGCCGCCGGCTGGTGCGATAGGGTGCTGCTGTGGCAGGATGAGAACGGGTAAAGGGCGAGCCGATAACTGCGGTAGGGTGGGGTCACCCGACCCCGCCGGACCCCTGGCCCAATGACACATATCTCATTTGTGATGAACCGCGAAACAGCTTGTAGGGGACGGCGTCCTCGACGTCCCGAATGAGCCAATAAACGGTTGAGCATTTGTTGGCGGCAACCGCGCGGTAGGACGAAGATAGGCCATTCCCCACAGAATGTTTTATCATACGTTGCAAACATGAAAACAACCAGTAGGGCGGGGTGACCTCACCCCGCCGTGGATGGGCGTTGCGGCATTGCGCAATGCCAAATTTGGCAGTAAACCTTTCCCCATTTGCAGGGGACGATGCTTGCCATCGTCCCGTTGGCGGGCCTTGCGGCAAATCACACCATACCATGGGCAGGAAACCTTGTGAATTTATAATGCACAATCGGGAAAAGCCTCCGGCGTGGTCGGGTGACCACGCCCTACAGGCAGCACAAATTTTATCGGACAATATGGCCGGGTGTGCGGGACGATGCAAGTATCATCCCCTACAAATTATTTGCAGCGTTTATCACCATCGGTAAAGTTTCTCCCCGGCGCGATGGGGGCATCACGCCCTACAGAATGTTTTATTGTTTACTACAAATTTTCAAAATTGAATCCACCCCAATATTTCCTGAGCGGCGCGGGCGCGCCGCGGCCCACCAACATCATTCTTTATTCATTATTATTTATTCTTTTCTTGCAGGGCAACACTGTGCCGAAAAGTGGCAATTTCCCCGTAGGGGCGCACATTGTGCGCCCGCTAAGCTAAAACGAAAGGACGATGACAAATGAAATACGAACAGGCTGAATGGCTGGGCCGCTGGCAGAATTTTGAAAGCTACCTGACCAGCACCGAACCCGCAATGCTGCGCGCCTGGGCAGAGGCAGAACACGCCGCCAAGGCTATGCCGATGTTCAAGGGCGGCGTAAAAAGCTTTTGGGCTGCTGCCTGTACCACCACCACGCAGGAAAACCCCACCCCGCTGGGCGGCTGGAACATTACCCCGGAAGGGGAGAACCTGGCCATTGAATGGTTCGCCGCGGATGGCAGCGTGCTGGGCAAAGCGGTGTATCATCTGGATTCTGTGCTGCCCAAAGGGCTGGAGGGCAAACCCAACGCCCTGTTTGTGGCGGCGGATGCCGCGCCGGATTGGCCGCTGCGCTGCCTGCTGGCCATGGAACCGATGCCCGCACGCGATGCTTACAAAGCGGGCGGCCTGTTGAGCCACCTGCACTTCCAGTACGCCAGCAAGCCGGAGCTGTTGTTTGATGCTGATGGCAGCCTGTGCAACCCCATGTGGTACGCCACCATGTGCGATGCCAGCGGCGACCTGCTGGCCCGCTGCAACATTGTGCGCGCCATGCACCACCTGCCGGTGTGGACCGAACTGCCGCAGGAGTAAAATAAAAAGAATAGTGAATAGAGAATAATGAATAATGGTTGTGTGATGCCCGTGGCATCACATTTTAATTCGGCCAGCCGCTCCGGGAAAAAGAATTCTGGCCAGAGCAGCCAACCTATTTTATTCGCGCCGCCGCGGGCGGCGCACCGACATTATTCTTTATTCATTATTATTTATTATTTCTTTCAAGAAAGCAAAAGCAGCACCCCATGCCCTGCGCCGTATTGACGCGAGGTATGGGGTGCTGTTGTTATGCGAAAGGTTACGCCTGGTCCTGATAATTCAGGTAGTCAAAGTCGGCATAGCAGCCCATGCCGGAAAGATCCTGGCAGGCAATGCCGATGAAAGCACCGGTGAACATAATATGGCCGGTCTTGTTGAAGTAGTCGTCCGAAAGGATGGTGGCATCCAGTGCATCACCCACCGGCTGGTAGGTTTCGCCGTCCAGAGAATAGCTGAACTGTGCGGTTTCGCCGTTGGTGTTCAACCGCATCCAGACCGTGCCCTCGGCCGGGATGGGAATGCCCGCACCGATCAGGCTGGTGCCCTTGCTCAGGTCGCAGCGGATCAGCGAGATCACGCGGCCCATCCGCTCGTCCTTGGTCACATACAGGTAATAGTAGCAGCTGGTGTTGTAATAGTAGGTCAAACCGGCCATCTGCTGGAAGTTCTGCGGGGCAAAGTCCAGCTTGGTGTCGGTCTGGCTGGTGAACTCCTGCTGGCGGTGGGCAAGCAGAGAGGTGCGGAACTTGGAGCTCAGGCTCTCGGCACCGCGCAGGCGCAGCCAGCCTTTGCGGGCGGTCAGGTCAGCGCGGCTGCCCAGCGGGATGCGCGGGCTTTGCAGGTGGACGCTCCAGGCATCGCCGTCAAAGTTTTCCAGCATGGTGTGGCTGGGGGCATCGCCCTCGGCACTGATATCCGGCTCCATGGCGGGGAAGTTCATGCCGTTGGCGGGGTAGGGCCAGCCATCCTGCCAGATCACCCGCTCAATGCCGGTTTCGCGCCCCATAATGCAGCGGCGCTGCGGGCCAATGGGGCGGCTGCACAAAAAGGTGATGTACCAGTTGTGCTCTTCATCTTCCACCAGGCAGCCGTGGCCCACTTTCTGGATGGGGTACTGCGGCAGATGGCGGGTGGTCAGCATCGGGGTGTTGGGGGCAACCTCATAGGGGCCGCGCAGGTTTTTGCTGCGGGCCAGGGTCACGGCGTGGTTGGCCTCGGTGGTGCCCTCAGCGGTCAACAGGTAGTAGTAGCCGTCATGCTTGTACAGGTGGGGGCCTTCGGTGTAGCCCACAACGGAACCGGTAAAGATCACGGTGCGCTCGCCAATCAGGCACTGCTCTTTTTCAGAGTATTCCTGCAGCACGATACCGGCAAACTTGGTCTGGTAGTTGCGGTAATCCTGTAGCATGTTGACCAGGTATTTGCGGCCGTCCGTATCGTGGAAGAGAGAGGGGTCAAACCCGCTGGAATTGAGGTAGATGGGGTCCGACCAGGGGCCGTGAATGTCCTTGGCAGTGACAAGGTAGTTGTGGGTCTCCTTGAACGGGCCGACAAAGGACTTGACATCGGTAAAAATCAGGTAAAAGGTGCCATCGCAGTAAGAAAGGCAGGGGGCCCACACGCCGCAGGAATCACCCTCGCCCAGCATGTTCAGCTGGCTGGTGCGGTTCAGTGGGTGGGTGATAAGCTCCCAATGCACCAGATCGCGGGAGTGGTGGATCTGCACGCCGGGGAACCACTCAAAGGTGGAAGTGGCGATGTAGTAATCCTTGCCCACGCGCAGGATGGACGGGTCGGGGTTAAAGCCCCGCAGGATGGGGTTATGTACATGTTCCATGGCGGGCACCTCAGCGCATATCGGCGGGCAGCCACTTGGCCAGGATATCGGCCAGGGCCTGCTTTTCGGCCTGCTCTGCCTGCATGAAGGGGAAGACCGACACGCCGGAAACATCCTGGCCGTTTTCGATCATGGCAGCCTTGATGTACGGAACAAACGGCACGCCAACGTTATAAATTTCCATCAGGCCGTTGATCGTGCGCTGGATATCGGCAACTTTCTGCAGGTCGTTATCCGCAAAAGCCTGCACCCATGCGTGGCACAGCTTGGGCGTTACGTTGGAAAGCCCGGCAATGCAGCCATCGCCGCCGGAAAGAACATTGTGGGCAAAGTTATCATCAAAGCCGGAGAACACCTCA
Source organism: Acutalibacteraceae bacterium (assembly GCA_963626055.1). Classification (GTDB taxonomy): domain Bacteria; phylum Bacillota; class Clostridia; order Oscillospirales; family Ruminococcaceae; genus Gemmiger. The sequence goes on from CAVFVI010000026.1 coordinate 6,846, forward strand.
AAATCCGGGTACTGGGATTTGACGCGCTTGACCAGGTCAATGGTGTTTGCCATGCCGGCCTGGGTATCCTTGATACCGGCGATGTTCTTGTGCTTTTTGAGCAGGTTCAGGATGACCGGTACCGAGATGGAATAGCCGGTGCGGTCGGGGAAGTTGTAGAGATAAACGGTCTGGTCCGAAAGTTCGGCGGCCAGCTGGTCGTAATAGTTTTCCACAAACTTATCGCTGAGCGGGAAGTAGTACGGCGGCAGGATGATAACGGCATCGGCACCGGCCTGTTTGGCAAAGCGGGACAGGGCGATGGTTTCGGATTTTTCCATGCTGGTGGTGCCCACAAACAGGCGCACACGGCCCTTGATGGTTTCCACTGCGCAGGTGATCAGCTTTTTCTTTTCTTCCATCGGCACAGAGAAAAACTCGCCGATGCTGCCAAAAATCAAAATGCCGTCCACGCCGCCCTGGATCAGATATTCAAAGTGGGCCTGCATGGCTTTCAGGTCAATGGTTTTGCCGTCAGCTTCAAACAGCGTAACGGACGGGGTAATGTAACTGCTTTTCATGGTAGTTCCTCCTGTTCAGTGTATCAGGCTCAGCGGCTTTCGTAACCGGCACCCTGCATGGCGGAAAGCGCATGGTCGGTGTAGCGCTTCAAAACGCCCTTGTACTTCTTTTTCAGCACGGGGTGGGTCTTTTTGCGTTCTTCCATCCGGCGCTCGATCTCCTCCGGCGGCAGGTGCTCGCCGTTCAGGCCGGTGATGGCAATGGTCTTTTTGTATACGTCATAAGCCAGGATATCGCCGGTCTCAATGTAGGCGATGGGGCCGCCGACGGCTGCCTCGGGGCTGACATGGCCAATGGCCGCGCCGCGGGTAGCGCCGGAAAAACGGCCGTCGGTAATCAGGGATACCTTGCCGTTCAGCCGCTTGTCGCACACAATGGCTTCGGTGGTCATCAGCATTTCGGGCATGCCGCTGCCGCGGGGGCCTTCGTAACGGATCACAACAACTTCGCCCGGAGTGATGCGGCCTTCCACAACGGCATCGTGGGCGTCCTCTTCGCAGTCGAACACAATGGCCTTGCCTTCATGCACGCGCATATCTTCGGCGCAGGCAGAGTATTTGACCACAGCGCCGTCCGGGGCAAGGTTGCCTTTCAGCACGGCGATGGAGCCCTTTTCCTCGGTGGTTTCGACCGGCAGAATGACCTGGTCGCGTTCCAGGCCGTAATTGTGCAGGTAGCCGATGTTGCGCTCAAAGAAGCCATCGCGCTGAATGTCCTCCAGGTTTTCGCCCAGGGTCTTGCCGGTCACGGTCATCACATCCAGGTCCAGGAAGTTCTTCAGGCGCAGCTGCACCATCGGGATGCCGCCTGCAAACCAGAAGGACTCGGTCAGGTGCTGGCCGCTGGGGTTGATGTTGCCAATGTGGGGGATCATCTCGTTGATCTCGTTGAACCATTCCGGCTCCAGCTCAATGCCCAGCTCGCGCGCGATGGAAGGCAGGTGCAGCAGGGCATTGGTGGAACCGCCGATGGCCGCATGGACGACCATCGCGTTGCGGAACGCAGCCTTGGTCATGATCTTGGAAGGAGTGATGCCCTTTTTGGCCAGCTCCACCACCATCCGGCCGGACAGGCGGGAGTAGGTATCCAGGTCGCGCATGGTGGCGGGCACCAGGGCGCTGCCGGGCAGGGCCATGCCCAAAGCTTCGGCCATGCACTGCATGGTGCTGGCTGTGCCCAGGAAAGTGCAGGCACCTACGGACGGGCAGCCGGTCAATTTGTAATTGCGGATCTCTTCCGGGGTGATCTCATCCTTGCGGCGCTGGCGCAAAGAGATATCGCCGGCCACAAGGGAAGTGGTCTGGTTAGGGCCGGGGCGCATGCTGCCGCCCGGCACAAAGATGGTGGGGATGTTGATGCGGGCCGCGGCTTTCAGGTGGGCCGGGATGGATTTATCGCAGGAGGAAGTCATGACCATGCCATCCCAGGGCACAAAGCTGGCGTGGATCTCCAGCATATCGCAGATGGCCTCGCGGGAAGCGAGCACATAGTTCATGCCGTCATGGCCCTGTGCGCAGCCGTCGCAGATATCAGTAATGTGGAAGCCTGCCGGGTGGGCACCGCTTTCAAACACGCCATAGGTCACCTGGCGCGCAATTTTGTCCAGGTGCACGCTGCCGGGGTGGCTGTCGCCATACACATCCTCAACCAGGATCTGAGGTTTGCCAATGTCCTCTTCCACCCAGTTGGACCCAAGCTGTAGGGCGTCAAACTGTGCCCAAAGATCTCGTTCTGCTCTGCTTTTCAGTTCCATGAAAGTGCTCTCCTTTTTTATTTTGCATTGCGGAATGTGGATTGACGTACCACAAGTTCCGTGGGAATACGGGTAATGCTGTTATCTGCGGTGCGCTGCTGCTCCATCAGCTGCACCAGCAGTTCGGCGGCTTTGGCCCCGATGGCACTGCGGTCCTGCCGCACGGTGGTAATGCCGGGGCGGGTAAAGCGGGCGGCGGGCAGGTCGTCGTTGCCCACAATGGAAACATCCTCCGGCACGCGGAAACCGCGCTCCGTCAAAATTTCCTCCGCCGCGCAAGCGTAATCATCATAGGCGGCGTAAATCGCGGTGGGAAAGTGATCCCAGCATTGCTGCAGCAGGGTGTGCACTGCGTCAACACCGGCGGCCTTGTTGTACTGCGCTGCCGTCACGCACAGGGCGGGGTCAAACGGCAGGCCATTGTCCGCCAAAAACTGGCGGTACGCCTGGTAACGCTCCTGCCCGGCCGGGGTATCCTGCGGGGCGGCAATGTGTGCAATGCGGCGGTGGCCCATCATGTACAGGTGTTCCATCGCCTGCCGGGCGCCCATGGCGTTGTCGGAAATTACCGTCGGCACGCCGGGGTAGATGCTTTCCACCGATACTTTGGGCAGCGCGGCATCGGCCAGCAGATCCTGCGCCTGGGAGGTGAACTTGGAGCTCATGGCCAGCATCACACCGTCCACATTGCGGAACCGGCAGTGCTCGGTGAACGACATGCGCCGCGACCCCAGCGAGGGGTTCAAAAACAGGATATCGTACCCGTGCTGGCCAATGGCATCTTTGAACCCCTGCAGAATGCTGCTGTAATGGGGGTGCACAATGCCCATGCCCTTTTCCTCGGCAAACAGGATAGCCACCAGCCAGGACTTTTTGGTGGCAAGAGTGCGGGCGGTGCTGTTGGGGGTAAAGCCAAGCTCCGCAATTTTTGCCTCAATGGTCTGGCGGGCCGCCTGGCTGACGCCCTTGTAGTTGTTGATGACTTTGGAAACCGTTGCAATGGAATAACCGGTTTCACGCGAGATATCATAGATCGTTGCCATTGTGCGGCTCCTTTCCAGCGTTTTCGAAACATGGAAAGCGCTTTCGATTCGGACAAGGATAGTATAGTACACCGAAAAGCAACCGTCAATATGCGGAATGGAGAATTTTTGGTGTGCGTTCTGTGGATTTTGATGGGAAGCGAAAAGGGAAAATGGAAAAGCGCTTTCCAACAAGGACTTGAGAAATTAGGGTGGAAATGCAGGAGCTTATGCGGTACTTGTCGGGCTTTGGAAAGTTGTGGATCCGGTAAAAGATTCCGACAAAGCAGTGCAATTTTCTGAACGGATGCCCTTGTCATCCGCTTACGGCCATGCTATACTAAAACCATAAAATGAATCGTGTGAACGGGCGATATTGCGGAGCAGCTCACACGATTCTATTTACGGCATGGAGTTAGTCGTAAATAACTCAAAAAATCAGGTAGGAGGAACTATTATGCCAATTATGAAAATCATGCTCATTGCGGGGATCATTGGCCACGCAATCAATATGTATTGTGACCGCATCATCAGCATCTTCCCGAATGGTACGCTGAAACTTGCGAACATGAATAAGCTCAAAGAAGGCGACTTTGCCGCCAAGCTGATGGAGGGCGTTGATTCAAGCGTTCCGCTGCGGTCGGGCGTTTTGGGCGTGTTTGCCATCATCCTGGAATATTTCGGCTATTTGTCGCTGGCAACGTATGCTTACCAGCAGGCAAAAGTATTTGGCGTTATCATGTTTTTGGCCACAACCTATGTCTGCATTGTCAGCTCGGCCTATCACCTCAAGTGTTGCCTGGCGCAATATGTGTTCATGAAATATGGCCGGGATGAGCACGCCAAAGAGCTGATGCTGGACCTGATGAACTGTGGGTCCGCCCTGCGCACCTTCTATCTGGGGCTGTTGGTTTACATCATCACGCTCATTGTGGCAATCGTCACTGGAGCCATCGGCTTCCCCATCTGGGCGGTCGTCTTCACCATCCTGCCCATCTTTATCCTGATGTTCCCGCTGCAGATCATCGGCACGCTGCACATTGGCGCAATGGTTTCGATGCTGGTGTGGATGCTGCTGATTTGAGAACGAAGCAGAGAGGGGGAGCGTATATGGTTTTTCTGATCGAATGTGTTGCGGCGTGTGTGCTGTTTACCCTTGCGCTGGAAGCGCTGGCCGCAAAGCGCAGAGAGGTCTTTGTAAATGACTACCCGCCTGTTGTAACGGATCGGCTGCGGGCTTTGGGATTGGTTGCCGAGACCCCGCCGCCCAAAAAGAGCGATATCATCCGCAAAGCAATCGCAGTTGTGGTGTATTCCGTTGTGTTTGCGCTGGTGCTGCGGTTTGTCAACGGCATTACCGCGTTCTGGCCGGCGGCATGGACCGCCTATCTTTTGTGGCTGGTAGTGGACTGGTACGATTTTCTGGTCGTGGATGTCTTAATGGCACCGTTTGATAATTCTATAAAATGGCAAAGGTAAGTGCCATTGAAAAATCCGCCGTCTGGTTCCATTTCAAAGCCAGTGTAAAAGGCATGGTCCTTGGGCTTGTGTTTGCACCGATCGTTGGGGCAATCGTGATGGTGCTGTAAAGCGATGTGGTTGACCTTGCGGAGCCTGCGGTAGACGCACACTGTGTATCCACGTTACCGGAAAACATCGTACATGAAAAATATCTGTAGGGCGGGATGCCCTCATCCCGCCGCGGAGAAACCTTGCCGATGGTGATAAAACGCCGCAAATGATTTGTGGGGGACGATGCGAGTATTGTTCTGCACGGCGGGCTTTGAATAGGTACACGATGCGATGGGGGCAACTTGTAGAAAAATGTCCGCTTTAGAAATCAAGTTAAGACGGATGTGTGCGTTTCAAAGAATAAAAAACAACAATAAAGAAAAAGCATCCATAAAGATCCTTAAAGAGTAAGAGTAGACGAATGATATTTGATAGGCATAGAGCGTAGAGATAAACCCTACAAGGCTCAAATTAGTTCAAAACTGATTGAGTTCTTGTAGGGTTTATGTATATATCAAGCGTAACATAGGTAACCGAATGAAAACATTATTGAGAGGAACACAGAATAAATAACGGTCAAGAAATGATTTGATTTACATTATAATATGGCCTAAGCAATAATAAACCCTGCCTAACCATACCCACACCCCCCAACACCGCAAAAAATGTTCTTGACTTAAACCTGACTTCAAGTTGTATCCTGTAATCAGAAACGGAAGTGCCCCAAACAGCAAAAGCGGGCGGAATTGAGCAGCCGCACGGGGGGCGCACAAAAGAAGGAGCAAAACAATGCAATACCGCACACTGCCCCATGGGGGCGAAAAAATCAGCGTCATCGGCATGGGTTCTTCTGTCGTGGGCGCACAGAGCGAGAAGGACATTATCAAAACGGTGGAGTATGCCCTGGACCATGGTGTGAACTACTTTGATATGGCCGGCGGCCATGCCACCATCTTCCCCGCATACGGCAAAGCGCTGGAGGGCCGCCGCAAGGAAGCCTTTTTGCAGGTGCATTTTGGTGCCAATTATACCACCGGCGAATATGGCTGGACCACAGACCTGGATATCGTCAAGCGGTCGGTGGAATGGCAGATGAAGCACCTGAAAACCGATTACATCGATTTTGGCTTTATCCACTGCCTGGACGAAGCCTCCGACCTGGAAAAGTACCGCAAAAACGGCGTTTTGCAGTATGTGCTGGATATGAAGCAGCAGGGGGTCATCCACCACATCGGCCTGTCCACCCACGCGCCGGAGCTGGCTAACCGGGTGCTGGATCTGGGCATTATTGACATGATGATGTTCTCCATCAACCCGATGTACGATTACGGCCAGGGCGATTTTGCTCTGGGCAGCACAAGCGACCGTCTGGACCTTTACCGCCGCTGCGAGAAAGAGGGTGTGGGCATCTCGGTCATGAAGCCCTTTAATGCGGGCCAGCTGTTGGACGCCAAACAGTCCCCGTTCCATCAGGCGCTGACCACCTCGCAGTGCATCCAGTATGCACTGGACAAGCCCGGCGTGCTGACCGTTCTGGGCGGCCCCGGCAACATTGCCCAGCTGGATGAGATCCTGCACTATCTGGATGCCACCGATGCCGAGCGGGATTATTCCATCATCGGGTCCTTTACCCCGGCAGAAGCCGCAGGCAAATGTGTGTACTGCAAGCACTGCCACCCCTGCCCGGCCGGGCTGGATATCGGCCTGATCAACAAGTACTATGATCTGTCCCGCCAGGGGGATATCCTGGCCAAAGACCACTACCTGACGCTGGGCAAAACTGCCGCAGACTGCATTGGCTGCGGCCATTGCAACAGCCGCTGCCCCTTCCACGTAAAACAGCAGCAGCGCATGCAGGAAATCAAGGCGTACTTTGGCAAATAAAGCACGCCGAAAAAGATGTTGACCGTGCAATTTCAAACATTGAATATTGCAAAAACATACAGAAAACGATACAATAAAAGCAACCCCGGATCATTCTGAGCGCAAAGCGAGAATGATACGGCGTTGCCTACTGAAACAAGGAGGATTTTCCCATGAGTGAAGTTAAAGCAGGCGTTGGCGGCGAGCATTATCAGCCGTATGCAGAGCGCACCGGCGGCGAATCCGTTGTGTTTTTTACCCGTGATCTTTCGGCAGAGGGCCTGAAAAAGGCATATGCCGCCATCCAGGGTAACCTGACCGGCAAAGTGGCCGTTAAGCTGCACACCGGCGAGCAGAACGGCCCCAACATCATCCCGCGCCCCTGGGTCAAGAGCCTGATGGAAGAGATCCCCAACAGCACCATTGTGGAAACCAACACCTATTACGAGGGCGACCGCTACACCACCGAGCAGCACCGCGAAACCCTGAAAGTGAACGGCTGGACGTTCTGCCCTGTGGACATTATGGACGAGGACGGCGTGGCAGCCCTGCCGGTAAAAGGCGGCAAGTGGTTTACCGAAATGCACGTTGGCTCCCACCAGCTGAACTATGATTCCATGCTGGTGCTGACCCACTTTAAGGGCCACACGATGGGCGGCTTTGGCGGATCCAACAAGAACATCGGCATTGGCTGCGCCGATGGCCGCATTGGCAAGGGCGAGATCCATACCACGGCCGGTTCTGACAACATGTGGTCCATCAGCGAAGAAGAGCTGATGGAGCGCATCTCGGAATCTTCCAAGGCAACGGTGGATTACTTCAAGGATCATATCTCTTTCATCAATGTCATGCGCAACATGTCCGTTTCCTGCGACTGTGAGGGCGTTGGCGCTATGCCGGTCGTTACCCCCAATGTGGGCATTCTGGCATCTTTGGATATCTGCGCCATTGACCAGGCCAGTGTGGACCTGATCTATGCCATGAAGGAAGAAGACCACCATGACCTGGTGGAGCGCATGGAGACCCGCCATGGCCTGCGCCAGCTTTCTTACATGCAGGAGCTTGGCATGGGCAACCGCAAGTATAAGCTGATCGACCTGGATAACAACCAGGCTACCCTTACCCTGCAGGAGGCCGTGGCACACGTTGTTCCGTTTGTTGAACCCAAAAAAGTTACCCTGTAAGCCGGCCGGGCAGGTTTGCCCCCGCCGCACCCAATAAAAAACTTCAGGCCGGACGCTGCAACAAAGCGGCCCGGCCTTTTGGGGTTTTATAAAAGGCAGCGTGCAAGCTGCCCAAAACAAAGCGGGCCGGGGCCAACGCCAGCATGCCGGCCAGAGAAAGGATGTACCCCCATGAGCAAAACACTATACCTGGAATGCTATTCCGGCATCAGCGGCGATATGGTAACGGCAGCCCTGCTGGACCTTGGCGCTGACGAAGCTGTGCTGAAAAAGGCCCTTGCCAGCCTGCCGGTGGACGGCTTTGAAGTGAAGATCTCCCGCGTGAAAAAAGCCGGGCTGGATGCCTGCGATTTTGATGTGCTGCTGGACAAAGAGCACGAAAACCATGACCATGACATGGAATACCTGTATGGCCACACCCACGTGGAGGAACATGACCACGAACACGAGCATGACCACCACCATGATGACGACCATGCCCATGAGGCGCATATGCACGATGGGGAACACCTGCACAGCCACGAAGAGCACCATCATGACCATGAGGCCGAGCACTGCCACGACCACATGCACTGCCATGAGGAGCACGACCACCCGCATGAACATCACCACCATCACGAGCACCGCCAGCTGGGGGATGTGCTGCATATTCTGGAACATGCCGACCTGACAGACAACGCCCGCAGCATTGCGGTGCGCATCTTTACCATTCTGGGCCAGGCCGAAGCCAAAGCCCACGGCACCACGCTGGAAAATGTACATTTCCATGAAGTTGGTGCGGTGGATTCCATTGTGGATATCACCGCGGCGGCGGTCTGTTTGGATAACCTCGGCATTCAGGATGTCATCATCCCGGTGCTGTATGAGGGCACCGGCAGCATCCGCTGCCAGCACGGCATTCTGCCCATTCCGGTACCGGCTGTGGCAAACATTGCCGCCCAGCAGGGGCTGAACCTGCATATTACCAGCGCAAAAGGGGAGTACGTTACCCCCACCGGCGCGGCCATTGCCGCAGCCATCCGCACCAGTGCCACCCTGCCGGAAAACTTTGTTCCGGTCAAGATCGGCATGGGCGCAGGCAAGCGGGAACAGGAGCTGCCCGGCCTGGTGCGCGCCATGCTGATTGAGCCGGTGGAGACCGCTGCCCCGCAGGATACCATCTGCAAACTGGAAACCAACGTGGATGATTGCAGCGGCGAAGCCCTTGGCTTTGTGATGGAGCGCCTGTTTGCCGCCGGTGCGCGGGATGTGCAGTATTCCCCCGTGTACATGAAAAAGAACCGCCCGGCCTATCTGCTGACGGTGCTCTGCAAGCCGGAAGATGCGGATACGATGCAGAAAATTCTGTTTGCTGATACCACCACCATCGGAGTGCGCCGCCAGCTGATGCAGCGCAGCGTGCTGGAGCGCAAAAGCGTAACGGCGAATACCAGCTTTGGCGCGGTGCAGGTCAAACAGTGCACCCTGCCGGGCGGCGGGGTTGTGCGCAGCTACCCGGAATATGAGAGCGTGGCAGAGATCTGCCGCAAGACCGGGCTGCCGTACCCGGAAGTTTACAACCGCATTGCGGCGGAACTGGCCGCACAGAACAAGGGGGAATAAACCATGCATATGGCTGACGCACTGCTTTCGCCCGCTGTTGCGGGGGCAATGTATGCCTGCTCCGCGGTAGCCGCGGGGGTATCCATCAAAAAGCTGGACTTTGAAAAAGAGGAAAAGACCATCCCTGTGATGGGCGTGATGGGCGCCTTTGTGTTTGCGGCCCAGATGATCAACTTTACCATTCCGGGCACCGGTTCTTCCGGCCACCTGTGCGGCGGTATGCTGCTTTCGGCCATTGTGGGGCCGTATGCGGGCTTTTTGACGATGATCGGCGTGCTGCTGATCCAATGCCTGCTGTTTGCGGACGGCGGCCTGTTGGCACTGGGGGCTAACGTCTGGAATATGGCGTTCTATGGCTGCTTTATCGGCGGCGGGCTGCTGTGGCACCTCTTCACCCGCAAGGGGCTGAGCAAGGGCCGCATCACGGCGGCTTCCATTGTGGGGTGCGTGCTCACGCTGCAGCTGGGTGCGTTCTCTGTCTCGCTGGAAACACTGGCTTCCGGCATTACGGCGCTGCCGTTCAAGGCATTTTTGCTGGCCATGCAGCCCATCCACCTTGCCATCGGTCTGGTGGAAGGTCTTATCACCGCGGCGGTGCTGGTGTTTATCTACCAGGCGCGGCCGGAGCTTTTACAGCACAGTGGCAGCCTGGAACCCACCGCGCGCAAGGAAATGCCGCTGCGCAAGCTGCTGCTGATCTTTGTGGTGCTGGCGCTGGCTGTGGCGGGCATTGCCTCGCTGTTTGCCTCCGCTTTGCCGGATGGGCTGGAATGGTCCATTGCCCGCCTGACCGGCGATACCGAGCTGGCAGGCTCCGCCGCCGGCATTTACCAGATGGCAGCGTGGATCCAGGAAAAGCTGGCACGCTTCCCGGATTACAACTTTGCCAACCAGGAAAGCGGCGCCGGTACGTCGATTTCCGGCATTGTGGGGGCCGCCGTTGTTATGCTGGCGGTGTTCCTGGCCGGTAAGGGAATCAAACAGGTACAGGCAAAAAACAAAAATGAGCAGACTGAACAGCGCCATTCGTAATATTCACCGGCTGGATGACCTTGCCGCGCGGGATTCGTTTTTGACCCGGCTGCACCCGCTGGCCAAGCTGCTGGCCACGGTGGCATATCTGGTGGCGACCCTTTCGTTCACACGGCATGACCTGACCGGCCTGCTGGGCATGAGCCTGCCGCTGATTTTGCTGTACCAGGCAGAGGGGCTTTCGATTTCCGGCTGCCTGCGGCAGTTCCGGCCCGTGATTTTGCTGCTGGCCGCCGTGGGTGCGGCCAACCTGCTGTTTGCCAAAGAGCCTGCCGTGCAGCTGAGCGGGTTTGCCGTCAGCGGGGCGTGGATCACCTTTGCGGTGCTGCTGGGGAAAGGCGTGTTCTGCTTTTTGGCTGTCTACCTTTTAATGGAATCCACCGGCATCAACGGGGTATGCTGTGCATTGCAGCAGCTGCATGTGCCCCGCGTGATGGTGGTAACGCTGCTGCTGATCTACCGCTACCTGATCTTGTTATTGCAGGAGGGCGGGCGCATTTCCACCGCGTATGCGCTGCGTGCGCCGGGGCAGAACGGCATCCATTACCGCGCCTGGGGCTCGCTGGCCGGGCAGTTGTTATTGCGCAGCATTGACCGTGCCCAAAATGTGTACGAAAGCATGCAGCTGCGCGGTTTTAGCGGAATCTTTACCCTGAACAGCAAAACGGCGGGCGGGGCTGGACCATCCGTCTGTTTTGCCGCAGCGGCCTGTGTGTACTGTGTGGTGTTCCGCGCGGTGCCGGTGTTTGAGCTGCTGGGGCGGATGTTCGGGTAAGAATCAAAATGTAAGGCACATAACGCGGCCGCATGGCGGCGGCCCCGCTGTGGGGCTTTTGCGTTATGCCCGATGTAAGGATAACCATGGAAAAGAATGTTGTAACGCTGAACCACCTGAACTTCCGGTATGACGAAAGCCAGGACTGGAAGGATACCCGCGTGCTGGATGATATCAGCTTTGCCATCGGGGCAGGGGAGCGCATCGGGCTGATCGGCAGCAACGGTGTGGGCAAATCCACCCTGCTCAAGCTGTTGGTGGGCATTTTGCCTGCGCAGCCGGGGCAGATCGCCGTGTGCGGGCTGGAAATGAACCGCGCCAACCTAAAAGAGATCCGCCGCCGCATCGGCTATGTCTTTCAGGATTCGGACAGCCAGCTGTTTATGCCCACTGTGTATGCCGATGTGGCATTTGCCGCCGAAAATTACGGCCTGCCGCCGGAAGAAGTGCGCCGCCGCACCCAGGAAGCACTGGAGCTGGTGCATATGCAGGATTATGCCCAGCGGCAGGTATACCGCCTGTCCGGCGGGCAGAAAAAGCTGGCCGCCATTGCGGGCATTTTAACGCTGCACCCGGAGCTGATTCTGATGGATGAACCCTCCGCCGCGCTGGACCCCAAAAACCGGCGCAACCTGATCCATATCCTGAACAGCCTGCCCTGCGCCAAGCTGATCGCCTCCCACGATCTGGATTTCATTTATGAAACCTGCGATCGGGTGGTGCTGCTGCACGAGGGCAAAGTGGCGGCCAGCGGCCCCGCGGCAGAGATCCTTTGTAACGGCGCGCTGCTAGAACAGTGCGATCTGGAGCTGCCCCTGATGATGCAGGGCCTGCCGAAAAAGTAAACCATGTTTTGGGCCCCCGCCGCTGCACGGCACCGGGGGCCTTTTGCTTTACCTGCCAGCAGCAGAACAGGGGCGCAGGCAACGCGCACCCTGCCGCTTTTTGCGTGAATCGCCCTGTTTGGTGCGTGAACGGACATTCACGCACGGGAAAATATGGTATAATAATACCAGTGAGATAAAGAATACATAAAGGATTACGAAGATGCTGCAACTGCGAACCGCAATTATTGATGATATTGCAGCAGATGCAGAACGGCTGGAATACGCGCTGCGCACCGCCGCCGCACAGCAAACTGCACTGAGCTGCGAATATTTTGGCAGCGGTGATGCCCTGCTGGAACATTTTGCACCCGGTAAGTATGAGATGGTGTTCCTGGATATCTGCATGGAAGGCACCAACGGCATTGAGACCGCCCGTGCCCTGCGCGAAGCGGATAAGCGCCTGCTGATCGTGTTTGTTACATCGTCCAGCGAGTATGTGTGGGATTCCTTCCCGCTGCACCCGTTTGACTATCTGCTCAACCCTTATGCCAATGACCGTGTGGCCAAACTGTTGCAGGACGCTCTGCACGCGCTGGAAAAAGTGGAGCCGGAGCTGGAAGTGCATGTGGCACGCCGGATCATGCGGCTGCCGTTCGGTAAGATCCACTTTGCCACATCGCAGAACCACTGCGTCAGCATTGTGACGGATGACGGCGAATGCAAAGCTTCGGAGCTGTTCTCCTATATTCAGGAGCAGCTCAGCCAGGACCCAAGGTTTCTGGCCTGCAACCGCGGCATTATCCTAAACATGGATAAAGCCCTGCGCTTTGAAAACGATCAGATCCAGATGCTGAACGGGGCAAGCTTCCCCGTGCGGCAAAAGGATAAAGGCCGCCTGTTCACCCAGTTTACCCAATACCAGTTCCGCCGCATGCGCAGCCGGTTCTGAACCGCTGCCCCCTAGGAGGTGAGAAGGATCGAACGATCAATTTACATCCGCTTTGTTCTGGATTTTGCCAAACTGTACCCCGCTGCGTTTTTGTGCCTTTGGCCCATGCGCGGGCAGCTGAAAAACCCAAAGCGCACCGCATGGCTGGCGCTGGGGCTGGTCACCGCGGCCTGCCTGGTGTTTGCGGCCATCTGCACGGCGCTGCACCTGCAAACCAATGCGCTGCTGCTGCCAGCTTTGATCCCCGCATTTTTGTTGCTGCGCCGCAGTGTGGACCCGGTTGTTTCGCTCAGCCAGACCGCGTTTGTGTTTTTAACGGCCACCATGCTGATGGGCGTTGGCTCACTGGTGGCATCGGTGCTGAACGCACGGGTCGAGGTGGGCAACACGGTCAGCTATTCCACCCTGGTTTCCACGGGGGTAATCTCGCTGATACTGGATGGCGCGATCTGCGCGGTATACAGCATGACAATTTCCCGCTGGTACGAATGGATGCTGCGGGAATTCCACGTGGAGCGCGTTTGGCGGCTGGTTTGGCCGCTGCCCGCCATTTACACGGTGTTTTTGATCTTTGTTATGCCGTGGAACCCCGAAACCGTGCTGTTGAACCGCATCCAGCCGGTATCGCTGCTGGGCATTGGGGTGTTCCTGTTCGGCCAGTATCTGATTCTGTACCAGCTTTACCGCGTTGCGCAGGAATACACCCGCAACCTGCAGCTGAACAGCGAAAACCAGATGCTTGCGGCAGAATCCCGCCGGTACACCGAGCTGCGCAATTATATGGAAGAAACCCGCCACCTGCGGCATGACTTCCGCCAGCACCTGCATGTCATCGCCGGCCTGGCCGAAAGCGGCGAGACCGATAAACTGCGGGATTACCTGCGCCAATATGTCAGCGAGCTGAGCGTGGAGCGCCCAACCCTGTGTGCCAATGCGGCCGTGGATGCCATTGCCGGGCACTATGATCTGGCCGCTGCCCAGCGGGATATTCCCATCGAATGGCATATTGAACTGCCGCGGGAACTGCCGATGCCGGAAGCGGACCTTTGCATGATGCTGGGCAACCTGTTGGAAAACGCACTGCGCGCCAGCGCCGCCCTGCCGCCGGAACAGCGGCGGGTGCAGGTGCTCTGCCGGATGCTCAGCCCCGCCATGATGGGCATCAGCGTGGAAAACCGCTACAACGGCAAGCTGAAACGCGAGGGCCAGCACCTGCTTTCCACAAAAGCAGAGGAGGGCGGCATTGGGCTGATCAGTGTGGAAACCACCGCCCAGAAATATAACGGCAAGCTGACGCTGGAAACCGATCATAATGTTTTCTGCGCCAATGTACTTTTGAATTTGTAAAGGGAATCGGGGGTGTTGAGAAAGCCCCCACATAGAGTAGGGTGTTTTTATAACAAGCGGTGCTTTGCACCAGCTTTTCATGATAGATCGCAAATAACTTTTCTAAATCGCTACAATCTCCGGGGAAACCATAAGCCGGTACGACGGTACCGTCCACCAGACAAAAACAACAGAATATACGGTGTACCTGAAAATAAACTGAATTTTCGACTTTTCAGATACGCCCAAAGGAGAAACGCATATGAAAAAAACTATCGCGCTTACCCTGTCCGTTCTGCTGCTTGGCCTGTCCACCGCATGTGCGGCGCAGCAGGCACCGGCGGACAGCCTGCCCGCAGCCAGCACAGTGGAACCGGAAGCGACCCATGCTACCGATGAACAGGCTGTGGAACAAACCAATGAATGGACCAATGGCGAAGCCAAACCCGCCACCGAGCAGACCGCCCAGGTCAACGCCGAAGTATACCAGCTGCTGGATTTCAGCGATGAGCAGGAGGGCGAATTTGCCCAGCGTGGATTTATCACCGCGCCGGATTCCCTGGTGCTGACCGGGGAGCAGGGCAATGTGATCTGGAGCCAGGACAGCTATGATTTTGTGCGGGATACCGAAGCACCGGATTCCGCCAACCCCAGCCTGTGGCGCAACACCCAGTACAACGCCCGCTATGGCTTGTTCAAAGTGACGGATGATATCTATCAGGTGCGCGGATACGATGTTTCCAACCTGACCTTTGTGCGCAGCGACCATGGCTGGATCATTCTGGACTGCCTGAGCAGCGCGGTCAGCGCCAAAGCCGCGCTGGAACTGTTTGAATCCGAAATGGGCAAAGCAAACATCGTGGCAGTGGTCATCAGCCACTCCCATGTAGACCATTACGGCGGCATTGAGGGCCTGCTGACTGCCGACCAGGTGGCGGATCCCAGCCTTCCGCTGGAAAAACAGCTGGCCTCCGGCAAAACGGCTATTCTGGTGCCGCAGGGCTTTGCCGATGCCGTCATGCGGGAAAATGTTTTTGTCGGCACCGCAATGAAACGCCGTTCCATGTATCAGTATGGCTCCGTGCTGCGCAAGGGCGAGCAGGGCAGCTTGTCCGTCGGCATTGGCCTGACGGTTGCCCAGGGCGGCGTTGGCTACCTGCCGCCGACCTATGAAGTGACGGATGAAATTTTTGAAACCAATCTGGACGGCGTGGAAGCGATCTTCCAGCTGACGGCCGGCACCGAAGCCCCCGCCGAAATGAACACCTACTTCCCGCAGAAAAAGGCCCTTTGGATGGCCGAAAACTGCACCGGCACCCTGCACAACCTCTACACCCTGCGCGGTGCCGAGGTGCGCGATGCCAACGCCTGGGCACGCTATATCACCGAAGCACAGACCCTGTTCGGTAAGGATGCCGAGGTGGTGTTCCAGTCCCATAACTGGCCGCACTGGGGCAACGATGTGATTCAGGAATACATGACCAACACGGCGGCAGTGTATAAGTTTATCAACGACCAGACGCTGCTTTATATCAATCAGGGCTATACTTCCGATGAAATCGCCGAGATGATCCAGCTGCCCGAAGCACTGGATAAAGTGTGGTATACCCGCCAGTATTACGGCACCCTGAAGCATAACGCCAAGGCGGTTTATCAAAAATACATGGGTTGGTACGATGCCAACCCCGTGCACCTGGATGAATTGGAACCCACGGAATACGCCAAAAAGCTGGTGGAATACCTGGGTGATACCGACAAGGTGCTGCAGATGGCCCACGATGATTACGAAAAGGGCGAATACCAGTGGGTGGCGGAAATTACCAACGCACTGGTGTATGCCGAGCCGGATAACCAGCAGGCCCGCTACCTGTGTGCCGATGCCCTGGAACAGCTTGGTTACCAGGCAGAATCCGGCGCATGGCGCAACGCCTATTTAGTGGCAGCTTTTGAGCTGCGCAACGGAACTTCCCTTTACCCCGAAAACACCACCACCGGTGTGGGCTCCACCGCACAGAATATGGACGCCCAGACGATGCTGGATTATATGGGGATTATGTTGGACACCGACAAGCTGGCAGATAAGAGCTTTACCATCAACCTGCAGCTGACGGACGGTGACAACTATCTGTTGAAGGTACACCACGGTGTACTGCTCTATTACCAAGGTGAACAGGCCGAAAACCCGGATCTGACGATCAAAACGCGGCGGATGGGGATTCTGGCTATTGCAAACGGCAACCAGCAGGGCATGGAACAGCTGGTGGAATCCGTAGAGGGTGATGAGGCGCTTTACAACGCACTGTGCAGCAGCATGGCACAGCTGAAACTGTACTTTAACATTGTAGAGCCGTAAAAACAAGCAAAGCTCTAAAACCGGGTGGGACCTGTTCATCTTTGCTTGCTGAACAAACCAAAAGCGCCGTTCGGGGAAAATGTCTCCCCCCGAACGGCGCTTTTGGTTTATTTTTTGGTTGGTATTGTTTATGGGGCAGGGTGGTCCCGCTCCGGTGTGCGCCGCAGCTGGTTGCGGTATTCGGACGGCGTAATGCCGTATAAACTGCGGAAAGTTTTCAAAAAACTGGTGTAGTTGGTAAAACCGCTGGCGTTGCAGGCATCCAGCACACTGGCCCCGGCCGCAATGGCTCGGCGGCAATGCTGCATGCGCAGGTTGGTTAAATAGCCATGTACACTTTCCATCGTGTAGGTTTTGAACGCGCGGGACAAATGCTCCCGGCTGGTGTAGGTGTATTTGGCAAGGCCGGCAACGGTCAGGTTGGGATCAGTATAATTGGCCTGCAAAAAGGCAACGGCCTTGGCAACCAGGGCACTTGTGGCACTGGGCGGCGCCGTGCGGCGCTCGGCCACGATCTGGTCCATCAGCAGCAAAAGCTCTACCAGCTCGCACCGCTGCACCATGTGCTGGGTGCTGCTATGTAAGTAAGCGGTCTGGGCCATCCGCTCAAATAAGCCGCGTAGATCCCAGGCAGTAACGGCGTCTGCATCCAGGATCACCAGCTGCCCCAGCCAGGCGGGGGCAGCAAGCCCGCTGGCCAGCAGGGCTTCCTGCCATAGCTCGGTGTCGATCTGGGCAATCAGGCGTTCAGAGATTTTATCCGTGATATTGAACATGCCCGCATGGTAGCACCGGGCAGGAAAGATGATCATTTCCCCCAGGTTCACATCATAAATGTTGCCGTCCACAGAATAGCGCACGTTGCTGCCCACCAGGGGCAGCACAAGCTCATAATACGGGTGGGAGTGCACAACGGACTGGCTGTCCTGCTCGTTGGTATACCAACCCACGGCAATCTGACCGCTTTCCAGCTCCATGCTGGCGCGCTCCTGCGTCAAAAACTGGTCTTTGATATGCGGTACTTTCTGGACGAACATGGTGTGCCCTCCTTTTTGGCTTTGCGGCGGGGATTTCTGGGGAATGTTTGTAGTCCGGTCCGGGATGTTGGGCATAGCAAATAACAAAATCGTACAAAAATAGCAATAGTGTCCTATTTTGGCACGGTATCTGACCTTATTATAGCATAGAGTGCAGCATGATGGTATCGCCATACACTAAAAAATATCGATTTCTGGCAAAAAAATAGGATTTTTGGCTGCAGCTTGCTTCAAAAGAAAGAGAGGGGAAATGGGTAAAAATAAGTAACGTTATCTAGGATATATTATTTTTTTACATATTGAATCTGTATTGTTAATATGTTAGAATGGCTCTAGTTAAAATGTTGTACTATAGGTGTACTATAGGTGTACTCTATACAGGAAGTTTTGCTCAGAAATATAAATGCAGTGTGAAAAATAGTGAATAAAAAGTAATAAGTAGCAAAAACATCACAATATTCAAACTTTTATATTTGCATACCTATATGACACAACACAACATACCAATATAGCAAAAGAAGACTTTTGATAAAATTTTATATACAAAGAATTCTGTAAAGTCAGTAAAATACTGATACTTTTCAAAATATACCACCGCATAGCGAAATGATTTGCAGCACTTGTGCCGCAAATCGGAGGTTGCGCAGTATAGATTAAAAGGGGAAAGGAAGGAATTAAGGATGTTTGTAGGAACATGGTGGTCACTGATGCCGCCCATTGTGGCGATTGCGCTGGCATTGCTGACCAAAGAAGTGTATTTGTCATTGTTTGCGGGGGGGTGCGCTTGGCGCATTGCTGGCGGCGGAGTTCCACCCGTGGATCGCGTTCGATACGCTGTTCAACACAATGATCGACAGCGTGGATTTTTCCATTCTGATGTTCATGATCCTTCTTGGCATGATCGTCATGCTCATGCAGGAATCCGGCGGCACCCGTGCTTACGGCGAATGGGCGTCCAGTCACCTGAAAAGTAAGTGTTCTGCTTTGGTAACAACCTCGCTGCTCGGCGCGCTGATTTTTGTGGATGACTACTTCAACTGCCTGACGGTTGGCTCTGTCATGCGCCCTGTCACGGATAAGTATAAGATTTCCCGCGCCAAGCTGGCGTATATCATTGATGCCACCGCCGCGCCGGTCTGCATCATTGCACCCATTTCTTCCTGGGCGGCAGCCGTCAACTCTTACGTTCCGGCAGGCAGTTCCATGTCTGGTTTTGAGATGTTCGTCAAAACCATTCCGTTCAATCTGTATGCCATTTTAACGCTGTACATGGTGTTTTTTACTTCTATCCTGGGCTTCGATTTCGGCCTGATGAAAAAGCATGAAGAAAACGCAGCCAAGGGTGACCTGTTCACCTCCGGTGGGGAAGAGTTTCAGAACCAGGAAACCAAAGACCCCACCGAGGGTGGTAAATATGCCAAGGGCAAGGTCATCGATCTGATTGCGCCCATGGTCGTTATGATTGCAACGGCAATCGCAACCATGATCTGGACCGGCCATCTGAATGGCGGCCAGAACCTGGTGGAGGACTTTGCCAACTGTTCTTCTTCGGAATCGCTGGTGTTTGCCGGTTTGGTCACAGTGGGCTTCCTGCTGCTTTTGTATCTGCCGCGCCGTGTCATCGGCTTCAAGGATTTTATGAATTCCGTTCCCGAAGGCGGCAAGCTGATGATGCCCGCCATCCTGATCCTGGTGTTGGCCTGGACCCTGAAAGGTATGACAGATGCCCTGGGCATTGGTACCTTTGTGCGTTCGGCCATCAACCTGAATTCTGGCCTGATGAACTTTGTGCCGCTGATCATCTTCTGCATTGCAATTTTTATTGCCTTCTCTTCCGGCACCAGTTGGGGCACTTTTGCTATCCTGGTGCCCATCGTGGTCAACATGTTTGCTGAACTGGACCCGACCATGATGATCATCTCTGTAGCGGCAGTCCTGGCCGGTGCCGTCTGCGGTGACCACATTTCGCCGATCTCTGATACGACCATCATGTCCAGCTCCGGTGCCCAGTCCAACCATATCAACCATGTGCAGACCCAGATGCAGTACGCCTTTGTGGTCATTGCCGTGTGCCTTGTTGGCTACCTGATCGCCGGCTTTACCGAAAACTGGTGGCTGACCCTGCTTTGCTCGCTGCTGATTTTGACCGGAGTGCTGTTGGGGATAAGGAAGAGGGCGAAGCTGAGAAAATGATCTTCTTGACGATGATTACATTAAAAATCCATGAGCTTGGCACCTGCGCTTGAAATTGTTGCTGAGTACACTATCTGACCTGTTAATGACACCTACTTCGCAACGGTTTGTAGAGTCATGAAAATTACTGAAAAACAGATGATTTCTACTTTGCAAAACTGCTGTTGAGTAGAGCATGGGTAATGATGATAAGTACATGTCAGCGAACCGTGCTGAGCAAAAAACAGTATGAATTGTTCATGCTGAACAATAGAGAGTGAGATTTGAATTGAATGATGTGTACAGTTTCAACAAAGCTCATGCACCAACAGGTGTCTACCTCAAAGATTCAGTGGCGGTCTTTTGAGACTATAAATTAACGAAAAAATATGAATAAATTCACGGCTGGACGGTTTTAGCTGATAAAAATGATAAACACAGTTGTGAGCATCAGGCATCTTAAATGATGAACACACTGTTTTAAATAGCTTACTCGGCTCGTAATGAGCCTTTCAATAATTAAAGAAGATACAAAATGGAGGATATAGGATTATGAAAAAGGACTATAAAATTGCGGTTGCGGGTACCGGTTACGTCGGCTTGTCAATTGCCACATTGCTTTCGCAGCACCACCAGGTGACTGCTGTGGATATCATCCCGGAGAAGGTGGATTTGATCAATAACCGCAAGTCCCCGATTCAGGATGACTATATCGAAAAATATCTGGCTGAGAAGGAACTGAACCTGACCGCAACACTGGATGCAAAGACTGCATACTCTGATGCGGACTTTGTTGTAATTGCGGCCCCTACGAACTACGACAGCCACACGCAGCACTTCGACACGAGCGCAGTCGAGGCTGTGATCAAGCTGGTCATGGAGTACAATCCGAACGCCATCATGGTCATTAAGTCCACCATTCCGGTTGGTTACACTGCAAGTGTAAGAGAAAAGTTCAACAGCAAGAATATCATCTTCAGCCCGGAGTTCCTGCGTGAGTCCAAGGCTCTGTATGACAATCTCTATCCGAGCCGTATCATCGTTGGTACTGACCTGAACGATGAGCGTCTGGTTGAGGCTGCTCACGAGTTTGCCGGTCTGCTGCAGGAAGGTGCTATCAAGGAGAACATCGATACCCTGTTCATGGGATTCACCGAGGCAGAGGCGGTTAAGCTGTTTGCCAATACATATCTGGCTCTGCGTGTTGCTTACTTCAACGAACTGGACACTTATGCAGAGAGCAAGGGTCTGAACACCCAGCAGATTATCGATGGTGTTTGCCTCGATCCTCGTATCGGCAGCCACTACAACAATCCGAGCTTTGGCTACGGCGGATACTGCCTGCCGAAGGATACCAAGCAGTTGCTGGCAAACTATGCTGATGTGCCGGAAAACCTGATCGAAGCTATTGTCGAGAGCAACAGAACAAGAAAAGACTTCATTGCTGATCGTGTTCTGAAGCTGGCTGGCTACTATGGCTATGACGAGGACAACGAATATGATGAGAAGCAGGAAAAGGCTGTGACCATCGGAGTGTATCGTCTGACCATGAAGAGTAACAGCGACAACTTCCGTCAGAGTTCCATTCAGGGTGTCATGAAGCGCATCAAGGCAAAGGGTGCAACTGTTATCATCTACGAGCCGACTCTGAAAGACGGCGAGACCTTCTTTGGCTCTGTTGTTGTGAATGATCTGGCTAAGTTCAAGGAAATGAGCCATGCCATCATCGCAAACCGCTATGACAAATGCCTGGATGATGTGAAGGATAAGGTTTACACACGCGATATTTTCCAGCGTGACTAAGAAGTACACAGAGGGGAGATGCAGGATGGCAAAAAAGAAACTGCTGATTTATGCACATTACTACATACCTGATACTGCATCCACAGGCCAGATTCTCCGTGAACTCGCAGAAGGCATGTTGGATAAGTTTGATATTACGGTAATTTGTGTGGTTCCCAGCTATTTAGGAACCATTGAAGATAAATATAAGACACAGAAATATTACGAAGAAGAAATCAACGGCGTGAAGGTGCTGAGAATCCGTGTGCCGGAGTTCAGTAAGACCAATAAAAAGAGCCGTGTGAAGAACATTGTTTCCTATTTCTTTGGAGCAATGGGTGCGACTTTCAAGGTCGGAAAGATGGACTATGTGTTTTCCATTTCCCAGCCTCCGATTCTCGGCGGTTTGCTGGGCGTCTGGGGTAAATGGATGAAACACGCCAAGTACATTTATAACATTCAGGACTTTAACCCAGAGCAGGTGCTGGCTGTTGGCTATACCAAGAGCAAACTGGTGACAGATGCCATGATGTGGTTTGACAAGTTCAGCTGCAAGCGCAGTGATCTTGTGATCACAGTCGGACGCGATCTAGTGGAAACAGTCGAGAAACGTTTCAAGGGAAAGAAAGTTCCGAAGACCGTTATGATTAACAACTGGATTGATGAGAACGAAATCTATCCGCTGGATGAAAATAACGAAAAGGTTCTGGCCTTCAAGAAGAAATACGGTTTGGATGGAAAGTTTGTCATTATGTACTCTGGCAACATTGGCCTGTACTACGATCTTGAAAATCTGATTAAGGTTGTGGAGAAAATCAAACCGGGAACTAAGACTGGAGATGGACGAGAGGTCGTATTTGCTTTTGTGGGTGCCGGTTCCGTCCTGGACAAACTGGTGCTGTATGTAAAAGAGCATCACATGGACAATGTGACTTTCATTCCGTACCAGGATAAGGCTGACCTGATTTACAGCCTGAACGCAGGTGATGTTCACTGGTGTGTGAACGCAAAAGGCATTAAAGGCGTAAGTTGTCCTTCAAAATATTACGGACTATCTGCGGCAGCTAAGCCAGTATTAGGGGTCCTCGAAGCGGGATCTGAAGTTCGTTGCCTGATTGAAGATACACACGGTGGTCTTTGCTGTGAGCCGGGTGAGTATGACAAGGTTGAAGAGAATATCCGCTGGTTCATTGACAATGCTGGCTCTGGAAAAGTCAGAGCGATGGGAGCCAGAGGACGTGAGAATCTGGAAAAGAATCTGACCAGAAACGTGTCGGTGAAAAAGTACGCAGAAGAGATTCTGAAGCTGTAAAGGAGGCGAGAGGTATGAATAGTAACTGGTTTAAGCTGGTTATGAAGATGACGAAAGTTGAATATGGAAAGAACCTCTTGCTGAAGGGGGTGCCGATCATCTTCAACAAAGGTGGTGCTAAGCTGAAAATCGGCGAGAACGTCACGATTAAGAGCAGCTTTTTAAGCAATCTGGTTGGCCTTTACAGCCGGACGATCATTGTTACCCGCGCTCCGGGAGCAGAGATTGAGATCGGCGATAATGTAGGAATTTCTGGTGCTACGATTTACGCTCGAAAGAAGATCACGATTGGTGAAAACACCTGCATCGGCGGCAACTGCAAGATTCTGGATAATGACTTCCATCCCATCGAAGCAGAGATGAGAAATAAGCTACTGCGAGATGAAAATGGCGGCGACAGTGATCTGGTGCCAAGCCGAGAAATCAAGATTGGAAAGAACTGCTTCATCGGGTGCAACAGCATCATATTGAAGGGCACAGTGCTGGGCGATGGATGTGTTGTTGGCGCTGGTGCAGTGGTTGCTGGGAAGTTTGAGGGTAACTGTGTGATTGCTGGAAACCCGGCGCGGGTTATTAAGAGGTTGTGAGGAAGGAGTATTATCATGCCCCAGATATTATGGATTGGCTGTTTGGAAAGCGATGAGGAATTTAAAATTAAGGCAAAAAAGGGGTATGATTTAGCTTCTGCACAGGTATCCCAGAAAAACCTGCTTTATGGAATTGAAGAAGTAAGTGGTATTGAGTGTGATTCTATAAACGGAAGCGTATTACCGCCTTACCCAGTGTACCAAGATAGAATGATCGCACCGGTAACATGGGAACATAAGCCAGGTGCAATGGATATAAGTGTTGGTTATAAGAATGATAAGTATATCAATCGAGTGAATTGTAAAAAAGCAATGCTCAAAGCTGCAGATGAATGGTGCAAAACAAGATATAAAGGCAGTGATGTAATTGTTTTTGTATATTCAATGCGTTCCGCACCAATGGCAACTGCTTGTCGTATTAAAGAAAAAATTCCGCAGGCAAAAATATATCTTATTATTACTGATTTGCCACAGTTTATGGATTTGGGACAGAATCGTGTAAAGGCGGCATTGAAAAAAATTGACTGGCAGAGCATAAAGAAAATGCAGAAGAAGTTTGACGGATTTATTCTTTATGCAGAAAAAATGGCAGGATACCTCGAAATTCCGTCTAATAAATGGATTTTAATGGAGGGAAGTTACGATACAACTGAACAGACTGCTGCTGTCAAGGAAAAAAAGAAAGCTGTTATGTATTCTGGAAAACTGGATGAGCAGTATGGTATAAAAATGCTTGTAGATGCTTTTATGAGCATTCAAGACTCTGAGATAGAACTTTGGATAACCGGAGGAGGTAATACCGAAGGATATATTAAGGCGTGTGCAAAGAAGGACAATAGGATTAAGTTTTATGGTTTTCTGCCAAGCAGACAAGATGTACTGCAAAAACAGGCAGAGGCATCTTTGTTGATAAATATGAGATTGCCGTCCGAACCGGCATCAGGATATTGTTTTCCTTCTAAATTGTTTGAGTATATGGCAACGGGAACACCGGTGCTAAGTTTTGATATCGCAGGTATTCCGAGAGAATACATTCCATATCTTTGCATTGTCTCAGAAGACACAGAAAAAGCACTCGCAAGGGGAATTGAAAAGTTTATGAACATATCTCAGAAAGAAAAAAAGCAACTGGGGGTACAGGCAGCTGAGTTTATTAGAAATGAGAAAAATACCATCAAGCAATGTGGGAAAATTATAGATTTTATAATGGAGAATGCAAATGAAATCAAGAGTTAGTAAGTTGGCTTTAGTGAAAAACACAACTCTAGAGGGCGGTAATAATATCGCAAAATTTTCAAAAATTAGCGATTGCAATGTGGGCTATGGCAGTTATATAGCTTCATACAGTAAGATGTTCAAATGTCGCATAGGACGATACTGCTCAATTTCGCAAAAGGTGCAGGTTGTTTTTGGAAATCATCCGACAAGGAAATTTGTGTCAACATACCCGGCTTTTTATGCACGAAATACACAGGCTGGGTTTAGTTATGTTGATAAAGATAAGTTTGAAGAATATACCTATGTAGATAAAGAAAAAAATTGGTATGTTGAGATAGGAAATGATGTGTGGATAGGGTATGACGTAAAGATAATGTCAGGCGTACATATAGGAGATGGTGCAATCGTTGCGGCTGGAAGTATAGTGACTTCAGATATTAAGCCGTATACAATCGTTGGAGGAACTCCGGCAAAGGAAATCAGGAAGAGATTCTCTGACGAAGATATAGCCTTTTTACAAGAATTAGAATGGTGGAATAAGGATATTAATTGGATTGAGAAATATGCGGACGATTTTGAGGATATCAGCCGATTGAAAGAGAGATTTAAACATGAATAAATTTGGCATTGTAGTTATTGGGTATAATCGCATAGATAGCATAAAAAGACTGGTGGAATCATTACATCAAGCAGATTATTCTCAAAAAGTGGATTTAATAATTAGCATAGATAACAGTGGCACAAATGATGTGGAAGAATATGCACAAACGATAGAATGGTCTTTTGGAGAAAAAATTATAAAAACATATCCGGAAAGATTGGGGCTAAAGAATCATGTGCTGAAATGTGGTGGATACATTAATGAATATGGATTCGATGCGCTTATAGTCCTTGAAGATGATTTGGTCGTGTCTCCAGCGTTTTTTAACTATGCAACGCAAGCAGTAGAAAAATATATGGATGATGACACTGTTGCAGGAATATCGTTGTACTCTCACTCGTGGAATGTAAATGCTGACAGACCATTTACTCCTGTGACAAAAGGCTATGATGTTTTCTTTATGCAGTACCCACAATCATGGGGACAGATTTGGATGAAAAAGCAATGGAATGCGTTTTATTCGTGGTATGAGGGAAAAAAGTATGAAAAGGTAGATGTGGCACGGGTTCCTGCCAATGTGCTCGCATGGCCAAAGTCATCTTGGTTAAAATTTCATGTTGAATACTGTATTGATACAAATAAGTATTTTGTATATCCCTATCAATCGCTGTCATCAAATTTCGCGGACGCAGGGACACACTACGCATTTAGTACAAATCGTATGCAAATCCCGTTAGAGTTAGGGTGTGAAAGAAAATATAGTTTTCCTGAATATCGTGAGCAGACGGCGGTATATGACGCATTTTTTGAAAATGAACAGGTGAAAGCTGTATTAGATATACCTGATGGAAAACTATGCGTTGATCTATATGGAAAGAAAACGGATTATAATAGTGATTTTCTCATTACAACACAGGAACTCCCATACAAGATAATCCGGACATTTGGCTTACAAATGAGGCCGTGGGAGCTGAATGTTCTCTATAAAGTCCCTGGAAGTGAGATCCTTTTATATGATTTAAAACAGACTGGAGAAAAAAAGAAAATCGCGCATAAGTCGTTACTTCATTGGGTTTATGACACGCGGGGAGAGGTTATTCTTAAACGTAACTTTATAGATATTATTGTATATGAAGTTCTTAATAAGATACGAAAAAAATGAAAGAAAAACTAGCAGAGTATGCTAGTGATATAGGAGATATTATATGGATTCTTCACTAGCAATTATTTTTACTTGCCATAATAGAAAAGAGAAAACATGTGCGTGCATAAAAAGTTTGCAGATGCAAAAGGATATACCAAAATTTGATTTGTATGTCTGTGATGATGGGTCAACAGATGGAACAGCGGAAAGGATAAAAGCAATTTGTCCAACCGCAAAAATATTAAAAGGAGATGGAAATTTATTCTGGAGCCGGGGAATGTATGTTGCCATGAAAGCGGCTAAACAAAAAGGATATCAATTATATCTTATGATTAATGATGATGTTTTTTTCTTGCCAACGATGTGGAAGAATATGTACCAAGCATATTTAGACAATCCTAAAGCTGGAATAGTCGGATGTACTTTATCAAAAACGACAGGAAAACAGAGTTATGGAGGAGCAAATTTTATAGAAGAAAAAAAAGGTGATTATATTGGACCGATGATTTCACCTAATTCAGAAACATATGTTACTTGTGATCTTGCAAACTGGAATTGTATTTTGTTGAATTCTGAAACAGTAGATGAAGTTGGAATCATAGATGGTAGATATGAGCATGCAATGGGAGATTTTGATTATTCGTTTAGAATGAAAGAAAAAGGCTATGGATTAGTTCTGGCGAGAGAATATATCGGATATTGCGAAAATAATGGAATTAAGAATACTTTTAAAGATCATAGCGTTTCGAGAAAAAAACGAATAAAAAAATTGTATGCGGAAAATGGCTTGCCTATTAAATCGTGGAGATATTTTGTCTTTCGTTATTACAAACATGGAAAGCTCAGAAACTTTTTAGTCCCATACATAAAATATATGTTTTGTATTGCAATGGGGAAGGATTGTTGATTATGGAAAAAGAGGACATTATTTTATTTTGGCATAGAGGAAATAGCTGGTATTTAAAAACCGCACTACAACAGGCAAAGAGGTTTAATAGCAAGGTTGTGCTGCTGGGGGATGAAAAGAATTTGGATGTTTGGCCTGATTCTTATAATATGGATGAGCTACCAAGTGACAAATATGAAGCATTTAAAGATGTATATCAGAACTATTCTTTAAACAATAAAATTTTTGAACTTCGATGCTTTGAAAGGTATTTTTATGTTTATGAGTATTGTAAGAAAATGCAATTAAACAGAATAATACTTTGTGACTCAGATCTTTTGATATATCAGAACCTGACACAATACTTTAGTGGACGGGCACGAGCTTTTTCACATACAGTTTCAAATCCAGATGGAATGGCAGTCTCTCCGCATTGCTCTTTATGGAGTTTAGAAGATTTGGAATCTTTCGTGAATTTTTTGATTGATTATTATCGGCTGCGCTCTAAAAAATTAGAAGAAATTTTTAATCAATATAAAAGAACGCATAGTAAGGGCGGAATTTGTGATATGACACTTCTCTGGATTTGGCTTGATTTGAATGGATTGTCCTATTTTAATACCGCACTAGCTGGTGCTGGGGGGGGGGTGCTGGATCATGCGATTTCACGTTCAGATAATGGAAGAAAAAATGAGTATGTGGTATCGAAACTGACAGGATGTAAATCTATAAAGTTTAAAAATAAACATCCGTATTTCACTGTAAAGGACAGTGGTACAGAAGTTATGGCAGTAGCATTGCATTGCTCTGGTGGCTATAAAAACTATATGCCCTATTTTGCACAAGAGAAGAGTAATAACCTCAGATTATTAGTTTGTAGAATTGTATCAAAGTTAAAAAAGAAAATGTAACAGGGCTAGATGTTACTTTTATAGGGTTTGATTACACTAAAACAACTTGCAATGAGTGAGATTTAGAAGACTGTAAAAACACATCGGCATAGTTTACAGAAGTTTTAGGGTGACTATGTTGAAACTATGGGTATAGGTTTTTGCATAGGAAAAATAAGAGGTGAAGTATGCTTTTATACTATATATTTCCGTTTTTTTTATTATATATTATACCAAATATAAAGACTAAGGTTGTTGCTGGAAAAAATAGAAATTTGAAAAGAGATAATTCAGAGAAATTCTTTTGGATTTTTTTGATATTTTCCATTTCTTTTATTTGGATGTATGGATTACGAGACATGGGTGGGGCTGATGATGCAGCTTATCGTCTGTATTATGAGCGTAATTATGGTGGTGGAGTTTTTGACTTTCTAAATACAGATAAAGAACCGCTTTTTAATTTACTAAAAGCTATTGGCTATACGTTTGGACTCAATTATAAAACATTGTTTATAGGATACGCAGCGATTGATTTATGCTTCCTGATTTCAGCGTTAAAAAATTATTATAGAACAAAGTCACATCTAACACTTTATTTGGCAGCCTTTTTCTTTATAGCTTTTTCGGGTGTTTTTACAACTATGAGGCAAAGTGCAGCCACGGCAATACTGTTCTATTTGTATTCGCTTGAAAATCCAAGCAGAAAAAAAAGGATAGTATTATGGGCACTGATAATACTATCACATTATGGCTTTTTAATCCTGCTGCCATTTGAAATTGTCTTTTCGGAGAAACAATATCGGATAAGTAAGACTACTAAAGTTATAGTTCCGTGCGTTTGTTTGGTTATGGGAGGATTTATTAATCTTAGTGGCATTATTCAAAAAATAACAAGTGTATTGGGCCTATATAATTATATGAATGGTAGTGGAAACTATACTGGTAATTCCAATTTGGGTATCGTTACAGTTATAATGTTTCTTATTTACCTGTATCTTTTGCTTGTGAATGGAAGGCTCTCTGGAGTAACTGGTGAAGACTTCAATGCTGTTAACAAAATATCATATGGAAATATGATGTATTTTTCAATTATGTTTTTGACTTCAAGATTGAAGTGGGGAAATAGATTGGGATGCTATTATTTGTTTACGGTTCCTATGCTAATACCATTTTTGTATGATGCTTTACCAGTAAAGAAAAAAGGAAAATTACTAAAATATTCTATTATAACAGTATTGTATTTCGGATTTATAATGGTCATGAAGGGGATTCTGGGAGAAAATGGGTATATATGGTCATTGAACTTTAGGAGATAAATTGATGAGAAAGATAGTTGTATTGAATTATGCGGATGATAATAATAAGCAATGGCTATGTATATAACTATATGTTTGGAAGAAATGCAGGCCCCTTTTGGGAGCCAGGTGCCTTTCAGGGATTTTTATTTCTTGGTATGTTTTTACTACTAAGATACAGGGAGTGGTTTAAGCATAAAGTTATTATATTGGTTATTTACTTGCTTACAGTTCTAACAACACAATCGACGACTGCGTATATGATTCTTTTAATAAGTCTTATAGGTTTTGGAGAGGATTATGTTGACTGTCTGTTTGGACAAACTGAATTAAAAAATAAGAGTAGACAGATTCAAGTTTTAAAATACGCTGCAGTAGTTATATTCTCGATTTCGATTGCCTATATGATTTTGATGAGCGGAAATATCGCAAACAAATTTGCAGAAGAGAATGGATCTCTTATGCAGAGAATGGCAGATATCCGAACGGCCTTGTCTGCAATTCTGTATAACCCATTTGCAGGAATTGGATTGGGAAACACAGGACAAGTAATTGCGAACACTCAGAATGCTTCCGCAACTACTTTACTAGCTCTTGCTGAGTATTTTGGAATTCCATTTATGCTGTATTATGCATTTAGGTTTTTTAAAGGGTGTATAGAATTGTATCAGCCTAAAAACTTCATCAAAAAAGTAATTTTGATTATTTGTTTCTTCTTTGTTTTAATGAGCGAAACGCTTTATC
Organism: Acutalibacteraceae bacterium; assembly: GCA_963626055.1. GTDB lineage: Bacteria > Bacillota > Clostridia > Oscillospirales > Ruminococcaceae > Gemmiger. The sequence continues at coordinate 37,273 of CAVFVI010000026.1, forward strand.
TTCTTCCGATATATGCTATAGTCTTATTTGCCTCTGAGACATGGGGGAATACGATTACTTCTTCAAAGGCTACGCACTAGTATTTAGGGACGACTGGAATAGTATTCACTTTTGTTGTTAAGTGGTGGTGCAGTATGAAAATATCAATAGTATATGTCATTTTATTGTGTACCATTTTGTTCGTGATTCAATGGATAAAGATAAATAAACGAAGTCAAAAGATGGCGGCAGAGCTCATGATAAATCTTATAGAGTATATTATGAATATGATTGTGATGGAAACATCATACGAATGTTTTTTGTTACGAAACAATTATTTGTTTTACTACGATTAGTTTGCAAAATAGTTGGAATGAAGTGTTGGTTAATTAGGATATGGAGGTAAAAACTAGATGATAGATAAAATGATGTGCCCGATAAATAAGTTATACAATAGTATAATCATGAAAAGGCAGAATACAAAATGTGGTGTGAATGCTAAAATTAATGGTAGGATATATGTGTATGGTAATGTTGCATTTGGTGATAACGTTTCCATAAATTCTGGATTCAAATATAATCCTATTGGAGGACAGGAAAGAACAATTTTCTATACGAGAGAAAATGGAAAGATTGTAATCGGTAATAATGTGGGTATATCGAACTCAGCTTTTTTTTCATGCTCTGAAATTTGTGTCGAGGATAATGTGAAAATAGGTGGCTCGTGTAAATTTTATGACAATGATTTTCATTCATCGAATTATAAATGCCGAATATCACATATGGATACCGATATAAAGTCAGCACCTATTTTAATTTGTGAAGGTGCCTTCATTGGAGCAAATTCTATTATTTTGAAAGGCGTAACCATTGGATGTCATAGTATTGTTGGAGCAGGGGCAGTTGTAACTAAGAATGTTCCGGACAGGGAAATTTGGGCAGGAAATCCAGCAAGATTTATTAAGAAAGTGATTGAATAGACGATCAGACGAGAGGTTGAGTATATGAAAACAATTCTGTGGTTATGTAATAACCCAACCCCAGATGCTTCAATCGCATTTGGGTGGGACATTTGCTCTGTTGGTGGATGGATGGTTTGGCTTAGCAAAGAACTAGGATTATCAGATGAATATCATTTATGCTTGGCATTTCCTAGTAAAAATGTAAAAAAAATAGATAAACGTGATAAGGATGGTATAAGCTATTATGCAATCCCTAATACAGTAAAGAATAATTGGACATATGATTCCAGTTATGAGACGAGATTTGAAGTACTACTAGATATGGTTAAACCAAATCTGATTCATATCTGGGGAACAGAATATCAGCATTCTCTTTCACTTATTGTTGCGAGTGAAAAGAAGGGACTTTTGAATAATTGTGTGATATCGATACAAGGTCTTGTAAGTGTCTATGCTAAGTATTATTTTGGTAACTTATCTGATAATGAAAAACAGGTAAAGACATTAAGAGATATTTTAAAAATGGATACATTACACGATCAGCAGAAGCATTTTCAAGATCGTGGGAGATTTGAAGTGCAGTGTATAAAAAAAGCAAAAAATGTAATAGGCCGTACGGATTGGGATAAAGCAATAGCTTTGCAGATAAATCCCCAAATTGAATATCATTTTAATAATGAAAATTTAAGAGATGGTTTTTATGAAAACAAGTGGAATGTAGAGCAATGTATTCCGCATAGGATTTTTTGCTCACAAGCGCAGTATCCAATAAAAGGATTAGATGTTTTGTTAAAAGCATTGCCTGAAATTATTAAATACTACCCCGATACTAAAGTAGTAATTGGTGGAGCAAAAATAATTGGAGCAAATGCATTTAAGAAAACGACATATGGGAAAATTGTACAAGATCTTATTACGAAGTTTAAATTGAGTGAGCATGTAGAATTTGCCGGAATGCTTAATGAAAAACAGATGGTTGATGAGTTTCTCAAAGCGAATGTTTTTGTGTGCCCATCATCTATAGAGAATTCCCCAAACTCGGTTGGAGAGGCTATGTTACTAGGGGTACCAGTTGTAGCGTCTAATGTTGGAGGAACGAATTGTTTGTTAAAACATAATGAAGAAGGCTTTCTTTATCAGGCAGATGCAGAGTATATGTTGGCTTATTACGTAAAAAGAATATTTGAAAATAAAAGAGTAGCAGTTGCTTTTTCTGACGCAGCACACGAGCATGCTTCGATCACACATAACAGAAAAGAAAATTATGAAATGCTATTACATATATATAATAGGATAGAGAGTGAAAATAAATGAAATGAATAAAAGTAAAATATCTGTAATTGTTCCGGTTTATAATGTCGAAAGATATCTTGAAAGATGTTTGAAAAGCATTATTAACCAGACATATAAAAACTTAGAAATTATTGTTGTGGATGATGGCTCAAAAGATCATAGTGGAATTTTGGCAGATAAGATTGCTCAAGGTGATGCAAGAATTAAAGTAATTCATAAAAGAAATGGTGGATTATCAGATGCAAGAAATGCGGGACTCAACATCGCAACAGGTGCGTTCATTGGCTTTGTAGATAGCGATGATTACATAGAGCCTGTTATGTATGAGAGGCTGTTTGAAGCATGTAAGAAAAGTAATGCAGCTATTGCCATTTGTGGGCGTTTTCAAGAAAACGAAGAATCAGGTCAACGCAAAGAAATGTTTACTTGTAAAAAAACTGTAGTTTCAGGTAAGGAAGCTGCGAAGAAGCTGTTGTTGTACGATAACTGTGATTCTGCTGCATGGGATAAATTATATTCGTCGAAATTATTTGAAAAAATGAGATACCCATATGGTGTGCTGCATGAAGATTTGAATTTTACAATTAGATTGCTATTTCAGTGTGAAAAGGTTGCCTATGTCGGAGCACCATTATACCATTATATGGTTAGAGAAAACAGTATATGCAAACAACCTTTTACATTAAAAAGATTTGACTTATATAACCAGGCTTCACTATGCAGAGAATATGTAAATAGCATTTGTCCGGAATTATCGAAAGCTGCTGATTATTTTGTGTTTAGAAATGCAAGAGGAGTACTAATATCAGCAGCAGACTCATCTAAATGTGAAAAAGCAGACAGGAAAAAAATAAACAAGATTGTTTTTTCAGAATTGAAAAAGATGAAGAAGAATCCATTTGTAAAACGTGAAGAAATTAGAGTTACATATAGAAGGATGATTAAAATGTTTGTTAAGGGATGTAGGATACTTTCAAACTGATTATGGAGAACTAAAATGAAAATTGGAATTATATCAATGCAGAGGATTATCAACTATGGATCATTTATGCAGGCACTAGCCTTAAAAGAAACAATAGAAAGCTTAGGATACACGGTTGAATTTGTTGATTATACTCCATCGGTTTTGGTGCAAGATCGATATAACAGAGATAAAAAGATAAAAAAATATATTGATTTAAAGAAAAACAAATTTAAAAATTCTGGCATAGGAAGTGGATTGGCTAAAATATTCGGAAAACACACACAATCCGTGGTTGAGCAGAATTTTATTAAATGCTATTCATTGCTGGGAATAGGTGCGAAAGAAAGATACCATACAAAGGTTGATATTCTAGTAGTGGGTAGTGATGAAGTATTCAATTGTTTACAGCAGAATCCAAAAGTTGGTTATGCTATG
>CAVFVI010000026.1:40915-41652 GCA_963626055.1 Acutalibacteraceae bacterium
ATTATTAGTTATGCGGCATCATTTGGAAGTACGACAATTGATAAAATTATTCAATCTGGTGTTGAGACAGAATTAAAGGAGAGGTTACAGGGGTTTTCAAGTATTTCTGTTAGGGATGCAAACAGTGCTAGAGTAATAAAAGAATTGACAGGTAGCAACCCGATTTGTCATTTGGATCCTGTGCTAATTGGAAGGTTAGAAGAAAAAGATTGGAGAGGACCACAAATAACAGATTATTTAGTTGTGTATGGATACAAAAATAGGTTTTCTACAGCGGAAGGAAAAGACATCTTAGACTTTGCTGAAAAAAAAGGATTGTCGGTCATTGTTTTAGCGGAACCGCAGTTGTTTTGTGATAATTATATTCCATGCAGACCTGATGAAATACTAGGATATATAAAAAATGCCAGTTGCATAGTAACAGATACATTTCACGGAACTATCTTTTCAACGATATTCCATAAATCGGTTGCAGTTTATTGCCGGAAAGCATCAAAAAGCGGATCTACTAATGCGGAAAAATTACTTGACTTGTTAGATAAATTAGGAATGTCTAGTCGCCTTGTTTCTGAGGATCGCACACTTGAAAAAATTCTCTTAACGGATTTTGATTATTCAAATGTCGAAAAAATAAGGAATAAAGAAAGAATGCGTACATTAAATTACCTGACAGAGAATTTAATAGGTAATTGCGAAACAAGTTCGCAATCCTGATTGAAACTGCGGTAAAAATCCTG
>CAVFVI010000027.1:0-41156 GCA_963626055.1 Acutalibacteraceae bacterium
TAGGTAATTGCGAAACAAGTTCGCAATCCTGATTGAAACTGCGGTAAAAATCCTGCATTGCAGGATTTTTAAGATAAAAAAGTGGCTGGATTGAAAATTCGGCATGAAAAAAAGACTTCCCAGAGGAACTGCGAAGGAAAATACTTATAGATCATATGATCAGGCAATCAAAGGCTTTAAACTTCGGATGTATTGATGCTGATGTAGTTTATCAGAAACAAGTACGGTAACAAGCTGGGTAATTCCAGCAAGGAGTAAATCCGCATGAAGCGTTTTTTCATTCTGCGTTTTACGGTTCGCAATGCAGAAACTATCTTTGAAATGATTGATTGACTTTTCGACATTTACACGAATCTTGTAGGTATCTTCCCATTCCTGAGAACCACGTTCTACACCAGGATAGGCACGAAGATTTTTCTCTGGATAAATGTAGATCATCCGTCCGCAGGAAGATTTCGTACATGGATTATCACAATGACAGACGCGACGCTTTGACTTGTCGGCACGATTGTATTCCCATTTCATTTTAGGACATACAAATTTCATGGTAGGAAGTTTGCTCCGCAAATGAGATTTACTCCCTTCCCGTTTCATTGGAAGTGATGGGTCGTGAGGGCAGCAGGGAATGCCGTTTCCGTTTACAGCATAGTCGATCCCTTCTATGGTGAGTTTGGTTTTCAGAGGGATAAAAGTCTTTTGAAATCCGATTTCTTCAAAGAGCGATTTGTAGATTTTAATGGCATCAAAGGCGGCATCTCCAAGGAAAGTTTTGGGCTGTATAAGCGGATGTTTCTGGAAGAAATCAATCAAAACCGGAAGCAGTGCTTTTGAGTCCGCAAGAGATTTGTCTTCATCTGGAGAATCAGATTTCTTTTCAACAACGATATCCGGATGAGCCTGAAGGAAGTTTTTGTTATAAAAGGTAATGTCACGGACAATGCCAAGACCATTCGTAATGATGCCGAATTTATAGGCATAACAGAAATGTCCATTAATGTACATCTGCTGTATTGCCTGGTTAGAGGCAGCATGTGTGGGCATAGAACCGTAGGCTGCTTTGTAAGGATCATAGGAATCATCAAGGTTATGGGATTTCTTGAAGGCTTTCAATTGTTTGATAATGCGGTTTGCGTATTTCGGATTATTTTCTGTAACCCATGCTTCAATACCGGAGGTATCAAAGATTGTCATGGAAGCAAGGGCAGAATCCAGTTTTTGGCAGATCGGTTCGGTCAGATCAACGAGATGATCAAACATAGATTGTAAGTCCAACATAAAGTCCTGTTTGAAACGTGTAAATTTTGAGCCATCTGGAACCACATCAAAACCGCAGAAATCACGTAGCTCCTGAGAATATTTCAAAAATACGATCAGGAGAGTATCAGTCGGAATTGAGAAAATACGCTGGATCAGAAGAGCCTTGAGCATTGGATATAGCTGGTGTTTGCGAGGTCTTCCGGTATGGGCGTGAAAATGGTTGATAAAAGAAACAGGAACAATTTCATCAAGGTTAATGGCTTCATTAAACAGAGTAAGGAACTGACATTTGTCGTTGCTGAATTTATTTTGGCAATCTTCAAAAATTTCTGCCAAAGTGAGCTGCTTATATGTTATCATGTAGGTATATCTCCTTTAGGTGGATGGTTAATTAGTTTCTAGGCAATTCTATTTTACCATAAACCTTGAGGAGATATTTTATTTTAACAACAAAAAATTGCCGTATTTATGCGGCTTTTGGCGTTTCGCAAACGCCTATGAAACCTATGTGTTGAAAGGATAACCCCCGTATGCCGAATATCGTAGACCGCTTTGGCCAGCTGGTGGATGATGCCATCCCCAAGCCGGAGCTTGCCCGCCAGCTGCTGTTGTTGGGCTACCGTGCCAAGGATGTGCAGCTGCTGCTTGCCCCGGAAAAAGACCTTACCCCCGCGCGGCAGTATGCGGCACAGATCGCTATGGATGCCATGATCGCGCCCCTGGCCCACCCGCAGCGGGCGGCGCTGGTCAATATCTTTATGCCCTGCGAGCTGCTGCATGCGTTCCACCTGCTGCCCATGTTTGCCGAAGCCACCGCCTGTTACCTGAACGGTGCCGCCGCCGAGCGCGGCTTTATCCATTATGCCGAAAGTGCGGGCATCAGCCCCACGCTGTGCAGCTACCACAAGGCTTTGCTGGGCATGGGGCTTTCCGGCACGGCGGGCAAGCCGCTGTTCACCGCCTGCACCTCCATCGCCTGCGATGCCAACAACCTGACTTTCCGGCGGCTGGCGCAGCATTATGGCATCCCCCACTTTTATCTGGATGTGCCCTATGACCATGACGAGTACGCCGTGGCCGAAGTTGCCGACCGCCTGCGGGAGTTCGCCGCCTTTTTGGAGGATGTGACCCACCAGAAACTGGACGAAGCCGCCTTGCGGCAGGCGGTGGCCCACAGCGGCCGCACGCTGGACCTGCTGCAGCAGGCACAGGCCGCCAAAGCCGGGCGGGACCTGCACAACGATATCACCTCCGAATTTTACGAAGTATTTGTGACCCACACCATGCTGGGCACCCCGCAAGCGGAACAGTACGCCCGCAAGCTACTGGCGGATATCCAGGCCAGCCCCATGGGCGGCGGCACCCGGCTGCTGTGGGCGCACGCGGTGCCGTTCTATCAGGCACCGGTGCGGGAGCGGCTGAACTTTTCGGCAGAAAACCAGCTTATCACCTGCGATATGAACGCGGATACCCTGGGATGCCGCATGGATCCGGACAAGCCGTTTGAGAGCATGGCCGCGCGGCTGGTGAACAATATCTTTAACGGCAGCGCCCAACACCGCATCCAGCGCGCGCTGGAGCTGTGCCGCATGCAGCAGATCGACGGGGTGGTCTACTTCTGCCAGTGGGGCTGCAAGCAGACGATGGGGGCCGCGCAGCTGTTCAAGAGCGCACTGGAAGCCGAGGGCTACCCGGTACTGCTGCTGGACGGCGATGGCTGCGATCGCGCCAACACGATGGATGGCCAGACCGCCACCCGGCTGGATGCTTTCCTGGAGATGCTGCACAGCAGGCAGGAGGCGACGGTATGAGCAAAACGATCTATTACGCCTGCAAATATGCCCCGCTGGAGCTGTTTGCCGGGTACGGGGCTACTTTTTCAGCGCTGGACCCGCTGGCGGAAAGTTTTTCCTGCGCGGAGCGCTGTGCCCACGCCAACCTGTGCGGTTACGCCAAGGCAGTGCTGGAACAGGTGGAGCAATCCGGCATTAAAGCGCTGGTGCTGACCAACTGCTGCGACGCGATGCTGCGCGTTTACGATGTGCTGGCTGCCAGTGGTAAGATGGAATTTTTGCAGCTGCTGCCCGTCCCCCACCAGAGCACCCCGGCCACCCGCGCCCGCTTTGCGCGGGACCTGCGCAGGCTGGCGGATGCCCTGCAGCGGTACACCGGGCAGGAATTTGACGCCCAGCGCGCCCACGCCTTTTTTGTGCACAAGCCCCACGCCAAAGGCCCGCATATGACCCTGCTGGGTGCCCACGGCGGCAGCGTGCTGTATGATACCGTGCAGAAAGCCTTTGCCCTGCCCGTGGTGGATGCCACCTGTACCGGCAACCGCGAGCTTGCCGATGTTGCCCCCGCCGCCCTGGAGGAGTTTTTGCCCGGTTATGCCGCGGCCCTGCTGGGCCAGGTGCCCTGTATGCGGATGGACGCCCCGGTCAGCGAGCGCGCCGCTCTGGTGGATGACCAAACCGTTGGCATTGTGTACCACACCGTGCAGTTCTGCGATTATTACGCCCCCGGCCTGACCGCGCCGGAGCAGTTCCATGTACCGGTACTAAAAATTGAAACCGACTGTTCCCGCCAGACCTTTACCAGCGGCGGCGGGCAGTTGAGCACCCGCCTGGGTGCTTTTGCCGAAAGCCTGAACGCCGTTCCCGGCACCGAAAATAAGGAGGCCCCCGCCATGAACACCAACGCACAATACGCCGCCGGGATCGACAGCGGCTCCGCCAGCACCGATGCCGTTATCCTGGACCGCAGCGGTAAGATCTGCGGCTGGGCCATTGTGCCCACCGGGGCCGGGGCTGCCACCGGGGCCCGCCAGGCACTGGAACAGGCCCTGACCATGGCAGGCATTGCCGAAAGCGACCTGGGGGCCAAGGTCTACACCGGGTACGGGCGCGAGTTTCTGGGCGATGACGGCGCGGCTGTGACCGAGATCACCTGCCACGCCCGCGGGGCTCACCACCTGGACCCCGCCGTGCGCACCGTGATCGACATCGGCGGGCAGGATTCCAAAGTGATCCGCCTGAGTGAGAGCGGTGCCGTGGAGACCTTTGCGATGAACGATAAATGCGCCGCGGGCACCGGCCGCTTTTTGGAGATGATGGCCCGCACCCTGCAGATGAAGCTGCCGGAGATGAGCGAACTTGGCCTGGACTGGCACAATGATGTGACCATTTCCAGCATGTGCACCGTGTTTGCGGAAAGCGAGGTCGTCAGCCTGATTGCCCGCAGCACCGCACCGGCGGATATCATCCACGGCCTGAACAAATCCGTTGCAGGCAAAACAGCCGCCCTGGCCCGCCGCACCGGCGGTGCAGCCCCCTTTATGATGACGGGCGGCGTGGCCCGCAACCGCGGTGTGGTGAAGGAGCTGGAAACCGCCCTGAAAGCCCCGGTGGAGGTCAGCGAGTACAGCCAGCTGTGCGGCAGCCTGGGCGCAGCGCTGTTTGCTCTGGAAAAAATGGGCGTGCAGCTGTAAACATTCCGGCACGCAAAACACTTGCCTTAAACCGTACTTTCGTGTACACTATGAATCATATTAAGATATCATAATGACCGCAATAATAAGGAGGGCTTTTCTTATGTCTTGGGGAACAAACGTACTGGTCGGCCAGTCTGGCGGGCCAACTGCTGTTATCAATTCCAGCCTGGCCGGTGTGTATGAAGCCGCCAAAGCCATGGGGGCCGCCCATGTATACGGCATGGAATACGGCATCCAGGGGCTCTTGCAGGGCAAGATTGTGGACCTGGATGACCGCCTTGACGACAAGATGGAAATTGAGCTGCTCAAGCGCACGCCGTCCAGCTATCTGGGCAGCTGCCGCTTCAAGCTGCCCAACCCCGCCACGGACGAACGCCCCTTTGTGCAGCTGTTTGAACTGTTTGAAAAGTACGGCATCGGCGCTGTGTTTTACATCGGCGGCAACGATTCAATGGACACGATTGCCAAGCTTTCCGCCTACGGTGCGGCCAAGGGCAGCGCGATCCGTTTTATCGGCGTGCCCAAAACCATTGACAACGACCTGATGTACACCGACCACACCCCCGGTTACGGCAGTGCCGCCAAGTACATTGCCACCATCCTGAAAGAGGTCATCTGCGATTCCAGCGTGTATGATATTCGCAGCGTAACGGTTGCCGAGATCATGGGCCGCCACACCGGCTGGCTGGCCGGTGCCGCCAGCCTGGCTGCCGGCGCCGACTGCGATGGCCCGGACATCATCCTGCTGCCGGAGCGTCCCTTTGACGAGAACGTGTTCCTGGAAAAAGTAGCCCAGCTGGAAAAAGACCGCCACAATGTCATCATTGCCGCCAGCGAGGGCGTAAAGAACAAGGACGGTGTTTTCCTGTGTGATCTGGTATCCACCGCAGGCCAGCTGGATGCCTTTGGCCACAAAGCCATTTTGTCCGGCACCAGCCGCTATCTGGCGGATTTGATCCATGTGCGCCTGGGCTGCAAGACCCGCGCGATCGAGTTCTCTACCCTGCAGCGCTGTGCTTCTCATCTGGCAAGCCGCACCGACATTACCGAGGCGTACCAGGTGGGCGGTGCATCGGTGGAAGCAGCCTACCGCGGCGAAACCGGCAAAATGTGCGCCATCCGCCGCATTTCGGATATGCCGTACCGCACCGAGACCGAGATGGTGGATGTGCAGAAGGTTGCCAACCTGGAAAAGCGCGTGCCGGATGACTGGATCAGCCCGGACGGCATGCATGTGACCGAAGCGTTCCACCGCTATGCCCGCCCCCTCATCCAGGCCGAGCTGACCCCCATTTACATCGATGGCGTACCCCGCCATCTGCATCTGCATTGATGGATTTTTTTACGGGGGTTTTTGTTCCTTCTTTGAAAAGAAGGAACCGAAGAAACTTTAATAATAATATAACAATAAATAGTAGATATTAAATAGAACTTTATTGTTTATAACAAGGCGCATCGCAGCCCTGGGGACGGGGTATGCGGTGCGCTTTATTGTTATGCTTTTTTGCCGCTGTAGGGCGCGGTCACCCGACCGCGCCGGAATCCTTGTCGCTGCCGTGCTCTGGTTTTTTACACGAATCTTTCCCTTATCTGTAGGGGACGGCGTCCTCGACGTCCCGAACGTACCTAAAAGCAGCCATGCGTTTACGGATAATTTCGCGGCTCGCGGCCGAATATTTTCGTTTCTCCGCGGCGGGGTGAGGGCACCCCGCCCTACCGATTGTTTTTCTGCTTCAGCACTCATTATCCAATATTCCGTAGGGAACGGTCTTGACCGTTCCGGAGGCTATAGCACAAATGCCATCATGGGATTTGCCACCAAGCCCGTCCGCAGGACGATGCAAGCATCGTCCCCTACAAATCGTTTATGCGTTCGCGGCAGATATTTACGCTCCTCCGCGGCGGGGTGAGGGCACCCCGCCCTACTGCCTGTTTGAATGTCGATGTCCGCCTGCATAACGCCCACTCTCTAATATGCGTTTTCCTCCTTCCCCTCAAAAACAAAACCCCCGCCTTTTTTCAGCGGCTTGCACAGCCAAAAAGGCGGGGGTATTTTTTAATGCCAGAGGGTGAACAGCAGCGCCAGCAAGGCCAGCAGGCCGAGCAGGTAGACGCCGCAGATCAGCAGGGTGGCTTTCAGCGCACCCAGGATGGCCCACAGGCGCTCTTTGCCGGTCAGCTGGGGTTCTTCCTCCCAGGGGCGGTTCGCAGCCTGTTGGGGCTGTTGCGCGGGGGCATGGCCCTGCTTGCGGCGGCGCGGCAGCCAGATGCTGTCGTGCTCAATGCCGCTCATATCGGCCACGGTACGGCCATCATCCTCAAAGGGTTCGTTATGCTTCATTTTTCGTACAGATGGCAGACAACATAGTGGCCGGGCTCCACCTCACGCTGCTGCGGAACTTCGGTCTTGCAGCGCTCGGTCGCATAGGGGCAGCGGGTATGGAACTTGCAGCCCTTGGGCGGGTTGGCCGGGGACGGAATGGAGCCCTGCAGCACAATGCGCTCGCGGCGGATGGTCGGGTCCGGGATGGGAATGGCGCTGAACAGTGCCTTGGTGTAGGGGTGCAGCGGATGGCTGAAGATATCCGGCGTTGCGCCGTACTCCACCAGGTTGCCCAGGTACATAACGCCGACCGTATCCGAAATATGCTCAACGACAGAAAGGTCGTGGGAGATGAACAGGTAGGTCAGGTTATATTTATCCTGCAATTCTTTGAGCAGGTTGATGATCTGCGCCTGAATGGAAACGTCCAGTGCGGAAACCGGCTCGTCGCACACAACAAACTCCGGGTTCAGAGCCAGAGCGCGGGCAATGCAGATACGCTGGCGCTGGCCGCCGGAAAATTCGTGCGGGTAGCGGGTCTTGTGGTAGGGCTGCAGGCCGCAGTTATCCATGACCTGGTCAATATAATCGTTGAACTCGGCTTTGGGCACCAGGTTATGCTCGCGCACAGCCTCGCCGATGATCTCGCCGACCGGCAGACGCGGGGACAGGCTGGAGAACGGGTCCTGGAAGATGATCTGCATCTTGGTACGCAGGTTGCGCAGCTCCTTGCCGGTCATATCGTACACTTCTTTGCCGTTGAACAGCACCTGGCCGCCGGTCTTATCGCCGGCAAGGCGCAGGATGGTACGGCCGGTGGTGGACTTGCCGCAGCCGGATTCACCGACCAGACCCATGGTATGGCCGCGCTTGAGGTTGAAGGTAACGCCATCCACAGCCTTGACATGGCCCACGGTCTGGGACATCAGGCCGCCCTTGATGGGGAAGTATTTTTTAAGCTGGTTGACCATCAGGATATACTGATCATCATAGGTGACGGGGGTATAGTCCAGCTTTTTTGCGTTTTCTGCCTGTGCCATCGTCACTCACCCGCCTTTCCGTTGTTTTCATAGTAGCGGTAGCAGCTGACCTTGTGCGTGGGGGACAGGCTGATCTCGCAGGGGTATTCGCCATCGCAGCAGGGCAGAGCCATCTCGCAGCGATCCTTAAAGTAGCAGTAGTTGGGCATGTTGACCGGGTTGGGCACCTTGCCGGGGATGGAGTACAAACGGTCCACCTTTTTGCCAACGACAGGCTTGGAAGCCATCAGTCCGATGGTGTAGGGGTGTGCCGGGTTGGCAAAAATCTCCTGAGCCGTGCCCTTTTCCACCACGCGGCCTGCGTACATAACAACAACGTAATCTGCCATTTCAGCAATCACGCCCAGGTCATGGGTGATCAGCATGATGGAAGAGTTGATGCGGTCTTTCAGGTTGCGCAGCAGGTCCAGGATCTGGGCCTGAATGGTCACGTCCAGTGCGGTAGTGGGTTCGTCCGCGATAATCACTTTGGGGTTGCAGGCCAGTGCCATGGCGATCATGACACGCTGGCGCATACCGCCGGACAGCTCGTGCGGGAACATTCCATACACGCCCTGGCTGTTGGCAATGCCGACCATCTCCAGCATTTCAATGGTGCGCTTTTTGATGTCCTCTTTGCTCTTGCCTTCGCCGTCATGCAGGGCGATGACTTCATCGATCTGGGCGCCGATGCGGAACACCGGGTTCAGGCTGGTCATCGGCTCCTGGAAGATCATCGAAATATAGTTGCCGCGCAGGTGCTGCATGACCGTGCCGGGGGTTTTGGCAACGTCATAAGCTTTGCCGTTGCCCAGGTTCAGGCGGATCTCGCCCTGAACGATCTGGCCCTGGGGGCGCTGCAGCAGCTGCATCAGCGAAAGGCTGGTAACGGATTTGCCGCAGCCGGATTCGCCCACAACGCCCACGGTTTTGCCCACGGGAACTTCAAACGAAACACCGTCCACGCTTTTTACCACGCCGGTATCGGTAAAGAAATAGGTGTGCAGGTTATCAAACTCAACAGCGTTTTCCGGGTTCTTCATCTGGGTCAGATACTCAGATTCCGGCACATTCTTGCGCTTGCGCTGTTTTTCGTACTGGTCCGTAATGCGGCGGTTTTCTTTGGAGATACGCCGCGACTCCTTGGCGGAAAGGTAACCGTCCTGTTGTTTAGCCATCGTGTGTGTCTCCTTTCATCAGCGTTTCATCTTGGGGTCAAAGGCATCGCGCAGGCCATCGCCCACAAAGTTGAAGCCCAGAACCGTGATCAGCAGGCAGATGCCGGCCGGGACCCAGATGAACAGATAGTTGGTCATAACATAAGCGTTGTTGACATCGTTGATGATGTTGCCCCAGGATGCGAACGGATACTTAACGCCCAGACCCAGGAAGGACAGGGTGGCTTCCGTCAGGATGGTGGAGCCAAGGCTCATGGTGCAGGTAACGATCAGCTGCGGGATAACGTTGGGGATCAGATGGCGGAAGATGCGGTGCCATGCGCTGATGCCGCAGGCTTCGGCTGCCGTCATGAACTCCTGCTCGCGCAGGGAGAGGATCTGGCCGCGGACCAGGCGGGCAATGCCGGGCCAGCCCAGGAAGCCGAGGATCAGCATCAGGTACATCATACGGGTCCAGGAGTCAATGCGCATGGCATCCATGGCAGCGCCCAGAATGATGATGATGGGCATGGAGGGCAGGCAGTAGAACACGTCAACAATACGCATGATGAGGTTATCCACCCAGCCGCCGAAGTAGCCGGAGATGCCGCCCATGACAATACCGATGGAGCCTTCAATGGCAACAACGATGAAGCCGATGATCAGGGAAACACGGCCGCCGTACATCAGGCGGGTCAGCATGTCCATACCGTTGGTATCGGTGCCCAGCCAGTGTTCCTTGTTGGGGCTTGCGTAACGGTCAAACACATAGGTTTCCGTCATCTGCTTAACGCTCCAAACGCCGGTGCTGGCATCGTACACGATGTCATATTCGGCTTCGTTGCCGTCGGCATCGGTGTAGGTGAACTCGGTAATATTACCGTCAATGGCTTCTTCCAGGCGGTCACGGAAGTCACGGCTGATGACCACGCTGGCATCGGCAGCGGAAACGACAAAACGGCCGATGTAGGCAACTTCGCTGCCGTTCTGGGTAATATTGCCGTCGTCATCCAGCGCATAGTCCTGGCCATCGGCGGTAAAGGCGGTCTCCCCTGCTGCCTGGGCAGTCAGGGCTGCCAGCTTGGCATCAAAGCCCAGCTCAGCCACGCCGTCAGCGGCAGTGACCATATCCTTGGCGGCATAGGCCAGCACGGTACGGCCCTGGCGGAAAACGTACAGGTCCTCGCCCAGAGTTTCAACTTCGTAATCGTTATCTTTATAGGTGAAAGTCTCTTCGCCTTTCTTGATGGCCTCGCTGCCCTTGCTCTGGGCGATGGAGCCGAACTCCTGGCCATCGGCAACAACAAAGCGCAGCTTATCGTTGCGGGTCACACCCACATACTCTTTGGACATCTGGGTGTAGGTATAGAACTGCTGGTCCTGGCCGTAAGGGCTGACCAGACCGCCGATGAAGGAAAAGACGAACATGGCAAGCAGCATCGTCAGGCCCACAACGGCCAGACGGTTGCGGAAGAACCGCTTGGCAACCAGCGCGCCGGGGGAAAGCACCTTAACGCGGCGGTCGTCGTTCAGGGAGTACTGCTCCTTTTTGGGGGTGTTGTTCTGGGTATTCTCGCTCATGGGTGCAGTCTCCTTTCTTTAAGAAATGCGCACGCGCGGGTCAACCACTGCGTACATGATGTCGGTCAGCAGGTTGCTGACCAGGGTCAGCACCGCCATAAAGGACAGGTAGAACATGGTAAACGGGATATCGCCCGCGACCATGGACTGGTAAGAGATGTAGCCGATGCCGGGAATGGAGAACAGGGTCTCGGTGATCAGCGCGCCGCTGAACAGGCCGGGCAGAGAGCCGCCCACGATGGTGACCAGCGGGATCAGGGTGTTGCGGAACGCGTGCTTGTAGATGACCACATGCTCCGAAAGGCCCTTGGCGCGGGCGGTACGGATATAGTCGGCGTTCAGCACTTCCAGCATGTTGGTACGGGTGTAACGCATGGTGGAACCGATGGACACGATGACCAGCGTGACGATGGGCAGCACCAGATGGTTGGCACGGTCACAGAACTGGCCCCAGGAGCTGAGCTGGGCATAATCACGCCCAACCAGGCCGTACAGGTCAAACCAGCCAAGCTTGACAGAGAAGAGCAGCTTGAGCAGAGTGGCAAAGAAGAAGCTGGGCAGAGAGATGCCCACCAGAGCCACGGCGGTGATGACGTAATCGGCACGGGAGTACTGCTTGGTAGCAGCCAGAATGCCCAGGGGCACGGCGATGATCATGGACACCACAAAGGAGATGCCGCCCATGATAACAGACAGACCAATAACTTCCTGGAATTTTTGAACAACAGGGACGTTCCACTTCCAGCTGTCACCGAACTGACCGCGCACTGCGCTGGACAGCCAGGTCATGAAACCGGGCAGAATGCCCTTATCCAGACCATAAGCTGCGTTGAGCTGATCCAGCCATTCCTGATACGGTTTTGCGCCCGGTGCCTGGGACAGCTGCATGGCCATGTTCTCGGCAAAAGAGCTGGGCAGGCTGCGCATCATCACATAGATGATGAAGGTAACGCAAAACAGAATCACAAAAGAAAGCAGGATACGCTTGATGACGTAGTTTCGCACTTGAAAAATCGTTCCTTCCTTCGCGGGCAGGGAGGCCGCGTTTTTTAATGGCTGCGCCGCATGGCCCCAAATATGCCTGAGCCAAAGCCCTGCGGGTTCGCCTAATAGATTTTGATACCGAATATGGGCATCCCCCTCCCTCGGACAGAGGGAACTGTCCGGGGGAATGGGACGGCCACATTTGGGCTGCAAATGCTGCCGCCGTTTGTTCTAACAGCAAGCAACCGCTCCCAGAACCAGTGCGGCACCGAGAGCGGCTGCTCACCATAAATTCAACAACAGGCTGCGCTGAAATTACTTCAGAGCGATATTATTGATCTCAGACTGGTAAGTCCAGTACGGGGTCATATCGTTGGGGATGGTAGCGGTGTCGATACGCTCGCTGGAGAAGATGGCGGATTCGCTGCGCTGGTAAACCGGCAGCTCAACGCCCCAATCCAGGATGATCTCCATTGCTTCCTTGTACATAGCCTTACGGGCATCCTGATCGGTGGTCTGGCGGGCAGCCTCGATCAGCTCATCCAGGTCAGCATCGTTGATCTGGTAGTAGTTGGTGGAACCGTTGCTGTCGTACAGCTGGTACATATCGGGGTCGTTGGTGGACTGCCATGCAGCAACCCAGCCTTCGGCAACGCCGGACTGATAAGAGCTGTACAGGTCAGAAGCGTTTGCCAGGTCGTTGACGGTCAGGGTGAAGCCGATGGTCTTGAGAGCAGCGGCTGCATTGGTCAGAACCTGGAAAGAGGGGTGGTCACCGTTGCCGGAAGCACCGATGTTGACGGTGTATTCCATCTTGGCGCCAGCCGGAGCAGCAGTGACCTGGCCGTTTTCAACGGTGTAGCCGGCTGCTTCAAAGTAGCCCAGAGCGGCTTCCAGAGCAGCAGCATACTTGGTGTCGCCGCTCATATCGCTGGTGTAGATCTCGTTGCCGTCAACGTCGGTGGAGTAAGCGATCTTGTAGCCATCGTCGGTAACGGAGGGAGCTGCCCAGGAGGTGTTGGAGATGGGGTAGTTGATGATGCTTGCGGTATCGCCGTAGTAAGAGTTGATGCCCTCATCACGGTAAGCGGCGATCACGGTCATGATAGCCTTGCGCAGGTCCTTGGATTCCTCAGAAGCGGGATCGTTGCCGACCTTAACGTTGTTAGCGTTCAGAGCAATGTAACCATAGCCGCGGAAGTCAATCAGACGGGTGGTGATGACGGGGCCGTCCAGGCTGGAGTCACCGCCGTTGATGTTGGCGATCTGGTTAGCAGCTTCCAGAGAGTAAGAAGGATCGGAGATGTCGATGGTGCCGGCCTGAACACCGGTGATCTTATCGGCTTCCTGGGTTTCCTTCATGTTGATGTGCTTGGCAGCGGGCTCGCCCTCAAAGTAGGTCGGGTTGGCATCCAGGTAGATGACACCGTCGCTGTACTTGTTGAAGGTGTAAGCGCCAGCACCCATGGGGCTGCTGGTGACGGAACGAACCTTGCTCAGGTCGCCCTTGGTGAAGCCATAGGAGTGGTTGTCGTAATCATACAGGCTGCGGTCGCCGTAGTAATCCAGGGAGGCAATGGGCAGCTGCAGCTGGTAGATCATGGAGTTGGACAGCTCGGTGGTGGTGATGGTCATGCTGTAATCGCCGGTCTTGACAATGCCGGAAACGGTGTCAACATCAGCGCCGGTAGCAACACCGGTGGTGGAGTAGGCATACACATCAGCGGGGATCAGGTCAGACAGAGCAGAACCTGCGGTCTCAGCTTCCATGGAAGCGAAGTTCCAGTCATAGTTTTCGCCGATAGCCAGGAAGAAATCCTTAGCAGTGGCATCGTCGGCCAGGCCGTCGAAGCCCCAGGCAGAAGCAGCGGTAGCAACGTCGTTGCTGTCGGCAGCGTAACCGGCAGAAACACAGTAGTCAACAATCTCCTGTGCAAATGCAGCGCCGCCTTCGTTGACAGCATCCCAGAAAGCCTTCTGCTGGTCAGCAGTGAACAGGCTGTTATCGGTGTTGTCCTCGCCAGCCTCAGCAATCAGCTTGGACAGGGTAGTCATGCTGCTGCGGTAGTCGGCCAGGCCTGCGATGGGCATGGAGTACAGGGTGGTGGAACCATCATAGGTCGGGTCCATGTAAACGTACATGGTGAAGATGACATCGTCAATGGTGATGGGGGTGCCATCAGAGAAGACCAGGTCATCGCGCATGTTGATGGCATAGGTAACAGTGCCGTCAGCATTCTCGGTGATCTCGCAGTCAGCGGGGCCATAGTAGGTGTAATCGGTGCCGTTGTACTCGCGGGTCTCGCCCTCAATGCCCTTCAGGACCATTTCGCCCTTACGGTCAGCGCCCAGCAGGGCGATGTTGGTCAGGTCGATAACGTGCTGGTCAGCGGAAGAAGCGGCGAAGAACGGGCTGAACTTGCCCTCAAAGCCGGTATCTGCCAGAACCAGGGTGCCATCGTTGCTGCTGGTTGCGGCAGCATCGGTAGCGGCTTCGCTGGTAGCCTCGCTGGAGGCAGTGGACTCAGCCGTGCTGCTGGAAGCGGAAGAACCGCAGCCAGCCAGCAGGCCTGCAGCCATTGCAACAGCCATGGCCAGTGCAAGCACTTGCTTGGTGTTTTTCATGTGTGTATAACCTCCCAAATCATTTTGGTAATGGCGGCAATTCTTACAGCTTTTAGCTGTAAGATAAGAAAGGCTTAAGCCTTTCTGCGCCCACGGTGTTCCCTCACCGCAAACAAATGTCACCAATAACCATGTTATGATATCGCAATTTTCAATTTCTGTCAACCAAAAAACGCCGTTTTGGCAACATTTAAGTAAAAGTTAGCAGGATAACCATAACGGCACGCAGAATTTTGTAAGGTTCTTCCGCGCCGCACTTTAGCGGACTAAATTCCGCGTTATGGTGCAGGGTCTTTTACTCTTCGCGCCCGGAGCCGGATTCTTCGGCATAAACCGCCGCACGGATGGTGCGCCGTGCGGCAAAAGCAGCAACGGCAGCCGCAGCAGCCAGCACTGCAAATAATACTGCATACTGGATGGCGTTCTGTCCGCCGTTCAAGAACACATCAATGCACTCCCCTGCTGCAGCCAGCGCGGCGAACACCCCGGCCAGCAGGCAGCGCAGCGGCAGTTTGGCTGCTGTTTCTTCATACACATAGCTGCGCAGGCGTGCCCCGCCGCGGCTCATGCGGGCCAGCGCCCACACCACGCTGATGCTTGCCACCAGCGCCCCGGCATAGGGCAGCAGCACATAAAACTGCTGCATGGCCCCCGGCGCGGGCACCATGCCCGCCGCCGCCAGCGCAACCAGAGCCCCGCCGCACAGCACCCACAGCAGGCCCAGCAGCCTGCCGTATGGCATGCTGCCCGCATAGCTGCGGTAGCTGCCCTGGTACAGGTAGCTGCCGTTGACATCCTTGCGGAAATCGTTCAGGTATTCCCGCCCGCGGCGTTTTTTCTTTTGCTGCATTATTCGATCCCCGTCAGGTCATAGTTGTCCAGCCACTGCTTGGCGGTTTCGCACACGCCGCGCAGGCAGCTTTCCTCAAACGGGCTGTCCAGCCCGGCGTTTTTCAGCAGCTCGGTAAACACGCGGCTGCCGCCCTGGCGAGTGTATGCCATATAGCGCTCCCACGCATTGGCGCGGTCCTTTTGCAGCATGGCCCAGAACTGCAGGCTGACGGTCTGCGCCAGGCAGTAATCAATATAATAGAAGGGGCTTTCGTAAATATGCTTCTGGCGCTGCCAGCCCTCGCCCTCGCTGTAGAACGGGATCTCGCCGTCCAGCTTCATCCACGGCATATAAACGCCCAGCAGTTCTTTCCAGGCCGCGTGGCGCTCGGCGGGGGTCAGGTCTGGCTTTTCGTACACGATGTGCTGGAAATGGTCCACCATGGTGCCATACGGGATAAAGGTCAGCGCACCGGCCAGGTGGCTGTACAGGAACTTGCGGGTATCCTTGCCAAAGAAGCCCTCCGCCCACGGCCAGGCAAAGAATTCCATCGACATGGAGTGGACTTCGCAGCCTTCCATGCTGGGCCATACGGTGGAGTAGGGCACGCGGCTGCGGTTGGTGTAAGCGGCAAAGGCATGGCCGGCCTCATGCGTTACCACCTCAACGTCATGCTGGGTGCCGTTGAAGTTGGCAAAAATGAACGGCACCTGATAATCCCACAGGCTGGTGCAGTAACCGCCCGCCGCCTTGCCGGGGGTGGAAAGCACATCCAGCAGCTCATTATCCAGCATGGTGTTAAAGAACACGCCGGTTTCGGGCGAAAGTTCCTCATAGAATTTTTTGCCCTGGGCCAGGATGGCGTCTGCATCGCCGCAGGGGGCGGGATTGCCGGAACGGAACATCAGGGCGTTATCGGCAAAGCTCATGGGGTACTGTTTGCCCAGGCGCTTGGCCTGTTCGCGGTAGATGCTGTCCGCCAGCGGCACCAGATACTTGACCACGGCGGCGCGGAACTTTTCCACATCCGCTTTGGTATAGCAGTTGCGGCCCATGCGGTAGTAGCCCAGGGTGGTGTAGCCCTCATACCCCAGCTTTTTGCCCATCTTGTCCCGCAGGTGGGTCAGCTTGTCATAAATATCATCCAGCTGTTTCTGGTTGTCCTTGTACCACTGGCCTTCGGCTTTCCAGGCGGCCAGGCGGCGGGCATCGTCCGGGTCGTTCTTGAACGTGCTCAGCTGGGACAGGGTGTACACCCCGCCCTCAAACGGGATCTGTGCGCTGGCCAGCAGCTTGCCGTACTGCTGGGTCAGTTCATTCTCCTGCTGCAGTTCCTCCATGATATCGGGCGAGAATGCCTTGCGCTCGATCTCGGCGTTCACAAACATCAGGTCGCCGTATTCTTCGGCAAACTCTTTGCGGTAGGGGCTTGCCAGCATGGCGGCGGTCCAGGCGTCCTGCCACTGCTGGATCTGCGGCATGGCGCTGTTGGCAAACTCCATCTCTTCATCATAGAATTTGTCCCGCGTATCAATGGTATGGCGCACGCTGGCCAGGGTGAACAGGGTATCCACATGCTTGTTCAGCACCTGCTCGTCCAAAAAGGCGGCGCGGGCGGCGGCATAGTCGGGGGCATTCTGCAGGCGCTGGGTCAGCGCGGCAAACTGTTCTTTCAGAGCGCTCATATCCGGGCGCTCATAGGGCATTTCGGAAAATTTCATGGGGTTGTTCTCCTTACTGCTTTATTTTGTTTTTGACTAATGGACATTATACCATGAGGAACGGAATAAGACCAGCCCGAAACCGAGCTGGCCTTACCGTGCGCTGTATTGTTTACAGCCTATTCATAAATTATTGCATCCTGCTGCGGGGTGCTCTCCCCTGCCCTTTTACTGTCAGCGCAGCATCTGGCCTGCCTGCCATTCCGCCCGCCGGGCCTGGTAAGCGGCCAGGCGGCGGGCGGCGCATTCATTCCGGCAGGCCGCTGCCCGGCGCTGTGCCTGCCGCTCGGCACGGGCAGTGGCGTGCTGAACAGCCGCGTCTTGCATTCGGGTACCCCACCGGGTCAGCTGCCCCGCCATCCACAGCACAGCAGCGGCAAGCCCCTGTTCATACGTCATCGTTTTCATCGCACACCTCCCGCCACCATTGGGCAAGCACCGGTACTTCGCCGCGGTTTTCCTCGATCTGCGCGGTGATGCCGTCCAGCGTGCTGGCACCGAAATCATCCGCGGCGGAAGTAAAGTCGGATTTTTCGCAGTACGGCACATGGGTGATCTTGTAATCCGGCGCGGCGTCATATTGCAGGGCCAGCGCTTTCGCCTGGCGCAGCAGGGCTTTGGTTTCGCGTTCCGCGTTTGTATCCTTTGCCACCGTGAGCACAGCCTGCACTGCCAGCACCATTGCCTGCATCCGGGTACACAGGTTGGGGTGTTCCGGCCGGGTCAGCCCGCCGTAAACCTGCGCCTGCCACTCCACATAGCGGCGGGCGGATTCCACATCCCCCACACTGCGGTAATATTCGATGGCCGGGCCCATGACCATCATCAGGTCCGAAACCGAGCGGAACACCGTGCGCCCCACATAGGTCATGGCTTCCTCCCGGCGGCCCATCCTGCACAGAACGCCCGCAATCTGGCTGTCGTTCACACCGCCCGCGTTATAGCTCTTTAAGATTTCCAGCGCCTTTTCGTTCTGGCCCAGCTGGTCATAAATTTTTGCGCTCTCGCAATGGATGATATCCTCGCTGATGCAGGGGTCGGTGTTCTGTTCAACCAGCAGGATCTCCCGCTCCTGCAATTCCAGCGCGCGGCGCAGCCAGGCAGTGTTGTTCTGTTCAAAGCCCGCCATATAATAAATATTTGCCGCGGCCCGCACAATGGCAAAATTATTGTGGTAGCGCTGCAGGGCGTTTTCGGCTTTGGCCGTGCCCGCCTGGTATTCTTTTTTCTGTTGCAGGCGGTGGAGTTCTTCCACCGTGCTCTGCACCGTGTGGCCGCCCAGCTGGTAGCCCAGCAGGGCATCCACCGATGTGCCGAACAGATCTGCCAGCTCCATCAGAGTGACAAGATCCGGGCTGGTGGTGCCGTTCTCCCATTTGGATACCGCCCCCACCGTTACACCGATTGCTTCGGCCAGGTTTTCCTGCGTCAGGCTGTGGGTTTTGCGCTGGGTGCGGATATTTTGTGCAAGCATCAGTTTCATGGTTTGTGCCCTCCCTTGTGTGCTTCCAGCATACCACGGCGCGGGGCAGCACACCATACCGTATTTCTCCATTCAGGAAAAATTTTATTTTACTTTTGGGAAAGTTTTATCTGCTTGCATCCCTATGGTATAATAAAGCCGCAATATTAAATGGAAGGGATGGCACTACCATGACCAATGAAGTTTTGAATACCATGAAAACCCGCCGCAGCTGCCGCAGCTACCTGGACAAAATGCCGGAGCCGGAAGCACTGAACGCCGTGCTGGAAGCCGGCACCTGGGGCCCCACCGGCATGGGCCGCCAGAGCCCGGTGATCGTCTGCGTACAGAACAAGGCCGACCGCGATACCCTGAGCAAGATGAACGCCGCCGTGATGGGCGGCAGCGGTGACCCGTTCTATGGCGCGCCCTGCGTTGCCGTTGTGCTGGTGGATAAAACTATCCCCACCTGTGTGGAGGATGGCAGCCTGGTGCTGGGCAACATGCTGAACGCCGCCGAGAGCGTGGGACTTTCCGCCTGCTGGATCCACCGCGCCAAGGAAATGTTTGAGACCGCCGAGGGCCAGGCCCTGCTGAAAAAGTGGGGCGTGCCCAACGCCGAAAACCTGCGCGGCGTTGGCAACTGCATCCTGGGTTACGCTGCCGATGGCGGCAAAAAGGCCCCCGCCCCGCGCAAGGAAAACTATGTGGTGTTTGTAAAGTGATGCAGAACGAGAAAAAGTTAGTTGTTTTATTCCCCGGCTTCGGTTACGGGCCGGACAAACCTCTGCTATATTACGCCGCCAAGGTTGCCCGCCAGCGGGGGTTGGACTGCATGGCGGTACAGTACCGCCAGCTGTTCACCCATGAGGAAACGCCGCAGGCCAGCGCCGCCAAAAGTTACCCCGGTGCCGCGCAGGACGCCATGGAACAAATTCCCGCCGGGTATGACCGGTACATCTGCATTGCCAAGAGCTTTGGCACGATGGTGGCCGCCGGTTGGGTAAAGGCCCACCCGGAATGCCATGTGACCCTGCTGCAATTAACGCCCCTTGCATGGGAGTACGCTCCGCTTTACGCCGGGATGCCCGCCTGGCACGCCACCGGCACCGCGGACCCCTTGGGCGGCGCCGCGCTACGCCGTGCGTTGGAGGATGATCCCGCCATTACCACATATTTTGTGGAGGGCGGCAATCATTCTCTGGACACGCCGGAGGATTACACCGCCGGCATTGAGGCGATGAAGGACATTGTGAGAAAGTATGAGGAAGCGATGAAATAAGTTAGGAGTTAGGAGTTTCCGCTTTTAATTAGGAATGAGAAATTAGCAATTAGGAATTGGAGGTGGGGCAGGGCCCGGTGCGTGGATTGCACCGGGCCCTGATTTTTGATGGTGGTGGACCGCGGCGCATTTGCGCCGCTCAGGAGATATTGGGGTTGTTGGTGGTTAAAAATGAGCGATAGTAGGGCGGGATGCCCTCATCCCGCCGGGGGAAAAGGCAGCTGTTTGGCCGCACGCCACATTTTTCGTGATGTGCCGAAATTTTATTCGTAGGGGCGCACAGTGTGCGCCCGTCACCTTGCGGGGGGGGTAACGGGATAAAATATCCGGCACGGTCCGTTGTGCGGGACGATGCGAGCATCGCACCCTACAAATGGGGTTTGGTTTGTCACAAATTTTATAATATGCAATAAGGCAAGGTTACGGCGGGGTGAGGGCACCCCGCCCTACAGGTTATTTTATTGTTCATTGCTCACAATAAAACAATCTGTAGGGAACGGTCTTGACCGTTCCGGAGCCGTGTTGTATCCCCCACAATGGGATTTGACGCAAGGTCCGCTAACGGGACGTCGAGAACGCCGTCCCCTACTGCGAGCTTTTGGTTTATTCCCAAATTTTATTATACTATTATTAAAGTTTCTTCGGTTCCTTCTTTTCAAAGAAGGAACCAAATCCCCCGTAAAACCTCACTCCACCTTCAAAATCGTCACGCTGACAGGGGCGAGTTCGATGGCGTTGCGGCAGGCGGGGCCAAAGGGTTCGGCGGCGGCGCGGGTGCCATCGCACAGGTAGCGCCAGCTGCCGGCAGGCAGGGCTGCCCACTGGCGGGTACGCTCCGGGTTGTAATAAATGGCCAGCCTCCCCGGCAGGCTTTCACCCCGGCGCTCCGGCACAAAGCCGATCAGCCACCCCGGCAGGGACAGGATGCAGGGTTCCGCATCCCCCGCCATGCCGGAAAGCTCCGGGTACGCTTTGCGGATCTCCAACAGGCCGTGATAATACTGCACCAGCTCATCCAGCTGGGCGGCGCGCGTCCAATCCAGGCGGTTCAGCTCCAGCGGGCCGCGGTAGGTGTTGTGGTCGCCGTGCTTGGTGCGGGCAAACTCTTCGCCCGCCTGCATGAACGGCAGGCCCTGGCAGGTCAGATAAATCCCCGCCGCCATGCGGTTCTGGGCCAGCAGGTCGGCATCCGGTGCGGCGTAATCCCCGCGGCGGGCCACGCATTTCAGCTTATCCCACAGGGTATAGTTATCGTGGGCCGAAACATACTGTACCACCTGGCCCGGTGCCTGGGGCATAAAATCCGCCTGGCCGCCGCGCCATGCCGGGATGGAATGCAGCACCTGATACCCACAGTGCATATCGCCGTTGATGTAGCCTGCACTGCCCGCATTGAACACCCCGCCCTTGATGGCATCGCGGGTGTTATCGCAGAAAAATCCGATGCGGCTGTCCAGCAGGCCCGCCGCCTGTTTGTTGGCGGGGACAGCGCCGTGTTCCATGCGGGTGCTGCCGCCCTGCCAGGGTTCGCCGTACATCAGGATATCTTCGCCGCCGGGCAGGGCATCCAGCGCGGCTCGGATCGCGTTCATGGTTTCCACATCGTGCAGAGCCATCAGGTCAAAGCGGAACCCGTCAATATGGTATTCTTTGGCCCAGTATACACAGGAATCCACCAGATACTTGCGCACCATCGTGCGCTCACTGGCAAGGTCGCACCCGCAGCCGGAGCCGTTGGTCAGGCTTTCGTTTTCCCACCGGCGGTTCCAGTAGCCGGGCACCGTGCGTTCCAGCCAGCTGTTGGAATAATAGGTGTGGTTATACACCACATCCATCACCACGCCCAGCCCCGCGCTGTGCAGGGCCTGGACCATGGCGCGGCATTCCCGCACGCGCACCTCACCGTGGAACGCATCGGTGGCATAGCTGCCCTCCGGCAGGTTATAGTTCAGCGGGTCATAGCCCCAGTTGTAACCCTCGCCGGTCACTTCGTCCACCGTGGCAAAGTCAAAAATGGGCTGCAGCTGCACATGGGTCACACCCAGCCGCTTGAGGTAATTCAGGCCGGTGGGGTGCACGCCATCCCCGTTCAGGGTGGTGCCACCCACCGTAAAGCCCATAAATTTGCCGCGGTAAGCCTGCGGCACACCGCTGGCCGGGTCCGCGGTAAAATCCGCCACATGCACTTCCCACACGCTGCGGGCATGGGCGGGGATGGCCGGGCGTTCATCCTTCTGCCAGCCTTCCGGCATGGCAGCGGTCTGGTTCAGCACCATGCTGCGGGTCCCCCCTGCCCCGGCTGCATGGGCGTAAGGGTCCGCCGTAACGGTGGAGGTTCCATCCGGGAACTGCAGCTCATATTGGTAATACTGCCCGGCCAGGTCGCCCGCCAGTTCCAGGTACCAGGTGCCGCCCTCGCTGCGCTGCATGGGCAGGATACCCAGGTCGGCGGCTTCCGGTTCGGCATCGGTCCCCGTGGCAAAGCGGTGCAGCGCCGCGCTGCACGCCGTGGGGGCCCACAGGCGGAATGCCGTGGCGCTGCTGCGCCACACTGCACCAAGGTCGTTTCCGGCATAGACCGGCAGCTGGGATGCCTGTGTTTCGTTCATGGGGGTTCCTCCTACTGATATACCACAAAAAAGGCACAGCCTTTGCGGCTATGCCCGAAAATGCTTACAGTATAATTTTAACAGGTCTACCCCATTCGTGCAAGGCTGAAATCACCCGCGGTTCTCCATTGGCAGGTAATCTCTGGTTGCCATAACACTTTTGTACGCGGGGCGAATGATTTTATCCACATTGACCAGCTCTTCCATGCGGTGGGCGCTCCAGCCAACCACGCGGGCCACGGCGAACATGGGGGTATACAGCTCCACAGGGATGCCCAGCATGTTATAGACAAAGCCGGAATAGAAGTCCACGTTGGTGGAAACGCCTTTATAGATATGGCGCTTTTCCGCAATCACCTGCGGGGCCAGGCGCTCCACCGTATTGTAGAAGTCAAAGTCCGCCTTGCGGCCCTTGGCCATGGCCAGCTGCTGCACAAAGCTCTTGAACACCACAGCACGCGGGTCCGACAGCGAGTAGACCGCATGGCCCATGCCGTACACAAGGCCCTTATGGTCAAAGGCTTCCTTATCCACAATTTTGCCGATGTAGGTGCGCATTTCGTCCTCATCGGTCACATCGGAAACATGGGTGCGGATATCATCCATCATCTCCATGACCTTGATGTTTGCGCCGCCGTGCTTGGGGCCTTTCAGGCTGGAAAGCGCCGCCGCGATAACCGAATAGGTATCCGCCCCCGAAGAAGTGACCACGCGGGTGGTAAAGGTGGAGTTATTGCCGCCGCCGTGCTCCATATGCAGCAGCAGGGCAATATCCAGAACATGGGCTTCCAGCGGGGTATACTGCTGGTCGGGGCGCAGCATCTGCAGCAGGTTTTCTGCCGCCGAAAGCTCCGGCCGCGGGCGGTGGATGTACATGCTGCCGTCATTCAGGTAGTAGTTATAGGCATGGTAGCCATACACCGCCAGCATGGGGAAAACGCTGATCAGCTTGATGCACTGCTCCATCTGGGTCTGCAGGCTGTTATCCCCCACCGAATCATCATAAGAAGCCAGGGTCAGCACGCTGCGGGTCAGGCTGTTCATCAGGTCCTTGCTGGGGGCTTTCATGATAACGTCCCGCACAAAGTTGCTGGGCAGGGCGCGGCATTTGGTCAGGCAGTCGGTAAATTCATGCAGCTGCTGTTCATTGGGCAGGTCGCCAAGCAGCAGCAGGTAAGCAACTTCCTCAAAGCCATAGCGCTTGCCGCGCAAACCACGGATCAGGTCATACACGTTATAACCGCGGTACCACAGTTTGCCATCGCAGGGGGTTTTCACTCCATCCCGCATTTCAAACGCATCAATGCGGGAAATATTGGTAATCCCGGCCAGCACACCGTTGCCGTCCTTATCGCGCAGACCGCGCTTTACGCCGAACTCATCAAACAGGTTCGGGTCAATGGCATCGTTATGTACACATAGTTCCGTAAACAGTTTGGCTTCTTTTTCGATCGCCGCATACTCACCCATGGTTTGTCCTCCTTTTACTTCTGAGACTTATCGTTGCATCATACAGCGTATTGGATTATTATACACTGTGTTCAACGCCAAAAGGTGAAAAAAGCGTTAATTTTAATTGGTTAAATCATGTCAAACACCAACAAAAATCCGCAAATGTACTAAAATAAAGAACATTTGCGGTTAATGTAGGTCTATGTATATTTATCAGAATAATTATTAGTCATTCGTCAGAAATATCGGGAAGCAGGTGTCAGCCCGCAGGCGGCGGTGTGAACTTCCGGGACACACCGGGTGCTGGCGCCCCGCCCCATCGGCATAGCCGCCGGGGCCCTACTCCGCATCATCCCGGAAATTCACCCCGCCGCCCTTGGTTTATCTCAAATTCCTAATTTCTCATTCCTAATTCCTAATTGAGATACCTCCTACCTCCTACTTCCTAACTCCTAACTTACGCTTGCAGTGCCTGCAATGCCGCCATCAGCGGGGGGATCAGCTGCTTTTTGCGGCTGACCACACCGGGCAGCACGGCTTTGCCGTCTTTGGTTTCCACATGGAATGCGCTGCGCACAATTTCTTCCGCCTGCTGGCCGCAGAACAGCAGGTCTGTGGCCTGGGCGCGCATATCGGTGCACATAAAGAACACCATCGGCACACCGGCCTGGGCCAGCGCTTCCGGCAGGAACGGCGTGATGAGTGCTTCCGCCGCCGAGCGGGAGTTGGAAGTCATGTAAATGGCCTGGCCAACGCCGAACTTGGCATCGCCGCGGCTGAACACCTTAAAGTCAGAGAAGAACACATCGTCTGCCGTGCGGCCCGTCAGGTCAGCACCGGCTTCAAACATCTGCTCCGCATAGGCGGGGATCTCCTCGCCCGCAATCTTGGCCAGCTTTTCGGCAATGTGCTGGTCCAGCGGCGTGGAGGTGGGCGAACGGAACATCAAAGTATCGGACAAAATGGCGGAAAGCAGCAGACCCGCCATCTGGGGCGGGATCTCCACACCGTGTTCTTCATACATGCGGCTAATGATGGTAGCGGTACAGCCCACCGGTTCGTTGCGGAAATACACCGGCCCGGCGGTTTCCAGCGCGCCAAGGCGGTGGTGGTCGATGATCTCCAGAATCTCCGCCTGCTCCAGACCATCCACAGCCTGGCCGCGCTCGTTGTGGTCCACCATAATGACCTGCTTGCGGTGTACGTTCAACAAATTACGGCGGCTGATGACACCGCAGTATTTGCCGTTGGCATCCAGGATGGGGAAATAGCGGTGGCGCACATTGGCCATGACCTTGCGGGCGTCTTCCACTGCCGTATTCACGCTGAATTCCAGCAGGTCCTTGCTGCGCATAAAGTGGCGCACCGGGGCGGCGGTGGAGATCAGGCGGGCGGCGGCGTAGGTATCAAACGGGGTGGTAATAACGATGCAGCCTTTTTCCTGCGCGCGGGCCAGGATGGTGCGCGGCACGGCAGAACCACAGCAGACAACAATAGCACCGGCGCCGCAGTCAATGGCGCACATCTGTACTTCGTACCGGTTGGACACCAGCACGATATCGCCGGGGTTCACGGCACCATCCATGATTTCCGGGCTGGTGCCGATAAAAATGCGGCCGGAGGTAATGCGGGCATCGGGGTCGCCCAGCAGCATTTCGCCTTCCAGGGTGCTGAGCACATTTTTGTAGCTCGTCTGGGATTTTGCCAGAACCTCGGTATCAAACAGGTCCATGTTGGCATTGGCAATGTCCTTGACAGTGATCAGGCCCAGCAGCTCTTTGTCCTCGTCAATGGCGCACAGGGTATCGATCTCGGTATCGCGCATCATGCTCCATGCGGCGCGGATGCTCATTTCCTTATCAATACCAGGCTGTTCGCGGATGTCGATGTCCTTTACCTGGGGGCTGACATCGGTGCACAGGCGCGGCGGCTCCACGCCAAAATGCTTGAGCACAAAGGCGGTTTCGCGGTTGATCTGGCCAGCGCGGCGGGCTTCGTATACGGCATCCCCCAGCTGGTTTTTCAGGTAGGTATAGGCCAGCGCGGAACAGATGGAGTCTGTATCCGGGTTGCGGTGGCCAATGATGTTGACCTTACGGCGTGTCTTTGGCATAAGTTCTTTCCTCTCCCAATCATGCAATGGGGACCCTGCGGCGGTCTTTCCCCTCTTTTCGGTTATCTGCCGCAAACTGTGTTGTTGGTAGAATAACCAGAAAACCGCGCAATTCCCCACGATTATTTTTAATTATACCATAAGAAAAAACAATTTGCGATTCTTGACAATTTCATCATGGTGCCGTACAATATAGTGTATGTGTGCTGCAGTTGGGATGTTAGCCCCTGCCGCAGCCTTTGTTCGTGTACCAAACCCCAGATTTTGAAAGTATAAAGAGGTATCGTAGGTTATGATCCAAGAAAATCTTCGCAACATTGCCATTATCGCCCACGTTGACCATGGCAAGACCACCCTCGTGGATCAGATGCTGAAGCAGTCCGGCGCATTCCGCTCCAACCAGCAGGTTGCTGAGCGCGTGATGGACTCCGGCGCCATCGAGCGTGAACGCGGCATCACCATCCTGGCAAAGAACTGCTCCTGCGTCTATGAAGGCGTCAAGATCAACATTGTTGACACCCCGGGCCACGCCGACTTTGGCGGCGAGGTGGAACGCGTACTGAAAATGGTCAACGGCGTTCTGCTGCTGGTTGACGCAGCTGAAGGCTGCATGCCCCAGACCCGTTTTGTTCTGCAGAAAGCTCTGCAGCAGAACCTGTCCCTGGTCATTGCCGTCAACAAAATCGACCGTCCCGACGCCCGCATCCAGGAAGTTATCGACGAGATTCTGGAACTGCTGATGGACCTGGGCGCTACCGATGAGCAGCTGGACAGCCCGATGGTGTTCTGCTCCGGCCGTAACGGCACCGCCAGCTATGACTGGACCCACCCCGAAAACGGCACCGATCTGAAGCCGCTGTTTGATACCATCCTGAAGTACGTTACCCCGCCGGAGGGCGAACCTGAAGCCCCGATGCAGATGCTGGTTTCCAGCGTGGACTACAACGACTTTGTGGGCCGCATGGGCGTTGGCCGCGTGCAGAACGGCGTGATCAAGGTTGGCCAGGCCGTTCAGGTTTGCGACTGGCACAACCCCGACCTGCACATGACCGGCCGCATCACCAAGCTGTTTGACTTTAAGGCAAACGGCCGCGAGCCCATTGAGCAGGCCACTGCCGGTGATATTGTTGCCTTTGCCGGTCTGCCCGATATTTCCATCGGCAACACCGTGTGCGACCCCAGCAAGGTTGAGCCGCTGCCTTTCGTCAAGATCAACGATCCTACCGTTGAGATGACCTTCTCCGTCAACGATTCCCCGTTTGCCGGCAAGGAAGGCAAGTACGTTACCAGCCGCCAGATCCGTGACCGCCTGCAGCGCGAGCTGCTGAAGGACGTTGCCCTGCGTGTGGAAGATTCCGCCACCAACGATTCCTTCCGCGTGATGGGCCGTGGTGAAATGCACCTGTCCATCCTGATCGAGACCATGCGCCGCGAAGGTTACGAGCTGCAGGTCAGCCCCCCGCATGTTCTGACCCATGAGGAGAACGGCAAGACCATGGAGCCCATGGAGCGCGTTGTTATCGACGTGCCGGAAACCTATCAGGGCAACGTTATGACCGCTCTGGGTGCCCGCAAGGCTATCCTGATGAACATGCAGATGATGAACAACCGTTCCCGTCTGGAGTTCCGTATGCCCAGCCGCGGCCTGTTTGGCTACCGCAGCCAGTTCCTGACCGATACCCACGGGGAGGGCATTATGAACACCATTTTTGATGGTTACGAAGAATGGTGCGGCCCCATTGCCACCCGTTCCAGCGGCTCCCTGATCAGCTTTGATACCGGCGATGCCGTCACTTACGGTCTGTTCAACGCCCAGCAGCGCGGCACCCTGATCGTGACCGCTGGCGAAAAGGTTTACGAGGGCGAAGTTGTTGGCTACACCCCGACCGGCGAGGACATCACCGTCAACGTGTGCAAGACCAAGCACCTGACCAACACCCGTGCATCTGGCAGCGATGACGCTCTGCGCCTGATTCCCGTGACCAAGTTCAGCCTGGAAGGCTGCCTGGAATTCCTGGCACCGGACGAGCTGCTGGAAGTTACCCCGGAGAACCTGCGCATCCGCAAGCGCATCCTGGACCACGACCTGCGCATGAAGGCCACCAGCAAGAAGAACAAGGGTTGATTTTTCCAGCCTTTTTGAAAAAAGGCTTCGGCGAAAAACTTTAATCGGCCTCGCATAGAATAATAAAAATCCCGGCATGATTTTGGAATGAAATCGTGCCGGGATTTTGGTTTATTTTATGTTGCGGAGTAAAGTCAGTAGTACGCAGCGACCGTTTGCCATATGCATTTTACCCGTAGGGGCGCACATTGTGCGCCCGTCACCCAAAACAAACAACGCATTCTTTCAAATGTTCCGCACCGGATAA
The DNA here is from genome assembly GCA_963626055.1 of Acutalibacteraceae bacterium. Lineage (GTDB taxonomy): Bacteria > Bacillota > Clostridia > Oscillospirales > Ruminococcaceae > Gemmiger. The sequence goes on from CAVFVI010000027.1 coordinate 28,280, forward strand.
ACACCCCGGGACGATGCAAGCATCGTCCCCTACAGATAGTTTTCAGGTATGCGGCGGATCATTTACGTTTCTTCGCGGCGGGATGAGGGCATCCCGCCCTACCAATATCTTATAGGTTGGCAAACACGCTGCCATTACAGTTTCAACTCGCACCGTTCCGGGATTTGGAAACGGGCAAAATAGGTTTCCTCTTTGGGGATCCATTTTGTTTTGAATGCTTCCAGCTTTTCCGGGGCGCGCACGGCAAGGCGGCGCAGCTGCTCACCGGGTTCCACATCCACAAAAGCGTGCAGGGCGCAGTAATCCCACAGGTCCGGATGGCAGGAATAGGACCCTTCCATCAAAACGATCGGCGTTTCGGGCAGCGGAACACAGCCGGGGGCAAAATCCATGGTGCGGCAGTCAAACAGGCGGTAGCTCCCCTGCTGCCCGGCGCGCAGGGGTTCCAGCACCTCGGTAATCAGGCGTTCGCGGTCCAGGTTGCCGCCGGGTTCCGCCATACGCTGGGGGGTGCGCTGGACCGGCTGCAAAAAGAAATCATCCAGGTGCACCACACCCCAGCCGTATTGCCGGGCCATCTGGGCGGCAATGGTGGTTTTTCCCGCGGCACAGCGGCCATCCAGCGCAACCAACAGCGGGCCGTGGGCCGGTTTTGGCAGGGCTTCGGCTGCCTGGGCCAGCGCTGCGGCTGCCTGGACAGCAGTTTGCTGTTTGGCCCCCCGCGGCGGCACGGTGCAGTGGTAGGCAATACGGAAAGTTCCATCCGCCAGCATAATATTCCCGCAGCGCACAAAGCCGTTTTTCTCCAGCAGGTGCTGCATTACTTTGTTGTCCGCGTGGGTATCGGCACGCAGGGGCAGGCCGCGGGCCGCACACCAGGCAAAACAGATTGCTGCCGCCCCGTGCACCCGCCCAGCCGATGCCATACGGTGGATGGTGGCATAGGGGGCATCATCCGGCCAGGCGCCATCATAAATTTCGGTATAGGTCTGCTCCAGGCCGGGAATGTAGCAGAATGTTGCCTCCGGGCGGGCGTTATCCTCCAGGATATAGCAGACGCCGCGGGCGATCTGCTGCTGCATCAGCTCTGCGCCAGGGTAGGTGGCGGGCCACTGGGTGGGGTTGCCGGTCTGCGCCATAAAAGCGCGGGCGCGGGCAAATATTTCAAGCAGGGCGGGCAAATCACCCGGCTGCGCAGGACGGATCTTCATGCAAAAAAGCTCCTTTTATTTGGTTTCTCCATTATAGCCCATCCATTTGTTTGGGGCAAGGGGCAGCGTATAGAACGCACCCCCGCCGCGGAATTGTGTTATCCACGGCGGGGGTGCGAATTCGTTTTGTTGGCAGGGTTTTAGATGTGGGTATCGCGGGGCAATGCGAGCATCGTCCCCTACAAATAGTTTGCAGCGTTCTTGTAATCAGCAACGTTTCTCCGCGGCGGGGTCGGGTGACCCCGCCCTACCGTTTATTTTGCAGGTTGAGAACATGTTACAAACCGTTCCGGGGCCATATTCCATATCCCATTATGAGATTGGCACAAGCCCCGTCAGCGGGACGTCGAGGACGCCGTCCCCTACAGACCATTTTTAGGTCTGCGGCAAACGGTTTACGTTTCTCCGCGGCGGGATGAGGGCATCCATCTCCGGCCTAAGAGCCGAACCTGTGGTTCGGTTGGCCTCCGAAACGCGCCTGCGGGCGCAGCGCCCTACAGAGCATTTATTGGTTAATCGCACATTATAAAATGCTCTGTAGGGAACGGTCTCGACCGTTCCGGAGCCAAATCACAAATCTTATTATGAGATTTGGCTCAAGGCCCATCAGCGGGACGTCGAGGACGCCGTCCCCTACAGACTGTTTTTTAGGTTTTCGGTAAATGGTTTATGTTTCTCCGCGGCGGGGTGGGGTCACCCCGCCCTACGCCCTCTATTTTTTTGTTTATATTATTAAAAAGTTTCTTCGGTTCCTTCTTTTCAAAGAAGGAACAAAAACTCCCCCGTAAAAATTATTTGCCGGAATCGCCGTAGTTTTTCAGAACACGGGCGCTGGGGTCGTTGACGGCGCAGTTGGGCCATGCCTTGTTGGGCATCCAGTAATCCACGATCATCTCCGCCTGGCCGGGGTAATACTTCTCAAAAATTTCGCGGTAAAGCAGGCTTTCCTTGGTAAAGGGGCGGCAATAAGCATACTTGCCGCTCTTTTCGGCAAACTCGCGGTCGGTGTAATAGCTTTCGGCATACTCCTTGATGTCATCCACCATGGAATGTCCCACAGCGTCCGAGAACGCTGCCTTTTCACGCCAAAGGATGCTTTCCGGCAGCCAGTCGCCCTCAAACGCCTTGCGCAGCAGGTACTTGCCCTTGTTGTAAATGTTCATCTTGCGGGCCGGATCAATGGACATGACATATTTGACAAAGTCCAGGTCGCCGAACGGCACGCGGGCTTCCAGGCTGTTGACGCTGATGGAACGGTCGGCACGCAGCACATCGTACATGAACAGCTCGCGGATGCGCTTCTGGCTTTCTGCCTGGAACTCGTGGGCAGAGGGGGCAAAATCGGTGTACTTGTAACCAAACAACTCGTCCGAAATTTCGCCCGTCAGCAGCACGCGGATGTCGGTGTGTTCATGGATGTACTTGCACACCAGATACATGCCAACCGAAGCACGGATGGTGGTGATATCCCAGGTGCCCAGCATGGCGATGACTTCTTCCAGCGCATCCAGCACGATTTCCTTGTTGATGATGACCTCGGTGTGGTCGGCGTGCAGGTAATCTGCCACCTGCTTGGCGTACTTCAAGTCAATGGCATCCTCGCTCATGCCGATGGCAAAAGTGCGGATGGGCTTGCCCAGCTTTTTGGCAGCAATGGCGCACACCAGGCTGGAATCCAGACCGCCGGAAAGCAGGAAGCCAACCGGGGTATCGGCATCCAGCCGCTTATCCACACCGGCCACCAGCTTTTCGCGGATCTTGGTCAGGGTGGTTTCCATATCATCGGTGTTGTAAGCGGGGGTATCGGCAATATCGCAGTAGCGCACAAACTTGCCGTTGCAGTAATAGCTGCCGATGGGGAACGGATAGATCTTTTTGCACAGGCCGATCAGGTTCTTGGCCTCGGAGGCAAAGGCGATATGGCCAGATTCGCTGTAGCCATAAAACAGCGGGCGGATACCGATGGGGTCGCGCGCAGCGATCAGCCATTTTTTGCGGCTATCATACAAAATCATGGCGAACTCGGCATCCAGATGCTTGAACATATCCAGGCCGTACTTGTAATACAGCGGCAGAATAATCTCGCAGTCAGAATCCGACTCAAAGGTGTAGCCGTCAGCTTCCAGCTCTTTTTTGACCGGGCGGAAACCGTACAGCTCGCCGTTGCAGACAACACAGTCGTTGCCGCGGAAGAAGGGCTGCATGCCTTCCGGGGTCAGGCCCATAATGGCCAGGCGACCAAAGCCCAGCAGGCCAAACTCGGTTTCTGCCACACGCTGGTCATCCGGCCCGCGGGAAGCAGTACGCATCAACAATTCGGTAAATTTTTCTTTGGACAGATCATGCCCGGCATACCCTAATACACAGCACATTTGGTAACACTCCTTTTTCCATTTACACCAGTGTTTCTTCCCTGCGAAATGGTAACAAAAAAAGACAGCCCACTTCGTCCTTGTATTAGGACGAATCGCTGTCTTGATCCGCGGTGCCACCTAAATTACCGCAGCCCAAATAATGGCATACGGTCACTTTTTCCGTACACGTTCACCTTTGAAACGCTGCCGTTTTAACGCGCGGCGGTGCGGCGCCCTTACTTGCGGGGAATGCCCGCTTTGGGTTTGCAGCTAACGGGTGTTCTTTCGCATCCCTTCCCTGTCCGGGCTTCCAGCTCATGGCCCGGCTCTCTGTGCAGCTATTGGATGGTACTTTTCCCGATCAATGCTTTTAACAGCTAAAGAATAGCACCATCCACAAAGGTTGTCAAGAACTTTTTTCGCTGTTTTGCTCCCTGCCGCGCCGCAAAGCAGCAGCCCCGCCGGGGTGCGTTCCGGCGGGGCTGCTGTTTATTTATGGTTTAATGCTGCACGGCAGCGGGCTGATTTTCTGTTTCGTTCCGGGGCTGCGCCTGATTTTGATTTTCATTTAACGGCTGCGCGGGTTCTGCCTGCTTCGCCCGCGGTTTGCCTTCGGCATCAATGCCGCGGCGCTCCAGGCACCAGGCAGTAAACTGGCGCAGCAGGCCATAGAACGTGGCAAAGGTGGGCACGCCGATGACCATGCCCACAACGCCCAGCAGGTCTCCGCCGATCACGATGGCCACCAGCACCCACAGGGCCGATACGCCAATGGACTTGCCCAAAATTTTGGGGCCGATGATATTGCCGTCCACCTGCTGGATGGCAATAATCAGAATCAGGAACTTGAGGGCATCAAACGGGTTGACGAACACCAGGATCAGCAAGCAGGGCACCGCACCGATGAAGGGGCCGAACACCGGGATGATGTTGGTAATGCCGACCACCACCGCAATCAGCGGGGCAAACTCAATGCTAAGAATGTTGCAGCTTACAAGGGTCAAAACGCCGATGATGGCCGAATCAATGATTTTGCCGCCAAAAAAGCCTTCAAAATTGTTGTTGGCAAAGCTGCAGGTTTCCAGCACGGTATCCGCAATATACGGCGGGAAAAACGCGTGAACCATCGTGCGCAGCTGGCGCAGCAGTTTGTCTTTTTCGGCCAGCATGTACACACTGGAAGCCAGTGCGGTAAAGATATCCACCACGTTGGACGCCACGCTGGAAACATACGCCATGATCTGCGGTGCCGAGGATTTGAGCACTTCGGTCAGGCTGTTCAGCATGCTTTCGTAATTATCCAGCATTTCGGTTGCCCGGCTCAAATCAAGGCCATAGCGGTTTTGCAGCATATCCAGCAGGTTCTGCACATTGGATATGTACAACGGCAGGTTGGTGAACAGCATGGTAATGCTGGAAACGACCTGCGGCACCACCATGGAAACCAGCAGCGTGATGATCAGTGCCGCAACAATATAGGCGATCAGGATGGAAAGCCAGCGCAGCTTGGGGTTCTCTTTCATCACATACCGCTGCACCGGGCGCACAATGCAGTCCAGCACATAGGCGATCACAATGCCGCTGGCAAAGGGGGCCGCAATATCCAAAAACTTGGCAATGCCGCCGGCAAACACATTCAGGTGCCCCAGCATCAGGTACAGCGCAATGCTGATGGCAATGATCGCCAGCCAGTCAAAAACCGTTTCCGGTTTTTTGTGCAGCCAGATATGGTCGTTCTGCTCGTTCATACACATTCTCCTGACAAAAGGGGTTCTGCCAGCCCTGCAAAAGCTGTTCTACCCCTACTTAACCGCCACCGGCGGCACAAACTCTTACAGTTTAATTGTAACATCTAACGGCGGCTTTTCAAGGGGCAAAATCTTAACATTATGCAAACAGTGCGGTGGAATATGTTGCACCGGTTCTGCGCTATGCTCCCCCGCCAGGTTTTGTTTTTTCCCCATCCGGTTCCGTGGGCAGGGCCGCTTTGGCAAGGTTGGCCGCCACCCCCAGCACCGGCACCCCGATGACCATGCCCGGAATGCCGAACAGCCCGCCGCCCACCACAATGGCCGCCAGCACCCACAGGCCGGAAATGCCCGTGGCGCTGCCCAAAATGCGCGGCGCAATAAAGTTGCCGTCCACCTGCTGCACCACCAGAACGATCACCAGAAACTCCAGCGCATGCACCGGCTGGCCGCTGAACAGCAGCAGCGCTGCCCCCGGCACCGCCCCCAGGTAAGGCCCCAGCATGGGCACAATGTTGGTAACGGCCACCACCACACTGATCAGCGGTGCATACGGGATGCCGAATAACAGCATCAGCACAAACGTTTCGCCCCCAACCAGCACGGCGTCCGCCAGCTGCCCGCCAATGTAGCCGCTGAACGTTTTGTTGGCCATGGCAAACACGCCCAGCACGCTGCCCGCTGCGCGCGGCGGCAGGGCTGCACGCAGGGCAAGGCGGGCGGTATGCAGCAGTTCCGCCTTGCCGCACAGCAGGTACACCGAGGCCGCCAGCGCCAAAAAGGCATTCACCACATGACCCGCTGCCCCCATGGCCGCCTGGGCCAGCTGCGGGGCCAAGCCGGAAAGGAAACTTTCCACGCTGCTGCCGGAATCCAGCAGCAGGGCGCTCAGGCTGGTGGTATCCACCCCATAGTTTGCCTGCACCAGCTCCAGCAGCGCCTGCGCATTTTCCAGGTAGCCGGGCAGTGCCGCGGCAAAGCTGCCCACGCTTTGCATCAGCTGCGGTACAACCAGCCCCACCAGCGCAGCGACTGTGCCAAAAAGCACCAGATACGCCAGCAGAATGCCCGGCCCGCGCCGCCCGCCAAACAGGCGGCCGGCAAACCAGCGGGCAGGGATATCCAGCACATAGGCCAGCGCCAAACCGCCCGCAAAGGGTGCTGCCAGCCCCAGCAATACCCGCAGCGCTGCCGCAATGGCGGGCAGATACCACACCGCCGCCAGCAGCGCTGCGGCCGCCGCAAACAGCAGCAGCCAGTCCCGCATGGTTTCGGGCTTTCGGTCGTACCAGTGGTTCATGAGCTTCTCCTTGAGGTGTATCTGAAAACAAAGAAAATGACGAATATTTCGCAAGCACAAGCAGGATTTAAGGCAAAGAGCCGCGGGAATCCTTTGTGGATTCCAAGGCTTTTTAACGCAAAATCCCGCTGTGTTTGTAGAAATAGACTATATTTTCGACTTTTCAGATACACCCTGTGATTGTGTCAGCGGGCCGTCCCAGCAGGCGATGGAGCCAAGATCATACACCTGCCGCCCCGCCTGGGCCAGCAGCTCCGCCGCCATGGCGCTGCGCCGCCCGCTGCGGCAGTAGACGATGACAGGGTGCCCGTTGGATGGCAGGTCTGGCAGTTCCTCTTCCAGGCGGTCCAACGGAATGTTATGCGCACCGGGGATATGCCCCGCGGCGTACTCCGCCGGGGTGCGAACATCCCACAAAACAGCCCGCTGCTGCATCAGCTGCCGGGCCTGCGCCGGGGTAATGCGGTTTTGGTTTCTCATACAGTTTGCCCCCTTTGTTCAAATTCAAAGCAAATTGTATGCGCCGGGCAAAAAGTTTATGCTATAATAAAAACCTGTTTATGATGTTTATATTCCAAACATCCCGCAATTTTTATCCGAAAGTGGTGTCCGGCATGAAAGTTCTCATCAGCGCCTGCCTGCTTGGCGTTGCGTGCAAATATTCCGGCGGCGATAACGCCCGCCCGGCCCTGGTAGCGGCTTTGCAGGCTGCCGGGCATGAGCTGGTGCCTGTCTGCTCCGAAGTATACGGCGGCCTGCCCACACCGCGCACGCCCGCGGAGCGCATCGGCCCCCGCGTAATGACCGCCGCCGGGGCTGATGTGACCGCCCAGTACCGCAAGGGGGCCGAAATTGCCTTGCAGCTGGCGCAGCTGACCGGCTGCCAGGTTGCTGTGCTGAAAGCCAACAGCCCCAGCTGCGGCCACGGAACCATTTATGACGGCACTTTCAGCGGCAAAAAAATTCCCGGCAGCGGTGTGGCTGCCGAGCTGCTGGAACAAAACGGAATTACCATTTATACGGACGAGGACTGTGCCGCGGCACTGCCCTTTTAACGATCACGATGATATGAGGTGAATGAAGATATGGCAGCAAATATACCATTCGGCCAGCGCCTTGGCCTTGTGCTGGAAGGCGGGGCCATGCGCGGCATTTACACCGCCGGCGTGCTGGATGTTTTCCTGGAAGCCGGCATCATGCCGGATGTTGTGGTGGGCGTTTCGGCCGGTGCGCTGCACGGTTGCAGCTATGTGGCCGGGCAAAAAGGGCGCAGCATCCGCTATTACCGCAAATACCGCAGAGACAGGCACTTTATGGGCCTGTATTCCCTGCTGACCACCGGCGATGTGGTGGGCACCAAGTTTTGCTATGAGGACATCCCCTTGCGGCTGGACCCCTTTGACGAAGCTGCTTTTGAAAAAGCCCCCGTTGATTTTTATGTCACCGTAACCAATGTGCACACCGGCAAGCCAGAGTATATCCTGTGCGATGAGCTGAAAGTTGGCAGCAAGATGGATGTGATCCGCGCGGGGGCATCCATGCCGCTGTGCTCCAAAATAGTGGAGTGGAACGGCAATCTTTACCTGGATGGCGGCGTAAGCGACAGCATCCCCTATGCCAAAATGAAAGATTTTGGCTGCCGCAAAAGCATTGTGGTGCTGACCCAGCCCGCCGGGTACCTGAAACAGCCCGCCGCCATGGCCCCGTTTGAAGCCATGTACCGCAAGTACCCCGCCTTTGTGGATGCCATGCGCAGCCGCGACCAGATGTACAACGCCGAAGTGTGCGCCGTGGAACAGGCCGCCAAGCAGGGCGATGCCTTTTTGATCCGCCCCAGCAAGCTGCTGCACGTTGGCCGCATGGAACACGACATCGAAGTTCTGAACGCCCAATACGAACTCGGCCGCCAAGACGCCCGAAACCAGATGGACGCGACGAGGGAATGGATGGGGAGGTAGGAGTTAGGAAGTAGGAGTTAGGAGTTAAACGGCGGTTTGAATGTCCGCCACAACCCCATAAAATAATCGTAGGGAACGGTCTTGACCGTTCCGGAACCTCGAAATTATCTCCTGTAATGGGATATGGTTTCAAGGCAACGGAACGGTCAAAACCGTTCCCTACATTTTTGTTTTAATGTTCAGGCAAATTTTTTTGGCATCTGCTGCCCAAAAACTCCTAACTCCTACTTCCTAACTCCTAACTGAGCTCAGCTTTCCTTAATCGCTGCCACGGTTGCGGCGAGGTTTTGCATTTCGGAGGGGACGATGATCTTGGTGGCCTGGCCGTCCGCCACTTTTTCCATGGCTTCCATGCTGCGCAGGGCAAGCATGTTCTGGCTGGGGGCGGCTTCGTTGATTAGGCGGATGGAATCCGCTTTGGCTTTCTGCACCATCAGCAGGGCCTGGGCTTCGCCCTCGGCTTCCCGGATGCGCTGCTGCTTTACGGCTTCGGCGCGCAGGATGGCACTTTCCTTTTCGCCTTCGGCGCGGGTGATGGCCGCCTGCTTTTCGCCCTCTGCCAGCAGGATGGAAGCACGCTTTTCGCGGTCAGCCTTCATCTGCTTTTCCATGGCCTGGCGGATCTCTGCCGGGGGCTCAATGTTTTTCAGCTCCACGCGGTTCACCTTGATGCCCCAGCGGTCGGTCGCTTCGTCCAGGCTGGCGGTGATCTTGGTGTTGATCAGGTCACGGCTGGTCAGCGTTTCGTCCAGGGACATGGAGCCGATGATATCGCGCAGGGTGGTGGCGGAAAGGTTCTCGATGGCCTGGATGGGGCGGTTGACGCCGTAAGCAAACAGCTTGGCATCAAACACCTGGAAGAACACCACGGTATCGATCATCATGGTAACGTTATCGCGGGTGATAACGGGCTGCGGGGGGAAGTCTGCGGCTTCTTCTTTCAGGCTGACCTTGCGGGCCACACGCTCCACAAAGGGGGTGCGCAGGTGCAGGCCGGCGCCCCAGGTATCCTTATATACACCCAGCCACTCGGTAACATAGGCGTTGGACTGGGGCACAATGACAATGCAGCGGGCGATGCCGATCAGCACAAGGACCAGCAGGATAGCAATAACCAGTAACATAATCGGGGGCCTCCTCAAACAATATGGGGCACTTTGGCGGGCTGCCTTAGTGCAGTTGTTCTGCGGGCTGTGCCGCAGCCGGTACGGGAACAGCGGATACGATCAGCACCGCACCATTCACGTTTTTTACTTCGCAGCGTGCATCTTTTGGCAGCGGGGTGCCGTCCACCGTGCGGGCCTGCCAGTCCAGCCCATCCACACGCACGCGGCCGATGTCCCCCTGCGGGATTTCCCGCAGAACAACGCCGCGGCTGCCGATGGTAAGCGGCGAACCGTTGGTAACGGGCGGCTGGCGCATGGTGCGGCGCTTTGCCAGCAACGGCAGCATAACGGCCAGCGTTATGGCAGACACCACGGCAAACACAGCGCACTGAACGCCCAGCGATGCGGTAAAGATGCTGGCCACCATGGCTGCCGCTGCACCAACGGCAAACCAGATGGAAACCAGCGCCGTGGTAGCAGCTTCCGCAATGGCAAACACCACAATGGCTGCTGCCCAAAACAGAAATGTCATTTTGACACCTCCTGATTGGTTAATTTTTACTGCGGGATTCCGCACGCCCACAGGTAGTAGCCGCGCAGGTTATCGCCAAACTTTTCCCACAGTTCGGGGTGTTCGTCCCGGTAGGTATACACGTTAAAGCTGGCGCGGCCCTGGCGGCCCTCCGCCATGCCATAGTTCACAAAGTGCTGCAGGTAAGCGTTGGCATCATTGCCAAATGCTGCGCGCAGGTCGGCGTTCTGGCTGCGGTAATAGCTGTAATCGTACACGTTGGAATAATCATGGCCGCCGTACCAGCTGGTACCGGTGGTGCTGGCACTGCCGGAAGAGCTGCCGCCCTTGCCTCCGTTGGCGGCGGGCAGGCCGTTGATCAGGCTGTTGGAAATATAACCGGTGGTATCGCCCCAGGTCACGCAGGCCCAGCCGTTGGCATAGCTGTGTACCGTAACGGTAAAGCCTGCCGGGACGGCGGTCAGCACCTCATAGCTGGTGGCGGGGCCGCTGCGCAGGTTGGCATCACTGTTCAGGGTGCAGGTCACATCCGCGCCCTCATAACGGCCGCTGGTGCTGGTGGAAGTGCTGGCCGTGGAGGTGCTGCCGTTGGCGGCGGGCAGACCGTTGAGCAGCTTGGTTGCAATGTAGCCGGAAACATCGCCCCAGGTCACACTGGCCCAGCCATCCTGGTAACTGTCCACGCTGACGGTAAAGCCTGCAGGCACAACGCCCAGCACGCCAAAATCCGTACCGGGGCCGCGGCGGATGTTTGCATCGCTTTTAACGGTGCAGTTGACGGCGCTGCCGCGCCAGGACGGTGCCTGTGTGGTGGCAGCACTGCCGCTGAGGTACTTGGTTGCCACCCAGCCCGTATTTTTGCCGCTGGTCACATAAGTCCAGCCATTGCCGTCATCGGGGGTAACAACATTCACGGTTGCGCCGTTGTCCAGCACAGTCACTACTTTATAATTGGTGCCGGGGCCCTGGCGCATATTCAGGCCGCTTTGGGCGGTTACTTTGGCGCTGCCTTCTGCCATTGCCACGGTTGCACCAAAGCATGCCGCAACCAGCAGAGCTGCCAAAAACGTTACACGCTTTTTCATATCCATATCTCCTTGTTGCAAGGTGATTTGCGGGCCAAAAGAGGGTTGCTCTTTTGCAGTTTCATTATACCATATGCCCGCATCAAACACAAGAAACGCGTTATCTTTGAGATTTTTTTGTTAAACGTGTAAAAATTTATCCATGCGCTCCTCCGCTGCCCGCTTTTGGAATCGTTACAAAAATTTTATCTGTTCCTCACCTTGCACTGCATTGACAAAACCGCCTGTGTGGCGTATTGTAAAAGATAGAATATGCAAACTGTGTGCATCTGTGCAGCAACGTGGTACGCGTGCCGCCAGCAGCACCGGCCTGACAGGGAGGTTTCTATGAAGATGCGTGTTGGTATTTTGACATCCGGCGGTGACTGCCCCGGCCTGAACGCAACCATCCGCGGCGTTGCCAAAGCGCTGTATCAGCGCATGGGCGATAAGGTGGAGATCATTGGCATTCTGAACGGCTATGACGGCCTGATCAACGGCAACTACCGCGTTATGGCGCCGGATGAATTTTCCGGCATTTTGACGGTAGGCGGCACGATTCTTGGCACCAAGCGCACCCCGTTCAAGATGATGCGCGTTGTGGGCGATGACAAGGTGGACAAGGTTGCCGCCATGAAAAAGACCTACAAGGATGCCAAGCTGGACTGCCTGCTCTGCCTGGGCGGCAACGGCACCCACAAAACGGCAAACCTGCTCAGCCAGGAGGGCCTGAACATCATCGGCCTGCCCAAAACGATTGACAATGATATTTTTGGCACCGATGTTACCTTTGGTTTCCACACCGCTGTGGACATTGCCACCGACGTTATTGACCGCATCCACACCACTGCGGGCAGCCACAGCCGCGTGATGTGCATTGAGGTCATGGGCAACAAGGCCGGCTGGCTGACGCTGTATTCCGGCATTGCCGGCGGCGCGGACATCATCCTGATTCCGGAGCACCCCTATGACATCAAGAAGGTTGCCGAAGCCGTTATGCGCCGCCAGAAGGCTGGCAAGAACTTCTCCATCCTGGCGGTTGCCGAAGGTGCGCTTTCCACCGAAGAATCCAAAATGAAGCGCAAGGAATGGACCGCCAAGCGCGCCGCTGCCGGTTACACCACCGCCACCAACCGCATTGCCAAGCAGGTGGAGGAGCTGACCGGTGCCGAGACCCGCATCTGTGTGCCGGGCCACATGCAGCGCGGCGGCAGCCCCAGCGCTTATGACCGCGTGCTGGCCACCCAGTTTGGCACCTATGCCGCACGCCTGGTGGCGGACGATCATTTTGGCGTGACCGTTGCCATGGTGAACAACCATGTTACCGCCAACCCGCTGGTAGACATCGCCGGCAAGACCCGCGGTGTGCCCGATGACTGCGACATGCTCAATGTTGCCCGCTCCATGGGCATCAGCCTGGGCTGAGGTTTTACGGGGATTGTTTTGTTCCTTCTTTGAAAAGAAGGAACCGAAGAAACTTTAATATAATATAACTGAATAATAAAGCAAAGCCCGATACCGTGTTTGACGCGGCATCGGGCTTTTTGTCTTGGGCAGCTTTAGCAAAATGACAACCCCCAGCTCTGCTGGGGAGAGTAAAAAAG
>CAVFVI010000028.1:0-38521 GCA_963626055.1 Acutalibacteraceae bacterium
TAATTGATTCAATTCATTTGCTTGCTGATTTTCCCTTAATTAATCAGTGGTTACTATAGCACACCGGGCGGCTGTTCGGCTAGTTAGCAGCGCAAAACCCAAAAACTTTGCCCTGCGGCACATTGTCCCCCAACTGCCCATTGCCAGGTGCGGGGGCGGGCCTGTATAATGGTTGTAATGCTTTTATTTTGCCCCTGAGATTGGGGGATTCAGGAGAACGCCATGAAAAAACAAACCTCACCCCTGCTGCCTGCGCTGCTGGACCTGCTGCGGCAGTATCTGGCGCTGGATATGGCCGTATACGCCGGGCACGCCACCTTGCTGCTGCTTACGGCAGCGCTGCCGCTGTTGATGTGGGTGCTGGTCATTATCAACATGCTGCCGTTTTATTCGGTTGCGGATGTTGCCGCGCTGGTTGCCCAGTTTTTGCCGGATATCCCGGCCATCCAGTCAATGGCGGTGGATGTGATTGCTAATCTGAACGACCAGTCCACCACCTTCATGGCTTCTTTTGCCGCCATCACCACGGTGGTTTCGGCTTCCGGCGGGATGGCCGCGGTGCAAAAGGGCCTGCAAAAGCTGACCCCCGGTGCCCGCAAAACGATGTTTGACCGCCTGTGGGCTGTGCTGTACACCTTTTTGTTTGAGGGGCTGATGCTGGCTGCCATGGTGGTGCAAAGCCTGAGCCCGATCCTGCGCGGCCTGGCCGGGTTGCTGCCGCTGCATACCCTGGTGGGCGGGCTGCTGCAGCGGCTGCACAGCCTGCTCAGCATCAGTGCCGTGCTTTCGCTGGCGCTTTCGCTGCTGACGGTAACGCTGATCTACACCTATGTGCCCGGCGGCAAGCGCCGCATGCGGGACCAGCTGCCGGGGGCCGCCGCCGTGGTTGCGGTGTGGACGCTGTTTTCCAAAATATTTTCGTTTTACATCGGACATTTCTGGAAGCTATCGTACATTTACGGTTCCCTGGCTGCGATCGTGCTGATTACGCTTTGGCTGAATGTGAACATCAACGTGCTGTTTTTGGGTGCCGGGCTGAACGCAAAGATTCAGGGGATGGGAAAGAAAAAGGCGGCTTGAGTTACCCAGGAGAGTGACCTGTAGGGCGGCCAGCCCTCTGGCTGCCGGACGTCAATGTTATTAGGTCGTACGTGCGGCCCCCCTTCAGTTACCTGCGGTGACAGCGCGCAAACAGCGCCGGTCCCCTCTGTCGCTCCGCGACATCTCCCCGCCCCGCGGGGAGTCACCCTCAAGGGAAGCCAAGGTACATTGCAATGTCAGAGGTCAAATTTTATAGTTGCATTCCTCCCATGGCTCCGGAACGGTCAAGACCGTTCCCTACAGAACATTTGCAACGTGTTGCCAACCACCAAACATTCTGTAGGGCGCAATGCCCCCATCGCGCCGGGGAGAAGCCTTGGCGATTGCTACAAACCTGCAAATAATTTGTAGGGGACGATGCTCGGCATCGTCCCGCATGACGGGCTGTAATACGGGGCACACAGCATATAATTTATGTTTCTCCGCGGCGGGATGAGGGCATCCCGCCCTACAGATGCGGTTTATGTGCGTTGGTGTTCCCACAAGGTTGGCGGGCGCACAATGTGCGCCCCTACGATTTCTACAGGCAAAACCGCACACTCTTACTTAACTTATTAAATCACTAATTGAGTCAGCCAAATTAAAAATCCTGCCCGATATACCAACAGGGCGGCCGGAAAAAATCCGGCCGCCCTGTTTTATTGCTCTCTTTGAACCGCGAACTTATTCAGCGGTCTTGTAACCATCGGGGTTATGGCTCTGCCAGTTCCAGCTGTCGCGGCACATTTCGTCGATGCCGTACTCGGCTTCCCAGCCCAGCTCACGCTTGGCCTTGCTGGGGTCGCACCAGCACTCGGCAATATCGCCGGGGCGGCGCGGGTCGATGACATAGGGCAGCTCCTTGCCGCAGGCTTTGCTGAACGCATGGATCACATCCAGCACGCTGTAGCCGTGGCCGGTGCCCAGGTTGCAGATGAACAGGCCGGGCTTTTCTTCCAGCTTTTTGATGGCTGCCACATGGCCGCGGGCCAGGTCCACAACGTGGATATAGTCACGCACGCCGGTGCCATCGGGGGTGGGGTAGTCATTGCCGTACACATGCACTTTTTCCAGCTTGCCAACGGCAACCTTGGCGATGTAGGGCACCAGGTTGTTGGGGATGCCGTTCGGGTCCTCGCCGATTTTTCCGGAAGGATGTGCGCCGATGGGGTTGAAGTAACGCAGCAGCGCAACGTTCAGCTCCGGATCCGCCTTGCAGCAGTCGGTCAGGATGCGCTCGGTGAACACCTTGGTGGTGCCGTACGGGTTGGTGGTTGCACCAACAGGGAAATCCTCACGGATGGGCACACTGGCGGGGTCGCCGTAAACCGTTGCGGAGGAGGAGAAGATGATGTTGTGGCAATCGTAACGGCGCATAACATCCAGGATGTTCAGGGTGCAGTTCAGGTTGTTGGAGTAGTACTCGATGGGCTTGGAAACACTTTCGCCCACGGCCTTGTAGGCGGCAAACTGGATCACGCAGTCAATGCCGGGGTTTTCCGCAAAGACCTTTTCAACTGCTGCATGGTCGGTCATGTCTGCTTCCACAAACTTGAAATCCTTGCCGGTGATCTCGCGCACACGCTTCAGTGCTTCGGGGCAGGAGTTGTAATAGTTATCTGCCACCACAATATCGTAACCCGCATTGAGAAGCTCCACACAGGTATGGCTGCCGATGTAACCGGCGCCGCCGCTGACCAAAATAGACATACTGATCGCTCCTTTACACAATATGGAATGTTGTTGCCGGGATTTTGTATCTTCAACAGGGTATCCGCAGGTTTTGCTTCGTTCCCTTGTTGATTTTATTCTAACGTCTTTATTGCAATATGGAAATAGATGTTTCCATGTTTGATATGTAACTTTGTTGTTGCCTTTACCGTTCGCACAGGTGCAGCGGGTGCGGGGCGCGGCGGTAAGCGCCGGGCGTTTGGCCGGTCAGGGCACGGAACCGCCTGCTGAACCACGCCAGGGAGCCATACCCCAGCATACAGGCCGTTTCGCCGGGGCCGTACCCCTGGGTCAGCAGCAGCGCTGCCTGTTCGGCTTTCATGCAGGAAAAATACTCCATCGGCCCCATGCGGGTGCGGGCACGGAATGCCTGCTGCAATGCCACGCGGGAGCAGCTGTTGGCGGCGCACACCTGGTCCAGCGCCAGCGGCTTTTCAATGTTCTGCGCAAAATACAGGCGAACACTTTCCACAAGGGCGGCCTGCTCCTGTTCTGCGCGGGCGCGAGGGCTTTGTTTGCGGGTGCGCTGCCTGCGGCGGGCCAGCAGGTACAGCAGCTGCGCCAGATAGATGGTTTGCAGCTCCTTGCCGCCGAACGGAACTTCCGCACGGCGGGCAGGCATCTGGCAGGCATCCTGTACCGGCTGGAACACTTCGCGTGCCGTTTCTGCCAGCTGGCGCAGGCAGCTTTTTTCGGCGTTGCCGAGCCGCATATGGCAGCTGCGGAAAGAATCCATCGCGCTGCCGTCCGCCGTAAATTCCATGCGGAACACCTCCGGCGGAACTTCGCCCACCGCGCGCATGGCAAACAGTTCCTCCGGCTGGTGGAACAAAATCTGCCCGGCGCGCAGCAGCACCCGGTGGGTATCACACAGTTCTTCCACCATGCCGCTTTTCACATACACCAGCAGCCAGCCGTCACAGGTGCGTTCCGGCGTCTGCTGGCCAATGCGCCATTCGGATTCCGCCGCGCTGGCAACCCCTGTTACCCGCAGCGGCCATTCATCGCCATACATGCCGGGTCATCGCTCCTTTCAGGCAGCTTCATCGCCCGCGATCCAGGTTTGGCCTGCGCCACTGCTGAACACACCGGGCGGGTCCTGCGCTGCTGCCGGGAACTGTTCCATACCGGGGAAGCTGTCCACCAGCCCCAGGCGGTAAGCCGTCAGCGGGCAGAGCGTTTTTTCGATATGGTCATAGCTGATGCCGTTATCGCTGTTGTAGGTGTAGTACATAATGGCATCCGGCCAGGTGTTCAGCACATACTGCGCCAGCGGCTGGGTCACAAACGCATCCCGGCTGCCGACATAAAGGTCCGCTGCGCCAAACAGGTGCAGGATCTCGTGGGCATACACGGTGGGGCTGTTGTAAGTTTTCTCCCCCGCATAGGAATCATAGAGATAAAGGCAGCTGAACTCGTTCAGGTAGTTGCTGCCGTCCTCCAGGTAATGCAGGATGGAGTAGGAAGCCCCCTCCACCGGCAGGAAGATCAGGTAGCCAATGCTTGCCGTGCCGTATTGCTGCCGGATGGATTCCACATCCACCTGTGCCGTCAGGGTATCCACATCGTCATAGAACGCTGTGCCGGTGGTGGTATCTTCCGTCAGGCCGGTTTTGTAGGCGGCAAAGGTGCTCAGGTCGTTCTCACCGGTATCGTAATAGATTTTCGGCTGGGCGTTATAGGTCTGCGCCTGCTGGGTAATCCAGTCCACCGCCACAGCAAGGTTCTGCCGCGTCTGGGCCAGGGCTTCCTCAGTCCAGGGGTTGGCATCGTCCTGCAGATAAATGCTGTACAGTACGCTGGGCCACGCCAGCAGCCCGCAGCTGCCGTACACCTGCTGCAGGTCCTGCTGTTGGGCAGGGGGCTGCGTGGGGGCGGGGCTGGGGGTCACGGTGGGCTGGGGGCGGGTTTCCACATGCGGGATCGTTGCCTGTGCGGGTGCTGCGGGCCGGGCTGCGCACCCAGCCAGCAGGCAGACCCCCATGGCAAGGGCGGCAAGGCGGAGCAAAACGCGCGGCTTTTTCATTCGCGCTTACTCCGGCAGCACCAGCTGCGGCTTGCCGTTGGCATCCGCTGCCAGGGTCACAGTCTGACCACCGGTCAGGCGGCCCGCCACAATGGCTTCAGCCACGGGGTCTTCCAGCGTTTTGCGGATGGTCTTGCGCAGTTCGCGCGCACCAAAGCGGGTGGAGGTTTCGTTCACGATGGCCGCCAGTGCCTGCGGGGTATATTCCAGTTTCAGGCCGCGGGCTTCCAGGCCGGGCTTGTACTCGTCCAGCATCAGGGCGGCGATCTTTTCCAGGTCGGCCTGTTCCAGCGGGCGGAAGGTGATCACTTCATCCACACGGCCCAGGAACTCCGGCCGCAGGAACTCCTGCAACGCCTTCATGCTCTTTTCACGGCTGACCTGCTCTTCGGTGCGGCCAAAGCCGGTCAGAGCAGTACGGTCCGAAGAACCGGCGTTGGAGGTCATGCAGATCACGGTATTGGAGAAATCCACCGTGCGGCCCTGGGCATCGTTGATCTTGCCCTCGTCCAGGATCTGCAGCAGGATGTTCATCACATCGGGGTGGGCTTTTTCGATCTCATCAAACAGCACCACGCTGTAGGGGTGGCGGCGCACTTTTTCGGTCAGCTGGCCGGCTTCGTCATAGCCCACATAGCCCGGAGGGGAACCGATCAGGCGGGATACCGCGTATTTTTCCATATACTCGCTCATATCAATGGAGATCAGCGGGTCCACGGTATCAAACAGCTGGTTGGCCAGCTGCTTGACCAGCTCGGTCTTACCCACGCCGGTGGGACCGACAAAGATAAAGCTCGCCGGGCGGTGGCGGCCGGACAAATCTGCCCGCGCACGCTTAACGGCCAGCGCCACACTGTGCACGGCTTCGTCCTGGCCGATGATATGGTCTTTCAGGGCATCTTCCAGCCCCATCAGGCGGCCATACTCGGTCTCTTTGATCTTAACCGCCGGGATGCCGGTCCACAGCTCCACGACCTGGGCCACATCGTCCGCCGTTACCTGGATATCAGCCACGCGCAGCTCCAGCGCGGGCAGCTTTTGGCGCAGCTGGGCCAGCTCGGTCTTGGTTTTGGCCAGTTCCTCGTAATCAATGGCGGCATCGCCCTGCTTTTCGGGGTCCGGGTTTTCCAGGTCATGCTCCTTGGTTTCCAGCTCCGTCACCTGCTTTTGCAGGTTCAGGAACTCGGTAATTTCGGGGTGGCGCAGGTTGCAGCAGGCGCAGGATTCATCCAGCAGGTCAATGGCCTTATCCGGAAGGTAGCGGTCGGTGATATACCGTTCCGACAGGTGCACCACATCCGCCACGATGGAATCCGGCACGCGCACGCAGTGGTATTTTTCGTAATACCCTTTCACGCCGCGGATGACCGCAATGGCATCATTGATGGAGGGTTCTTCCACCTTGACGGGCTGGAAGCGGCGCTCCAGGGCAGAGTCTTTTTCGATAAACTTGCGGTACTCGGCAAACGTGGTTGCGCCGATGACCTGGATCTGCCCGCGGGACAGGGCCGGTTTCATGATGTTGGCAGCGTTCATGGCACCATCCGAATCCCCGGCACCGACAATGTTGTGGATCTCATCAATAAACAAAATCACATTGCCGGCGGCCTTGATCTCGGAAAGCAGGCCTTTGACGCGCTGTTCAAACTGGCCGCGGAACTGGGTGCCAGCCACAAGGGCCGTCAGGTCCAGCAGGTAGATCTCTTTATCCTGCAGGCGGGCAGGCACTTTGCCCTCGGCAATGCGCTGGGCAATGCCCTCCGCAATGGCGGTTTTGCCAACACCGGCTTCGCCGATCAGGCAGGGGTTGTTTTTCTGGCGGCGGCACAGGATCTGCACCGTGCGGTATACCTCACGGTCACGGCCGATGATGGCATCCAGCTTGCCGTCCTTGGCTTTCTGGGTCAGGTTTTCGCAGTAGGTGTCCAGGTATTTGCGCTGGCCGCGGCCGCGCTGTTTTTTGGACTTTTCGCCCTTTTCCTCAGCCTTGGGGGTACCGCCAAAGCCAAAGGGGAATACCGGCGAACCGCCGGGCACAAAGTCGTCCCCGGTATCATCGGGGTTCTGCATATCGCCGTCCATCATGGGCATCATAGCGCCGCTTTCCTGTGCTTGCTGCATCAGGTCGGCCATGTGCTCTTCCATGCTGGCCAGCTGGTCATCGGTCATATTAAACCGCTTCATCAAATCATCCACAGGCTGAATGTGCAGCTCCCGTGCGCAGGTCAGGCAATAGCCCTCCTGCACCGGTTTGCCGTTTTCCAGCCGCTGCACAAACACAACCGCCTGTCTTTTTTTACAGCGGGTACATAACATATGGTTCACCTCTCTATGGGGTATTCGATTGGAATCGGGAACGCCGAAACGCGCACACGACATGCGTTTTCAGAAAGTTTCCCATGTACTATTATCCCCCACCCCACTGATATTTGCAAGAGGGGCGGGGGGAATGTTCAGATATTGTTAATCAATAGCGGGTCAAGAACGGGTTCAGGTTTGCCAAAAGGCCATAGATCACACTTCGGTTCAGGGTGGCTGTGGTCAAAAATTCCAGCTTGCCGCCGGTCAGGTTTGCCACCACCCACAACAGGATGGACCAGATCCAGCAGTTCAGCAAACCGCTGACAAAGCCGAATGCAAAGCCCAAAATGCGGTTCAGCCCGCCGATGAGCGGGATGGCGTTGATGCCGCGCAGCACACGCCCCAGCATCCGGCAGAGCACCCGCACCACGATCCAGACCGACAAAAACACAACGGCCTGAATGACCGGCAGGAACAGCGGTTCCAGCGCGTTGACCACCTGCGGCACCGCATTGTTGGATGCCGCACTGACGGTATCGATCAGCTTTTGCTGGATCGACTGCGGCAGAAAGGTCAGCGCATGGATCGCCTGGGCCAGGTCTCCGCCGGTCTTTTCCAGCGTATCGGCCACAACATCGGTAACATGGCTGGCAACATATTTATCATAAATGCCGCCGGCCCAAACGCGGGTGCCGTAAGTACCGCCGATAATGCCCGCCACGGAGCCGACAAGGCCCACCAGCCCGGAAACAAAACCGCGGCGGCGGCCGGTTTCGGCCGCGCCCAGCACCAGCAAAAGAAAAATCACATCATAAACAATTCCAATATACTGCATCATAACTCTACCATACTTTCCCATGCCGCACGGCATCATTCGTGCGGCGCATCCAGCACCTCTACCGTGCCGGAAATAAATACCAGTGTTTCGCGGGCGTTGATGACCGCCTGCGGTGCTGCGCCATAATCCCGGCTCCAATTATGGGTGCCGTCATAGCTGTAGCTTTCCACGCCGGACGCTGTCAGCAGATAGACCGCCGTTGCGGTGCTGCTGACGCTTTTGGCCTGCCCGGCGGCAACGCTTGCCAGCTGGTTGAGCGAATCATCCAGCGTGACCAGGGTATCGCCGCCGCGCACCGCCAGCAGCAGCGCCGTGCTGCGCCCACTGATGGACACGCTTTGCAGGGTGGCTCCGCCATAATCATAGCGGGCGCTCTCAGTTCCATCGCTCGCGTTGATGATGGCGGCATAGGTATCAAAGACGGCCAGCACGCGGCTGCTGCTGATCCATTTCAGTTTCAGGATCACGCTGCCGGTATCCGCCACATAAAACGGCCCGGCGGTGTCCGAATTGGTGTTCATCATGCGCACAGTGGTGCGCAGCTGGCCGTCCCGCGCAGCCACCGTTGCCGCGGCAAAGCGGTGGTTATCCGTTGCAAAAGACAACGCAATGGGGGTACCGTCGGTGCTGGTCAGCTTCCAGGTGAAGGGATCCCCGCTGAAAGAAGCATCATACACCATCACTTCCGCCGCATAGCGGTCGGATTCCGTTACCACCGCCAGGGAGCCGTTCTGCGCCATTTCGCACAGCATGATGGCGTTGTTAAAGCTTTTGGCGTACAGCTGGCGGGTACGGCTCTGCACCGTCAGTTCCTTGCCTGCGCGGTTATACAGCACAAAGCGGGTATTGCCCACGGCCAGCGCCGGGCGGGCATAGCCGGGCTGGATGGTGCGGATCTTGGCACCGTAAGCGGAATAGACGGCCACATCCTCGTTATCCATCTCCACAAAGCCGCCCGCCAGGGGTTCCACCTGGGTCGGCGTGCGGATGCCGGTGTTGGCGGGCCAGCCCGCCCCGGCGCGGTTGAGATACAGCGAGATGGAATCCGTCATATCCCCCAGCATGGCAATGGAAGTGCCCAGCAGGCCGCTGCCCACCGCTATCACTGCGGTGATGACCAGCACCACAAGGGCAATGGCAATGCGCCGCCGGCGCTGGCGGCGGCGCAGAATGGGGCTGATGGGCCGCAGCGTTGCCGCCGGGGCCGCAGCTGCCCCCTGCTCTTTAGGCGGCGGCGCGCTGGCATTGCTGCGCTCCGGCGCGGGGCGTTCCCGCTCCGGCTGCTGTTTGGGGGCAGGCGGCGGGGGCGGTGGGGCTTCGCCCCGTTCCCGCGCCAGCATACGGCGGCGGCGTTCCAGCCGCTCTTTCTCTTCACGGTTCAAGGGCTTCGCCTCCTTCCCGTCTTGTTGTGTGATTCATTCGATGATAGTTATAAAAACAGGTTTATTCTTCGCCTTTTCCGCTGCGTTCCAGTTCCGGGTACTGCACGTCCCACAAAAACAGTCCTTTGGCGGGCAGCGTGGGGCCGGCCTGGCGGCGGTCTTTGCTTTGCAGCAGAGCGGGTACAGCGGCCGGGTCCATTTTGCCAAGGCCCGCCTGCAGCACCGTACCGGCCAAGATCCGCACCATATTGTACAGGTAACCGTCCGCGGTTACGGACAGGGTGTACAGCTCACCATCCTGCTGCACGGTGCAGGCGGTGATGGTGCGCACCGTATCGCCGTGGGCGGCTGCCGAAGAACCGGAAGCGCACAGCGCCAGGAAATCATGCCTACCGACAAAATTGGCCGCAGCCGCCTGCATGGCGGCAAGGTCCAGCGGGCCGTTGACCCGGTGGCTGGTCTCGTAATCAAAGGGATCATCCACCGCGCTGCACCGCAGGCGGTAGTGGTAGGTTTTGGCGTGGGCGGCATAACGGGCGTGGAAATCGTCCGGCACCTGCTGTGCTGCCAGCGCCCGCACATCCATCGGCAGGCGGGCGTTCAACGCCAGCGGGATGCGCTGCACCGGGATGCGGCCATCATACTGGAAGTTCAGCGCAAACCGCCGGGCATGCACCCCGGCATCGGTGCGGGAGCAGCCCTTTACATCGGGCCGGGTGCCAAACACGCTCTGCATGGCATCCTGTACCACCGCGCACACCGTAACCCCATTCGGCTGCACCTGAAACCCCGAATACTTCGTGCCTTTGTAGGCAAGCCAGAGGAGAATGTTCATTTGACACCTTTTGAGTTAGGAGGTAGGAAGTAGGAGTTAGGAGTTAAAGGTGCGGCTTGCGCCGCAATTTTGAAATTGGGTAAAGCCTGAGATTCAAAATGTGCGCGAATGCGCACACCAATAACTCCTAACTCCTCACTCCTCACTCCTACCTAATTTCAGATTCCCGCCATGATCCAGCGGGTGGAGAGGATGACGGCGAGGCAGAGGGTGAGGACGACGGCGCACTTTACGTCCAGCGCGCCGAACTTGAGCACCTTCAGGCGGGTGCGGCCCTCGCCGCCGTGGTAGCAGCGGCATTCCATTGCCATGGCCAGCTCGTCCGCGCGGCGGAACGCGCTGATGAACAGGGGGATCAATACCGGCACCAATGCCTTGATGCGGTCCATAAACTTGCCGTTATCCAGCATTGCACCGCGGGCTTTCTGGGCGTTCATGATCTTTTCGGTCTCATCAATCAGCAGCGGGATAAACCGCAGGGCGATCGTCATCATCATAGCCAGTTCATGCACCGGCAGGTGCAGTTTGGCAAAGGGTTTCAGCAGCGCTTCAATGGCATCCGTCAGCACAATGGGGCTGGTGGTGTAGGTCAGCAGGCTGGTGCCAGCGATCAACGCCACAATGCGCACCGCCATCAGCACCGCATAGCTTACGCCCTCGCGGTAGATGTGGATAAAGCCAAAGTGCACCAGCGGTTCGCCCTCACCGGTGATGAAGAACAGGTTGAGCACCGCGGTAAACAGCACAATGGGAATGATCGGCTTTAAGCTCTTGACGATCAGCTTGATGGGGATCTGCGCCACTTTGTACAGCAGGGCCAGCAGCGCCAGCGAAAGCGCAATGCCCAGCGGGTTGGACGCCATAAACAGCACAATGATATAGGCAATGGTGGCAATGATTTTTAGGCGCGGGTCGCAGCGGTGCACCACCGAATTACCGGGGAAGTGCTGGCCAATGGTAATATCACGCAGCATCAGTCAGCGCCCCCTTCCTGTACGGTTTTGTGGTTCTGCGGCAGCGGCACGGCTTTGTCCGGGTGTTTGGCGTTCCAGGCTTTCAGCACGGTTTTGACCGCATAGGGCACGGTGTACACATCGGTGTCGATCTCCATCCCCATGGCTTTCAGCATCAAAAATACCTGGGTGACCTGCGGAACGGAAAGCCCCAGTTCCAGCAGCTCCGGCGCACGGGCAAACACTTTTTCCACAGTGTCATACATTGCCACTTTCGCCTTGCTCATGACCAGCACGCGGTTGGCATAGCGGGCAATATCTTCCATTGAGTGGCTGACCAGAATGACCGTGATGCCGGTCTGCTCGTGGTAGTTGCGGATCTGGCTCAGGATGGTATCACGGCCTTCGGGGTCAAGGCCCGCTGCGGGTTCGTCCAGCACCAGGATCTTGGGTTCCATGGCCATAACGCCCGCAATGGCAACGCGGCGCTTTTGCCCGCCGGAAAGTTCAAACGGGCTTTTTTGCAGCAGCGCTTCATCCAGGCCGACAAACTCCGCCGCGCGCTTGACGCGGCGGGTGATCTCTTCTTCATCCAGGCCCATGTTGCGCGGGCCATAGGCGATATCTTTCCAGCAGGTTTCTTCAAACAGCTGGTATTCCGGGTACTGCATGACCAGCCCCACAAGGAAGCGGAAATCCCGCAGGTTTTCGCCCTCGGCCCACATATCACGGCCATCAATGATGATCTTGCCGCTGGTGGGGCGGTTCAGACCGTTGAAATGGGCGATCAGCGTGGATTTGCCGGACCCGGTCGAGCCCATCACGCCGACAAAATCGCCTTTTTCAATCGAGAAGCTCACATCATCCAGCGCTGCGGTTTCGTCCGGCATACCGGCGTTATACACATAGCGCAGATGTTCCACTTTAATGATCTCTGACACGTTACATTCCTTCCCGCACGGTACCGCCCCGGCCCCTCTTTTGCCGGGTGCAGTCTGTGCCTTTTCTGGTTGGGGAAAATTGGTTGTTTTAGGGTTCCTCGCAGAAGCGGCGGGGTCGGGTGACCCCGCCCTACAGCATTTTAGGGATTGCCTTATTTCAGCAGGTCAAAAATAGCCTTGGCACATTCTTCGGGGGTAATGATGTTTTCCGGCATGGGCAGACCGGCAGCGGCCAGTTCGTCCCGCAGCTCGGTGGCCTGGGGCACATCCAGGTGGTAGCCGTGCAGCCGCTTGGTCTGGCTGAACACCTGTTCTGGGGTGCCCTCCATCACAATGCGGCCACGGCTCATGACCAATACGCGGTCGGCCTGGGCAGCTTCCTCCATATAGTGAGTAATGGACACGATGGAAATACCGGCATCCCGCAGGTCGCGGATGGTTTTCATCACCTGGGCGCGGCCGCGGGGGTCCAGCATGGCGGTGGATTCGTCCAGAATCAGGCAGTCCGGCCGCATGGCAATCACGCCCGCAATGGCAACGCGCTGCTTTTGGCCGCCGGAAAGCTTGTGCGGCGCTTTATTGCGCTGTTCATAGATCCCTGCCAGCTTCATAGCGTCATCCACGCGGGTGCGCATTTCCCCGGTGGGCACACCGAGGTTTTCTAGCGCAAAGGCAACGTCCTCTTCCACCACGGTGGCAACGATCTGGTTGTCCGGGTTCTGGAACACCATGCCCACTTTCTGGCGGATGTCGTACAGCTTTTCATCGGTGCGGGTGTCCATATCTTCCACCAGCACGGTGCCGCTTTCGGGCAGCAGAATGGCGTTAAAATGCTTGGCCAGGGTGGATTTGCCGCAGCCGTTAGCGCCCAGCACAGCCACAAACTCGCCGCGGTGTACTTCCATCGACACCCCGTCTACCGCAAAGTTCGGCTGCTCCGTATCATACCGGAACCGCACATCCTGCGCCTGTAAAATATCGTTTTCCTTCATGTGGTATCCCCTATTCTGAAATAGTGTGATCCAATTCTTTGAGTTAGGAGGTAGGAGTGAGGAGTTAGGAGTTAAAAGACACCAACGCAAGGTTGGCGGGCGCACAATGTGCGCCCCTACGGAGCATCGCAATTTCTAATTGCTCATTTCTCATTCCTAATTCCTAATTAACTCCTACTTCCTAACTCCTACCTCTCATTCTTCCCACACCGCGGTAGCGCCGCAGGGCACTACACCGCCGGTGGCGGTTACGGGCAGGCCGATCTCATCGCAGCTGGTGTGGCCGCCCACCTTGGGGCACAGGGTGGTTTTGAGCACATACTCCATAACCGCCGGGCTCAGGCCTTCGGTATAAGAGTTGATGGCAAAGAACAGCGGCTTATCGCTGAGCACCTGTTCTGTCAGGGTGATGAGGTCATAGACGTTATCTTCCAGCTTCCAGATCTCGCCGTTGGGGCCGCGGCCATAGCTGGGCGGGTCCATGATAACGGCATCATAGCGGCTGCCGCGGCGGATCTCGCGCTGCACAAACTTGGCGCAGTCATCCACGATCCAGCGGCAGGGGCGGTCAGCCAGGCTGCTGGCCTGGGCGTTTTCCCGTGCCCAGGCTACCATGCCCTTGGAAGCATCCACATGGGTCACGCTGGCACCGGCAGCCAGGCAGGCCAATGTGGCCCCGCCGGTATAGCCAAACAGGTTGAGCACCTTGATGGGGCGGCCTGCGGCCTTGATCTTTTCCTGGTACCAGGCCCAGTTCACGGCCTGTTCCGGGAAGACACCAGTGTGCTTAAAGCCGGTGGGGCTGACGATCAGCGTCAGGTCCTGCCACTTGATGTTCCACTTCTGGGGCAGCTTTTTGTGGTAATCCCACTGGCCGCCGCCCTTGGCAGAGCGGTAATAGATGGCGTCCGCCTTGGCCCACAGGGGGCTGACTTCCTCGTTTTTCCAGATGATCTGCGGGTCGGGGCGGATGAGCAGCGTTTTGCCCCAGCGTTCCAGGCGGTTATGGTTCGTTGCGTCGATCAGCTCGTAATCGACCCAGGTATCGGCGGGGCGCATCAGCACACCCCCGGAATACGCTGGCGGATCATATCGGCAATGCGCTCTGCGCTGGACTGGATGGCATCCATATCCTCGCCTTCCACCATCACGCGGATCTTGGGTTCGGTGCCGGAAACGCGCACCAGCACGCGGCCCATGCCCATCAGGTTCTGCTGCTGGCTCTCAATAAAGCCGGCAATGTATTCGTCTTCTTTATAAGCCTGCTTCTGCTCCTTATCGGCAGCCAGGTTGATGAGCACCTGCGGGAACTTGGTGTAAACGGCGTTCAGCTCGCTCATCTTGGTGCCCTCTTCGCGGTGTTTGCGGGCCAGCAGCTTCAGCAGCTTGCCTGCGGTCAGCTCACCGTCGCCGGTGGTGGAGTGGTGCAGGAAGATGACATGGCCGCTCTGCTCGCCGCCGATGGCATAACCGCGGGCGCGCATCTCTTCCAGCACATAGCGGTCGCCCACAGCGGTGCGGGCGGTGTCAATGCCAATGGACTGCATATACTTCATAAAGCCCAGGTTGGACATGACCGTTACCACAGCGGTGTTGCCGTCCAGGCGGCCACGGTCCTTCATGTCCTTAGCAACCAGGGCAATGATCTTGTCACCGTCAATCTCGGCACCCTTTTCATCGCAGGCCAGGCAGCGGTCAGCGTCACCGTCAAAGGCAATGCCGCAGTCAAAGCCGCCTTCCACAACCTTCTTTTCCAGCTTATCCAGGTGGGTGGAGCCGCAGCCATCGTTGACGGAAACACCGTCATCCAGCGTGCCGATAAAGCTGCACTGGCAGCCCAGGCGGGGGAACAGCTTCTGTGCCACCTTGGCGGAAGCGCCGTTGGCGCAGTCAAACAGTACATTCAGGCCGGAAAGGTCTGCGTCAATGTGCTGCTCCAAAGCATCCACATAGTCATCCACTGCGGTATCCAGGCGGTGAACGCGGCCGATCTCGGCACCATCACAGATCTTGATATCCTCACAGTTTTTGAAGATATGGGCCTCGATGCGGTTTTCTACTTCATCGGGCAACTTGTAGCCGTCGCCCTTGAAGATCTTGATGCCGTTGAACTCCATCGGGTTGTGGGATGCGGAGATCACAATACCGGCGTCTGCGCCGTATTTGCGCACCAGATAGGCCACGCCGGGGGTGGGAATCACACCCAGCAGGTCAACGTCTGCGCCAACACTGCACAGGCCGGCGGCCAGGGTGCATTCCAGCATATCGCCGGAAACACGGGTATCTTTGCCAATCAGAATACGGGGGCGGTGGCCATCCAGGCTGGTCAGCTCTGCGGCAGTTGCGCGGCCGATCTGCAGGGCCAGTTCACAAGTCAGGTCTTTGCCCGCCACACCGCGGACACCATCGGTACCAAACAGTTTACCCATATCGTCAAGTCCTTTCCATCTCTCAAAGTCAATTCATTGAACGCAATGAATAAAGAATAAATAATAAAGAATAATTTTGGTGGACCGCGGCGCTGCGCACCGCTCAAAATAGGGCCCGCGGCCCTGCCCTGCCAAAAAACTCCTAACTCCTACTTCCTAACTCCTACCTGCTCAATACATTCTCTGCTGCCCCTCCACCTCGTCGGCGTCTTCGGCGCGCAGGTGTTTGGGGACGGGCATGTTCAGATGCTCATAGGCCAGGCGGGTCACACAGCGGCCGCGGGGGGTGCGGGTCAGCATGCCCATCTGCATCAGGTAAGGTTCGCACACATCTTCCAGCGTTACGCTTTCCTCGCCAAGGTTGGCCGCCAGCGTATCCAGACCCACCGGGCCGCCGCCGTACAGTTCAATGATGGCGCGCAGCACGCTGCGGTCCAGTTCATCCAGGCCCAGCTCGTCAATGTCCATCTGACGGCGGGCCGCAACGGCAGTGGGGCCGTCGATTGCCCCATCACCCTCCACGGTGGCAAAGTCGCGCACGCGCTTGAGCAGGCGGTTTGCAATACGCGGGGTGCCGCGGGCGCATTTAGCCAGCTCCAGCGCACCAGGGCGGTCGATGGGGATGTTCAAAATGCCCGCGCTGCGCATGATGATGGTAGCCAGTTCATCCGGGCTGTAGGGTTCCAGCTTGAGCAGGATGCCAAAGCGGTCACGCAGTGGCCCCGTCAGCTGGCCCGCGCGGGTGGTTGCGCCCACCAGGGTGAACCGCGGCAGGTTGATGCGGATGCTTTGGGCGCTGGGCCCCTTGCCGATCATGATATCCAGCGCATAATCCTCCAAGGCGGGGTACAGCACTTCTTCCACCTGGCGGGAAAGGCGGTGGATCTCATCAATGAACAGGATATCGCCCTCCTGCAAATTGGTCAGCAGGGCGGCAAGGTCGCCGGGCTTCTCGATGGCCGGGCCGGAGGTAATGCGGATCTGCACACCCATCTCCTGCGCCACAATGCCGGCCAAAGTCGTTTTGCCAAGGCCCGGTGGGCCATACAGCAGAATATGGTCCATCGGTTCCCCGCGCTGCTGGGCGGCGCGCAGATAAATGCGCAGGTTGTTTTTGGCCTTTTCCTGGCCGATATAGTCATCCAGCGTTTTGGGGCGCAGGCTGACTTCCTCGGCGGCATCGGCCGGGGCGGCGTCCGGGCTGACCAAGCGGCTGGGGTCCACCGTGTATTCCGTATTTTGGCTCATTCAGGTCACTCCTTTACGCACGCGAAAGCCCGCGCAGTGCAATTTTGATAATATCCTGCACCGGCAGGGTTTCGTCAATGCGGGCCACAGCCGCAGCGGCGTCCGAGGTGTTGTACCCCAGTGCCACCAGCGCGGCCACAGCCTGGGCGGGTGCGCTGGACGGGGCAGGTGCCGCGGCGGCAGCCCCGCCGCCAAAGCCGGTGCCGTCCGCCAGGCCCTTGCCCACCTTGTCTTTCAGTTCCAGGGCAATGCGCTGGGCCAGCTTGGGGCCAACGCCGTTTGCCTTGGTAAATGCCTTGTGGTCCCCGCTGGACGCCGCCAGCGCCACACGCTCCGGTGTCATGATGGACAAAATGGCCAGCCCGGCCTTGGGGCCGACACCGCTCACGCTGGTCAGCATCTTGAAGCAGCTGCGCTGTTCCTCAGTGGCAAAACCATACAGCGAAACATCGTTTTCGGTCACGTTCATCACGGTATACACTGTGCCTTCCCGTCCGGGGGCGGGCAGGCTTTCGGCTGTGGTCAGGGGCACCTGCACCGCATAGCCCACACCGGCGCAGCTGATGACCACGGCATCCAGTGTTTTCTTTAAGATTTTTCCGGTCAGCGAATAAATCATCGTTCGTTCCTATTTCTTATCCAAGATATCTCTAAAATGTGTTCTTACACCATTATGATTCTATGTTGCCGCGCGCCGGGTTATTTGCCCTTATCTTGGGGCGGTGCCCATCAGGCGGCTGCGGGAGCAGTGGCAGTGCGCCACGGCCATGGCCAGGGCGTCCGCCGTATCGTCCGGCTTGGGGATGGTTTGCAGGTGCAGCATGATGCGGGTCATTTCCTGGATCTGCTTTTTTACTGCCTTGCCGTACCCTGTCACCGCCTGCTTGACCTGCATGGGGGTATACTCATAAATCGGTACGCCGCACTGCGCGGCGGCCAGCAGAATCACCCCGCGGGCTTCCGCCACGCCAATGACAGTCGTCTGGTTATGCTGGTAGTACAGCTTTTCAATGGAGAGTGCTTCCGGCTGGTAGCGGGTGCAGATATCCTTGATGCCGTCATAAATTTCAATCAGGCGCTGTTCAAACGGGGTGTCCTTATCGGTACACACTGCGCCGTAAGCGATGGGCGCAAACCGGTTGCCTGCATATTCCACAACGCCCCAGCCCACGATCGCATAGCCGGGGTCGATGCCCAAAACCCGCATAGTATTCCCTTTCCCTGTGTTTGAATCCGTTCAGGAGATGCCGCACCGGCAAAAGGGTACACGATCCCCATTTAACTGTACCAGTATACCACAAAGCCGTGTATGCGGCAAGGAAAAGCCCTTCCGCATTTGTAAATTTCTTTTGCGGTGCTGCGTGCTATTTCATGTTTTTTCTGAATTTTTTCAATTTTTTTGAAAAAAGGGCTTGCTTTTTCTGTTTGGATTTGGTATAGTATACAAGTCGCAAGGACATGCGCGGTTAGCTCAGCTGGTAGAGCATCTGCTTGACGTGCAGGAGGTCACAGGTTCGAGTCCTGTACCGCGCACCAAGATTGACGCCCAGATTCGTAAGAATCTGGGTGTTTTTCGTTTTTGGTAGATTTTTTTTTGGGGGTACGGCATCGGCGTTGGCAATGCTGCGCGGTAGGGCAGGGTCACCCGACCCCGCCGCGGCCCCAGCCTTATTGCACATTATAAATATGCAATGAGGCTGTATCGTATTTGTAGGGGGCGGCGTCCCCGACACCCCGGACGAGCATAAAGGTTATTGTGCATATTGGGGATATGACGCGACATTTCATTTATTGCGCGGTAGGGCGGCCATCTCCAGCCTGAGAGCCGGACCTGCGGCCCGGTTGGCCTCCGAAACGCGCCTGCGGGCACAAAGCCCTCCGGCCGCCGGATAGTTTTTACGGCCCCCTTAAATGTCATATGTAACAGGGTCCCGGAACGGTCAAGACCGTTCCCTACGGAGCGTGTTTAAGTGTACCACAGACATTTTCCACATTTCCAACCCCCGTAGGGGCGCACAATGTGCGCCCGTCGTCTTGCGGAGAATGATGTGATGGAATATATAGCAAAGTCCAACATGCGGGACGATGCAAGCATCGTCCCCTGCCAATAGGGTTCGGTTCGTCACAAATTTTATACTATGTAATAAGGCAAAGGTGCGGCGGGATGAGGGCATCCCGCCCTACTGCGCACAAACAAATGCGCTGTTATTTATATGCCCCCTGCTTTGGGCAAGGCACAACACCCACACAACACCCATTTTTATTGTTCGGTCCGGGCAGGTTTCGGCGGGGTCAGGTACCCTCGCCCTACCGGCCACTTTATGGTTTGCCACCCATTGCAAAACGCTCTGTAGGGAACGGTCTTGACCGTTCCGAAAGCTTGCAAAGATACAACATCTCAAAATCCAATCGTTTCGTCTATTCCCTATCCCACCAGCCAAAAACTTCTCATTCGGAGCATATACCACAAAAAACAGCCTCCGGCGTTTTGCCGAAGGCTGTTTTCAAATAATTCAAAGCTTTATCGCTTTACACTTATCAGTTCAGCTTCTTGCGGTTGATGAACAGGTAAGCGGCAGCGCCGCCCAGGGCGGCAACCAGAACGATGACCAGGCCTACAACGGAGTTGCTGTTGGTGCTGGAAACACCGGTCTGCGGGATGATCTTGCTGGAGTTATCAGCAGGAGTGTTGGACTTGGTAACGTCCGGGGTGCTGGTCGGAGTATTATCCGGAGTATTCGTATCCTCGGTCGGGGTGTTAGTCGGGGTACTGGTCGGAGTGGTCTCCGGGGTAACCGGGGTGGTCGGGGTCACAACCGGGGTAGCGGTTGGCTCTGCCGGGGCTTCAGTCGGCTCTACCGGAGTAGCAGTCGGCTCTACCGGAGTAGCAGTCGGTTCTGCCGGGGCTTCAGTCGGCTCTACCGGAGTGGCAGTCGGGCCTACCGGGGCTTCGGTCGGCTCTACCGGAGTAGCAGTCGGGCCTACCGGGGCTTCAGTCGGCTCTACCGGAGTAGCAGTCGGCTCAACCGGCTTCGGAGCTTCCATAAAGATGGGGTACAGGTAGATGCCGCCTACCAGGCTGCCAACCGGGAATGCACCCAGGCCGCTGGTGCCCAGCTCAGTAGCATCGGCGCCCAGAACAAAGTGCTCTTTGCCCCAAACGTCCCAACCCTTGAACTCCCAGCCCTCGTTTGCGATAACGGTGGGCAGAGTGATCGGGGTCTCCTCGAATTCGTCACGGTTCAGATAGGTCAGGGCAACATTGTCGGGATCGCTCTCGAAATGGCCCTTGGTGGTGTCCATAAAAATGGTAACATCCACCACGCGCACAGAAGAAGCGTTGTCGTCGCTTGCAGCTTCGTCAACGGTGTTGTCGTCCTGTGCAACCTCCTCCACTACTGCGGGTGCAGCAGCTTCCTCGGTGGTTTCGGTTTCTGCATACGCCGATACAGGCAGACAAACTGCCAAGGCAACAGCCGTAACCAGCGTAAGCAGACGTGAAAACCTGCTCGTCTTTTGCATAATTTTTACTCCCTTTCCAAAATATATCCCAAACGCAAAGGTACGGATTTGCTGTTGCCTTTGTGCCCAGAATTCAAACAAATTGCAGGCGCTTTTTATGCGCCGGCCGGCCAGCGGGCCGGAAGCAGCGGGTCCGGATTGATGGTAACTTCATCCGCCGCCAGTGTTTCCCCGTCCCGCAGCGGGCGTGCCATGATCAGCAGGCGGGCGTCCGACATTTCATAGGTACAGGTACACAATGTCAAAAGCTGTTCGTCTGCATCGGCATAATCGCCCGTGGTATAAAACGCGCGCTTGGCTACCTCATCCAGGTATTCCTGCTCCGCCGCATCATCGGCAAAGTTCACATACTGGTTAAAGTGGAACACATCGCCATCGCTTTCGCGCGTGGTAATGGCATAAACTGCCACGATCTTATAGTACTTGCCGCCGTTCAGGCTGTCCAGCTCGATCACCGGATGTTCCCGGTAATAGTCCGGGTCACGGTAATTTTGCAGGCTGGAGAACCGCACCGTATCCCCCACGCCCATGTTGTGGCCGTACAGGATCAAATGGCGGCTTTGGTCAATATCGCACTCGTAATCCAGGTACGGCAGGCCAAGGTCATCCCAGTTGCCGTCCAGGTCGTGCTTTAAGTAATAACTGTTGTCCCCTTCTCTTTGCATCACCGGCAGGTCAACATCGGTATCGTCGATCTTGATCCAGCCAATCACTTCGGGGTTGCGTTTCAGCAGCGCCGTAAAATCCCGCGGCTCCGGGGTAACAGCGGGCTGCACAGTGGGTGCCGCAGTTGCCTGCGGTTCGGGGGTCAGTTCCGGTTCTGCGGTTTGCACCACCGGCGGGCTTTCGCTTGCCAGCTTGCGCTGCTGCAGCCAGTTGGGCAGCTGAAGCGCCGCCATAGCGACCAATGCCGCCGCCATGCCGGAGCAGAACACACCCGCAAGAATCCGCGACTGCTGGCTCACAGAGCTGCCTCCACAAAATAGGCATCGCCCTTGCTGCCATCGGTCTTGTATTCCTGATACGCAATGGTGTAGCTGGTGCTGCCTTCGGGGATCTCAGCCATCAGCCAGTCGCTGCGCTCCTGGCCGGGGGTCAGCTCATAGGCATACGGCATCATGGTATCATCCACTGCGTTCAGGCAGGTGCCGTAATCGCTGTCGCCCTCGCCCCACTGGATCTGGAAATCCTGCAGGAACATGGTGTAGGTCTGGCTGCTGGTATTCTTGATATTCAGGCGCATGCGCACCAGGCATTCGCCGTCCGGGATATCAATGCCGGGGTAGCTTTCCACCAGGCTGACATCCGTAATGGAAAAGTCAAACAGTGCCGTGCTGACCGTTTCGCCTGCCGTGTTGTTATGTGCGTTCGTTTTACCGCAGGCGGTCAGCAGCAATGCCATACCCAGCACAGCTGCAAGGCCCGGCGCTGCCAAAGTCCGTCTCATGCTATGTTCTCCTACTTTTCCGTGTTGCCATTGCACATACGTTTAACATCTGTTCAACATTAAAAATACAGGGCAATGTACAGCTATCATACTATCACGCCGCGCTTATTTTGTCAATCCAAAACACAGCCTAATGCGGTCTGTTTTGTCGTTTTTGTTGTTGAGCTGGTGTTATACAGGGGTTGTGGGGGTGACATACAGCACAGCCGCCACCCGGGCCGATGCAGGCACCGGCCCCTACAAATGGCTTTTTTGCTTTGGCTGCGGGGACGGAAATGCGCACTAAGGCAGGGCTGCGGCGGGATGAGGGCATCCCGCCCTACCGATTATCTTTCCGTTGGTCACGCATGATAAAATGTTCTGTAGGGAACGGTCTTGACCGTTCCGGGGCTTCGGTACATCTGCCATAGCGGGATTTGCCGCAAGGGTTGTCCGGGGCGTCGGGGACGCCGCCCCCTACAATCAATTTTATTGTTTCTTGTGCAAATTTTCATGCGCAGCCAGGCGGAGGTTCCGGCGGGGTCGGGTGACCCCGCCCTACCGGTGTTTGTAAGGCAGCGGCACACTATAAAATACTCTGTAGGGAACGGTCTTGACCGTTCCGGGGCTTTGTGGTCGATGACATAACAAATAATTTTGCCGAGCCCCCGCCGCAGGGTTGGCTTCCCTTGAGGGAAGCTCCGGCGCAGCTGGTGAAGGGTGGCTCCCCATGCAGTGCCTAAAACACTAAAGGTCGGCCCCAAAACGGCGGCCAGAGGGCTCTGCGCCCGCAGGCGCGTTTCGGAGGCCAACCGAGCCGCAGGTCCGGCTCTTAGGCCGGAGATGGACGCCCTACCATGCAATTACTAACAAGTGTGCTCTCATTTTTATGCCCGTCCGGGGCGTCGGGGACGCCGCCCCTACTGTGGGGCAAGATTTCGCATCAAATTTATAATGTGCAACAATGTAATGGCCGCGGGACGATGCAAGCATCGTCCCCTACAAATCTGGGCTAGGCTTATAGCGAATTTGCATCTCTCAGCAAAGCCAGGTTTCGGCGGGGTCGGGTAGCCCTACCCTACCGCATGACACAAAAAAGCTGCACAGCGCTTTCGCTGTGCAGCTCATCAACAGTATCGTTTTGTCAGCAGAAGCTTATTCCGTACTCGAACTATCCTGCGTATCCTCACCCGTATCACCGGTATCCGCTTCACTCTGGGCACCGGTCTGGTCGTTCATCACCGCATCCGGTTCCACGGTGCCGTCGGTGGTATCACCTGCGGGATTGCCGGTATCGGCCATGGAGGAATCCAGGTTGTTCTGCACCAGTTCCTGCGGGTCGTTGGAATCGTTGGCGGGGGCTGCGGTCGAAGTGGACACTTCGGGCTGCATATCGCTTTCCTGCAAGGCGCTCAGGTACCACTTGCGGCCCTCGCCGCGGGTGAACACATAGTCCATATACTTGGTCGGCTCCGTGGGGGCCGTCAGGTTGATCTCGCCGCTGGAGCTATTGTTGATGGTGGGGATATAGCCAACCGTCACATAGGTCTTGCCGCTCTGGGTGGAGATTTTTTCCACTTTTGGGGTATACATGGCCACCATGCTGGTAACAGGAACCAGATAGCCCTGCTTTTCCTCATCGTAGGTATAGTTAAACTCTTCGGTCTGGAAAGAACCATCGGTGATCTTGTAATCCGGGCCAAGCAGGTTGGTCAGGTAGGTGTCAACTTCCAGTTTGGGCAGGATGATAGAGCCGGTTTCGCTATCGCGCTCATAGCCGCTCAGGCTGTTATCCCGCTTTTGGATCTGGTACACGGTGCCCCAGATGGCAGCCTGCAAAAACTCCGACTGGTCCACCTTGCTCACATCGTCAAACGGCATGGTGTCAAACATGACAAGGCCGTACAGGCGGTCGGCATAGCTCTGGCGGCGGTCAGTATCATCCAACGCGCTGCGCAGCATGCCAACCACCCAGCTCAACACGGTAAACAGGCCAATGATAATCAGTACGATCGCCACTGCACCCACAACCTGGCGCGAAAAGCGGCGGTTATTGCGCAGCTGTTCTTCTCTGGAAATTGCCATTCAAAAAACCTCAAGATCAATCAAGTAAAATAATAATTAAAAAATAATAAAGAATAATAGTGGTATGCGCGCCACGCGCGCATGATTAAAATAGGCTCCGCACGCCGGGTTAGGCTTGATTGCTTACCAAAAAGCAGTACCCATTTTTTGAGCCGTGCCGCAGGCACGGCGGTCCACCTTCATTATTATTTATTCACTATTCTTTGTTCTGCTGTCACAAACAGCAGAACTAGTATACCACAAACGCCGCCGCTTTGCAAAGCGGCGGCGGGGTGTTTTGCAGAATTTAACAAATGTGCGGCAGCATTACTTGTTTTTGTACATCTGCTCGTAATACTTCTGGTAGTTGCCGCTGGTCACGTGGTCCATCCACTCTTCATGGGCCAAGTACCAGTCAATGGTCAGCACAATGCCCTTCTCGAACGGGGTTTCGGGGTACCAGCCCAGATCGTTCTTGATCTTGGTGGGGTCAATGCCGTAGCGGCGGTCATGGCCCAGGCGGTCTGCCACATGCTTGATCAGTTCTTCGCTGATGCCCTCATCCTTCAGGCGGTCATGCAGCTGTTCGATGACGGTCTTGACGATGAAGATGTTGGGGCGCTCGTTATGGCCGCCGACATTGTAAACTTCGCCATCCTTGCCGCCGTTGGCAACCATATCAATGGCCTTGCAGTGGTCCATAACGTACAGCCAGTCACGGATCTGCATCCCATCGCCATAAACCGGCAGGGTCTTGTGGTGCTTGGCGTTGTTGATGAGCAGCGGGATCAGCTTTTCGGGGAACTGGTACGGGCCATAGTTGTTGGAGCAGCGGGTGATGTTGATGGGCATGCCATAGGTATCATGGAACGCTTTCACGAACATATCGGCGCTGGCCTTGGAAGCGGAGTACGGGCTGTGCGGGCACAGCGGGGTCGTTTCCATAAAGTAGCCTTCGGCACCCAGTGCGCCGTACACTTCGTCGGTGGAAACCTGCAGGTACTTTTTGCCTTCCTTCCAGGTCTTGGCATCGGCATCGTACCAGGCATCCTTGCAGCACTGCAGCAGGTTGACAGTGCCCAGAACGTTGGACTCGACAAAAATTTCCGGGTTGCGGATGCTGCGGTCAACGTGGCTTTCGGCAGCAAAGTTGATGACATAATCCGGGTCATATTTGGCGATCAGGTCGGTGACAAGCGCCTTATCGCAGATATCGCCCTTCACAAAGATATGGCGGGCGTCATCCTTGATATCTTCCAGGTTTTCCAGGTTGCCGGCATAGGTCAGCTTATCCAGGTTGACCAGGCGGATATCCTGGTACTTTTCCAGCATATAGTGGACAAAGTTGGAGCCAATAAAACCGGCGCAGCCGGTAACAAGATAAGTTTTCATTTATTTACCATCCCAATTATTGAAAAAGTCCTGAATTGCATCTTTCCAGTCGCGCATTTCATCGCCGACACTGCACCGCAGGGCGCGGTTTTCCAGTGCGCTCCATGCCGGGCGGTCTGCGGATTTGGGGTTCATTTCTTTATACTGTGCGCTGGTAACGGGCTTTACAGTG
This sequence comes from Acutalibacteraceae bacterium, assembly GCA_963626055.1. Lineage (GTDB taxonomy): Bacteria > Bacillota > Clostridia > Oscillospirales > Ruminococcaceae > Gemmiger. The sequence continues at coordinate 25,333 of CAVFVI010000028.1, forward strand.
CACGGCAGGCCGGACAGGCGGATGATCTCAGATGCGAAATCATACCAGCTGCAGATGCCGCTGCCGGTGCAGTGGTAAATGCCGTAATCATGGCTGACGGCCAGCTTTAAGATATGGTAGGCCAGGTCCACCGCATTGGTGGGGTTGCCCAGCTGGTCGTTGACAACATTCAGGGTATCATGCGTTTTGGCCAGGTTGACCATAGTTTTGACAAAGTTTTTGCCATAATAGCTGTACAGCCAGGCCGTGCGCACAATAAAGTGGCGGCGGCAGAACTGCTGCACATAGGTTTCGCCCAGCAGCTTGGTCTGGCCATAGGCCGAAATCGGGCAGGGCAGGGCGCATTCGTCCAGCGCCACGCCGCCGTTTGCTGTGCCGGGGAACACATAGTCGGTAGAAATATGGATCAGGCGGGCATTGATCTTTTCACATGCCAGGGCCAGGTTGCGCGGGCCAAGGGCGTTGACGCGGTAAGCCGCGTCGCGGTTGGTCTCACAGCCATCCACATTGGTAAAAGCAGCGCAGTTGATAACGGTATCCGGCTGGGTGCGGCGGATATAAGTCACCGTGGCTTCGCGGTCGGTAATATCCAGTTCGTCCACATCAACGGCAATCACCGTTGCTTTGCGCAGGCGCTCCGGCAGCGGTCCCAGGGCGCATTCTTCATTAGCCAGCTGCTTTTGCAGCTCGGTTCCAAGCTGTCCATGGCAGCCGGTAATCAGAATTTTCATCTTGTGCCTCTTTCTTTGTACCGCATCAATATTTCAGGCGGTCATCGGCAACATTGCGCAGGTGCTGGCCATAGGGGCTCTTGCCATAGCGCTCGGCGCTTTCCAGCAGTTTGGCGCGGTTGATCCAGCCGTATTTATAGGCGATCTCTTCCGGGGCGGAGATCTTGATGCCCTGGCGCTGTTCGATCATGCGCACAAAGTCGGCGGCTTCCACCAGGCTGTCCATCGTGCCGGTATCCAGCCAGGCGTAACCGCGGCCCAGCAGCTGCACATCCAGCTTGCCTTCCTGCAGGTACATCTCGTTCAGGGTGGTAATTTCCAGTTCACCGCGGGCGCTGGGCTTTACCTGTTTTGCCTTTTCGCACACATCTTTGCTATAGAAATACAGGCCGGTAACCGCATAGTTGCTCTTGGGCTGTGCGGGCTTTTCTTCAATGGAAGTTGCCTGGCCGTTTTCATCAAATGCCACAACGCCAAAGCGCTCCGGGTCGGTAACATAGTAGCCGAACACCGTGCTGCGGCCGGCTTCGGCGTTGGCGGCCGCGGACTTGAGCCGCTTGGAGAAGCCGGCACCATAGAAAATATTATCGCCCAGCACCATGGCGCAGGGCTCGCCGTTGATAAACTCTTCGCCCAGGATAAAGGCCTGTGCCAGGCCGTCCGGGGAGGGCTGCACTTTATATTGCAGATGCATGCCGTATTGGCTACCATCCCCCAGCAGCGCTTCAAAGCGCGGCGTATCGGTGGAGGTGGAAATAATCAGGATATCCTGGATGCCTGCCAGCATCAGGGTAGACAGCGGGTAATAGATCATGGGCTTATCATACACAGGCAGAAGCTGCTTGGATGTGACCATGGTCAGCGGGTACAGGCGGGTACCCGCACCGCCGGCGAGGATGATACCTTTCATGATGACGCTCCTTTTCAGTGACCGCAGTTGCGGCGAACTATAGGCAGCGCCTATACCGCGCCGCCTGATTTGCCGTGCGTCACCGCCCATCCCACAGGGGCATAAACCCGCACAATTATTCTTTATTATATCGTATTCTATGTTGCTTGGCAAGAGGGAAAATCGAAGCAGGTACTTACCATCAAACTGTAGGGCGGGATGCCCTCATCCCGCCGCGGCCTTGCCCCATTGCGCATTTACAACCCCACAGCAAACCGAACCCCATTCGCAGGGGCCGATGCCCGAGTTGACCCGGATGCCGGGCCCAAACTTACGGCAGATATTCCTGGGGATAAACAACTATACAAAAAATGCCGCACCTTTTACCGGGTGCGGCATCAACTTAATTTTTGTTATTTCGCGTACTCGGTCGCGCGGCTTTCGCGGATCACGCTGACCTTGATCTGGCCGGGGTAATCCAGCTCGTCCTCGATCTTTTTGGCAACCTGGCGGGCCAGCAGGATGACCTGATCATCACTAACCTTGTCAGGCTGGACCAGAATGCGGACTTCGCGGCCTGCCTGCACAGCGTAAGAGCTTTCAACGCCCTCAAAGCCGTTGCACAGGGCTTCCAGCGTTTCCAGACGCTTGATATAGCTTTCCATGTTTTCACGGCGGGCGCCGGGGCGGGCTGCGCTGATGGCATCCGCTGCCATAATAATGAAGGCAAGCACCGTCTTGGGTTCCACATCGCCGTGGTGTGCTTCGATCGCATGGATGATCTGCGGGTTCTCGCGGTACTTCTTGCAGATATCCACACCGATCTGCACATGGCTGCCCTCGATCTCATGGTCAAGAGCCTTGCCGATATCATGCAGCAAACCTGCACGGCGTGCCAGCTGAACGTTCACGCCCAGCTCGCCAGCCATCAGACCGGCCAGCCATGCCACTTCCAGAGAATGGCTCAGCACGTTCTGGCCATAGCTGGTGCGGTACTTCAAACGGCCGATCAGCTTGACCAAATCGGGATGCAGGCTGTGGACACCAAGGTCCATCACGGCTTTTTCGCCTTCGCGCTTCATCTGGATCTCCAGTTCGCGGCGGCACTTATCCACGGTTTCCTCAATGCGGGCCGGGTGGATACGGCCATCGGCGATCAGGCGCTCCAGGGCCATGCGGGCCACCTCGCGGCGGGTCTGGTCAAAGCTGGAAAGGGTGATGGCTTCCGGCGTATCGTCAATGATCAGGTCGCAGCCGGTGGCGGTTTCCAGGGCGCGGATGTTGCGGCCCTCGCGGCCAATGATGCGGCCCTTCATTTCGTCAGAGGGCAGCGGCACCACGCTGACGGTAGCTTCGCTGGTGGCATCGGCTGCGCAGCGGGCAATAGCCTGGCCGACCAGCTCACGGGCGATGGCATCGCATTCGTCCTTCATGTTGGCCTGGTAGGCGCTGATCTTCATGGCCTTTTCGTGGGTCAGCTCATCGTCAATGTTCTTCAACAACACGGCGCGGGCATCTTCCTGGGTCATGGCGGCGATGGTTTCCAGCTTTTCGGTCTGGCGCAGCTTGAGCTGTTCCAGTTCGTCCAGGCGGGCTTCCACCAGTTCGCCGCGCTTTTTCAGGTCCTCTTCCTTGCGCTCCATGGCGGCGGTGCGCTTATCCAGCGCTTCCTCCTTTTGGTCCATGCGGCGCTCCTGGCGGCTGATCTCCGCGCGGCGGTCCTTGATTTCCTTGTCGGCGTCAGCTTTCAGCTTGAACGCCTCGTCTTTGGCCTCGATGATGGTTTCCTTGCGCTTCTGCTCGGCAGCCTTGATGGCATCATTCACGATGCGTTTGGCTTCCTCCTCGGCAGAGCCGATCTTGGCTTCGGCGGTACGCTTCCGGTTTTCCCCGCCAAAATAATAACCAAGCGCCCCGCACACGGCAGCGGCAACGACAACCAGCACCCACATCAAAATTGGGGGCATGGCAGTTTCACTCCTTACAAAACTCAAATCAAATGCAGGAGGGCGCAGCACAAGCGGAACGCTTTTATTTCGGGCATACCTGAAAAGCCAGGGCAGCCCGCGCCTGTTTTATCTGGCAGCTACCATGGGTACACTGCCAGCATCTTACAGCGCAAGGGGCTGACCTTTGCGGTTCAAATACTGCCTGCGATATTCTATACAAAATGGGGCGGTGATCCAAAGCATACCCAAAAGCGGATACACCTCAAGCCCCATATACACAAATAAAACGAAAAAAACGCCAAATTTGCGGCGGTAAAACAAATATCTGAAAAGCGGCGTTCCCGATGGGCGACACCCTTAAGTCCTATTTAATATTGTAGCTACATTGCAGGAAATTGTCAAGGAATTGTTACAACACCGTGAACGTTCCCACCTGGCGCACAAACGCCGCAAAAAACACAGGCAGGGCCTGCCTGCCAGCTTCAAAGCAGGGGCCCTGTCTGTGTTCTTATGATGAATGGGGAATGGCGTTTTAACAGTCGCCGATGGCAAAGCAGGCCAGGCGCATATAGTCCCTCGGGCTGCTCACATTCAGCTCCAGCGTCAGGCTGCCGTCCTGCTCATACATGCGGCGCAGCTGAGCGGTATCGTTCAGGTTCACGGGGGCGCCGGTAATTTCTGCCGTCACACCCCCGCAGCAGGCGGCCAGCTCTGCCAAAAAGCCTTTCAGGTTCATCGTTGTCAGTTTAAGCATCATCCGTACCTCCTGTTTTGCATTCCCGGCGCTGCCGGTTTATTCTTACAGGTATGATGATACTGCATTTTTTATTTATTTCCTAGCGTTTTACCGTCCTGTATTGGTAATATCCTGCCATTTGGTGCGGAATTGCGCCGGGGTGCAGCCAAATTTCTGGCGGAACACCTTGCCAAAGTAGCTCAGGCTGGCAAACCCGCAGTCCACGGCAATGGCGGTGATCTGCTGCCCGCTGCGCACCAGGCGGTCCGCCGCCATCTGCAGGCGGTAGCTCTGCAGGTAGTTCAGCGGGGTCACATGCAGGCATTGCTGGAACGTTCGGAACGCTTCCCGCTGGCTGCAAAAGCCTGCCGCGGCGATCTGCTCAATGCGCAGCGGCTCGGCGTAATGTTCATGCACAAAGGCCAGCATCGCTTTGCATTTTTCATCGAACGCCGCCGCGCCGGGGCGGGCTTCGGGCCGGGGCAGCGCCAGCAGCCCCAGCCAGATCTCCCCCAGGGCTGCCCGCAGGCGCAGCTCATAACCAAACTCGTTTTCATCCAGGGCAAAGGAATCCCGCAGCTTTTCCAGCAGAGCGGCCTGGTCCGGGTCCGCCGGGTCCAGCGCCAGCAGTTCCAGCGCTGGGTTCGCTGTAATGGGGGCAAGGTATTTCTGTTCAATGCGGCTGCCCACGCTGCCGCCCAGCAGGGACGGTTCAAACAGATGGATCCATGATACAACCTTAGTACCCGGCAGGTTTCGGGTACTGTGCAGCACATTGGCATTGACCAGCCCGCCGCTGCCGGGGCCAAACGTCCGGGTGCCCTGCGGGGTCTCATATACCAGGCTGCCGCTGTACATATAAAACAGCTCCACCGCCGGGTGCCAGTGCCACGGCACCATGCCGCCGTTATACTGCCCGGTCTCCGCCCAAGAGGCAATATACGGAAAATCCGCCGCAAAGCCCGGCAGGCGCTCCTGCCGGGTGCTGCCGCTCAACTCGATCGTACGGATCGTTTTCATGCTGCACCTCCCTGTGCCTTACGGTTTGTTTTTTCCATCATATCACAGTTTTGGGCAAAGGTCATCTTTTGTTACAGTGTAAAATTTTGCGCCGCCCCCTTGACTTCCCCGCCGGGGTGGTATATAGTAAAGGCAACTTCATCCTGAATAAAACGTTGAGGCAGACAATACCTGCTGGAACGCGCAAAAGAGAGAACCGCCGCCGGATTTGGCGTGGTGCAAGCGGTTTTGCAGGCGTTCAGCACTGTTACCACTGCCGAGTGCGGGGGCGAACCTCCGCCGGGGCAGCGCCCCGTTACCGGCGCTTACAAAACAGGGCTTTGGGCCTTTGTTTTACGAGTGGGATGCTTTGCTGCGTCCAATTCGGGTGGAACCGTGGAGTATGAATTTGTATGCTTCATCCCGTTTATGGTCAAGAATGGGATGGAGCATTTTTGTTTACCCAAAGGAGCGTTTACCAATGAAAATCATCTACAAAGACGGCACCGTTGCCGAATGCCCGAAAGAAGAAGAACTGCACGTTCTGCGCCATACGGCTGCGCACATTATGGCGCAGGCCATCAAGCGCCTGTACCCGCAGGCCGACTTTGCCTTTGGCCCCGCCACCGAGAACGGCTTTTTCTATGATGTTGACCTGGGCGATACCAAGCTGAGCGATGAAGACCTGGCCAACATTGAAAAGGAAATGAAGAAGATTTGCAAGGAAAACCTTGCCATCAAGCCTTTCATCCTGCCGCGCGATGAAGCTGTAAAGCTGATGACCGAGCGCCAGGAGCACTATAAGCTGGAGCATATGGACGACCTGGCCGACGAGACCGAGTTCAGCTTCTACCAGCAGGGCGAGTACATTGATATGTGCATCGGACCCCACCTGACCTACACCAAGGCCCTGAAGGCGTTCAAGATCACCCAGCAGAGCGGCGCTTACTGGAAGAACGATAAAGAGAACAAGATGCTGACCCGCATCAACGGCGTTGCCTTCCACAACCAGGAAGAGCTGGAAGCCTGGGAAAAGCAGCAGCAGGAAGCCCGCGAGCGCGACCACCGCAAGATCGGCAAGGAAATGCGCCTGTTCATGACCGACGACCTGGTTGGCCGCGGCCTGCCCATGTTCCTGCCCAACGGCTACATCATCTGGCAGCAGTTGGAAGATTACATCAAGGGCAAGGAGCGCGAGCGCGGCTACCTGCACGTTATGACCCCCTGCATTGGCACCGTGAACCTGTACAAGACTTCCGGCCACTGGGATCATTACCGTGAGAACATGTTCCCCGCCATGGAGATGGAGGGCGAAAGCTATGTTCTGCGCCCGATGAACTGCCCCCACCACATGATGATCTACGCCAACCGCCCGCACAGCTACCGCCAGCTGCCCATCCGCATTGGCGAAATTGCCCACGACTTCCGTTATGAGTCCAGCGGCACCCTGAAAGGCATCGAGCGCGGCCGTCATTTCTGCCAGAACGATGCCCACCTGTTCTGCACCCCGGAACAGATCAAGAGCGAAGTTGCCAACGTCTGCAGCCTGATCTTTGATGTCTACAAGGACTTCAACATCACCGATTACCGCTGTGTGCTGTCCCTGCGTGACCCCGCCGACAAGAAGAAGTACCATGACGATGACGCCATGTGGAACCATGCCGAGAACGCCCTGCGCGAAGTTCTGACTGAGCTGGGCATCAACTTTACCGAAGAGATCGGCGAAGCTGCTTTCTATGGCCCGAAGCTGGACGTCAACGTTAAGCCCGCTGTTGGTGCAGAGTACACCCTGTCCACCTGCCAGCTGGACTTCTGCCTGCCCGCCAAGTTCCACCTGACCTACATTGATAAGGACGGCAGCGAGAAGACCCCCGTTGTGCTGCACCGCGCCATCCTGGGTTCCCTGGACCGCTTCATGGCTTACCTGATCGAAGAGACCAAGGGCCGCTTCCCCACCTGGCTGGCTCCCACCCAGGTCAAGGTCCTGCCCGTCAGCGAAAAGACGCTGGATTACGCCCGCACCGTCGCCGACAAGCTGACCGCTGCCGGTGTGCGCGTTGTGCTGGATGAATCCAACGAGAAGATCGGTTACAAGATCCGCGAAGCCCAGCAGGTTGACCGCGTGCCCTACATGCTGGTGCTGGGTGCCAAGGAAGCCGAGGCAGGCAACATCAGCGTGCGTGACCGCAAGGGCGAAACCACCACGCAGGAGCTGGATGCCTTTATCAACAATATCGTGACCGAGATCAAGGAGCGCCGCTACAACTAAGCTATCGCTTCCCCGTTCCGCGGTTCCACCGAGCTTTACAGCTCCCGATTGCTTCCAGTCGGGAGCTGTTTTGGTATCGGGGCCGCAGGTCGTTCATCATCAAGGTTGTTTACCATCAAGGAGGTGCAGCATTGAAACGTAAGTTTTTGACCCTGATTGCCGCTGTGGCAGCTGCCATGGCACTGGCGCTTTCGGCTGGTGCCGAAGCCGCCACGCCGGAAACCGCCGGCGGCCTGACCCCGCTGATGCCCATGTTTGATACCGCCGATACCGGCATTGCCGAATACTCCGGCGATATCGTCCAGGAAGACGCCGCAACGTATGATGCTTCTTATAACCCCAATGAGGACATCGCCGCCAACGAACGGGAGGTTTACAACTACCTGACCGGCACCATGGGCATGAACAGCGCCGCCGCCAGCGGCGTGATGGCCAGCATGTACCGCGAATCCCGTTTTTATGTGGACATTACCAACGATTACGGCACCGCATACGGCCTGTGCCAGTGGTACGGTGACCGCTGGACCAACTTGCAGAACTACTGCAACAACAACGGCCTGGACTGGCACACCCTGTACGGCCAGATGCGCTTTCTGCAATATGAACTGGACAGCCTTTCCAGCCTGCGCTCTTACATGTACGGTGTCAGCAATGACGCCAACGGCGCTTATAACGCCGGGTATGAGTGGTGCCGCGTGTATGAGCTGGGCGGCAACACCTCCGATACTGACCGCTGCGATTCCCGCGGAACGCTGGCGCGCGATACCTTCTGGCCCAAGTACCAGAACGGCAGCAGCGGCTACACCGGCTGGCGCAGCGAGAACGGCCGCGATTACTGGTACGAGAACGGCGTAAAGCAGGGCACCACCGGCCGCGGCAAAGAGATCTATGATGCTTCCAGCAATGCCTGGTATTGGCTGGATGCCGTGGACGGCGGCGCAAAAGCCGTGAATAAAGATGTCTATCAGGAATCGGACGGCGGCAAGTGGGTGCGCTATGACGAAAACGGCCACATGATCAAGGGCGAAAACTGCCAGAACGGCAACTGGTATTATTTTGAGCCGGTCACTGGTGCCATGATCCACGGCCCGTGGACCCTGCCGGACGGCCGCAAAGTCTACTATGACCTGACCACCGGCATCATGCAGTACGGCAATGTATCCATCAACGGCTCGCTGTACTACTTTGACCCGGTTTACGGCACAATGAAAAGCGGCACCATGACCAACTTCTGGATCACGGATGGCACCGGCAAGAGCTTCTGGTACGAAAGCTGGGTGCGCCAGGGCTGGCAGCCGGGCAGCAGCACCTACCGCGGCAAAGAAATTTACGACCCTGCCAGCGGCGCCTGGTACTGGCTGGATAATGTACAGCAGGGTGCCAAGGCCACCAGCAAGGAAGTATATCAGGAATCCAACGGCGGCAAATGGGTGCGGTACGATGGCAACGGCCGCATGATCAAAGGCTGGTACACCCAGGACGGCAAGACCTGGTATTACGACCTGACCACCGGTGCCATGTACAAAGGCTGGCACACCATTGAGGGTTCCACCTACCATTTTGATGAAACCACCGGCGTAAAGGGTTAAGCCGGGGCAATAGCAAACCATAAAACCCGATCGCAGGGGCGAAGAACATCGCCTTTGCGGTCGGGTTTGTTTTTGGGGCGAAATGAACCCGCAGGGCGTGCAGCGGGTGATTGAGTAAAGTATTTGGCAAAGCCCGGCATGCGGGACGATGCAAGCATCGTCCCCTACAAATTATTTGCAGCGTTTATCACGACCGGCAAGGTTTCTCCACGGCGGGATGAGGGCATCCCGCCCTACCGGCTGTTTGCGGGTTTGCCGCATACCACAAAATACACTGTAGGGAACGGTCTTGACCGTTCCGGGGCTTTGTGGTAGATGACATTATGTGATTTTCCGCAAAGTTTATTTCACAGCTTAAAAGGTTCTGCACAAGGCCCCCTCACCGGCGCAGAGCCTAATAATATCAAGGCCCGTCCGGGGCGTCGGGGACGCCGCCCCCTACTATGGATTTTTAGGTTTCCAGCACTTTTTATCAATTCTTGCTATCACATAGCATAACATAAAAGGGAACGCACCTCACTCACAAGGTGCGTTCCCTTAATAATATTATTTCTTATCCTATCCGTTTCCGTTTCCGCGATCTTTCATCACAGCGGTGCCAGGTCAAACCGGTACAGGGTGGTGGCGCTGTAGGGGCGGTCGGGCAGGACGGTGGTATCCGGGAAATCGGGATGGTTGGGGGCATCGGGGAAATCCTGGGTTTCCAGGCAGACAGCGGCATACTGGCCGTAAGATGCGCCATCCTTGCAGGCGGTGGCGGACTTGAGGAAGTTGGAGGTATACAGCTGCACACCGGGCTGGGTGGTCAGGGTCTCCATGCGGATGCCCGTTTCGGGGCCGGTCAGCCATGCGGTGTGGCGCAGGCCGCTGTCCGCGATGACATAGCAGTGGTCATAGCCGCTGCACTGCTTCAGGGCCGGGTAATCGGCGTTGATATCGCGGCCAATGGTCTTTTCCTCGGTAAAGTCCATCGGGGTGCCTGCCACGGCGATTTTGCGCCCGGTGGGGATGGAATCGGCGTCCGTTTCCAGGTAAGCCGGCGCATCCAGAGAAAGGCGGTGCCCCAGCACACTGCCGGAAGCATGGCCGTTCAGGTTGAAGTAGCTGTGGTTGGTGATGTTTGCCACGGTGGGGGCATCGGTGGTCAGGGTGTACTGGATCATCAGGCCGGTGCCTGCCAGGCTGTAGCGCACTTCCAGCTCGGCATTGCCGGGGAAGCCATCGGTGCCATCGGGGCTGGCTGCGGTTAGGACCAGGGTATCGTCCCCTTCAAAGCCCATATCGAACACGGTCTTGTCAAAGCCGTGCAGGCCGCTGTGCAGGCAGTTTTTGCCCTCATTGGGGGTAACGTGGTACTCTTCTTCGTACAGGGTGAACTTGGAGCCGCCGATGCGGTTGGCGTAACGGCCCACCACAGCGCCCAGGAAGCAGGTGTTCAGCTCATAATCCTGCACGGTGGGGTAGCCCAGCACAACATCCACCTTGTTGCCCTTGCGGTCCGGCACGATCAGCTGCTGGATGGTTGCGCCATAGCTTAAAATATGGACTTCAATGGTATCATTGGCCAGAATACCAACCTTGACCGGCTGGCCTGCGGTGGTTTTGCCAAAATCTTTAATTTGAATGCTCATTCTGCGGTTCCTCCTTCAGAATTTTCGCCGTCCTGCTGGGCGGCAAGGTCATGGCGGACGCTTTCGGCCACAGCGCCGGTGCCATAGTTCAGCATCCGATTCACCCGGCTGACCGTTGCGCTGGAAGCGCCCGTCAGCTGGCGGATTTCGCTGTACACCTTGCCTTGCAGCAGGCAGCCTGCCACATCATAGCGCTGTTCCATGGTGCGGAGCTCCGTTACAGCGCAGAGATCCTCAAAAAATCGAATACAATCATCCAGATTGTCCAGCCGCAGGATGGCTTCATACAAAGCCGTGCTGCGGGGCTGCCCGTTGGGGGCGGTTCCAGCGCGCATAGGCGCCTCCTTATATATTGCATCATCGTGCATATTTGCCCTGCCAAAACAACCAAAATGTGGCAGGCTATCATCTATCAATTTTAGCAACTGCACCAACGCAAGTCAAGGCTTTAATGCGCTGAATTCTTTATTTAATTTTTATGAGGTCTGCCAGTTCCGCCCCACCGGGCCAAAAGTTTTTCTTGCGCTCCGGCAGGCCCCGCGGTATGATAAAGACGTTGAGCGCCGGCACATGTCCGCCGCCCAATGTTTTTAAGAATCTTTTTTAATCACCACGGCCCGCCGCCCCAGCTGGCGGTAAATTTTCATGAACTGGGCGCGCGGCACCACGCGGTTAAAATCCAGCGGATCCGCCACCACAAAGTTCTGGTCATCCATGCCGCACAGCACCATACAGTGCAGGGTGTGCAGCACCTCGTGCCACCGCCCGCCGGGCAGGTCGTACCCGCCGCAGGGGTCGTGCTGGATATCGCCAAAATGCAGCGTTGCCCAAAAGATGACCGGGTTCCCGGCCTGCAGCTGTGCGGCCAGTTCGGCTTCCTCTGCACCGGTCAGGTCATACGCGCGGCAGCTGCTGCCCTGCACCGCCAGGTAGGCGTTCGCCGCCTGCACGATCGGCCCCGCAAAGCAGTAGTAGCCGGTTTCGGGGCTGCCATCGTCCAGGTGGGGATTACCCATATAGACCTCATCGGGGTCTGCGCCATACCACTGGGCGCTGCGCGGCAGGTAGTGATCGGCCAGTTCGCACTTATCCGGGGTAAAGCCCAGGTAGTGCAGCACTTCGCAGCAGCTGGTAATTTCGCAGCCGTTGGGCAATTCCGGGTTTTGCAGGATCTGAGGGACCGGCAGCAGGATGGATGCCATAAAAACGCCTCGCAATCATACGATTATTTCCGTTTTGATTGTACCAGATTCCACCAGGAAAGGAAAGCCGCGGCGTTTACTCAGTTTGTTATAATTTGTGGATAAATACAGAATGTATATTTTGGAGGGAATTTTATGAAAGTATGGGATATGCACTGTGATACCCTGGCCGAGCTGCGCTATGCCCAGCAGGCAGGCAAACCCAAAAGTTTTTTGCGCAATGACCTGATGATGGACCTGGAACGCATGAAGCAAGGCGACTATCTGCTGCAGTGCATGGCCTGCTTTGTTCACCTGGAACCGGAGCGGGAAAAAAGCCCGCTGCTGGCCTGCATGGAGGAGATCGACATTTTCTACCGCCTGCTGGAACAGTATCCTGATGACCTGATGCAGGTGCGCAGCGCAGCGGATATCCAAACGCTGCTCACCTCCGGCAAGCGCGGCATGATGCTGACCGTGGAGGAGGGCGGTGCCTGTCTGGACAGCCTGGGCGCTCTGCGGGACCTGTACCGCCTTGGCGTGCGGATGATGACCCTGACCTGGAACTTCAAGAACGGCCTGGCCGAGCCCAACATTGTGCCCGGCACTGATGACATGTGGCCCCGCCCGGCCAACACCACCGGCGGCCTGACCGAAAAAGGCTTTGAGTTCGTGGAGGAGATGCAGCGCCTGCACATGCTGGTGGATGTATCCCACCTGTCGGACACCGGTATCTGGGATATTCTGCGGGTGGCAAAGCGGCCTTTTGTTGCCAGCCATTCCAACGCGCGCGCCTGCTGCCCCCATGTGCGCAACCTGACGGACGAGATGCTGACCGCCATGGGTGAAAAGGGCTGCCTGATCGGCCTGAACTACTGCGCTTCTTTCCTGGATACCAACCCCGACCGCAGCCAGGTCAAGAGCCGCATCACCGATATGGCCCGCCACGCCCACTATATTATGGATAAGGCTGGCGAGGACTGCCTGGCCCTGGGCAGCGACTTTGACGGCATTGACGGCGACCTGGAAATTGCCGGTGCACAGGATATGCCCAAATTAGCCGAGGGGCTGAAAAAAGAGGGCATCCCGGAGCGCGTGGTCGAAAAGATTTTTTACGGCAACGCCGTGCGCTTTTTCAGCGAGAACCTGTAACGATACAATAGGTAATTGCGAAACAAGTTCGCAATCCTGATTGAAACTGCGGTAAAAATCCTG
>CAVFVI010000029.1:0-38248 GCA_963626055.1 Acutalibacteraceae bacterium
TTTTCACTCCCGGTGAATTTTTATGCCTCTATTTTACCAAAAAACTGTTACCTATCTTTCTTCCCTAGGTGTTACCTATCTTACTACTCTATACACATTGTGCGCCCGCAGGAGTGTGCCGGGTGATGAGGTGAAATACCCGGAAAAGCCCTACAAATTGTTTTTTAGTTGGCGGCGGGGAACCACCCCTCAGGCCGCTTCGCGTCCAGCTCCCCTCCAGGGGAGCCGATATCTTACTTTGGGTATGCGATGGCTCCCCTGGAGGGGTGACTCCCCGCGGGGCGGGGAGATGTCGCGGAGCGACAGAGGGGACCGGGCGCTGTTTGCGCTGTCACCGCAGGTGACTGAGGGGTGGTTCCCCGCTGCTAAGATAAAAATTGCTGATAATAAAACAAAAAGGCGCGTGCCAGGCCATGGGAGCCAGGGCACGCGCCTTTTGTTATGTTATCCCCGCACACGGAAGCTGCGTTCGGCAGGGTCCGAGGGGATGGATTTGCAGGTAAAGGTTTCGATGTGGATCCAATGGCTGGTACCGGTAATGGTGGGCACCAGGCGGTCCAGCTGGGCGGCGGAACCTTGGGCTTCCAGGTCCACGGTGCCATCCCAGTTGTTTTCTACCCAGCCGGTCAAATCCAGCAGCTGGGCGGCGTACTGGGAACGGTAGCGGAAGCCCACCCCCTGCACGCTGCCGGTAAAATGCCAGTGGCGGCGTTCCACGGCGGCGCTCATTCGGCGGGCTCCTTCTGCGGTTCGCCCTGGCTGGCGGGGTGCGGATCAAAGCTGTTCAGCCGGGCCGTGCCGGAAAGCAGCCACGCCACAAACAGTGTCATGAGGATAACGGAATCAATGGGGTGCAGCACAAAGTTCAGCGGGTAGAGCACACCGGCGGCCAGCAGCGGCAGCAGCGCGCTGTAAACCAGCGCCATGCGGGTATTCTGGGCAATGCGGGCATCCACCGCGCGGGAAATGCGCACAGCGGCAGCGGCATCGGCCAGATCATCCCGCAGCAGCATCACATCGGCGGCGGGCAGCGGTTCGGCCCCCATGCCAATGCCGACATCGGCACAGGCCAGCGCCGCGGCGGCAGAAGCACTGCCCACCATGGCAGCGGGGCCGTTTGTTTGCAGGCGGCGCAGTTCGGTTTCCAGCTCTGCGGGGGCAAGGCCGGATACCACGTGGGCATCATCCAGCCCAACCTGGGCGGCAACGCGGTCCGCATTGGTGCGGCTGTCACCCGTCAGCAGAATCACATCCAGCCCAAGGGCTTTCAGCGCGTCAATGGCGGCTTTGCTGGCGGGCTTTACGGCATCGGCAACGCCAATCAAGCCGGCTGCGTGGCCGTCCAGCGAGAAGTAAAGCGGGGCAATGCCGTCAGCGGCCAGCTGCTCGCCAGCCTGCTGCAAATCAGGGGTCAGCTCACACTGGGTGGCAATGAACTCGGCGCTGCCGCCTGCCATCACCTTGCCGGCCATTTTTCCGGTCAGGCCCTGGCCATCCAGAATGGTAACGTCCTTGACGGCGCTCAGCTTGATGTTTTCCGCGGCGGCTTTGCGCATCACGGCGCGGGCCAGCGGGTCCTGGCTCTGGCTTTCCAGCCCGGCGGCCATGCCAAGCAGGAACTTGGCGGGCACGCTGCGGGTGCCCACAATGGTGACCACTTCCGGCTCGCCGCTGGTGATCGTTCCGGCTTTATCCAGCACGGCGGTATGCAGGGTGCCAATGGACTGCAGGCTGGCGGCGGTCTTGAACACAATGCCATGTTTGGCACCCACGCTGGCGCCGGACATGATGGCAGCCGAAGCCGCCAGTGCCAGCACGCAGGGGCTGCTGACAGCCAACACGCTGACGGCGCGGGCCAGCGCAAAGGCAAAGCTCTGCCCCAGCAGCAGCCAGATGATGAGCACCACGCAGGCAATGCCGATAACGGCGGGCACAAACACGCTGCGTACCTTATCGGCCAGGGGGCTCAGCGGCACTTTAGCGGCGGCAGTGGTCTGCACGGTATGTACCAGCTGGGCGGCGGTGGAATCCGGCCCGATGCGGGTGACGCGGCAGATCAGGGCACCGTCCTGGTTGGCGGTGGCGGCGTAAACGGTGCTGCCCTTGTGCTTGGCCACGGGGGCAGCGGCGCCGGTCAGGGCGGATTCGTCCACCGTGGTTTCGCCCTCAATGACAACACCATCCACCGGCAGCACATCACCGGGGCGGATCAGGAAGATATCGCCCACCACGACTTCATTCAGCGGCACAGTATACTGCTGGCGGCTGCGCAGCACGCAGGCAGTTTCGGGGATGCGCTGCGCCAGACTGTGCAGGGGGGCCATAGCCTGCGCTTTATAGCGCACTTCCAGCAGCTGGCAGGCTGCGGCAAAGGTCAAAATGGCGGCGGCAGAGGGCAGGAACAGTTCCTGCGGGGAGTCCTGCGTGAAAATGGAGACAATGCCATAAATCAGGGAAGCACCCGAACTTAGGGCAACCAGCGTATCCGGCCCAGGGGTGCGGACGGTTTTGCAGGCGTTGATAAAGTAACACCGGCCCAGCCAGCAGACCGGCACGGTGAGCACCAGCTGCACAATGCCGCACCACATGGCGTTATCGCCGGTCAGGAACGGCGGAAGCGGCAGCCCGAAAGCAGCGCCGAGGCCAAGGTAAAAAAGCGGAACCAGCAGGCAGGCACTGATGACCAGCCGCCGCTTGATCTGGGGAACAGCGCTGCCCGGCATGGCGGCAGCGGCCCCGGTAGGTTCAAAGTTTTGCATTGGAACACTCCCGTATCAAATAAGAGTTGCAAGCGTCAGGAGATGTTGACGGCAGAAAGCCGATGATCGGGCCGGGGTGCCTGACGGCACACCCCTACCATTAAAACAGACCCTCCGGCAGAATAATGTCATGTTGCGGCACGCGCTGCCAGCTAAAGCCGTCGGCCAGCTCGGCCGGGGTGCGGGGGTCCGGGGCATTTTGCAGCCCGCAGGCATAGGCCAAACGGCCAATGATCTGCTCCGGCGTGTAGCGCGCCTGCAAATGCTCCAGGCTTTCGTCCCCATCCCGCTTGGAAAGCCGCCGCCCATCTGCGGCCAGCAGCAGCGGCATGTGGTAAAATTCCGGCGCGGGCAGGCCAAGCTCCCGGTAGAGCCACAGCTGGCGCGGTGTGCTGGACAAAAGGTCTGCCCCGCGCACCACCTGGGTAACGCCCATCAGGGCGTCATCCACCACCACGGCCAGCTGGTAGGCGAACACACCGTCCGCCCGCCGCAGGTAAAAATCCCCGCAGTCCTGCGCCAGATTCTCGGCATAGGGGCCCATGTGGCCGTCCACAAAGGAAACAGTCTCGTCCGGCACCATCACCCGCCAGGCAGGTTTGCGTTTGGCAGTGCGCTGGGCAATTTCTTCCGGCGTCAAGTTCCGGCAGGTTCCGGCGTATACCACCTGACCATCGGAACGGTGGGGGGCATCGGCGGCGTGCAGCTGGCTGCGGCTGCAAAAGCAGGGGTAAACCAGCCCTTTGCGCACCAGCTTTTGGTAATATTCTTCATAGATAGCGCTGCGCTCGCTCTGGTAATAGGGGCCGTGGGGGCCGCCCTGGCTGCCGCCTTCGTCCGCGGCAAGGCCAAGCCAGGCAAGGTCCGCTTCCAGCAGGTCGGCAAATTCGCGCGGGCAGCGCACAGCGTCCAGATCCTCAATGCGCAGCACAACTTTGCCGCCGCTGCTTTTGGCCGAAAGCCATGCCAGCAGGCAGCAGCACAGGTTGCCCAGGTGCATCCGCCCGCTGGGGCTTGGCGCATAGCGCCCAACTGTGCCGCTCATTCCAGCGTATAGCGGGCATCGCCCAGGTTGCGCAGGTGGACGCGGTAGAACCCGGCAACTGCCCGCACCATGGCGTCGGCATCGGCCACAGCGGCGGTTTCCACCGCGCTGTGCATAGCCAGCTGGGCCAGGCCGATATCCACCATGGGCACCGGCACGGTGTGGCTTTGCAGGTTGCCCAGCGTGCTGCCGCCCGGCAGGTCGGCGCGGTTGGCAAACACCTGCACCGGAACATTGTTCTTGCGGCAGATCTCCTTAAAGATCGCGCCGGTCAGACCGCTGGTGGTGTATTTCTGGCTGGCGTTGACTTTGACCACAACGCCCTTGCCCAAAATGACCTTGTTGCAGGGGTCGGCTTTATCCGCAAAATTGGGGTGTACGGCGTGGGCGTTGTCGGCGCTGAGCACAAAGCTGTTGGCGAATGCCTGGGCCTGCGCCTGGGCGCTGTGGGGCACCGCGTTCAGGATGCGGTCCAGCACATCACGCAAAAAGCTGCTGTCCGCGCCCTGGCGGGTGCTGCTGCCCACTTCCTCGTTGTCGAACATCGCCCAGACCGGGGCGCAGGCACTGTCGGTTTCGGGGGCGGCATCCAAAAAGCCGTACAGGGTGGTGGCGGCGCATTCCAGGTCGTCAATGCGGGGAGCCATAAACAGCTCGCCGTCCGGACCAATGCGGGTGGGTGCCTGGCGGGTGTAAAGCGAAAGGTCAAAGTCCACAATGTCCTCTTCTTTCACACCGGCGGCTTCGGCCAGCAGGGCGGGGAAGGGCTTGGCCCCTTCCAGCCCGTACAGCGGCTGCATGTCCACCTGGGGGTTAAAGGCGTGGCCGCTGTTCAGCGTGCGGTCCATGTGGATGGCCAGCGAGGGAATGACCAGCAGATCACGGTCCAGGTCCACCAGGCGGCTTTCCAACGTACCGGCGGCTTCGTCGCGCACCAGAACGCGCCCGGCAGCGGAAAGCGGACGGTCCAGCCAGGTGGACATGATCATTCCGCCGTACCCTTCCACGTTCAGCTTGATGCAGCCTGCGGCGTTCACGTTGGTATTCTTGATGCGCCAGGTGGGGGAGTCAGAATGGCTGGCAGCAATGCGCCAGCCGCCAATGGCGTGGGCAGGCACCCGCCAGGCAACGATGGAACTTTCGTTGCGGGTCACATAATAACCGTGTTCCGGTTCCAGGTTCCAGTATTCGGCTTCCTCCAGGCGGGTGTAACCGGCGGCGTCCAGCAGCTGGGCTGCGGTGTGTACCGCGTGGAACGGCGACACCGACCGATGCAGAAAATCAAAAAGCTGTTCAATTTGCATGGGATAGAACCATCCTTCTATATGATAAAGTCTGTATGGTTTGTTGATGTATGGGGCAGGGGAATCCCACCCCACTCTATTTTACACCGCACAGGCGTTTGATTCAACCGCAGTTTGGGCAATCCAATGCGAGTGTATGGTATATGCTGCCCTCAAGATCTTTCCAGACAAAGCCGGAATCGGTCAGCATCATGTAGGAATGGGCGCTGTTTTCTTTCGGGATGGCAACGGAACCGGGGTTCAGGTACAAATTGCCGCTGCCGAACTCCTGCCAGGCGGGCACATGGGTGTGGCCGTGCAGCAAAATATCCCCCTTGGCAAGCGGCGGCGGGCAGGCCGTGTTGTAATGGTGGCCGTGGGTGGCAAACACCGTGCGGGAATCGGCATACAGCAAAGCATAATCGGCCAAAATCGGGAAGTCCAGCACCATCTGGTCCACCTCGGTATCACAGTTGCCGCGCACGCACAGCAGCTGTTCCCGCAGCGGGTTCAGCATGGCAATCACTTCTTTGGGGGCATAGCCCTCCGGCAGATCGTTGCGGGGGCCGTGGTACAAAATATCGCCCAGCAGCAACAGTTTGTCCGGCTGCTCGCGCTCCATGGCGGCAAGCAGCTGCTGGCAATAAAAAGCCGAACCGTGCAGGTCGGATGCGATCATCAGTTTCATGGCAGTTCCTCCGGCAGCGGGCTTGACGCAGCACGCCGCTTTATACTATAATACTATCAATCGACCGGCAGGAAGTCGGCCCTGCGGCGCAGAAGCGCCCAATGTTATGGTGTACCGTAACACCCTATGGCAAACGACAACTTGATATTGCTTTGATGATAGATATGCAGAAGGTATCGTGTTCCCCAGCAGGGGGACGGGTGCGTTCTGCTTTTGTTTTTTGTGGATTTTTTAGTTCTGGCAGCCGTCCAGCACCGCTGCGGCGGCCTGTTCCACCAGGGTGCCGATGGGGGCATCCACCCCAACCACCAGGGTATCGCACCGGTTGGCGGGGATCAGGATGCGGCGGGCATCGCTTTGGGCCACGGCCTGCGCCATGGCGGGGGTGATCTCGCCCAGCAGGGCATCGGCCATCACAATGCCGATGGGCCCTAAGATGACATCCGCCCGGCGGCAGCCCACCACCACGGCGTTCTCGCCGGTGGCGGCGCGGTCGGCCCCGGCTTTCAGCATGGCGGAAGTGGCCGCGCTGTTGGTACCGATGGCCGTTACCACCGCCTGCGGAACGGCTTTTTTGACGGTGGCAACCAGCTGGCGGCCCAGCCCGCCGCCCTGGCCGTCAATCACAAGAATTTCCATAAAAGAAAACCTCTTTCTTTATCTCTGTTTTACCATCATCGTATCATGGCGTTCTGCTGCTGTCAAACTGTGGAATCAAATTAAAAAAAATAGAATGTGAGGAGTTTGAACCATGAAAACATCCACCCGTAAGCTGACCCTTTCCGCCCTGTTTTTGGCCCTGGGCCTGGTGCTGCCGTTTATCACCGGGCAGATCCCGCAGATCGGCAAAATGCTGCTGCCGATGCACATTCCTGTACTGCTGTGCGGTATGGTGTGCGGTTGGCCGTATGGCCTGGCCGTTGGCGTGGTAACGCCGCTGCTGCGCGGGCTGCTGTTCGGCATGCCGGTGCTGTACCCCAACGGCATTGGCATGGCATTTGAGCTGACCACCTATGGCGCGGTGATCGGCCTGCTGTATGCCAAGCTGAACAAGCGCGGCGTGGCGGGCGTTTATATGGCGCTGGTGCCCGCTATGCTGGCCGGGCGCGCTGTGTGGGGCGTGGCCCAGACCGTGCTGCTGGGCCTTGGCGGAACCGGCTTTACCATGCAGATGTTCATTGCCGGTGCGTTTGCCACCGCGCTGCCGGGCATTGTGCTGCAGCTGGTGCTGATCCCCATGGTGATGGTGGGGCTGGAACGCGCCGGTGTGCTGCGCGGTGCAGTGTAAATGGAACAAAATATACAAAATGTATAATTGCCGCGGCGGGTAAAATTTTTGCCCGCCGCGGCTTTTTTTGCGGCAAAGTATCTGCTATAATAGGGCTGTGTAAATGTTTGATAAATAACGAACACTTCCTGCGCTTGATTTTGAGGAAGAAGGTACTGTTATGAGTACACCGAAAGAACTGTATGACCGCTGGCTGGCCCAGCCGGAACTGGACGCCGCTGTGGCGGAAGAACTGAACGGCATTGCCGGGGATGATGCTGCCATTGCAGACCGTTTTTATCGTGACCTGGAATTCGGCACCGGCGGCCTGCGCGGTGTGCTGGGGGCGGGCACCAACCGCATGAACCTGTACACCGTGCGCAAGGCCACCCAGGGCCTGGCCGATTACCTGAACGCGACCGACCTGCCAAAAAAGATCGCCATTGCGCATGATAGCCGCAATAACGGCGAGCTGTTCACCCGCGAAGCTGCCCGCGTGCTGGCGGCAAACGGCATTACCGCCTGCGTGTATCCGCGGCTGGAACCCACGCCCGCGCTTTCCTGGGCGGTGCGCTACCTGGGCTGTGGGGCAGGCGTCTGCATCACGGCCAGCCACAACCCGGCCAAGTACAACGGTTATAAAGTGTACGGGGCCGATGGCTGCCAGATCACGCTGGAAGTGGCGGATAAGATTTTGGCCGCGATTGAAAAAGTGGACTGCTTTGACGGCGTGAAGCTGGTGGATTACGAAGCCGGCGTGCAGGCAGGCCGCATTGTGAGCATTGATGATAAATGCCTGGACGATTTTGTACAGGCTGTATATGACCAGCGCGTGGGCGATGGCACCGGCATTGAGCAGCTCAAACTGGTGTATACCCCGCTGAACGGCACCGGGCTGGAATGCGTGAAAAAGCTGCTGGCCAAGCTGGGCGTGACCCATGTGACGGTGGTGCCGGAGCAGGAAAAGCCGGATGGGAACTTCCCCACCTGCCCGTACCCCAACCCGGAGATTCGCGAAGCAATGCAGAAAGGCCTGGAACTGTGCGATAAAGTGCACCCGGACATCCTGCTTGGCACCGACCCTGACTGTGACCGCTGCGGCACCGCTGTACCGGACGGCAAGGGCGGCTACCGGCTGATCACCGGCAACGAGATGGGCATTATCCTGTTGGATTACATCTGCCGCACCCGCCTGGCCCGCGGCACCATGCCCAAAGACCCCGTGGCCGTTACCACCATCGTTTCCACCGATATGGCAACGCCGGTTGCCAAAAAGTACGGCGTGGAGCTGCGCCGCACCCTGACGGGCTTCAAGTTCATTGGCGAACAGATCGGCAACCTGGAAGCAGAAGGTCATGTGGAGCGGTATATCTTTGGCTTTGAGGAAAGCTATGGCTACCTGTCCGGCGGGCATGTGCGGGATAAGGACGCCGTGAACGCCACCCTGCTGGTGTGCGAAGCCGCCGCCTGGTACGCCCAGCAGGGCATGACACTGCTGGATGCCATTGAAGCACTGTACAAAGAGTTCGGCTATTACCGCAACGCCCTGTGCAGCTTTGCCTTTGAGGGTGAAAGCGGCATGTATACCATGCAGAACCTGATGAAAACCCTGCGTGCGGACCCGCCGAAAGAGATTGCGGGTTATGCGGTGGAAAGCGCCGTGGATTATGATACCGATGGCACCGGCCTGCCCCATGCCAATGTGCTGGAATACCACCTGGCGGGCGGCCACAAGCTGATGGTGCGCCCCTCCGGCACCGAGCCGAAGATCAAAGTGTATCTGTCCGCCGTGGGCAAGAGCGAAGCGGAAGCCGATGAGGTGAACGCAGAGCTGGCAAAAGCGGCGGAAATGATGATGAAATGAGTTGGAAGTTAGGAGGTAGGAGTTGGAGGGAAGAATTAGAAATTAGGAATGAGCAATTAGGAATTGTGCGGCGGTGGTAAAGAACGGCGGTTTAATTTGTAGGGCGCGATGACCTCATCGCGCCGCGGAGAAACCTTGTTGGTTGCTGTGAACGCTGCAAATATTTGTAGGGGACGATGCTTGCATCGTCCCGTATGTCGGGCTATGCCATATGATTCTGCCGCATCATTCTTGGCAAGGCAGCGGGCGCACAATGTGCGCCCCTACGGGATGTGGCGAAAAATTCTAATACAATTTCATGTAATTTCTGATTCTTCTATGGATTTTTGACTTCTGGATACTCTTGCTTCCTGGGATACACAAAATAGATTGATAAAATATGTCATACGGCAGAGGTGACAAAATGGAATTCCCGAAAGACTTTTTGTGGGGCGCGGCATCGGCGGCGGCACAGGTGGAAGGCGCCTGGAATGAGGATGGCCGCGGGCCGAGCATCTGGGATGTGCTGTACCCCGGCCATACAAAATATAACGAGGGCCCCCTGCAGGCGTGCGACCACTACCACCACTACCGTGAAGATGTGGCCCTGATGAAAAAGATGGGGCTGAAAAGCTACCGCTTCTCGGTCAGCTGGTCCCGCATCCTGCCCGATGGCACGGGAAAAATCAACCAGAAAGGCATTGAATTCTATCAAAGCCTTGTGCGGGAGCTGAAAGCCGCGGGCATTGAACCCATGGTAACGCTGTACCATTGGGATCTGCCGTATGCGCTCTATTTGCAGGGCGGATGGGAGAACCCGCAGATCCCGGATTGGTTTGCAGCGTACACCAAAATTGTGGTGGAAGCTTTGTCCGACCAGGTGCAGTATTGGATGACCCTGAACGAGCCGCAGTGCTTTGTGGGCATCAGCTACGTGCAGGGGGTACATGCACCATTTTTGAATGAGCCTGCCAGCCTGCGCCCTGTGACCCGCCATGTACTTTTGGCCCATGCCAAAGCGGTGCAGACCATCCGCCAGTATGCAAAACTGCCGCCTAAGGTGGGGTATGCCCCCACCGGACCGGTGTTTTCGCCCTGCGGGGACGAAAGCGAAGCTGCCATTGCCGAAGCCTACCGTCGGACGATGGAGGTGGAGGGGCCGTGTTCGGTCAGCTGGTGGTGTGATCCCATCCTGCTGGGCAGGGTGCCGGAACCGATGGCCAAAGCCCTGGGGACGGATGTGTTCACCCCGCAGGAACTGGAGCTGCTGCACCAGCCGCTGGATTACCTGGGCTTTAACGTCTACAATGCCTGCGCTGCCCAGCAGCCGGGCAGCGAGTATGCCGATAACACCTGGCAGGGCAGCCCGCGCACCGCGATGGACTGGCCCATCACGCCGGACTGCATTTATTGGGCCATCCGCTTTTTGAACCAGCGGTACGGCCGCCCTATCCTGATTACCGAGAACGGCATGGCCAACATGGATTTTGTGATGCTGGACGGCAAAGTGCATGACCCGCAGCGCATTGACTATGTGCACCGCCACCTGCTGGCCGCCCGCCGCGCAATGCAGGAGGGCTACCCGCTGATCGGCTATACTTACTGGTCGATCATGGATAACTATGAATGGGCCGAAGGGTACAACAAGCGCTTTGGCCTGATCTATGTGGATTACCGCACGATGGAGCGCATTCCCAAGGATTCCGCCGCATGGTACGCCCATGTGATCGCCACAAACGGCAGCGAGCTGTAAACAGCAAAAAACATACGTCAGGGGGAAGCTTTGGACAGGGCTTCCCCTTGACTTTTTGTATGCTGCGCTTTATAATTTGAAAAGACTACCGATTTGATAGGTTGGGCGGGCGCGAACCCGCCCATTTGTTTGTTCATTTACAAAAACCATGGGGGAACGGGCAGTATGCTGAATCAGTTTTCAAGAACGCAGTTGTTGTTTGGCAAGGAGGCAATGGAGCGCCTGTACCATGCCCGTGTGGCCGTGTTTGGCGTTGGCGGTGTGGGCGGTTATACGGTGGAAGCGCTGGCACGCAGCGGCATTGGCACGCTGGATCTGATCGATGATGACAAGGTGTGCCTGACCAACCTGAACCGTCAGATCCTTGCCACCCGCAAAACGGTGGGCAAATACAAGGTGGATGTGGCGGAAGAGCGCATCCATGATATTAACCCGGACGCTGTGGTGAACACCTATAAGACGTTTTATATGCCGGACACCGCCGACCAGTTCGATTTCAGCCAGTACGACTATGTGGTGGATGCCATCGACACGGTAAAGGGCAAGCTGGAGCTGGTTATGCAGGCACAGGCAACGGGCACGCCCATCATCAGCTGCATGGGTGCGGGCAACAAGCTGGATGCTTCCGCCCTGGAAGTTGCGGATATTTACGAAACCTCCGTCTGCCCGCTGGCCCGCGTGATGCGCGCCGAGCTGCGCAAGCGCGGGGTCAAGCACCTGAAGGTGGTATACTCCAAAGAGCCTGCGCTGACCCCCATTGATGATATGACCATCAGCTGCCGCACCCACTGCATCTGCCCGCCCGGCACGGCCCGCAAGTGCACGCAGCGGCGTCAGGTTCCCGGCAGCAACGCCTTTGTGCCCGCCGCCGCAGGGTTGATCATCGCGGGCGAGGTGGTGCGCGATATTGCCAACGGCGAACCGCAGAGAAAATAAGCAGCACAACACCCACCGAAAACGTCAGGAGAGCAAAAGCACTCCGTAGGGGCGAACAGTGTTCGCTCGCGGTCATTTGCCGGGCACACGACACAAAAATGCGTTGATACGTTAAAGCGGCGGGCGCACAATGTGCGCCCCTACGGATGTTGCACACGAAAAGTGTCAGAATTTGTTTCGGGAAGCAGCGACCTAAAGACGGCCAAAGATGCTTCCGGAGAGCAAAGGAGCTCCGTAGTGGTGAACAGTGTTCGCCTGTGGTTGTTCGCCGCGTACACAACATAAAAATGCGTTGATGCGTTAAGGCGACGGGCGCACAATGTGCGCCCCTACGGACGTCGCACACGAAAAGTGTCAGGAATTGTTTCGGGAAGCAGCGGCCTAAAGACGGCCAAAGATGCTTCCGGAGAGCAAAGGCACTCCGTAGGGGCGAACAGTGTTCGCCCGTGGTCATTCGCCGCGTACACAACATAAAAATGCGTTGCTATGTGAAAGCAACGGGCGCACAATGTGCGCCCCTACGGTTCGACAGGATTTTTAATACACAAAAAAATTCAGAATTTATTCCGGGCGGTGGTCATCCGCTTATGCTCGGAACTGCTGTACTGCGCGACAAGCCTGCCAAATCTGGCAGGCTTTTTTTGTGCGGTTTGCAGATTGACAAATGTACAACAAACACATATGCTGATAGTAGTGCGCAACGCATGCGCAACATGGGAAAGGGAGGATGCCGTATGGCAGGTAAGCATGATGAAGTGACGATCGCGGAAGTGGCGGACGCACTGAATATATCAAAAACAACGGTATCCCGCGCGATATCCGGCAAGGGCCGCGTGAGCGAGGCGACCCGTGCGCGCGTGTTTGATTATATCGGCAAGGGCCGCCAGGATGCCGCTGCGCCGCTGCGCGCTGCGCAGCAGGGCCCAACCAACAACCTTGCGTTGGTGATCCCCAAGCATTTTATGCGGCTGGATCTGCCTTTCCTGCGCAAGTGCATGGGCGGTGTGTGGAACATGGCGGCCCAGCGCGGGTATGACCTGCTGCTGTGCTATGCGGGCGAAACTGACGTTGGCCAGCTGGAGCGCCAGCTGGAATCCCACAAGGTGGATGGCGTGATTTTGTCCCGCACGATGCTGCACGATGAATGTGTGCAGACTTTGCAGCGCCACAACGTGCCTTTTGTGGCCATTGGCCGCGTGGATGACGACAAGGTGCCCCAGGTGGATAACGATCAGGTGGGGGCTTCCGCCGAAATGACCCGCCTGCTGCTGCAGCTGGGCATGCGCCGCATTGCCTATATGGGCGGCCGCACCGACTATACCGTCAACGAGGACCGGCTGCGCGGCTACCTGCGCGGATTTTCCGACTGCGGGGTGCAGGTGGACCAGAAACTGATCTGGACCGGCATTGAAACCAGCGAGCAGCGGACCGATGCGCTGGAAGGTGCGCTGGAACAAAAGCCCGAATGCCTGCTGTGCGGGGACGACAGCATGGCCGCCGCCGTGTTGCAGGAGCTGCGCGCCCGGCACATCAAGGTGCCGGAACAGGTGAAATTGGCCAGTTTTTATGATAGTGAGCTGCTGACCGGCTCGACCCCGCAGATTTCCGCCGTACAGTTTGACGGCGAGCGGCTGGGAACAACGGCATGCCGGATGCTGCTGGATATTTTGGCGGGCAAACAGATCGCATTGCGCCAGATGCAGGGGTATCAGGTAATTTTGCGCGAGTCCACTAAATAAGTGATATTATCAATATTACGAAAATTCTTGATTGCTACAGCCTTTCCTGTGCGCGCAGCATGCGCACCAGGAAAGGCTGTTTGTTGTTAAAAAGCCTGTACGAAAGTTGCGCAGCGTTGCGCATACAAAATTCGACATTGTTACAAAAGTGTAACAGGCTGTGAAAAATGCACAAGAAAACGTGGTGAAACATGTTAATTGTGAACATTGACACTGAAAATGGAATCGTGTATTCTTAAGTTGTGAAACAAAGCTGCGCAACAAAGATGCGCAACCTTGAGAAGCTTGTGATATAGCAGATGAAGGAGAATGATTATGAAAAAGCAACTCGCACTTGCAACAGCTGCCATGATGGCACTGTCCCTGGCAGCATGCGGCAGCACCGCAACTGCCTCTTCCGCTGCAGAATCCACTGCAGAGTCCACCAGCACCGCCGCTTCCAGCGAAGCTGCATCCACCGCCGACAGCACCGCAGCTGACGATGGTGACGTTCTGCAGCAGGCTGCAGCCGCTGCTTTCGCCAACGACGTTACCCTGACCATGTGGGGCGCCGAGGAAGACCAGGAGCTGCTGCGCACCATCTCTGATAACTTTATCAAAGAATACGGCAATTACGGCGGCAAGATCACCATCAACCTGGGCGTTCAGTCCGAGTCCGAAGCCAAGGATACCGTCCTGACCGACCCGACCGCAGCTGCTGACGTTTACGCTTTTGCTGATGACCAGCTGAACGAGCTGGTTCAGGCAGGCGCTCTGCAGGAAGTTGTTCTGAACGCTGACGACGTCAAGGGCCGCAACACCCCGGCTTCTGTTGACGCTGCAACCCTGGATGGCAAGCTGTATGCTTACCCCCTGACCGCTGATAACGGCTACTTCATGTTCTATGACAGCTCCTTCTTCACCGAGGATGACGTCAAGAGCCTTGACACCATGATGGAAAAGGCAGCCGCCGCAGGCAAGAAAGTCTCCATGGACGTTGCCAACGGCTGGTACCTGTACAGCTTCTATGCCGGCGCCGGCCTGAACCTGGGCCTGGCTGATGACGGCGTGAACACCGTCTGCAACTGGAACGAAGCCCCGGGCGCTGACGTTACCCAGGCTATCATCGATATCTGCAAGAACCCCGGTTTCATCGCCCTGAAGGACGAAGAGTTCACCGGTAAGCTGAAGGACGGCACCCTGGTTGCCGGTGTCAACGGCACCTGGCGTGCAAACGACGCTGCTGAAGTTTGGGGCGACAACTACGCCGCCTGCAAGCTGCCCACCTACACCCTGAACGGCGAGCAGGTCCAGATGGCTTCCTTCTCCGGCTTCAAACTGATCGGCGTCAACCCGCACAGCTCCAATGTTGGTGCTGCCATGCTGCTGGCTGATTACGTTACCAACGAAGCAAACGAGACCCTCCGCTTTGAGCAGCGTGCACAGGGCCCCTCCAACACCAACGCTCTGGCAGCCGCTTCTTCTCCGGCACTGACCGCTGTTGTTGACCAGTCCGAGTACGCTACCCTGCAGCGCGTCGGCGGCAACTACTGGGCTTCTGCTGAAACCCTCGGCCAGATTTGCGTCAACGGCAACCCCGATGGCAAGGACACCCAGGCCCTGGTTGATGATGCTGTTGCCGGCATCACCGCACCGGTTACCCAGTAATTGTTAAAAAGAAAAAAGCTGCATTGATACACTAAAACAACGGCCCACAAACGGCCCGGAAAGGTTGCCGGGCGCGTGTGGGCCGCTTGGCGTAACCGCGTTGGAAAGGAGAGATTCCTGTGGCAAAATCCGCTGCTGCGGCCCTGCACACGGAACCAAAGGAACCCAATTTTTTGCAGAAATTTGGTCATGACTTTGTGCACGGCGATATCTTTACCAAACTGTCCTTCTTTGTATGGGGCCTGGGCTATATTGGCCACGGCCAGCTGATGAAGGCGCTTCTGGTCACATTTGTACAGGGCTTTGCGCTGTATTTCCTGGCATTCTTTGGCGTACCCAACCTGGCAAAGTTCGGCACCCTCGGCACCGTAAAAATGGAGATGGTGTTCGATGTTGCCACGATGAAAAACGTTGTGAACGATTACGATAACTCGTTTGAGATCCTGCTGATGAGCATGATCGCCTTTATCGTGATCGCGGCGCTGATCGCAGCGGCCATGATGGTGGTATCTTCCAACTATCAGCTGCAGAAGATCCGTGAGGCCGGCAAAAAGACCAACAACTTTGTGCAGGATGTCAACGTTTACCTGAACGAAAAGTTCTATGTGACCCTGCTCACCCTGCCGGTTCTGGGCGTTGTGGTGTTCACCATTGTGCCGCTGTTCATCCTGATCGCCGTTGCGTTCACCAACTATGACCAGCAGCACATGCCGCCCAATGAACTGTTTACCTGGGTTGGGCTGAACAACTTCTTTACCCTGTTTGGCGGCGGCGGAATGACCTCCACCTTTGGTTATTCCTTTGCCAAGGTTTTGACCTGGACGCTGGTCTGGGCGTTCTTTGCCACCTTTACCACCTTCTTTGGCGGCATTTTGATGGCAATGTTCATCAACGACAAAAAGACCAAGTTCCCCAAGTTCTGGCGTACCTTGTTCATGGTGACCATTGCGGTGCCGCAGTTCGTTACGCTGCTGCTGGTGCGCAACTTCTTCTCCAACAACGGTATTTTCAATACCATGATGGCCAATGCAGGCGTTACCGACTTCCTGCATAATATTGGTCTGCTGGATAAGGGCCTTTCTTACATCCCGTTCCTGACCCAGCCGGGCTGGGCCATGTTCACCATCATCATGATCAATATCTGGATCGGCGTGCCGTACCAGATGCTGATCGCCACCGGCGTGCTGATGAACATCCCCGCTGATATGATCGAGGCCGCCCGCATTGACGGTGCGAACCCCGTGCAGATGTTCTTCCGCATCAAGCTGCCCTACCTGCTCAGCGTTCAGGGCCCCTCTCTGGTAACGGATTTCGTCAAGAACGTCAACAACTTCAACGTCATTTACCTGCTCACGCAGGATGTGTTTGTAACCCAGGACCAGGCCCTTGCACAGTCCAACGCAAAGGAAATTGACCTGCTGGTTACCTGGCTGTTCCGCTTGACGCAGGAATACTACAACTACAAGATGGCCGCCGTGCTGGGCATTATGGTGTTCATTGTGTGCGCTGTGTTTACGGTTGTATGCTTCCACTTTATCAATAAGAAGGAGGCGACGTTCTCTTGAGTACCACTGCTGTATCCTCTGCCGCTGTGCAAAAGCAGCTCAAGCAGGGCAAAGTGAAAAAAGGCATCTTCTCCGTGATCCGCCACCTGGTGCTGGCGCTGCTGGCCTTTATCTGGCTGGTGCCCATCGCCTGGCTGCTGCTGACCTCGTTCTCCACCGATAAGGGCGTCAACTTTACCCGCTTTGTGCCGGAAAGCTTTACCCTGTGGAACTACATCAGCGTTATGACCGAGCCGGACTCTGTTGCACAGTTCCCGCGCTGGTTCATGAACACCCTGGTTGTGGCGTGCTTTAACTGCGTGATCTCCACCTGCTTTGTGCTGATGGTGGCTTACGCCATGAGCTGCTGCCGCTTCAAGGGCCGCAAGCTGCTGCAGAATTTGTCCGTTACCGTCAACCTGTTCCCCGGCGTTCTGGCCATGATCGCTGTGTACTTTGTTTTGAAGTACATGAACCTGACCAACTCTTACGCCGGTTTGATCATGGTGTACGCGGGCTCTTCCGGCCTGGGGTACCTGATCTGTAAGGGCTTCTTTGATACGGTGCCTGTGGCACTGCGTGAGGCCGCCAAGCTGGACGGCGCTTCGGAAGCGCGAATCTTCTTCCAGATCGTCATCCCGATGTCCCGCCCGATCCTGGTGTACACCATCATCAACTCCTTCCTGACGCCGTGGACCGACTTTGTTATGGCAAAGATGATCCTGAACTCCGGCGTTTCGGCGGACTGGACGGTGGCAATCGGCCTGTACAACATGCTGCAAAAGTCCCTGATCAA
Source organism: Acutalibacteraceae bacterium (assembly GCA_963626055.1). GTDB lineage: Bacteria > Bacillota > Clostridia > Oscillospirales > Ruminococcaceae > Gemmiger. The sequence continues at coordinate 17,301 of CAVFVI010000029.1, forward strand.
CAACTACTTCTCCCGTTTCTGCGCAGGCGGTGTTTTGGTGGCTATCCCCATCTCCATCCTGTTTGTCATCATGCAGAAGTTCTATGTTGAGGGCATTACCTCCGGCGCAGCAAAGGGCTAAACCTTTGCATCAACTGCACATGGCACAATAGCTACAGAATCTACTATAATTAGGAATTGGAAATCAGGAATGAGGAATTTCGGTGCAGACCGCCAGTTCCGTCTTTCTGGTTTCCGATTCCTAATTTTTGTTTTATGTTTTACAGTGTAGAGGAAAGGGAATCCACTATGAACTTTATCACCAAAGCCCCCGTGATGCTGCGCGGCGGCGATTATAACCCGGATCAATGGCTGGACCGCCCGGATATTCTGGAAGCGGATGTCCGCATGATGAAAAAGGCCGGCATGAACAGCGTTACGCTGGGCGTGTTTGCCTGGGCCACGTATGAGCCGCGCGAGGGGGAATATAACTTTACCTGGCTGCGCGAGATCATGGACCGGCTGTATGACCAAGGCATTTATACCGAGCTGGCAACGCCCTCCGGCGCAAAGCCCAACTGGCTGGCCCGCAAATACCCCGAAGTGCTGCGCGTGCAGTCCAACGGTGTGCGGGACCACCAGGGCATGCGCCACAACCACTGCCTGACCAGCCCCATCTACCGCCAGAAGGTAGGGGAGCTGCTGAACCACCTGATCGACGCGGTGGGCGACCACCCCGGCCTGATTTTGTGGCACATCTCCAATGAGCTGGGCGGCGAATGCTACTGCCCGCTGTGCCAGGAGCGGTTCCGCGGCTGGCTGAAGGAAAAGTACCACACCATTGACGCCCTGAACCACGCCTGGTGGACCGGTTTCTGGAGCCACCATTACGACAGCTTTGACGAGGTGGAGCCGCCGTTTGATAACGGCGAGCAGAGCCTGAACGGCCTGAAGCTGGACTGGCGGCGCTTTACCACCTGGAACATGATGGACTATGTGCACAGCGAAACCGAGATCCTGCGCAAGCGGACCCCCAATGTGCCCATTACCACCAACCTGATGGAATACTTCCCCGGATTGGACTACCACAAGCTGCAGAGCGAGCTGGACCTTGTCTGCTGGGACAGCTACCCCCACTGGGGCCGCCCTGACCGCAGCCCCACCGTGACGGCGGGCATGACGGCCTTTGACCATGCGCTGATCCGCGGCTGCAAGCCGGACAAGCCGTTCCTGCTGATGGAAAGCACCCCCAGCCTGGTAAACTGGCACGAGTATAATAAGCTCAAGCGCCCCGGTGTGAACCGCATGAGCGCCATCCAGACGGTGGCCTGCGGTGCGGACGGCGTGCAGTACTTTCAGTGGCGCAAGGGCCGCGGCGGCTCTGAGCAGTTCCACGGTGCAGTGGTGGACCATGATGGCCGCGATGATACCCGTGTGTTCAATGAAGTGACCGCCACCAACGAGGCCCTGGCCGCCCTGACCCCGGTGTGCGGCAGCCTGCCCAAAGCGGATGCCGCCATGCTCTTTGACTGGGACAGCCGCTGGGCGCTGGATGATGCCTGGGGCATGCAGATCAAGCAGAAGAACCTGCGCGAAACCTGCTGTCAGCTGTACGCCCAGCTGAACCACTGCGGCGTGGAAACCGACGTTGTGGGCGTGGATGCAGACCTGAGCCGCTACAAGCTGGTGGTGCTGCCCATGCTGTTTATGACCAAGCCCGGTTTTGCACAAAAGATCCGCGACTATGTGGAAAACGGCGGCACCGTTGTGGCCACCTATCTGCTGGGCTATGTGGACGAAAGCACCCTGTGCTGGCTGGGCGGGTTCCCCGGTGACGGCCTGCGCGAAGTGTTTGGTGTGACCGCAAGCGAGCTGGACACCCTGTACCCCGGCGAGGGCAACCGCGCCATCTGGGTCAAGAGCAGCCAGCAGAGCAGCATCAAGGATTACTGCGAGCTGCTGCAGCCTGCCGAGGATACCGAGGTGGTGGCTGTGTATGGGCAGGATTTCTATTCCGGCCATGCGGCTGTGACCCACCATGTGTTTGGCAAGGGCCATGCCTATTACATCGGCGCACGCCTGGATGATGCCGGCAACGCCGCCGTGCTGCGTGCCGCCCTGGCTGACGCTGGCATTCGCCTGCGCGACCTGCCGCAGGGCGTGGAATACCACTGCCGCGAAAGCGAGAACGCGCGCTACCACTTCTACATCAACACCACCCAGAGCGCCGTTAAGGTGCAGGTGGAATCCGGTGCAGACCTGTTGAGCGGCAAAAACGTTTTGGGCAGCATGGAGCTGAAACCCTATGATGCCTGCGCAATTGAGGAAAAAATGAAATAAAAAAGCCGAGCTTTCCGGGATGTGCTGGAAAGCTCGGCTTTTTTAATTAGGAATTAGAAATGAAAAATTAGGAATTGGAGGTGGGGAAAGGGAGCGGCGAGGTTTGTTTGAGCAGATGTTTTGTGGTGCCGGAACGGTCAAGACCGTTCCCTACAGATTATTTTATTATGTGCTGCTAACTAACAAATGTACTGTAGGGCGGGATGCCCTCATCCCGCCGGGGAGAAACGTAAATTATCTGCCGCGAACCTGAAAACCAATTTGTAGGGGACGATGCTTGCATCGTCCCGTTGACGGAACTCGCGGTAAATTTCATTTATCCTGCACCCCCACCCATAGGGGTGCACTCTGCGCCCGCTGCGCTGAAGGAAAACTGCTCCTTTTTAGGCCGCGCGTATCTCTCAAATATACTTATCCAACATATCCTGCAAAGCCTGCTTGGGCAGGAAACCGACGCTGCGCGCGGATTCCTGGCCGTTTTTCAGAACGACCAGGCAGGGGATGCTGGAAATGCCGTATTCCATGGCCAGCTGGCGGTTTTCGTCCACGTCAATGCTGTAAAATGCGGCTTTGCTGCCAACTTCGTCGGCAAGTTCGTGCAGGACCGGGGCCAGCATCTGGCAGGGGCCGCACCAGGTTGCGGAAAAATCCAGAACGGCCACGCCCTGTGCCTTGGCCTGGGAAAGATCATTATTGCTGATTTTGGTAACCATAAAAAGGTTCCCTCCTTTAATTGTAACTGTAAAAAGCAGCGCGTTCCGCTGCCGTTTGCCGGCCGCTGTTGCGGCGTATTTACACCATAGTATGGGCCGGGCGGGGGAAAGACATTCCCTTACTGCTGATTGTACACAGTTTGGCTTGTTTTGTCAACAAGAAAAAGATTAAATCTTAATTTTTGAATAAAAACAGCTATAGAATGCAATAGAAACTAAGATAAAGAATAGATATAGATAAAACAAAGCCACCCGCCCTGTGCAGTGAACCCTGCACAGAACGGGTGGCAGCTTTTGTTGGAAAGGTAATCAGCGTTTGTATTTGGCGGCTGTTTCCAGGCGCTGCATGGCGCGGTTCAGGGCAATCTTGCTCTGGTAATACTCGTGCATGCTCTGCTTGTGCTGCAGCCGTTCCTCGGCGCGGATGCGGGCGGCCTCGGCGCGGTTCTTGTCGATGTCCTCCGGGCGCTCGGCGCTGTCAACCAGCAGCACAACATAAGCGGGGGTCACTTCGGCAATGCCATCGCCCACCAGCACGCTGCGGGTCTCGCCGTCCACGGTGAACTGCATGATGCCCATTTCCAGGGCAACCAGCACCGGGCTGTGCCCGGCCTGTACACCGTACTGGCCGTCAGCGGTGGGCAGGGTCAGGCTTTCGCACTCGCCCTGGAAAAACTCGCCGCTGCTGGCCGTGATGTTCAGAATGAACTTTTCCATCAGGCCACACCGCCCTTTTCGGCAGCCTTCTTGCGGGCATCGTCCAGCGTGCCCACGTTGAAGAACGCCCATTCGGGCAGATCATCGACCTGACCGTCCACGATGGCGGCAAAGCCCTTGACAGTTTCGGCCAGGGGCACATATTTGCCCGGCAGGCCGGTAAAGTTCTCGGCAACAAAGAACGGCTGGGACAGGAATTTCTGGATCTTACGGGCGCGGGCAACGGTCAGCTTGTCGTTGTCGTCCAGTTCGTCCATGCCAAGGATGGCGATGATGTCCTGCAGTTCCTGATAGCGCTGCAAAGTGGCCTGCACCTTGCGGGCCACGCGGTAGTGCTCCTCGCCCACAATGTCCGCTTCCAGGATGCGGCTGGTGGAATCCAGCGGATCCACGGCGGGGTAGATGCCCTGTTCCACGATCTTACGGGACAGAACGGTGGTGGCATCCAGATGGGCAAAGGTGGTGGCCGGGGCGGGGTCGGTCAGGTCATCGGCAGGCACATAAACGGCCTGAACCGAGGTGATGGACCCATCACGGGTGGATGTGATGCGCTCCTGCAAAGCGCCCAGCTCGTTGGCCAGCGTGGGCTGGTAACCAACGGCGGAGGGCATACGGCCCATCAGAGCGGAAACTTCGGAGCCAGCCTGTACAAAACGGAAGATGTTGTCAATAAACAGCAGCACGTCCTTGTGGCTTTCTTCGCGGAAGTATTCAGCCATGGTCAGGCCGGTTTCGGCAACGCGCATACGGGCTCCCGGCGGTTCGTTCATCTGGCCGAAGATCAGGGCGGTCTTGTTCAGAACGCCGGAAGCGTTCATTTCGCCCCAAAGGTCACATCCCTCACGGCTGCGCTCGCCAACGCCGGTAAAGATGGAGTAGCCGCCGTGCTCGGTGGCCACGTTGTGGATCAGCTCCTGGATCAGCACGGTTTTGCCAACACCGGCACCGCCAAACAGGCCGATCTTGCCGCCTTTGGCATACGGTGCCAGCAGGTCAATGACCTTGATGCCGGTTTCCAGAATTTCGGTTGCAGGTTTCTGGTCCTCAAAGCCGGGGGCCTTGCGATGGATGGGCCAGGTGGGGACGTCTGCGGCCATGGGGCCTTTGCCGTCAATGGGGCGGCCCAGGGGGTCAAACATGCGGCCCAGGGTGGCTTCGCCCACCGGGGCAGTCAGGCCGTGACCCAGTGCGTTCACGGTCATCCCCTTGCCAAGACCCTCGCTGGCAGAAAGCATAATGCAGCGAACGGTGGTTTCGTTCACATGCTGCGTTACTTCCATCGTGCGCTCGGTGCCCTCAGCGGTCACTGTCAGCGCTTCCTGCAGGGCAGGCAGCTTGCCCTCGGTGAACTGAACATCCACCACGGGGCCTGCTACACGAATAATAGTTCCCTGTGTCATACGATAGCCTCTTCCTTAATTTCAGAAGTAGATAAAAGGTTGAACATGGTATCCCGATGGGGGATACAGCGCAAAAAGTTTAATAATCGCTGGTTTGCACAGCGGAAGCACCGCCGATGATCTCGGTAATCTCCTGGGTGATCGCGCCCTGGCGGGTGCGGTTGTACTCCAGCTGGAGCGCGTGGATCATATCGGTGGCGCTCTTGGTGGCGGAATCCATGGCGGTCATGCGGGCGCTCTGCTCGGCGCAGTAGCTCTCGGTCATGGCACCAAAGATCATGCCGTGCATGTAGATGGGGGCCGTCTGCTTGAACACCGACCACGCATCGGGGAACAGCTCAACTTCGCCGTGGGGGTCGCCCAGAGCGGGCGGCAGCGGCGCAAAGTGGGAGCGTTCCAGCGGCAGCAGCTGCAGCATGACCGGTTCAGCGGTCAAAGCGTTCTGGATCTTGGTGTAAATGAGGTAAACCTCATCCACCTCATCCGCCTTGAACGCATCGATCATATCCGCCGTGATGTCACGTGCGCGCTGCAATGTGGGGGCCTGGCCGCTGTACAGGAAATCTTCCACCAGGCGGGGGTCCTTGTGCAGCAGGGCACGGTAGCCGGTCTGGCCCACCACATAAAAGCGGGCCTTGGGGTCATCGCCGCAGTGCGCTTTCAGGAACTTGAGCAGGTTCTGATTGTACGCACCGGCCATGCCTTTGTCTGCCGTCAACACCAGATAGGCGCGGCGCGGGGAGTTCGGGTTGCGGGTGTGGAAGAACGGATGAACGGGTTCTTCCGGCAGGTGGGGCAGCACACGGGTCATCGTCATCTGCATGCGCTCAAAGTAAGGCGAAACCGCCTGGTAATTTTTGCGTGCCTTGCGCAGCTTGGAGGAGGAAATCAGGTACATGGCATTGGTGATCTTCATGGTATCCTGAATGCTCTCAATACGCTCCTTGAGCAGCTTAGTGGATGGCATGGGCATCGCCTCCCGCAAATGCGTTCCAGGCGTTCAGGATGGTCTGCACCTGTTCGGGGCTGAGCTTACCGGAAGCCTGGATCTCGTCCATCACGCCGGACGGGTCCGCGCGGAACTGACGCATAAATGCGGAGGTTTTCTGGCGCAGCTCGGCGGTTTTGATCTCGTCGAGCACGCCGTGGGCGGCGAGGGTCAGCAAAACGACCTGCTCGGCGTCGGATTTGGGCTGGTACAGCGGCTGTTTCAGCAGCTCCATCAAAGCCTTGCCATGTTCCAGCTGGCGGCGGGTCTCAGCGTCCAGGTCAGAGCTGAACTGCGAGAAGGATTCCATATCCTTGTACTGGGCCAGCTCGATACGCAGGTTGGCGTTGGCCTTTTTCATGGCCTTGGTCTGGGCAGCGCCGCCGACACGGGAAACCGACAAGCCAACGTTGACAGCCGGGCGGTTGCCTGCGTTGAACAGTGCGGTCTCCAGGAAAATCTGGCCATCGGTGATGGAAATAACGTTGGTGGGAATGTAGGCGGAAACATCGCCTGCCTGGGTTTCAACAATGGGCAGTGCCGTAATGGAACCGCCGCCCAGATCGTCCCGCATACGGCAGGAGCGTTCCAGCAGACGGGAATGCAGGTAGAAAACGTCGCCGGGGTAAGCTTCACGGCCGGGGGAGCGGCGCAGCAGCAGGGAAATGGCACGATATGCCACGGCGTGCTTGGAAAGGTCGTCGTACACGATCAGCACGCTCTTGCCCTGGGCCATAAAATATTCGGCCAGTGCGGTGCCGGCATACGGGGCAATGTACTGCAGGGGGGCGCTGTCGCTGGCGGTGGCGGCCACGATGGTGGTGTAGCCCATAGCGCCATGCTTTTTCAGGTCCTCGGCCACACGGGCAATGGAGGAAGCCTTCTGCCCGATGGCAACATAGATGCAGAGCACGCCGGTATCCTTCTGGTTCAGGATGGTATCGGTGGCGATGGAAGTTTTGCCGGTCTGGCGGTCGCCGATGATCAATTCACGCTGGCCGCGGCCGATGGGGAACATGGAGTCGATGGACAAAATGCCGGTGTGCAGCGGGGTATCCACGCTCTGGCGCTCCAGAATGCCGGGGGCCTGCTTCTCGATGGGGTTGTAGCCAACGGCCTCAATGGGGCCCTTGCCGTCAATGGGCTCGCCCAGCGGGTTGATAACACGGCCCAGGAAAGCTTCGCCAACGGGGATGCCGGCGCGCTTGCCGGTACGGGTCACCAGGGTGCCAACGCCGACGCTCTCGGCACCGTCAAACAGCATGATGCCCAGGTGGGAAGGCTCAACGCTTTCCACCATGCCTTTGGCACCGTTTTCAAAGGTGACGATCTCGCCGTACACGGCACGGTCCATGCCCTCCACGGTAACAATGCCGTCCGCGGCGGACACAACGGTGCCGCCCTCGGCGGTGTTGGCGGCGGGCTTATAGTCCTCCACGCGGGTTTTCAGGGTGGCCAGGTCGGGCTTATCGCCGGTCATCTGGTCCAGAGCATGGCGGCCGGAGTTATCGAACACACGGTCGCCCACCTGCAGAACGTAACCGGAAAGCAGGCTTTCGTCCACGCTGACATCCAACAGGACTTCGGTTGCATCGTACAGGGATTTCAGCTCGGCCTTGATCTTGTCCAGGTCCTGTTCCCGCGGCTGGCGGGCGCAGTGCAGGTCAGCTTTTACAATGCGGTTGGCGGAGAAAAACTCGCGGCTGAATTCACTTGCCATTGCTGTCCCCCGCTTTCTGCAGCAGGTCGTCCAGCAGGCGTGCATCATCCTGCTGCGTCAGGCTGCGCGCCAGCAGCTTTTCGCACATATCGCGGGCCAGTGCGGCGGTTTCGGCGTCGGCATCGCGCAGGCGGCGGGCACGCTCTGCTTCGGCAGCGGCTTTGCCCTCGGCCACGATCGCATCTGCCTGGCGCTGTGCGTCCTGCAAAAGCTGTTCTTTTTCTTTTTCGGCCTGCTTTTCGTAGGCTTCACGGCGCTGGGCAGCTTCGGTATCCACATTCTGCAGTTTATCCTGCGCCTGTGCCAAAACAGCCTGTGCGTCGTTCTTTTTGCCTTCTGCATCGGCGATCGCATCATCGATCTGCTTCTGGCGCTGCTCAATCACGTTCATAACGGGACGGTACAAAAACTTGCGCAGCAGAACAAACAGAACCAGAACGTTGACGACCGTCCACAGAATATTCCAATTCAGTGTCAGCATCGTTGTGTGCCTCCGTTATCAGCCCAGGAACAGGATGATGAGCAGGGCAACAACGAAGCCGAAAATGGCGGTGCCTTCTGCCAGGGCGGCGCCCAGCAGCAGGTTCTTGCTGATCTTGCTTTCAGCTTCCGGCTGGCGGCTGATGGCCTCCGCTGCCTTACCGGTTGCAATGCCAATGCCGATGCCGGCGCCAATGCCGGTCAGTGCTGCGATGCCAGCGCCCAAAGCTACCAAACTTGCCATAATAAATTACTCCTTTTTATAATAATGTAGAAATGGGAAAGAAAACGCAGGTCATTCCATCGTTTCTTTCATGAACAGGGAGGTCAGGAAAACAAACACATAGGTTTGGATCAGACCGTCAAACAAATCAAAATACAGGCTGAAAATTGCGGGGACAAAAGCCGGAACCACCAGCTTGATGAGTTCCATGATGACGAAAGCACCCAGAACGTTGCCGAACAAACGCATGCACAGGCTGGTGGGCCGGATGGCGATTTCCAGAATGTTCATGGGGGTCATCAGGGCAATGGGTTCCGCCAGGCTGTGCACAAACCGCTTGCCGCCCTTTGCATGGATACCGGAGTATTCGATCAGCACAATGCTCATAACAGCCAGTGCTGCGGTAACATTCAGGTCCTTTGTGGGGGGCTTGAGGCCGATGATGCCGATCAGGTTGGAGCAGGCAATGTACAGTGCAACCGTGATCAGGTACGGTACATACTGTTTGCCGGCTTCGCCCAGCAGATCTTTGAAAAAGTTATCCATGGTTACCACAACGGTTTCCAGGATGGCCTGGCGTTTGCTGATATGATCGACCTTGAGATTGCGTGTGAGCAAAATCGAAACGATCACCAAAAACGCCATGATGCCCCAGCTTACCGCGATGGATTCCGGGATGTCGATGCCGCCAAAAATGGGAAGGGTAAACGCCGTATCAACGTTAAGCTCCTCTTTCAAGGCGGCGGTCAGTTCGTTCATTATTCCGCCTCCTCTGGCCAGCGGGGCAGCTTGTGCGCCGGGCTGGCTTTGTGTTTTGAATTTATCTGATAAAAAGCGCACCAAGGAGAAAAACAGAAAGGGGGGAAACGGCGATGTTCCGTTTCCGCACCCTCCTTGCTGCGTTCTTTATGCCGTCATAATACCACCATTCCCCACCGTTTGTAAGCCCCTTGCCGCACATTCTGCCTTTTGGATATTCCGTGATTCTGACAGATTAAAAATACTGTGCATGCTGCACAATGAAACACACTGAAAATTGAACTAATTGCTGAATTTTACGGCAGAAAATGCGGAAATATTCTTGATTTCAAACAAATCTTGCAGTTTTATGCGGTTCTGGCGGTGGGGGTGTGGCGCGGTGTTTGTGCAAAACTGCCAAGGAGCGGAGAATCAGGCGATGCGCTCCGCGCCAAGGGCGGTTTCGGATGCAAAACGGGTGGCTGCCAGTTTTTCCAGCGTGGCAAGCCGCACGCAGAGGGTGAACAGCCGGGCCGCGGGTTCAATTTCTTCCGCACTGGCAAAGCTGGGGGCAATGCGGATGTTGCTGTCCTGCGGGTCGCGGCCATAGGGCCAGGTGGAACCGGCGGGGGTGAACTTGACACCGGCCCGGCGGCAAAGCTCCACCGTGCGGGCAGCACAGCCCGGCATGGTATCAAAGGAAAGGAAGTACCCGCCGCGGGGTTCCGTCCAGCTGGCAATGCCGCTGCCGTCCAGTTCCTCGCGGAAAATGGAGATGACCTGCTCAAACTTGGGGCGCAGCAGGCGGGCATGGCGTGCCATGTGGGCTTCAATGCCGCTTTCGTTGCGGAAGAACCGCGCCTGGCGCAGCTGGTTGAGCTTGTCGGGGCCGATGGTGGCGAACTTCCACACTTTGCGCAGGTCGATCAGGTTGGCGGAACTTGCCGCCACGCCGCTGATGCCCGCACCGGGGAAGGAAACCTTGCTGGTGGAGCAGAACTCGTACACCATATCCGGGTGCCCGGCATTGGCGCAGGCGGCCAGAATGTCCGGCAGGTGCGCCGGATAGTTGGGGTACAGATCATGCACACAGTAGGCGTTATCCCAGAAGATGCGGAAATCCGGCGCTGCGGGCTGCAGGTGGGCAAAGCGCTCCACCACAGCGGGGCTGAACACAATGCCGGTGGGGTTCTGGTACTTGGGCACGCACCAGATGCCTTTGATGGAAGCATCCCGCCGGACAAGGTCTTCCACCATGTCCATATCGGGGCCATCGCTGTGCATCGGGATGGGGATCAGCTGGAAGCCGAAATGTTCCGTCATGGCAAAATGGCGGTCATAACCCGGCACGGGGCAAAGGAACTTGCGGTCCTTGACCTGCACCCACGGCTCTGCGCCCAGCAGGCCGTCCAGCATGGCGTGGCTGAGAATATCGAACATCATGGTCAGGCTACTGTTGCCGCCCACCATGACCTGCTCCGGCCGCACGCCGATTATACCGGCCAGCAGAGCCTTTGCTTCGGGGATGCCGTCCAGCCCGCCGTAATTGCGGCAGTCGGTGCCGTCCTCGCTGTCTAGTACGCTGCGGGAGTTCAGCTCGCCCAGCATCCGCTGCGAAAGCGCCAGCTGCTCTGGCGCAGGTTTCCCGCGGGAAAGATCCAGCTGCAGGCCCTGCTGCTCATATTCATGGTAGCGCTGGCACAGGCGGTGGTATTCCCGCTGCATTTCCTTTTTTGTCATATCCTGATACTGCATGGTGCCATACCTCCTGGGCAATAACCGGCAGGGCCGCTTGCTTACTTGGCGTAGCTGAAAATGAAGAAAATGACGAAGATTTCGCAAACGTGCGATGGATTCAAGGCAAAAAGCCGCAGGAAGCCTTTGTGGATTCCAAGACTTTTTAACGCGGAATCCAGCCGCGTTTGTAGAAATATTCTAAATTTTCGACTTTTCAGGTACGCCTTGGGGAGTATGCACGAACCTTGCCGGTATGCCTTGTTTTCTGGAACGGTTCGTATTATACTGTCGGAAAAGGCATTTGTAAAATATATGTTTTGCATGTAAAATATTAGCATTTGATATGGCGAAACGCAGCGAAAAGAGGAAAAATTGTGAATGTAAATTATGAATATTACCGCATGTTTTACTATGTCTGCAAATATCACAGCATTACCCGCGCGGCCAACGTGCTGCGCATGAGCCAGCCCAATGTGACCCGCGCCCTGAACCGGCTGGAAGAACAGCTGGGCTGCAAACTGCTGGTGCGCAGCACCCGCGGCGTGACGTTGACGCCAGAGGGCGAGGTGCTGTTTGCCCATGTGGAGATTGCCCAGGAGCAGCTGCAGGCCGGGGAAAGCGAGCTGGCGGGCATCACCGCGCTGGAAAGCGGCGCGTTGACCATCAGCGCCAGCGAAACGGCTCTGAATGTGTTTTTGCTGGATAAACTGCGGGAGTTCCATCTGCGTTACCCCGGTGTGCGGCTGCGCATTGCCAACCATTCCACCCCGCAGGCCATCCGCGCGCTGGGGCGCGGGCTGGTGGACCTTTGCGTGATCACCACCCCGGCCCGGCTGGAACCCACCATGCGCCGTACCCTGCTGATGCCGTTCCAGGAAATTTTGATTGCAGGCAGGGACTTTGAATTTTTGCAGGGCCGCCGCTGGGCGCTGAAAGAACTGCAGCAGTACCCGTTGATCTGCCTGGGCAGCGAAACGATGACCTATGCGTTTTATAACCAGTTTTATTTGAGCAACAATCTTGTTTTGCAGCCGGATACCGAGGCCGCCACCACCGACCAGGTGGTTCCGCTGGTCAAAAGTGGGCTGGGGCTGGGGTATGTGCCCTATAATTTTGCCAGGGATGCCCTGAACGCGGGGGAGGTATTTGCCATCCAGCTGAAGGAGGAGATCCCCACCCGCCATGTTGTGCTGGTGCAGGATGGCGGCCGTGTTCCCAACGCAGCCGCGCGCGAATTTGCCCGGATGCTGAACAGCAGCGTTACGCAGCAGGATGCGCCATAAGCGGGCGGAACAGGCGGCGGCAGAGCGGCCCGACCACAAAAATTTGCAGCGGATAGGCCATGATAAAGTTGAGCACCACGGTTTGCAGCCAGATAACCGGTAAATCGACAGTCAGACCGCTGCTTTCCACCGTGCCAAGCAGGCTCATCAACGGCACCATGGTGCAGACGGTAAAGCTTTGGATGCAGAGGATGATAAAAATGGGGCGGTCCCCCGGCTGGGCAACCTTGAAAGCAAAGTGCTTTGCCGTGCGGCTGGCGATAAAGAATGCACACAGAAAGCCAATCAGCCATTCCAGCGGGAAGCTGCGGGCCGCGTGCAGGAAGGTGCTGTATTGCAGCCCGCCGGTGTGCAGCGCAATGTTGTAAACACCCATCAGGTAGATCATCAGCCCGGAGGTGACGAGGGTGAACAAAACTTCGTGCCATTTGTTTTTGAACATGAAAAACGCTCCTTATAATAGATGAAATAAAATAAAAAAATAAATGCCGCCCCGCCGTCTGACAGTGGCAGGGTGACATTTATTGTCGGCAAAGATATAAAGCTTTGAAAATAAAAAGTGCCTGGCAAGCATTCAAAGCCTGCCAGGCAACGCAAGTTATTTTAGCGCATGTTGAACAAAAATGTCAAGTGTTTTTTGGTAAGAAAGTGCTGGCAGGCGCAGAGTGCGCCCCTACGGTCACTATATTTTGTAAAAAGCGCAAAAAGGAAAATGAGTAACAAAATTGTGCACTGGCGACAGAAAAAAGAAAATGCTTGTTCCTGTTTTTGTGAAAGATGATTGACAACAGCTGCGCGGGACCGTATGATAAAAGTGGAACTTTGCCCGGTGCAGCGGGAACCATACGGTGCGCCGGATTCCGCGCAGAGGGACAGAAAATAATAGGAGTGATTGTTTTGAAACAGTGGCTGAAAGACGCAGTTTTTTACGAAATTTATCCCCAAAGCTTTTATGATACCAACGGGGACGGCATCGGCGATCTGAAGGGTATTATCGAAAAGCTGGATTACATCAAGGAACTGGGCTGCAACGCCCTTTGGATCAACCCCTGCTTTGATTCCCCGTTCAAGGATGCCGGGTATGATGTGCGCGATTATAAGCTGATCGCCCCCCGCTATGGCACCAACGCGGACGCCAAAGCGCTGTTTGAAGCGGCCCACGCAAAAGGCATCCATGTGCTGCTGGACCTGGTGCCTGGCCATACCAGCGAGGAACACGCATGGTTTAAGCAGAGCAGCAAGCCGGAAAAGAACGAATATTCCGACCGCTATATCTGGACGGACTCCTGCTTTAGCGCCGGTGACGGTATGCCGTTCATTGGCGGCGAGACCGACCGCAACGGTACTTATATTTTGAACTTCTTCAAATGCCAGCCCGCATTGAACTATGGCTATGGCAAGTGCCGCGAAAAGTGGCAGATGCCCACCGATGCCCCCGGCCCGCGCGCAACGGTGGAAGCCATGAAGGACGTCATGCGCTTTTGGCTGGATATGGGTTGTGACGGCTTCCGCGTGGATATGGCATCCAGCCTGGTCAAGAACGATACCCACCACAAAAAATATACCTGTGCCATCTGGCGCGATATTGCCGCCATGCTGGACAAGGAATACCCCGAAGCCGCGCTGGTGAGCGAATGGAACCAGCCGCGTCAATCCCTGAAAAACGGCTTTGATATGGACTTTATGCTGGAATGGCAGGGCAACGGCTACAGCTGGCTGATGCGCAATTATGACGGCGCAACGGATTCTGACCCGCATAACATCGGCAAGGCGTATTTCTGCGCGGATTCCGGAACGGGCATTGACAAGTTCCTGGACGACTGGCTGCCCAGCTACAAGGCGACCCGCAAGGATGGTCTGTACTGCCTGATCACCTGCAACCATGATACCATCCGCCCCTCCGCCGGTTTGACCCCGGACGAGCTGAAAATTGCTTACGCCACGCTGTTCACCCTGCCCGGCGCACCGTTTGTGTATTACGGCGATGAGATCGGCATGCGCTACCTGCCGCTGCCCACCAAGGAGGGCGGCTATTTCCGTACCGGCTCCCGCACCCCCATGCAGTGGGATGGCAGCGCCAACAAGGGATTTTCCACCGCCGCAGCGGACAAGCTGTACCTGCCGGTGGACGATGCCGCGGACGCCCCCACCGTGGCCGCCCAGCAGGCGGACCCCGACAGCCTGTGGCATACCGTGCAGGGCGTGCTGAACTTCCGCCACAGCCACCGGGACCTGGATTCCGATGCGCCGTTCCATGTGCGGTTTGCCCCCAAGGCGAAGGGCAGTTACCGCCCGTTTGCCTGGGAGCGCAGCAAGCTGATCTGCGCGGTGAACCCCGCCCGCGAGGAAGTAAAACTGCCCCTTGAGCTGGAAGATGGTACCCGCGTGCTGCATGTGATCGGCAAAGCCGAAGTAAAGGGCGATGAGCTGGTGCTGGGAGCACAGAGTTTTGCGGTTTTGGGGTAAGCAGAATAGATTGCAAACGTAAATGTTAAATAAGATAATATAAGGCAGCGCCCCGGCGGGAGATTTTGATCCGCCGGGGCGCTGTTTGTAGTGTTATGGATGGGAGGTTTGGCAAGGCCCGTTATGCGGGCCGATGCGAGCATCGGCCTCTACAAATGGGGGTTAGTGCATCATGAATTTGTAATACGCAGCAAGGCAAGGCTGCGGCGGGATGGAGGCATCCCGCCCTACAGATAATTTGTGGGGTGGCAACACATGATAAAATGTTCTGTAGGGAACGGTCTTGACCGTTCCGGGTGTTTGTATGATCTCGCTCTTATGGGATATTGGCTATAGGTTTTGAAACGGTCACTGCGCCCGCAGGCGCGTTTCGGAGGCCAACCGCCGAAGGCGGCTCTTAGGCCGGAGATAGACCGTTCCCTACGCAGTAAAATGGAATGAGCAATAAATGATAAAAGCAATGCCCCGGCGGGACAAAATATCCCGCCGGGGCGATGCTATTTATGAAAGAATGGTTATACGATTCAGATCACGTTGTATTCTTTCAGCAGCTTTTCGATCTCGGTGCCTTCCAGCTTCTTCAAAGCTTCTTTCAGGGCCAGTTTCTGCACAACGTTCATTTCCATATCGGTGATCTTTTTGCCGTCGCGCAGTTTTACGGTGGCATCCAGCAGGTCACGGATGTCATACACGCTGCCCCAGACCTCCGGCACGCCGCGGTCAACGTTCAGCAGGGTGTAAACAGCTTCCATGCCGGTGCGGATGGAATACTCGGTGGTAAAGATGGTGTCGCGCTTGGTCTCGGCAAACTGGCCGATGAAAGCGAAGTTCACAGCGCCTTCGGGCACAACGTCCGGGCGGTCGCCGGCAGCACGCGGCATAAAGAAAGCATCGATATACGGCATCATGCAGGGCACGGTGTTGGCGCTGTTGGCAGCCAGGTCTTCGATCTGGTCAACCGGCACGCCGATGTGGTACAGCCATTCCTGGCAGATTTCCTCGCCGGTGCATTCGCGCATGGGCTTCTTGACGTAATCGCCGGGCTTATCACTGAACAGGCCGTACACCCAAACGCAGAGCTGGTCTTTGGGCTGGTCGCGGAACTGCTGCTGGCGGTTCAGGGTCCAGCTGAGCAGCCAGCTGGAATCCTTGACGGAGACAATGCCGCCGGTGACGACCTTGCCGGTGAAGGGATCGCGCTTGCAGATCTTTTTGATATAGGGCACAATGCGCTGGTCCAGCGTGGTGATGGTGGCGCTCATCCAGTTGCTCAGCTCCGGGTCATAGCAGAACTTGTCCGGGTGGCCGAAGCTGGGGTCCTGGGCGGCGATCTTGCGCCACAGATCCCAGCCGCCGCCTTCCTTCAGGTCAAACTTGAGTGGGGCAACGGTGGTCTGGCTGCCGATGGTGGAGTTTTCAACGCAGCCGCCGTTGGTGATGAACACCAGGTCGTTCTCGGTCAGGTCGATGCACTCTTCGTGGCCATCGCGCAGGGTATCAATGCGGGTAGCCTGCTTTTTGCCGTTGGCGCAGTCAAAGGCAACGTTGGTTACCTTAACGCCGTAATGGAACTGCACGCCATAGCTTTCCAGGTACTTGACCATAGGCAGGATCATGGATTCATACTGGTTGTAGCGGGTAAAGCGCAGGGCGGTGAAATCCGGCAGGCCGCCGATATGGTGGATGTAGCGCTGCAGGTAACGCTTCATCTCCAGGGCGCTGTGCCAGTTTTCAAAGGCAAACATGGTGCGCCAGTACAGCCAGAAGTTGGAGTTCAGAACTTCGTCATCAAAGAAGTCGGTGATCTTTTTATCGTACAGCTGCTCGTCCGGGGTCATGAAGAGCTTCAGGATCTCCATAGCGCCCTTGTCGGACAGGCCGAACTTGCCGTCGGTGTGGGCATCCTCGCCGCAGTTGACGGTGGCGCGGCACAGGCTGTAGTTGGGGTCGTGCTTGTTCAGCCAGTAATACTCGTCCAGCACGGTGACGTTCTCGTCCTCAATGGAGGGGATGGAGCGGAACAGATCCCACATGCACTCAAAGTGGTTGTCCATCTCGCGGCCGCCGCGCATGACGTAACCGACGTTCTGGTACTTGTAGCCATCGCAGGCACCGCCGGGGATGGGGTCCTTTTCCAGCACATGGATGTGCTCGCCCTTCATCTGGCCGTCACGCACCATAAAGCATGCGGCGGACAGCGCAGCCAGGCCGCTGCCGATGAGGTAGGCGCTCTTGTGGTCAACGCCCTCCGGTTTTTCGGGACGGGCAAAAGCTTCATAGTTACCGCTGGAATAATACATAAAAAAGCCTCCTTGCGTTGGTTTTATTGTTTGTTGTTGTTTGTCTTGGGTGTTCCTTTTGGAATGTCTATAGTATAACCAGCGGGGGAAGGATTCACAATCAGCAAAACAGCCGCCGTGATTAAATTTTTATCACAGCGGCTGTTTTGTATAAAATTTGAAGTTTTTGTTACATGGGCGGGAAATCGGCGAATCAGACATCCCACCTGGAACCCTTTTTGCAGACGTAAAAATCGCAGCAGGCGGCACCCGTGGCAATGGTGCCGGTGCGGTGCAGCACACCGCCCATCAGCTCGACCGAGATGTAATCCATCTCGCACATGTAAGGAATCAGGTCTTCGTGGTGTTCCTGTTTGCCCAGGGCACACAGGCCGCACTGGTGGTAATTGGTGCGGTATTCGTCCTGGTCCCGGCCGGGAATGGTCTCGGTGATCCAGTTAAAGCTGCTGGTGGAAGCGGCGTTGGCCACGGCATCTTTCTGCACTTTCTTTTGCTGATAGGCGGAATCAAACGGATTTTTGCCGCCAAAGGCTTTTTGAATCAGCGGGGCCTGCATGGTGGTTTTGACCATGGCCCCAAACTGCTCATGGCTCATGCGGCCATCCATGGCGTCATAGATCGAAAGCCAGACAATGCCGCCGCTTAAACTGACGCGGAGGGGGTTCTTGACAAAGCTGCCGATATCGGGCGTGCGCCTGACCATGGCAAGGTAAAGCTGGTGGGCTTTTTTCCTGGTTTGGGCAAGGTCGAAATCCGGGTGCTGGGCGGCAAGATAGCGGAAGATGGTGGGGGTCATGGCGGTCCACATCAGTTTTTCGCAGATGGTGTTTTTCATGGTTCGGCCCTCAATCAAGATGTACATCAGCTTTTATCGATGCGGCATTTTTCCAGCGCTTTGGTCACATCGCCGTGGATCAGGGTGGAAAGCTGTTCCACCAGCTGGGCGGGGTCCTGGCGCATATCGTTTTTGATCCAGTCCAGCGTCAGGCCCACAAAAGCGAACTTATAAAAGTTGGCGATGAACTCTTTATCTTCCGGGCGCACCGTCATACCGGCGGCGCGCTCCTCCACAACGCCCATCATCAGGTCATAGGTCAGGCGGTAGAGATAGTTTTCCAGCTGTTCGCGGCTGATGGAGCGGTAGACGCTGGTAAAAAACGCTTTGTCATCCCGTAGGGCTTCCAGAATCTGCAAAAAGCCCTGCTGCCAGGTATCATAGGTTTTCTGCCCGGCCAGGGCGCGGGCGGCGTCCTCCTCGCAGCACCATTCCACAAGGTCGTAAATATCCTTAAAGTGGTAATAAAAGGTCATGCGGTTGACCCCGCAGTGGTCGGTCAGGTCGCTGACCGTGATCTTGTCCAGTGGTTTGTGGCGCAGCAGTTCCTTGAGCGAAGCTTCCAGCGCGCGCTTTGTCATCTGCGACATGGTGAATCCCCTTTCCTTGGGCGATACTGTTCCCTTATTCTACCACAAGGATATGAACTTTTCTTGGCAGGAATTTTATGCAAGTTCAAACATGCCGTTGTACAGCTGGTAGTATTCGCCCTTTTGGGCCAGCAGTTCATCATGGCTGCCGCGCTCCACAATGCCGCCGTGTTCCAGCACAATAATGGCGTTGGAATTGCGCACGGTGGAAAGCCGGTGGGCGATGACAAAGACGGTGCGGCCCTCCATCAGGCGGTCCATGCCTTTTTCAATCAGGGCTTCGGTGCGGGTGTCAATGCTGGAGGTGGCTTCGTCCAGAATCAGCACCGGCGGGTCGGCCACGGCGGCGCGGGCAATGGCCAGCAGCTGGCGCTGGCCCTGGCTCAGGTTGGCACCATCGCCCGTTACCATGGTGTTGTACCCCTGGGGCAGGCGCTCGATAAAGGAGTGGGCGTTGGCAATTTTGGCGGCGGCGATGATCTCTTCCTCGGTGGCATCCAGCTTGCCAAAGCGGATGTTATCCGCTACCGTTCCGGTGAACAGGTGGGTGTCCTGCAGCACCACGCCAAGGCTGCGGCGCAAATCGCTTTTGCGGATCTTGCGCACATCAATGCCGTCATAGGTGATGGTGCCGGATGTAATATCATAAAAGCGGTTGATGAGGTTGGTGATGGTGGTTTTACCCGCGCCGGTGGAACCGACAAAGGCAATTTTCTGCCCCGGTTTGGCGTACAGCGTAACATCATGCAGGATGGTCTGCCCCGGAACATAGCCAAAGCTGACATCCTGGAACCGCACATCCCCGCGCAGGGGAACAAGCGGTGCAGCGGGATCGGCGCTGTCCCGCCAGGCCCACAGGCCGGTGCGGCGGCCGCCGGCGCTGGGCACCAGGGTGCCGTCAGCAGCTTTTTCCACGCGGACGATCTCAACGGTGCCCTCGTCAGATTCCGGCTGTTCGGCCAGCACATCAAAGATGCGCTCCGCACCGGCAAGGGCAGCCAGCAGAAAGTTGCCCTGCTGGGTGAACTGGTTGATGGGTAAAGCAGACTGGCGCACAAACACCAGATAGCTGGCCAGGCTGCCCAGGCTGGATTGGCCGTTCATGACCATCAGCCCGCCCAGCACGGCAATGACCGCATAGTTGATGTAGGAGATGGAAACAACGGCGGGGATCATGGTGGCGGAATACCCCTGGGCGCTGGTTCCGGCACTTTGCAGGCGGGCGTTCAGAGCCTGGAAGGCTTCCAGGTTGGTTTGTTCGTGGTTGAACACCTTGACCACCTTTTGCCCGGCGGCCATCTCCTCCACATAGCCTTCCAGGTCGCCAAGGGCCTGCTGCTGGCGGGCATAGAAAAAGCGGCTGCGGTTGGTGCTGAACCGGATGTACCAGAACATGACAGCGTACCCCACCACGACCAGCAGCGAAAGCCGCCAGTTGAGCACAAACAGCAACACCAGCGTGCCCACAACCTGGATAAAGCTCTGGATCAGAAGGGCAAAACTGTTGTTCAGCGCGTCCGAGATCGTGTCCACATCGTTGGTGAACAGGCTCATCAGCTCGCCGTTACGGCGGGAATCAAAATAGGAAAGGGGCAGCGTTTGCAGGTGGGCGAACAGGTCCCGGCGGATATCGTGCAGAACCTTTTGGGCGGCGCGCACCATGGTTTGGGTGTAGCCCAGGGTAGAAAGCGCGCCCACGGCGTAAATGGCAGCGGTCAGGGCGACCCCGCGGATCAGGCCGGGGATGCTGCCGCTTTCCAGAATGCCGTTGACGACCGGCTTGATCATATAGGTGCCCAGCAGGTTAGCCAGTGCGCTGACGGCGGTAAGCACCCCAACCAGCCCCAGCATGAACTTGTGGCGGCCCAGGTAGTTCAAAAACACCCGGATGGTGCTGCCGAAATGCTGCGGCTTTTTACCGCTGAATGCCTTTGCCATCCGCGTCATCTCCTTTCATCTGGGATGCGTAAATTTCCTGGTAGATGGTGTCATTCGCCAGCAGCTCCTTGTGGGTGCCGACGGCGTGCACTTTGCCGTCATCCAGAATCACGATCATGTCAGCGTCCATCACCGAGGTAATGCGCTGGGCAATGATGAGCTTGGTCACATCGGGCAGGGCGGCCAGCGCATGGCGGATCTTGCCTTCGGTGGCGGTATCCACAGCGCTGGTGGAATCGTCAAAAATCAGCACTTTGGGGTGCTTGAGCAGGGTGCGGGCAATGCAGAGCCGCTGCTTCTGCCCGCCGGAAACATTCACGCCGCCCTGGCCTATATCGGTATCCAGGCCGTCCGGCATGCGCTCCAAAAATTCATCGGCGCAGGCGGCGCGGCAGGCGGCCCATAAGGTCTCGTCATCGGCGTTGGGGTCGCCCCAGCGCAGGTTATCCCGGATGGTGCCGGAGAACAGCAGGTTCTTTTGCAGCACAATGCCCACGGCAT
>CAVFVI010000030.1:0-38006 GCA_963626055.1 Acutalibacteraceae bacterium
CTTTTTTACTCTCCCCAGCAGAGCTGGGGGTTGTCATTTTGCTAAAGCTGCCCAACACAAAGTCAGACGGATCACCTCCATGTTCCGTCTGGCTTTTTTCTATCTACTCTAATTTATAGCTTATTTGATGCGAAAAAAGCAGGGGAGTCTGAATGCCATTGATGAGTATAATGCTTATCATTCATTTTGGCATTTGGGCGAAAAATCAGGTATATCCACCTCCGCCTAATAGCAGGGCGGCCAGCCCTCTGGCCGCCGAGAGCAGGCATTACAAAATCAGGCACTGCAAGACGATGAAACATTTTACTCATCGCCATCTTAATAGCTGCAGCATCATCGTTACCACAATAAAAAACAAACGTTCCCCGGAACTTGTCTGCTATAACAGCAAATCAGTTCCGGGGAACGTTATAATTTATTGGGGGCTATTTTGTCAGCCTACCGGCTCAATTCCAATTAGGCCGTAAAATTAGTACTTCAGCTTATCCAAAGTATCCTTGTACGGGGTATCGGCAGCGGTCTTCATCGTTGCCTGTGCCTTGTACTTGTTCAGCATCATTGCGCTGCGGGCAGGATCAGCCAGGGTACCGGCGCCGGCAATGCAGCCGCCGGGGCAGGCCATGCCTTCCAGCAGGTAGCCGTTGTACTTGCCAGCGGCAGCCAGCTGCATCATCTTCTTGCACTCTGCCAGGCCCTGTGCGGAAGCAACCTTCACCTCGCGGGTCGGGTCTTCCTTTTTGATCACGTTGACAACAGCCTGTGCAACACCGCCGCTGACGGCAAAGCCGCGGGCATCGGCACTGGCATTGTTGAAGTTATCGTTCGGGTCATCCGGCAGATCGTCAAAGTTGATCTGCTTGGCTTCAAACATGCCCATCAGTTCTTCAAAGGTCAGAACAAAATCGACCTCACTGCGCACGCTGTGGCGGCTGGCTTCCAGCTTCTTTGCGGCGCAGGGACCAACAAAGCAGATGCGGGCTGCGGGGTGATCCTGCTTCAGCAGGCGGGCAGTCAGCACCATCGGGGTCATGGTCATGCTGATGCAATCAGCAAACTTGGGGAAGTTCTTCTTGGCCATAACGCTCCATGCGGGGCAGCAGGAAGTACCCATAAACGGGTGCTTGGCGGGAACTTCTTCCAGGAAGTCGTGTGCTTCGTCAATGGTGCACAGGTCAGCGCCGATTGCAACTTCTGCGGTGCTGGCAAAGCCCAGGCGCTTCATGGCCTCACGCAGCTTGGCGGGGGTCATGTTGGGGAACTGGTTGACGAAAGCAGGTGCCACGATAGCAATAACTTCATCGCCGCGCTTGATGGACTGGATCAGCTGGAAGATCTGGCCCTTATCCACGATAGCGCCGAACGGGCAGTTGACCAGGCACATGCCGCAGGATACGCACTTGTTGTAATCAATATCTGCGCGGCCATGCTCGTCAGAACGAATAGCGCCAACGCCGCAAGCCTTGGCACAGGGACGCTCCACCTTGACGATAGCGTTGTATGGGCAGGTGGTTACGCAGCGGCCGCACTTGATGCAGAGATCCTGATCAATGTGGCTGCGGCCATTGCGGAAGCTGATTGCCTTTTTGGGGCAGACTTCCTGGCAGGGGTGAGCCAGGCAGCCCTGGCACATGCTGGTAACCTTGATGATCTTTTCCGGGCACTTGTTGCAAGCAAACTTGATAACGTTGATCAGCGGCGGCTCATAGTACTTGTCGGCAATTACGCTGTGCTCCAGGTCTTCGGTAGCGGAAACGCTCTCGGTAACCGGGCGCAGAGAAAGACCCATGGCCAGACGGATGCGCTCCGAAACGATAGCTCTCTCCAGGAAGATGCTGCTGCGCAGCGAAGAATCTTCGCCGGGCATGATCTTAAAGGGCAGGTCACGGATTTCCTTTGCGTAATCTGCCATTTCATTGCTCTCATAGGACATGCGGGCAACTTCGGTAAACACCTTGCGCCGAATGTCGGTTACAGGGGTATAAATGCCTCTCATTGTGCTTATGCTCCTTACACAAAACTTTTAATTGGCCGTATGTGCAAAGCCGCGGTTCGGCCCTGCATGCACACATTTGCTGGATGTGCGCTGCAATGGAAATTGCTGTTTCCCATGCTCTAAGTTAAAATAATAACGATACGGCTCCTGTTAAGATTTTACCAAGAAACCGCCTTTATTACAAGAGGAAAACCCGGAAATTCAAGAAAAAACCGTGCAATTTTTATGTTTTCCGGCTTTTCGCATCACTGCGCCTGGGCGCGGCAGCGCTTGCCGTCCCATTCGCCCAGTGTTACAGTCACGATTTCACCGCTTTTGTGCCCCAGCGCATTGACCACTACCGGCAGATATTGTTTGGTGTATCCGGTAAACAAGGTGGAGGAAAGCGGGGTTTCCAGCAGCACCTGTGCCGTGCGCCCCTGTGCCGCATGGGCCAGTTCTGCGCGCACCTGCTCCACAGCGGCGGTCATGCGGCGGCTGCGGGACTCTTTTTCATGCTCCGGTACCTGATCCGGGAAGTCGAACGCGGGCGTTCCTTCGCGGCGGGAATAAGGGAAAACATGCACTTTCAAAAAGCGCTGCCCTGTCACAAATGCCATGCTGTCCTCAAAATCCTGCTCCGTCTCACCAGGGAAACCCACAATCACGTCGGTCGTAATGCTCACATTTTCCTCGCCGAAAGCTTCCCGCAGCTTTGCGGCAACAGCGGCATACTGTTCGGTGGTATAGGGGCGGCGCATGGCGCGCAGGGTTTTGCTGCTTCCGCTTTGCAGGCTCAGATGGAACTGCGGGCAAAGTTTCGGCACCGCAGCCAGGCGGCGGATATCGTCATCCGTCAGCATGTCCGGGTCAAGGCTGCCCAGGCGGATGCGCTCAATGCCCGGCACAGCCGCCGCACGTTCCACCAGCTCCGCCAGGCCCGTTCCGGTATCTTTGCCATAGCTGGGCAGGCTGATGGCCGTCAGCACAACTTCGCAGTAACCGGATGCCGCCAGGCGGCGCAGTTCTTCCAGAATGCTCGTTTCGCTGCGGCTGCGCACCGGGCCGCGGGCGCGGGGGATCACGCAGTAAGCACAGCGGCGGTTGCAGCCATCTTCCACCTTTACAAATGCGCGGGTGTGGTCTGCAAAGCGGTCCATCGGCAGTTCCTCAAAGCTTTCGCCTTTCTGGTGCGGGCGAATGTCCACTACCTTGGTTTCTTCGCCATCCAGCACTTTCTGTACATCCTGCAAAATGGCGTGGCGGTTGCCGGAGCCCGTTACCACATCGGCCTCTTCAATTTTGGCGGCCTCTTCCGGGAAAGCCTGCGGGTAACAGCCTGTCAGCACCGTCACCGCACCGGGGTTTTCGCGTTTGGCGCGGCGCAGCCATTTGCGGCTTTTCTGGTCGCCAAAGTTCGTCACGGTGCAGCTGTTGACCACATAAACATCCGCACCGTCTTTTTCTTCCACCACGGTAAACCCATTCTGCTCAAACAGCTGGGCCAACGCACCCGTTTCGTTCTGGTTGACCTTACAGCCGAGGGTATAAAAACAAACACGCATAGTATTCCGTCCTTCTATTGGTTAACGCTCTATCAGTATTATAATAGAATCTGCCCATTCTGACAAGGCTCCGCCGCCCACACAGAAAAAGATGAGCGGTAATACCATGCAGCTGCAATAAACATCCCCTGTACCGCATACAATATCACCAAAGCAAAACTTTCTTGCCGGGCAGCGCCCGGCCAAAGACGATGGCAGGGGAGGCTTTGGTCATGGAAAAGCGGGTTACAGCCCTGATTTTGGGATTGTTTTTTATCTTGAACGCGCTGCCCTGTGCAGCGTTGGATGTCAACCCGGCCACAGACCGGGATTTCGATGTGTCCTGCCAGGCGGCCATCCTGATCGATGAAGATTCCGGCACCGTCTTATACGAAAAGAACGCCGACGAATCCCGCCCCATCGCCTCCATTACCAAAGTCATGACACTGCTGTTGACCTTTGAGGCACTGGAAGCAGGGAAGGTCAGCCTGAGTGATATCGTCCCGGTATCCGAGCACGCCTACCATATGGGCGGCAGCCAGATCTGGCTGGAACCCGGCGAACAGCTGACATTAGATGAAATGCTGAAAGCCATTTGTATTTCCTCCGCCAATGATGCTGCGGTGGCCGTGGCCGAATTCATCGGCGGCAGCGAGCCAGTATTTGTGGAGCGCATGAACACCCGCGCCAAAGAGCTAGGGATGCAGAACACTACCTTCCGCAACGCCTGCGGGCTGGATGAAGACGGCCACCTTTCCACCGCGCGCGATGTCGCCATCATGAGCCGGGAGATGCTGCTGAACCACCCGGAAATTGAAAATTACTGCACGGTATGGATGGATACCCTGCGCGGCGGCTCCACCCAGCTGGTGAACACCAACAAGCTGCTGAAAAGTTATAACGGCATCACCGGGCTGAAAACGGGAACGACCGGCAAAGCCGGTGTGTGCATCTCCGCCAGTGCATCGCGGGATGATCTGCGGCTGATTGCTGTTGTGCTGGGGTCTTCCAGCGGCAAGGAGCGTTTTGCCGCTGCTACCAGCCTGCTGGATTATGGCTTCGCCATGTTTGAAAGTGCACTGGTTCCCATCCCGGCAGACGCCCCCAAAACGCTGCCTGTGCAAAAAGGGGAAGAGCCTGCGCTGGAACTATGCTACACCGCGCCGGAGCGCTGCCTGGCCGTAAAAGGGCAGGGCAGCGCCCTGCAGGCGGAAATTGAGTTGCCGCAAACACTGGAAGCCCCCATCCGGGAAGGCGCGGTTATCGGCAGCCTGAACATCAAAAACAGCCAGGGCATTTTGCAAAGCTGCCCAATTATTGCGGCAAAATCCGTTGACGCGCGCAGTTTTGGCGGTTGTTTCCGGCGTGTTGTCAATGCTTTATGGCTTACAGCGTAAGGTTTTGTGCAAAACGAATGAAAAACGCCCGGTTTTGGCTTGACAAGCAGGCGCAAAAACTGTATCATGAAGTTACTAAATTATGGATGAGGAGGATTTAAGCGATGAGTGTCAAATACAATGGCAAACATCTTGCAAAGTTTATCCGTCCCGAAGAATATGATACGATCTTCCCGCAGGTCGAGCTTGCCCATCAGCAGTTGGAATCCCGTTCCGGTGCTGGCAATGATTTTTTGGGCTGGCTGGACCTGCCTGTTAATTATGACAAGGAAGAGTTCGCCCGCATTAAGGAAGCAGCCAAAAAGATCCGTGAGGATTCCGATGTGCTGCTGGTCGCCGGCATCGGTGGTTCTTATCTGGGCGCACGCGCTGTTGTCGAAGCAGTCAAGGGTCTGTATCACAACGATACCGAGGACGGCCTGAAGATTTATTTCTGCGGCAACACGATTTCTCCCACTTACCTGAACGACATCATTAAGGTGACCAAGGGTAAGCGTTTCTCCATCAACGTTATTTCCAAGTCCGGTACCACCACCGAAACCGCTCTGGCGTTCCGCGTTCTGCGCAAGCTGCTGGAAGATTCCGTTGGCCCGGAAGAGGCAAACAAGCGCATTTATGCCACCACTGACCGTGCCAAAGGCACCCTGAAGCAGCTGGCTGATGCACAGGGCTGGCCGACCTTTGTTGTTCCTGACGATGTTGGCGGCCGTTACTCTGTTCTGACTGCTGTTGGCCTGCTGCCCATTGCCTGCGCCGGTATCGACATTGACGCCCTGATGAAGGGTGCCGCTGATGCCCGCGAAGCTTACAGCGTCTGCAGCAAGGATAACGATGCTTACCGTTATGCCATGACCCGCAACATCCTGTACCGCAAGGGCAAGGTTGTGGAGACCCTGGCCGCTTTTGAGCCCGACTTTACCATGATGAACGAATGGTACAAGCAGCTGTTTGGCGAAAGCGAAGGCAAGGACCAGAAGGGCCTGATGCCGACTTCCTGCATCTTCTCCACTGACCTGCACTCCATGGGCCAGTTCCTGCAGGATGGCAGCCGCACGATGTTCGAGACTTATGTTGATATCAAGAACACCCGTGAGGATTTTTACATTGAACCGCTGGAAGGCAACTTTGACGGCCTGAACTTCCTGGCTGACCAGAACATGAGCGTTGTGAACCGCAAGGCCATGGAAGGCACCATCCTGGCCCACAACGATGGTGGCGTACCGATTGGCGTGATCGAAGTGGATTCTCTGGATGCTTACAATGTTGGCTACCTGATCTACTTCTTCTGGAAAGCATGCGCTGTTTCCGGTTATCTGCTGAGCGTCAACCCGTTTGACCAGCCCGGCGTGGAAAGCTACAAAAAGAACATGTTTGCCCTGCTTGGCAAACCTGGTTATGAGGATCGCAAAGCGGAGCTGGAGGCAAAGCTTGGCTAATGCCTGTTTCCGCTTCAATATAAAGGAGGTCACTTCTTATGATTAAACTGATCGTTGGCACCAAAGGCTCCGGCAAAACCAAGACCATGATCGATATGATCAACAACGCAACCAAGACCACTTCCGGCAACATCGTTGTTATCGAGAAGTCCATGAAACTTACCACCGAGATCAACCATGCAGCCCGTCTGCTGGATGCCGATGAATACGACATCAACGGCGCTGATATGCTGTACGGCTTTGTTGCTGGCGTTCTGGCTGGCAACTATGATATCACCGAGCTGTTCATTGACGGCATCCTGAAGATCGTTGACCACGATATGGATGCAGCTGCCAAGGTTCTGGCTGAGATTGATAAGATTGCAGGCAATAGCGTTGAGGTTGTTGTGACCGTATCCGCCGATCAGGCTTCTCTGCCGGAAGGCATCAAGAAGTACCTGTAAAAAGCATTGTCCTTTAAGTAAATGGGGGCAGGCACTGCAAGGGCCTGCCCCTTTGGTATGCCGTGCAAAAGCCGCCGCTTTTGCCGCAATACAGCTGCCCATCCAACTAAAAAGAGAAGGAAAATCAAATTCTTTTACTTTTTTCTGATTTTTTTGTTGACAAGATGGGTCGACTTGTGTATACTAGATAAGCAACCTTTTGAGGTGTAACTATGCGCTTTGATATTCGCAACTATTTCAAAACGGGTAAAACGCCCTATACAGCGCAATTTTCTGAGGATTTCTCCACAGAAAATTTTGATGGAAGTGTGATTCGTAAACCGGTCACAGGTTCCTTTCAGGCTGTGCCCACCGTTGATGGTGTGGCTATGCAGCTGACGATTGTCGCCGAAACCGATGCCGAATGCGCACGTTGCCTTACACCCATTCACCAGAGTTACAACTTTAGTGTGGATTATTTTGTCAAAGAGCGTGAGCTTGATGACCCGGACTTTGAGTTACCGCTGGATGAAAAAGGCTGCTTGGATATACGGGAGCTCGTGTACCAGGAATTGATTTTCAAAATTCCGCGGGTACTTTTATGCAGCCCCGATTGTCAAGGCCTATGCCCCATCTGTGGCAAAAGGAAGGCGGCAGGATGTAACTGCCAACCGGCAGACGAAGCTGCCCCTGCAGATGCCCGGCTTAGCATATTAAAACAACTGCTTAGTTGAATTTCACCAAGGAGGTGCTTAAAAATGGCAGTACCCAAGAGAAAACAATCCAAAGCCCGTCGCGATAAACGCCGTTCTAACGTTTGGAAGCTGGAGGCTCCTACGCTGGTGAAATGTCCTCAGTGTGGCGAACTCAAGGTGCCCCATCAGGTTTGTGGCAAGTGTGGCTACTACAAGGGCGTCGAAGTTGTCAAGGTTAGCAAAGAGGCTTAATTGCTTCTTAAAGGGAGGGGCTATGCCTCTCCCTTTTTCTTGTCTATCTCCAATTTTTATTCTGCCAGAAAGGAGCTGCCACCATGCCGCTGCATCTTGTCAGTGTTGATGAACATTCCCCCGCACAGCGCCTGGGTTTGGAACCCGGCTGTACGCTGTTGGCCATTGATGGTAACCCCTTGAACGATGCGCTGGACTATCAGTTCTATACCTCCGCGCCGCATTTTACCCTGACGATCTGCCAGGATGGCGCACAGCAGCAAATTTCTGTTGAAAAAGGGGAGTATGAGCCTTTCGGCTGCAATTTCAAAACATACCTTGGTGATGATAAGCACAGTTGTGCCAACCACTGTATGTTCTGTTTTATTGACCAGCTGCCCCCCGGTATGCGGGAACCGCTTTACTTCAAGGATGACGATGAGCGCCTTTCCTTTTTGTATGGCAACTATATCACGATGACCAACCTGACTGACCGTGAGGTTGAGCGCATCATCAAACTGCATATCAGCCCCATTTTTATTTCGGTACACACCACAAATCCCCAGCTGCGGGTGCGCATGATGGCCAATAAGCGCGCGGCTGAAACGCTGCGTTACCTGGACGTGTTTGCCAAGGGCGGCATTGACATGAACTGCCAGCTGGTGTTGTGCCGCGGTATCAACGATGGCGATGAACTGCGCCGGACGCTGGATGACCTACTGCAGCTGCGGCCGCAGGTGGAAAGTATTGCTGCCGTACCCGCCGGTGTAACAGCTTACCGCAAGGGGCTTTTTAAGCTGACGCCGTATGACCAGCAGTCCGCTGCCGAAACGCTGGACATTCTGGAAGAATACTGCACCCGCTGCCGGGCACAGTATGGCCGCAGCGTTGTTTACCCCAGTGATGAATGGTATCTGCTGGCCGGAAGGGAAGTTCCCCCCGCTGAATTCTATGACAACTATGACCAGCTGGAAGACGGTGTTGGTATGTGGCGGATGTACCACGATACCTTTTGGGATGAGCTGCAGATCCCGCGCAGCAATGTGGAACCGCGCAGCATTGATGTTGTAACCGGAACCCTTGCCGCGCCGCTCATCCGCGAAATGGCAGAAGCCACACATGCCAAATATCCGCAGATCTCCGTTACCGTACACGCCATCCAGAATGATTATTTTGGCGGCACTGTCAGCGTGGCAGGCCTTGTTACGGGAACGGATATCATCAAGCAATGCAAGGGTAATTTGAGCAGCAATATTCTTTGCGTGCCCGAAGTGATGCTCCGGGACGAAAAAGACCGCTTTTTGGATGATATCACCGTCAAGCAGCTGGGGGAAGCCCTTGGCTGCGAAATTGAGGTCATCCCAACCGATGGTGCCGGTGGCTGCAAGGCTTATCTGGGGGAACTGAAGCCAAAACCAAAACGCAAAAAGCTGCATTTTTCTTTTGGCGGGCGGTAATACTGCCCGTATCCGCGGGGGATACCCGCATAAACTTTACATGTAAGGAGGCATTTGACTATGGCAAAACCGATCGTAGCTATTGTCGGCCGCCCCAATGTGGGCAAGTCGACACTTTTTAACAAGCTGACCGGCCAGCGCCTTGCCATTGTGGAAGATACGCCCGGCGTTACCCGCGACCGTATTTTCTGCGATTGCGAATGGTGCGGCCATAAGTTCCTGCTGGTTGATACCGGCGGTATTGAGCCCAACATTGATGACGGTCTGCTGGCCCATATGCGGGAACAGGCCCAGATCGCCATTGATTCCGCAGACTGCATTATTATGGTGGGCGAAATCGGCGCAGGCGTTACCGCCCAGGACCAGGATATTGCCGGTATGCTGATGCGCAGCGGCAAGCCTGTGATTCTGGCAGTCAACAAGTGCGATAAAGTCGGCGAGCCGCCGATGGAGCTGTATGATTTTTACAGCCTTGGCATTGGCGATATTGTGCCGATTTCCAGCGTTCACGGCCATGGCACCGGCGACCTGTTGGATACCGTGTGCGAGAACCTGCACTTTGATGACAACGACGAGGAAGAAGAAGACCGCATTCCCGTTGCCGTCATTGGCCGCCCCAATGTGGGCAAATCCAGCCTGATCAACCATATTTTGGGCGAAAACCGCCTGATTGTTGCCAACGAAGCCGGTACCACCCGCGATGCCATTGATACCATGGTGGAAAACCAGTACGGCAAGTTTATCTTTACCGATACCGCTGGTCTGCGCAAGCGCGGCAAGGTGGAAAGCGGTGTAGAGCGTTACAGCGTACTGCGCAGCCTGGCCGCCGTGGAGCGCAGCCGTGTGTGCGTCATCATGATCGACGCAACGGTTGGCTTTACCGAGCAGGATTCCAAGGTTGCCGGTTATGCCCATGACCAGGGCAAAGCCTGCATTATCGCCGTAAACAAGTGGGATGCCGTTGAAAAAGACAGCTACACCATGGATAAGATGCGCAAGCAGCTGGAAGAGGATTTCAGCTTTATGTCTTATGCTCCCATCCTGTTTATCAGCGCCAAAACCGGCCAGCGGCTGGACAAGCTGTTTGAAACCATCCAGTATGTGGATGTGCAAAACGGTACCCGTATTCCGACCGGCGCGTTGAACGAGATGCTGGCACGCTCTACCGCGCGTGTGCAGCCGCCTTCTGATAAGGGCAAGCGCCTCAAGATCTTCTATATCACCCAAAGCTCCACTCGCCCGCCAACATTTGTTGCGTTTGTCAACCAGAAAGCGCTGTTCCATTTTTCTTACCAGCGCTATATTGAAAACCAGATCCGGGAAAACTTCGGTCTGACCGGCACACCGATGCGCCTGCTGATTCGTGAGCACGGCGATGGTTCGGCACGCTGAGGACCACGAGGGGGAGAACAGATGGTTCATTTGATGGAAGCCTGTCTGCTTACAGCATTGCAGGCCTATCTGTTGGGAAGCCTGCTGTTTGGCGTGTTGGTTTCCAAGCTTTTTTACCACGATGATGTCCGCCTGCACGGCAGCGGCAACGCCGGCATGACCAACGTACTGCGTACCTATGGCAAGCTGCCCGCAGTGATCACTACCATTGGCGATGTGGGCAAAAGCGTGATTGCCGTCAAGCTGGGGCAGTTTATCTTTGATTCGCTGCTGTCCGGCACGGGGGCGGATTTCCAGCCGCTTTTACAGCCGATCTGCGGCGCTTATCTTGCCGCCATCTTCTGCATGCTGGGCCACAGTAAGCCGGTCTTTTTCGGCCTGCGTGGCGGCAAGGGCGTGCTGGTTGGCGCCGGTGCGGCGTTGGCTACCGAACCGATCGCCTGCCTGGTGCTTTTGGCGATCTTTCTGGTTGAAGTTGCCATCACCCACATTGTCAGTCTGGGCAGCATTATTATTGCTGCGCTGTATCCGGTGCTCACGCTCTGCTATTGGCTCTGGAAAGGCACGGATGCTGCGTCCCTTGCGTTCATCACCGTATGCTGTGTACTGATGGGGGCTTATGTCATCTGGCTGCACCGTTCCAACATTCAGCGCCTGAAGAACGGCACGGAATATCGCTTTGGCGAGAAAAAGAAAGAAAACCAGTAATTCTGCTGCATTTTTTCTTCTTTTCCACCGCCTCAGCTTTGCCATAACGCACAAAATTGATGTTTTTCAAACCCAAGGCCTTACCCAGGCCTTGGGTTTTGTGCTATAATAGTACTGTAAGACGTTAAAAAGTGTGAATGGGAGGTTTGTTTTATGTTTTGTGTTGGTGATATTGTTGTTTACGGCGCACAGGGCTTATGCAAAGTGGATGGGATCGGCCCGCTGCCCATGAAATTTGCGGACAAAAGCAAACGCTATTACACGCTGCACACCTGCAAACAGCCAAGCATGACAATTTATGCCCCCGTTGACAACCAGACCGTTGTGATGCGTCAGCCGCTGAACAAGGCGCAGGCGGAAACTTTGATTGCGGAAATGCCCCAATATGAAGTTGCCCCCATCACGGATGCCAAAGAGCGGGAAAACCGCTGCCGTGAGGCCCTGCAGACCTGCGACTGCCGCGAGATTGCCAAGATGATAAAAGCTTTGCATGACCGCCACGAAATCCGTGTACAGCACAAAAAGCATGATACTGCCGCTGATGAGCGCTATTTCCGCCAGGCGCAGGAACAGCTGTACAGCGAGCTTGCTTATGCACTTGGCATGGAGAAAGATGCCATCCCTGATTATATTGCCCAGCGCATCGCCCTTGCTTAAACGCCTGACAATCCTATCGG
The DNA here is from genome assembly GCA_963626055.1 of Acutalibacteraceae bacterium. Lineage (GTDB taxonomy): Bacteria > Bacillota > Clostridia > Oscillospirales > Ruminococcaceae > Gemmiger. Next base: position 11,932 of record CAVFVI010000030.1, read on the forward strand.
GCACAAAGTATCAGCGCTTATCATCTTTCCCTTGCTCATAGCCATTTTCTGCGTTACAATATAAAGTAAGATTCTGCCGCGTTGAAAGGGGCTTATACCTATGGCTATGAAAGAAATTAAAATCACCGATTTTGAGGGGCTGCAGATCGGCAATGCCGAAAATACGGAAGCCGCCACCGGCTGCACGGTACTGCTGTTTGGCAAGGACGGCGCGCCCGCCGGGTTGGATGTGCGCGGCGGGGGACCCGCTTCCCGCGAAAGTGAGCTGCTGAAACCCATGGCAGCCGCACAGATCATCCACGCCATTCTGCTCAGCGGCGGCAGTGCTTTCGGTCTGGACGCTGCTGGGGGCGTCCAAAAATACCTGGAAGAGCGTGGCATTGGTTTTGATGTCGGCGTTACCAAGGTGCCGCTTGTCTGCCAGTCTGACCTGTTTGATCTGACGGTTGGCCGCATGGATGTGCGCCCTGATGCCGCCATGGGTTACGCCGCCTGCCTGGGTGCCGAACACAACAATTACCGTGACGGCAACTATGGTGCAGGGACCGGTGCTTCCGTTGGCAAAATGACCGGTATGGGCACCTGCATGAAATCCGGCATCGGTTCCTATGCCGTGCAGCTGGGCGATTTGAAAGTCGGCGCCATTGTTGCCGTCAACTCGCTGGGGGATATTTATAACTGGCGTGATGGGCGCAAAGTTGCCGGTATGCTGACCCCTGACCGCAAGCATTTTGTGGACAGTGAGGATGCTGTTTTCGCCAGCTACGAGGTGGTAGAAAACAAGTTTGTCGGCAACACCACCATCGGCGTTGTGCTTACCAATGCGGCGTTCCAGAAAACCCAGCTCTGCAAACTGGCTGGTATGGCGCACGATGGTTACGCCCGTTCCATCCGCCCGGTACACACCTCGGCAGACGGCGACAGCATTTACGCCGTATCCCTTGGCAAGCTTGCCGCGGACCAGGATGTTGTCGGCGCATTGGGTGCCCGCGTTATGAGCGAAGCGATCCTGCGTGCCGTACAAAGTGCTGATGCTGCTTACGGCCTGCCCTGCGCAAAAGACTTCCAATAAAAATCCACATTCAGCCGCTATTCCGCCGGGATAGCGGTTTTTGCTTTGCCAGCTGCTTTTAACCTTGCAGTGATTGTTGATTTTGCGGGCATTATGGTGTAGAATAATTTATAATGGCATTTTATGTTTATCTTTTTATAAGCTGATTTCAATTTGCCATATCATCCTGTTTCATCGCCGCCGTTTTACTGGCATAGGAGGCCCCATTGGCAAATCTTCAAAAACAAATTGATGCGCTTACAGCATATTTCCAGGCCGATTGCGCCCGCCCCGGTGTGCTGCCCATTGCGCTTACGATAGAACATTTCATTACCCGTTTGGACGGACCCCCCGTTGATTATGCCCAGCTGGCACAGGTCATTTACTCCATGCAGGGGCATGATGAACCCCTGCGGGAGGATAACGTGTATCTCGGTTTCCGCTGCCCAAGTTACACCATTACCATCCAGGCCGGCTGCCAGGTTGCCATCTCTTTGGCACCGTATCCCACTGTGCTGCAGGCCATGGCGGTATACGAAGGCTGCTTTACCCGCCTGTGCAACGCTCTTGCCGCCAATAACATGTACGCCCGCACCGTGGGGGTGCATCCATCCCGCCGTGCGGAGCTTCTGCCGTTGGTACCCCAGGGCGGCTATATGATCATGGACCGCTATTTCCGCAATACCGGCAATCAGGGCGGGGTTATGCTGCGGGCTACCGCTTCCACCCGCGTTACCATCCGCTATACCAGCGAAGCTGACTTTGTCCGCAAGTTCCGCGTGGCCTGCCTGATTACCCCGCTGCTGGCGCTGCTGACGGACAATGTCCCGCTGTATCAGGGGGCACCCAACCATAACTACAGCATTCATACCCACATCTGGAACAATGTGGACCCCGACCGCTGCGGCATTTACCCCAACGTGATGGATGCAAATTTTGGCTTTGAAAGTTACGCCGCCCATATTTTACAGCAGCCGCTTGTTGTGGCACGGCATGGGGCGCGCATTGTCGGCGTTGGGCGCAAATCTGCCTTTGAGGTATACCCCTCCTTTTTAGGACATGGCGATATTGAACAGATCCTTTCGATGTTCTATTACGATGTCTGCTTGAACCATGGCGGCATTGAACTCCGCATTGCAGACAGCCTTGCGCCGCGTTATGCAGCATCTTATGCACAGCTGATCAAGACTCTATTCTCCAGCCACGCCGCGCAGGAGGGCATTCTGCGCCGGTATGCCGGGGCAAATTCTGCCCAGATCGAAGCTGCAAAGGTTGGTATCTGCTGCAACGGCTACCAGGCCCAGGTGTATGGCCGCGCCGCCGCAGGTGAAGTAAGCTGGCTGCTGGCCCAGGCCAAAAGCCACGCCGCCGCCCCGGATGACCGCCGCCTGTTGGAACCATTGGCGGAGCTGGCCGCAAGAAAGCGCACCCCGCGCGAAATTTCCGGCTGCGTTTAAGCCGCACTTTTCCATCGGTTCCACCATGTATCAAGCCATCGTTTTTGCGGTATACTAACGCAAAGCAGCAAAAGCGGGGTGGCAGCCATGCGGGAAACATCATACCATGCAGTGATTGCAGAAATGACAGTGCGTGCCCTTTGGGAAACGCAGAATGTTCTGGACTGCATCCCGGATGCTCTGTGGGACGTCCGGTTTGGCGGGGCACCCGTCTGGCAGCATATTTACCATATGCTGCATGAGCTGGACCAGTGGTTCATCAACCCCGATGACCCTGATTTCGTGGAACCGCCCGTGCACCGTCCACATTTGCAGGATCTATCCATTTATCCCGCAGCCCACCTGGACCGCCGCCAGATCGATGACTACTTTTATACCATCAAGGCCAAGCTTTCGTTGTATCTGACTTCCTTGCATGACGAGGACCTTTTGCAGCGGCCGGAAAACTGTACCTGGACCCGTTTCACCTTGATTTTGGCACAGTTCCGGCATTGGCACCTGCATTTGGGGATGCTGATGGGCTTTGTACAGGCGGACACCGGTTTGTGCCCCCGCACGTTACCGCCGGGCGCTGATATCCCAACCGGACCGTATGACCCATATGAATAGCGCCGTTATTCTTCGATTTTTCTTTCATAACATATAAACAGGTAAATCCTATGAAACGTTTCTGGGCTTTTATTGCCGCATGCCTTTTTCTGCTGTTGACCGCATGCGGCGGCAGCACATCAACTGCTGAACCGGTTTGGCAGGCTGAGCTGCCAAACACTGGCATCACAGTACAGGTATCCGGCTGTACGCTGGAAGAAAAAACTGCTTCTTACTGGGCCGATCCCGGCGCAGCAGGGGATCCTCAGTCTATCATGGAGCTATACGCCACTGACAGTGCGCCGCTGCTTGAAATTGCCGCACCAAAGGCGCAGGTCGATGTCCAGTTCGTACAGCCGGTGGCAGGCGGCATGGCCGCTTATGATCTGGCGCTTCCGGTCGAGCAGGTCGATATGGTATTCCTGACCCAGCCGGAAGACAACAGCACGCGTGTCCGCTTTGATACCATTTATAATTTTATCGTTACGGTTACCAGCGGCGACCAGATTGACCAGTTCTTGGTTGTCTGCACCCGGAACGGATATGGTTCGGCCGAATAACTTGCCCTTCCATTCATAAAAAATTATACAAAAGCGCATCCCAACAGGGTTTTGCTGCCGGCATTTGGCCAGCGGCATATCCTGTTGGGATGTGCTTTTTGTTTCTTTATTCTTTTGGCTTTTTGCGCTGTTTCGCTATCGAAGCCTTACTTTTCCTGGTAGCGCATATGGTCGGTATCCAGCTTTTGCAGCACTTCATTCATGGCCTTGCATTCAAGCCGTGCTGCCACCGGGTCCATCATCAGGTAGTTGCCGCATTCAACGGCGGAAGCCCCCGGAATCTCGCCCTCATACCCCGCCATCCAGGCAAAACTTTCCTGAGTCAGCGCCAGCGCTTCGGCATCCGTCAGGCCGCGGGTCAACAGGTAAAAACCGGTCAGACAACCCATCGGCCCAACATAGATCACATGCTCGCTCCATTTGCTGTTGCGGGCATAGGTGGCAAACAGATGCTCAATGGTGTGGGCGCAGGCAGGGGACAGATAACTGCCCTTGTTCGGCGTTTTCATGCGGATATCCCAGTCAGCACATCCCCATCCTTGCGGGAAAGATACATGCCCGGAACCAGGGTATTGTGGTCAACACAAAAGCTTGCAATGCGTTCCATGTTTTTGCTCCTTATTCAGACATCGCCTGCACAACACCGCGGGCGCAGTCCATCGAAATTTTCATGCCATCCTTCAGGGTACGGGTTGCGTGGGTTGCGCCAATGATTACCGGCTTGCCCAGTGTCAGACCAACAATGGCAGAATGACTGTTTGCACCGGCTTCCTCGGCAATAATACCGGCAGCCTGGCGCATATACGGCAGGGTATCGTTGGTGGTGAACGGAACCACCAAAATCTGACCAGCCTTGAACTTCTTGGCGGCTTCCTCGGCATTGCGGCAAACGCAAACTTCACCCTTGGCATTCAGGCCCGGATTGATGCCGATGCCGGTCAGCAGGGTATCCCCAACCAGGTGTACCTTGATCATGTTCGTGGTGCCGGAAACACCAACGGGAACGCCGGCCGTAACCACAACACGGTCGCCGGAATGGATCAAACCTGCATTCTCTGCCGTCTTGACGGACATGCTGATGAGTTCATCAGTCGAATGGGCATAATCCATCAGCAGGGGAGCCACACCGCGGTAGACGTTCATCTGGCGGCATGTTGTTTCGTCCAGTACGCAGGCAATGATGGGAGCATCCGGGCGGAAACGACTCAGCAGGCGGGCAGTTTCACCGCTCTTGGAAGCCGTAATGATTGCGGAAGCACCGATATCCGAAGCCGTGGTGCAGGCCGCATGGCTGACAGCGGCGCTGATGGTCAGGCGGGTAGAATCCATGCCGACATGGTGGCACAGGGATTCATAGTTGGTATCGCTCTCGGTGGTTTCGGCAATCATCGCCATAGCCTTTAGTGCCTCTACCGGATACTTGCCTGCGGCAGTTTCGCCGGACAGCATAACGGCACCGGTACCATCATAAATGGCGTTGGCAACATCGGTAATTTCTGCACGGGTGGGGCGGGGGTTCACCATCATGGAATCCAGCATCTGGGTTGCCGTGATGCAGATCTTGCCCATCTGCATGGCATGGTCGATCAGGTGCTTCTGGATAGACGGAATTTCGGCATAGTCAATCTCAACGCCCATATCGCCGCGGGCAACCATAATGCCATCGGCAACGCTCAGGATCTCATCAATGTTATCAATGCCTTCCTGGTTTTCGATCTTGGCAATGATGCGGATATTGGCATTATGCTCATCCAGCAAGTGGCGGATATCCATAATATCCTGTGCGCTGCGGGTAAAGCTGGCAGAGATCAGGTCATAGCCCTGTTCAATGCCAAACAGGATATCATCGCGGTCACGCTGGCTCATATACGGCATGGACAGGTGCACGCCGGGAACGTTGACGCCCTTCTTGGTCTTGATCACACCATCGTTTTCCACGGTGCAGACGATATCCGTATCGGTAACACTTTCAATGCGCAGGGAGATCAGGCCATCATCCAGCATAATGCGGCCGCCGGCACTGACATCATGCGGCAGGTCCTTGTAAGTGATGGAACTGATTTCCTTTGTGCCCTTAACATTGCGGGAGGTCAGGGTGAATTTCTGCCCGGCGGTCAGCTGCTCTTTGCCGTTCTCGAATTCACCCAGGCGGATCTCCGGGCCTTTGGTATCCAGCATTGCCGGAACGGGAACGCCAAGCTCTTTGCTCAGTGCGCGCAGCTGATCCAAACGGCCTTTGTGCTCCGCGTAATCGCCATGCGAAAAATTGAAGCGTGCAACATTCATCCCGTTTTCCAGCAGCTGGCGCAGAATGCCGGGCTGGTCGGTAGACGGCCCCAAAGTACATACAATTTTAGTTTTGCGCATAAATGCCCCTCCTGAAAATATGCTATTGTACAGGATTTTTATCTGCCAGAATTTTAAGCCCAGTATTCCAGCAGGTATTTTCCATACAAAATCTTAACACAAACATTATAATACAAAAGTTAAGCCAGTACAAGCCGTGCATTCCTTTGCGCAAACATTTTTTGCGCAGATTTTACAACGCACTTTTTTGCGGTTTTGTCATCCTGTATCTCTCTTCAGTTTACACCGCAAAGCACAGTAAAAGGTTTTGTTTTACTTTTGGGTGGGAATAGGGTATAATAAAATCAATATAAAAAGTCAGCCATTTGCGTTTCTTATCCCTGCGAATGGCATAAAGAATCATGTTTTTTACACAAATCCGTGTTCACGTTTTGTTTCTTTCCGCGGAACACAGTACAATACAAGGAGCTTGACCACTATGGCAAAACGTATTTTTTTGATCGTTCTTGACAGCTTTGGTATTGGTGCCGAGCCGGATGCCCCTGCTTTTGGCGATGCCGGCACCAACACTTTGGGCGCTATTGCCGGGCACCCCAATTTCAAGGGGGATCAGCTGGCCCGCCTTGGCATGTTTAACCTGGACGGCGTAACCTGCGGCACCAAGCTGGATGCCCCTGTCGGCTGCTATGCCCGCCTGCGGGAAGCCAGCGCCGGGAAAGATACCACCATCGGCCACTGGGAGATTGCCGGTCTGCTCAGCCCGGAGCCGCTGCCCACTTTCCCGGATGGGTTCCCGAAAGAAGTTCTGGATGAATTCACCGCCCGCACCGGGTATCAGGTCCTGTGCAACAAACCTTATTCCGGAACCGAAGTCATCAAAGACTATGGTGAGGAGCACATGAAAACCGGCGCGTTGATCGTGTACACCTCCGCAGACAGCGTGTTCCAGATTGCCGCCAATGAGGCGATCGTCCCCGTTGAAAAGCTGTATGAGATCTGTGCCGAAGCCCGCCGTATGCTGGTTGGCAAATACGGCGTTGGGCGCGTGATTGCCCGCCCCTTTGTTGGGGATTGTGCCGCCAATTTCACCCGCACCCCGCGTCGCCATGATTTCAGCCTGGTGCCGCCCGCAGATACCATGCTGGATGTTTTGCAGCAGGCTGGCAAGGCAACCATCGGCGTTGGCAAGATTCATGACATCTTCGCCGGTAAGGGTGTGAGCGAAACCATCCGCACCTCCGGCAATACTGAGGGCTTGAAAGTCACCATGGAATTGGCCGACCGTGATTTTGACGGCCTTGCTTTTGTGAATCTGGTTGATTTCGACATGTTGTACGGCCACCGCCGGGATATTGCCGGTTATGCCGCAGCGGCAGCCGAATTCAACGATTGGCTGCCCGCTTTTATGGATAAGATGCGCCCCGATGATATTCTGATGGTAACGGCCGACCACGGCTGTGATCCTTCTTACACCAAAACGACCGACCACACCCGCGAATATGTTCCGTTCCTGATTTACGGCAAGAACCTGCGCCACGGCGTTGACCTTGGCACCCGCTACTGCTTTGGCACCATTGCCAACACCGTATGCGATGCCCTGGACGTAAAAGCCTGCCTGGCCGGGTGCAGCGTATGGAATGAAATCAAGGCATGATGCCGGAACACGTTACCCCCACAAAAGGAATGAGCCATTTCATGTTATTTCTGCTCCGCCTGCTGGCCCTGGCGCTGTTTATTTATTCCGTTTCTCTGGTTTTCACTTCCAACTTTAACATGGGCAACCTGCTGGTGTGGCTGCTTACCGCAGCGGTAGATGTCTATGCCATCTGGCAGCAGCCCATCCACCACTGGCTGCACGGTACTACACCCGGCAAAATTGTGTTTGCCTTTTTGCTTGTGTTTGGCATTTTGTATGCTGCGCTGCTCGGCTTTGTAGCGTTCAGCGGCTATGCCAACCCCGCCACCGGGCAGGAAAAAGTTGTGATCGTCCTGGGTGCCGGTCTGCGCAAGGACCGCCCCAGCCTATTGCTGCGTCACCGGCTTGACAAAGCCTATGAATACGCCGTTGCCCATCCGGATGCCCTGGTCATCACCACCGGCGGGCAAGGCAGGGATGAATGGGTGCCGGAAGGCCAGGCTATGCGGGATTACCTGATTGAAAAAGGACTGGATGCCCAGCGCGTTCTCGCGGAATGCAAATCCACTTCCACCGAGGAAAACTTTCTCTTTGCCAAAGAGATCCTTGCCCAGCAGGGCATCAGCGCGCAGGAGCCGGTCGTTTATGTAACCAACGCATTCCACTGTTACCGCGGCGGGGTATACGCAGCCATGGCTGGTTTTACCACAGCGCACGCTCTGCCCGCCGGGATCCCTTTGCGCAGTGTGCCCACCTGTTACCTGCGGGAAGCCGCTGCGGTTGTGTATTACTGGCTTTTCAAATCTTCACGCACAGGGTTTATGCAGCCGCTTGTGGGGCTGCTAAGCCTGAATAAAAAGTTCTTTTACAAATGATGTAAAGCAGTTTGCTGCTATTCCAGCGCTGCCGAAAAATACAATGTGCGGCTTTGCCGTACAAGACGGGAGAGTATCATGCAGATCCGTTATTACAAAGAATACAGCCGTTACCTAAACCGCGATATGGAATTCAAGGTATATGGCCACGCCGGGCGGCCCATTTTGATTTTTCCCTGCCAGAGCGGCCGCTTTTTTGACTGGGAAGACCGCAACATGTGCAACCTTGCAGCGCCCTGGATTGATGCCGGAAAGCTGCAGATCATCGCGGTAGACAGCATTGACCGCGAAAGCTGGGATAATGACGGCCCTGCACGCCCCCGCATTGAGATGCAGGAGCGCTGGTACAATTATGTCTGCGAAGAATTGACCCCCCGTGTGCTGGAAATCAACCGGGAGCAGGGGCCGGACCACACCGGCAAAGTTCTTGTGGGCGGTGCCAGCATGGGTGCCGGGCACGCCGTCAACCTGTTTTTGCGCCGTCCCGACCTGTATAACGGCACCATTGCCCTGAGCGGCCTATACCAGGCGGATATGTTCTTTAAGGGCTACATGGATGACCTTGTTTACCGCAACAGTCCCTGTGATTACATGCGCAATTTCCCAGATAACCACCCGTACAAAGAGCTGTATGCCAAGGCAGACAAGTTTATTATGTGCTGCGGCCAGGGCCAGTGGGAAGAAGAACTGCTGCGTTCCACCTTGCAGCTGCGGGATATTCTGGAAAGCAAAAATATCCACCCCATTGTTGATATCTGGGGCCAGGACGTTTCCCACGACTGGTATTGGTGGGAAAAACAGTGGGTCTATTTCCTAGAAATGACCCTTGGTAAAGCCTGAAACGTATTGTTGTATCTCCGCAATATGGACCATTTCAAACAAGACTCAAAATAGGCTATTTTCAGCATAACAAAAACAGCACCCCGGCGGATATCCCAAACAAAGGGATAAAACCGCCGGGGTGCTGTTTTATAATTTAGTATACTGCTTTTGGCTTCATTATGCACACTTACAGCTCAAACGCCTTATTCAGTGCATCCAGTGCCACATCTTCATCCTGCTGATGAATCAGCAGAGAAATGTCAAGATCGCTGGTGGTGATCAGAACAATCTCCACATTCACTTTTGCCAATGCAGCCAAAGCGCGTGCTGCAACGCCGCAGCTGGTAACCATTTCTTCGCCAAACAGGTTGATTTTGGTATAGCCGCCGGAAATCAGCGGGGGATTGGCCTTGGCAGCTGCCGGGATGGCCTGCATGACTGCGGCAAAATTACTATAGCTGGTGGTAAAGCTGAAATCCACCGCCGTACCGCGCGGGGCGCTCTGGCAAATCATATCCACCACGATACCTGCCTTGGCGAACACCTCCAAATGCTCTGCCAGGCTCTGGGCGCTGTATTGGGCAGCGGGGAAGGTGGTAAGCATAATATTCTGCTCGCTGCTGATTTTGCTGACACCGTACATAAAAAATACCCCTTTCGTTTTGTTTTATTCTAACGCTAAAAACTCAGAATTGATTGAACCATTCAAAACTTGTTCAATGGAAGCCCTGCTCAACGCAAAGTTGCCGTGTGCAGCGCCCAGTTCGTCTGTATAGTCTTTATACAGATATACCCGAATGTTCGCGTAATGCGGCTCATACTGGGTAATCACCGGGTGCAGTACCGGGTTTTGAATTTCCACGGTAATGGTACCATCTGCTGCCGTCGTTTTCTGGAACGTCACATCCAGAATGGCACCGATCATATTATCCGGCATATCCTGGGCATTGATAAAGTTCCCCAGCGAATAGGCAACAAACGCCTTGTTCCCATTCGCTCCTGTCAGCCACTGTGCTGTCTGTGTTACATGCGGATGGGTGCCAATAATCAGGTCTGCGCCCTGATCGGCCAGCCATTGGGCCGTTTCACGCTGCGCATCCGTAACTGTATGGCTGCCCTCAACGCCCCAATGGCAGCTGATGACCAGCACATCACAGTCCGGGCGCATCTCTGCAATCTGCTTTGCAATCACATCCCGCTGGTCCAGATAAATCACGCCATACTCGCTGCCGGAAGGTGTTGGCAGACCGTTGGTTGCTTCCGTATAAGAAAGATATCCAAAGGTAACACCATTTACCGTCTGATATACATAGTCATCATAGGAATCCAGGTTATAGAATCCCATGGATACCACATCATCCGGCATAGCCGCCCAGTGTGCCATCGAAGAGGCAATTCCACCAGCCCCTTTATCATAGCTGTGGTTATTGGAAAGGCTAAACACCCGGAAACCGATATCATACAGCGCATCCGTGATATCCCCAGGCGTAGAAAACATGGGGTAGCCGGATGGCTCATAGTCATCGGTGACCAGTGTTTCCTGATTGAGCCAGTTCACATCAAACCCAGCATAAAAATCCCGCAGGTTTTCATAGGCAGGGGTGAAGTCATAATGGCCATCACTGCCGCGTGCCCTTGCCTGATTATAAATTCCCTCATGGATCAGGTTATCCCCGGTTGCGGAAAAATGCACCGTCTGCACGATCGGTTCCGGTTCAGGCGTTGGCTCCGGCGTCGGTGTTGGTTCTGCCTGCTCGGCAGTGCTTTGCGCGGGGGGCGTACTGCTTTCTGCAGTGCTCTGCTGGTTCTGCCGCCCCTGCATGGATTCTATAAGCAGGGAACCGACCAGCACGCCGCACACGCCAACTGCAATGACTGCGCACGCAGCAGCTTCATGGGGCCTTAAAGACATTGCATTTTACCCTTGAGCATATCCGTCATGGTGTAATAGCCCGGCTCGCGCCCATCCAGGAAAAGCGCCGCCTGCACAGCGCCATCGGCAAATACACCGCGGCTCTGGGCCACATGGCTGATGGTCACAACTTCTTCCGGGCCGCAGAACAGCACATCATGGTCGCCCACAATGCCGCCGCCGCGCACGGAGCTGATGCCAAGTTCCTGCTCGCCGCGCTTCTGGCGCACAGCATGGCGGTCGTAAACATACTCGTACTTGCTGCCAGCCTCTTCGTTGATGGCATTTGCAATCATCAAAGCGGTTCCGCTGGGGGCATCCAGCTTGTTGTGGTGGTGCTTCTCCACAATTTCGATATCAAACTCGCCATCAAACAGCTTGGTAGCACGGCGGGCCAGCTCGATCAACACATTGATGCCAACCGACATGTTGGCACTGCGGAACACCGGCACTTTCTCACTGGCCTGTTCCACCACAGCCTCGTCCTCTTTGCTCAATCCGGTCGAGCAAAGCACGCAGGGCATGCCGTGTGCCGCGCAGAACTGTGCTGCGTGCACCGTACCGGCAGGGGAAGTGAAATCAATTACAACACCATTTGTCTCCGGCAAATCTTCCAGCGAAGCGTAAACCGGGATATCCCCAATCTGACCGGCTTTCTGGTCCACACCGGCAACAATGCGGCAATCACTGCGGGCAGAGATTTTTTCCACAAGAGCATGGCCCATGCGGCCGTTAATGCCCTGAATAATCAAATCCGTCATCTTAATTTGGTTCCTTTCTTTCCAAAGCGCAGGCCCGCGGCGCCGCAACAAATACGCGGTACTGCGGGCCTGGTTATGATTATTTTATTTCAGAATGCCGTAAGCCTTCATCTCATTTTCCAGGGACTGCTGCACGGCGGCCGAAGGTTCCACCAGAGGCAGGCGCAGCGGGCCCGCATTCCAGCCCAGGCGGTTCATTGCCCACTTGACCGGGATGGGGTTCACATCAGCAAACAGGGCGTGGCACAGCGGCAGCGCTTTCAGCTGCAGTTCCAGGCTCTTTGCCGTGTCACCGGCAAACCATGCAGCACAGATATCGTGTGCCTGCTGCGGCGCAACGTTGGAAAGCACGCTGATGACGCCTTTGCCACCCAGGGAAAGGATGGGCACGATCTGGTCATCGTTGCCGGAATAAATGTTCAGTTCCTCACCGCACAGGGCTGCAACGTCCGCAATCTGGGAGATATTGCCGCTGGCTTCCTTTACAGCGTTTACATTGGGCAGCTTGGCAAGCTCTGCCAGCGTGGCGGGCTGCAGGTTCACACCGGTACGGGACGGAACATTGTAAATGATGCAGGGCAGGGTAACGGCATTTGCAATGGCCGTATAGTGGGCAATCAGGCCCGCCTGGCTGGTTTTGTTGTAATAAGGGGTAACCAGCAGCAAGGCATCTGCACCGGCTTCCTCGGCCTCTTTGGAAATCTCAATGGCAAAGGCCGTATCGTTGGAACCCGTGCCCGCAATAACAGGAACGCGCTTTGCGGTATGCTTCACAGCAAAACGGATGCACTCCACATGCTCTTCGTGGCTGAGCGCTGCGGATTCACCCGTGGTACCGCAAATCACAATGGCATCTGTGCCGTGTGCGATCTGATCATCAATAATGCGGCCCAGTTCCTCAAAGTTGACGGTTCCGTCTGCGTGCATGGGGGTAATGATAGCAACAGCAGCACCGGTAAATACAGGTTGTTTCATAGGAAATGTTTCTCCTTCAATCTAGGGGATGATTAGTCAAAATAGCCCTTAACGGCCAGCAGCTCTGCCAGCAGAACTGCACCGCCTGCAGCGCCGCGCAGCGTGTTGTGGGACAGGCAGACGAACTTGTAATCGTACTGGGTATCCTCGCGCAGGCGGCCAATGCTGACAGCCATACCGTTCTCAATCATACGGTCCAGCTTGGGCTGGGGACGGTCATCTTCTTCAAAGTAATGCAGGAACTGTTTGGGTGCGCTGGGCAGCTCCAGATCCTGTGCCGGGCCATGGAATTCTTTCCAGGTCTTGAGGATTTCTTCCTTGGTGGGCTTTTTATCAAAGCTTACGAACACAGCGCCCATGTGGCCATCGGAAACCGGAACGCGCAGGCACTGGGCCGTGATGGAAGGTGCCGTTGCAGGTACGATCTTATCGCCCTCAATATGGCCCCACAGCTTCAGCGGCTCCTGCTCACTCTTTTCTTCCTCACCGCCGATGTAGGGGATCACGTTATCCAGGATATCGGGGAAGGTCTCGAACGTTTTGCCTGCGCCGGAGATTGCCTGATAGGTGCAGACCAGGCACTTGGTTACGCCGTAGTCCTTCATCAGCGGGTGCAGGGCCGGAACATAGCTCTGCAGGCTGCAGTTAGACTTGACGGCAATAAAGCCACGCTTGGTGCCCAAGCGCTTGCGCTGTGCGGGGATGATCTCCAGGTGGTCTGCATTGATTTCAGGTACTACCATCGGAACATCCGGGGTCATGCGGTGTGCGCTGTTGTTGGAAACCACGGGGCATTCTGCCTTAGCGTAAGCTTCTTCCAAGGCTTTGATTTCGTCCTTTTTCATATTGACCGCGCAGAACACAAAATCCACCTGTGCAGCAACTTCTTCCACCTTGGAAGCATCCAGAACCACCATCTTTTTGACAGCTTCCGGCATCGGGGTTTTCATCAGCCAGCGGCTGCCGACAGCTTCCTCATAGGTCTTGCCTGCGGAGCGTGCCGATGCAGCCAGAGCCGTAAGCTTAAACCAGGGATGGTTTTCCAGCAGGGTAATAAAACGCTGGCCCACCATGCCAGTTGCACCAACAACGCCAACTTTGTACTGTTTCATCTTAAACTGCCATCCTTTCCTCCAGAACCCCAACGCACATTTGGAGATTCTGCTTCTGTTCCCAGCCCCACACCATTACCTATATGCAGCTGCCGCCGCAGGTTTGCAGTGGGTAAACACAAACCTGCCGCCGCATTCAAGCCATTTTGCTGCCAAACGCGAGATAATAAAAAAACCGGCTTGAAAACCGGCACAAAATGCAATATAATGATACATTGCATGAGCACAGCGCAACACGTTAATCCTAACGTGACAGTCCCGCCCCTGTTCGGCTGCGGGCCCAGGAACGATGCGTGCCGTGCACCGCCTTCGGCGGACGTCCCTTTCCATTTCCCACAAGCCTTTGGCTGGCATAAAAGGAAATGTACTGATGAAATCCGCGCCTCTGTGCCGCATGGCGGCTGCTGTAAGATACAATCGCCGTCTGCATGCCTCAATAATAGCATTGCGCGGCCAACTTGTCAACGCAAAAAGGATGCAAAACGATGTTAAAGAAAGATTTTTGGTATGACCTGCCCAAAGAGTTGATTGCCCAGGAGCCTGCCGACCCGCGCGACAGTGCCCGTTTGATGGTGCTTGACCGCAAAAGCGATACGATTGAGCACCGCATTTTCCATGACCTGCCGGAATATTTGAACGCAGGCGATGTGCTGGTCGTCAACAACTCCAAGGTTCTGCCCGCACGTTTGATGGGTGTCAAAGTTCCCACCGGTGCTGTGTGCGAGGTTCTGCTGCTCCGCCAGGCCCACGGGGACACCTGGGAATGCCTGGCCCGGCCGGGCCGTCGGATGCAGGCTGGCACCAAGCTGAGCTTTGGTGACGGCTCCCTGACAGCCACAGTGGACGAAACCCTGCCGGATGGCAACAAATATGTAACCTTCCAGTACGACACCCAGACCCTGTACGAAAAGCTGGATGAGTTCGGCAAAATGCCGCTGCCGCCGTACATCACCCGCCAGCTGGAGGACCAGAGCCAGTACCAGACCGTATACGCCAAAGAGCTTGGCAGTGCAGCCGCCCCCACGGCCGGGCTGCATTTTACCCCGGAACTGCTGGATACCATCCGTGCCAAGGGAGTCAATATTGTGGAAGTGACCTTGCACGTTGGCCTCGGCACCTTCCGCCCGGTCAGCGAGGATGATATTCAGGATCACCAGATGCACACCGAGTGGTACTGCGTGGATGATGCCGCTGCCGAAGCCATCAACGCTGCGCGCGCCAGCGGCCACCGCGTAATCGCCGTTGGCACCACCAGCTGCCGCACGCTGGAAGCCGTCTGGGCCAAGTACGGTAAAATCGTTCCGTGCAGCGGCACCACTGACATCTTCCTGTATCCCGGTGTGGAGCTGCACGCCATTGACGGCCTGGTAACGAACTTCCACCTGCCGGAAAGCACCCTGATCATGCTGATCTCCGCGTTTTACGGATACGAAAAGACCATGGCCGCATACAAAGTCGCCGTACAGGAAAAATACCGCTTCTTTTCCTTTGGCGATGCCATGTTCATCCAATAAGCCCGCCTTGCGGAACGGTTGACTTATCCTACTGCTTCCAGTATAATAAAATTATAATAAAATCACAAAGCGGCGCAGGAAAACACTCTGGCGCCGCATGTTTTTGAACAAAATAAAACGACAAAACAGGGGAGAACACCATTTATGCCATACCGCCTGATTAAAAAAGAGGGTGCAGCCCGCCGCGGCGAGTTCCAGACTGTGCACGGCACGGTTCAGACACCTGCTTTCCAAAACGTTGCCACTGCTGCCGCGATCAAAGGCGGGCTTTCGGCACATGATTTGAAAGAGATCCGCGCACAGGTCATGCTGTGCAACACCTACCATCTCCACCTGCGCCCCGGCGACCAGGTCGTTGCCGATATGGGCGGCCTGCACAAGTTCACCCGCTGGGACGGCCCGATTCTGACCGACAGCGGCGGATTTCAGGTGTTCAGCCTTGCCAAGCTGCGCCACATTACCGAGGAAGGCGTAACGTTCA
The DNA here is from genome assembly GCA_963626055.1 of Acutalibacteraceae bacterium. Lineage (GTDB taxonomy): Bacteria > Bacillota > Clostridia > Oscillospirales > Ruminococcaceae > Gemmiger. The sequence goes on from CAVFVI010000030.1 coordinate 27,983, forward strand.
ACTCCCATCTGGACGGCCACCGCATTTTTATGGGGCCGGAACAGAGCATGCAGATTCAGGCAAACCTTGGCTCCACTATCGCCATGGCATTTGATGAATGCGTAGAAAACCCCGCTGAATATGATTACGCCAAAAACAGCTGCGCGCGTACCGCCCGCTGGCTGCTGCGCTGCAAGGCGGAAATGGCCCGTCTGAAGCACGAGGGCAAAGCCGTGAACCCGGACCAGCTGCTGTTTGGCATCAATCAGGGCTGCACCTACAAAGACCTGCGCGTTGAGCATATGAAGCAGATTGCCGAGTATGACCTGGACGGCTATGCCATCGGCGGCCTTGCTGTCGGCGAGCCTGCCGAAGTAATGTATGATGTCATCAGCGCGGTGGAGCCTTATGCCCCGGCGGATAAGATCCGCTACCTGATGGGTGTCGGAACTCCCGGCAACATCATTGAGGGTGTGTACCGCGGCGTGGATTTGTTTGACTGCGTCATGCCCAGCCGCAATGCCCGCCACGGCCACCTGTTCACCTGGAACGGCATCATCAACATCAAAAACCTGAAATACGAGCGTGACGAACAGCCCATTGACCCGCAGTGCGATTGCCCGGTCTGCCGCAATTACAGCCGTGCTTACATCCGCCATCTGCAAAAGGCAGATGAAATGCTGGGCATGCGTTTGGCTGTTATGCACAACCTGTATTTCTACAATCATTTGATGGAGCGGATTCGTGAAGCACTGGATAACGGCACGTTCCAGCAGTTCCATGATAAGTATGTGCATCTTCTGGACTCCAGAATTTAAGCGGATTCCAGGTTTCCTTGTTTTACCCCCTTGCGGTTTATGGCGAAAGCCTGTATAATAATAGAAATACTGTAAAATCAAATTTAAGGAGTTCCACATTATGATCGAATTTTTGACCGCTGATACTTCCAGCACCGCCAGCCTGCTTGTTACCTTCCTGCCGATGGTCCTGATCCTTGTGTTCATGTACATCATCCTGTACCTGCCCCAGAAAAAGCAGGACAAGAAAGATGCCGCCATGCGCGCTTCCATCGAAGTAGGCGATACCGTTGTTACCATCGGCGGTGTGGTTGGCCGCGTTGCCGCTATCAACGATAAGGACGACACCTTTGTTCTGGAAACCACCAGCGACCGTGTAAAGATTCGCTTCCGCCGTTCCGCTATTTCTTCCGTTGAAAAGCTGGATATGGGCAACACCGCGAAAGATACCGCCAAGAAAGATGCTCCCGCCAAGAAGAACTGATTGGTTCTGACTGTATTATCTGAATAACAAACGCCCCCTTTGCATAGTTTGTACCATGCAAAGGGGGCGTTTTCTTTATGTCTGCTGCTAATTCAAGGGCTTCATCCAGCAAACTTCCATCAAACCATATCCGCAAAGTCCACAGTAAATCCAGCAGCCATTTATCCTGGCTGCTGATCAAAAGTTTCGGCTGCGGCGCGGGTTCGGCCATCCTGCTTTTTGCTTTGGCTGCACAGATTTTTGCCCATACTGCGCTCTCGCTGGAACTTGTCAAACCGGCAGCCTGTGCCAGCGTGGCGGTGGGGGCTGTTCTTTCCGGTCTCGTTCTTGCAAACGGCATTGCCCAAAAACGGCTTTTATGCGGTGTTTCCGTGGGCGGCTTTTATGCGCTGTGTCTGATCCTTGCTACCGCTTTGAGCGGCAAACCGCTTGTATTTGACCACATGAACCTGGCCTTACTTGCAGCGCTGCTGTTTGGCGGCACCGCAGGCGGCGTGCTGAGTGCATTGGGCGCAGCAAGGAACACCGCGCCCAAACGCTGATGCGCGCCCCGCGGCCAGCACCGGCCCCTTACACGCCAAAAAGAATTCTTAACAGCGGTTCACCCGCCGGTACGGCTGCTGCCCCAGGCATACAAAAACTCGCGGGTAAAAACGACCTGCTCGCTTTTTCTTCCGCGTTTCTGGCCGGATATCTTACCGGCATTCCGCTCGGCCGGTTTGAACTCCAGGGTGCTTTTGCCTCTCTTACAGATCATGTCATGGCCGCACAAAGCTATACGGCATTTTGGTCTGTCTGGTGCAGTTGGTTTGCCGCGGCGTTTTTGCAGGCATCGCTGATTTATCTCTGCGGGTTCCATTTGTGGGGCAGCATTTTTATGGGGACTTATTTTGCGTTCAAGGGCACTGCATTAGGTGTGTGCGCCTCCGCCATTTATGCGTCTGGCGGAGCGCGCGCGCTTGTTGTTTATTGGCTTTTGAACTGCCTGCCGGAGCTTGTACTGTCAGTGTTCATGCTTTGGCTTGCGCATAGTTCGTGCAGGGTAAGCAAAAACTTGTCCCGCATTGTTTTTTCCGGCTGCCGCGGTGCGCTCAACGGCGCAATCCGGCGCTTATCTGTACATTATCTGCTTTGCCTGCTGGGGTGCGCTGTCAGCAGTTTTGTGTTTTCCGGTTCAGCTGTCCTCTTCGCCAGTGTCCTGCTCTGAATCCGTTATCGCTTTGGGCTGCGGTGCAATATAACCGGTGTCCGCAAGGGGAGAGGCTGCCACTGCCTGTTTCAGCTGCTGCTGGTTGATATGGGTATAGATCTGCGTCGTGGATACATTCTCGTGCCCCAGGATCTCCTTGATGGCCAGCATATCCACGCCGCCCTGATACATGAGTGTAGCGGCGGTATGGCGCAGTTTATGCGGCGAATAGCCCATATTGTCCAAGCCCGCTGATTTCAGGCAGTTGGCAACAATCTGCTCCACGCGGCGTGCCGTTAAACGTTTGCCAGTCTTTTTGGATACAAAAAGTGCTTCTTTATCACGCAGATTATTCAGTGCAGCCCGCGCCGGCAGATAATGTTCCAGCGCCGCCTGGCAGGCCGCATTCAGATACACCAGGCGTTCTTTATTTCCTTTGCCGGTAATTTTAATGGTATCATCCTTAAAATCGCCAAGATTGATTGTGATCAGTTCCGCCAGGCGCATACCGCAATTCAGGAAAAAGACAATAATGCAGTAGTCCCGCTCATAGAAGTCGCTTTGTATATTTTTTAACAATTGCATACTTTCATTGGCACTCAGGTATTTGGGCAGAGATTTCTTTGGGCTGCCAAGGTTGATATTATCCGTTGGGTTTTCGCTCAGTTCGTTGATCTGGTGGCAAAGGTAGCCAAAAAAGCCGCGCAGGGCGCTCAGCTTGCGGGCACGGGCCTTGGCGCCGTTATCATTGCTGCGGGCGTAATCCAGGTAATTGATAATATCCCGTTTGGTAATGGTGCTGATCTGGCGTTTTGTAATATGGGTCAAATCAATTTCTTCCGGCGGTGTATCTGGCTGCGCCAGGTTCCAGACCGTCATCATATAGCGGAAGAACCCGCGCAGATCCAGATAGTATCCGTTAATGGTGCGCGGCGAACGCAGCTTGACAACATCCAGATAATGCAGATAATCCATAACAAGATCCGGAATATCCGTATACGGCGCATGCCGGTTTGGGTGCGCCACATCAATGTATGTACTCATTATTTTGAGTAAAGCCCTCCTCTGTGTTTCGCTAAACTCATCTTTAGCGAAATTACATGTCCTGTAAAAACGCACGAAATCCTGCACCCTCTCGTGGATAGATTCAGGATTTCGTGTGTTTTTTGCATGCCAGTAGCTCCTGGTTTTATTTTTCTTTCTGTTCGTTCATTTACGCTTATTGACAAAGCTGCTGTACAGGAAAAATATTGTCTCTTTTCCTTTGGTGATGCGATGTTCATCCAATAAGCTTATCGTCACAAGCTTATTGGAACCATCACCGTAGCATATCATATGATATCAACCCAGCCGTCAAAATTTGACCAAAAACCAACCGGCTTCTGTCTTTTATCAATCCTCGTCATCATCATCCAGATTATCTACACGGCCCTGGCCCTTAATGTAAAACGGCTCGCTGCCGCGCATACCTTGCTGGCCCAGCGGCGAAGTAGAAATCGTGATGTTCAGGTTCATCTTTTTCTCATTGCTGACCAGGAACGGGCGCGCCGCATCGCCTGCGGCTTTGAACAGCGCATCATCCTTGGGCGCATCCAGAACCAGCAGATAGCTCTTGGTGGTTCCATTGATCACCATGATCTGCAAGTATGCAGCGCCCACCATCGGGTACTTTTCCAGCTCGGCGCACAGCGGGTTGACCAATTCGTCCGGGTATACCGAAGGCTCCACGATCGTCACCTTATCGCCGGGCTTGATCTGTGCATTGCGCTGGGCTGCCTGCTGCGCGGCGGCCTGCTTGATTTTTTCCAGCATCTCGTTGCGCTGTTTCAGCAAAGATGCAATCATCTCCGAGTTAAAGCGCAGGTTATCCGTGAACGGGTTCAGCACAAAGCCGGCCACATGGTCATTGCCGTTCAGCATCCGGGCGTAATCATCAAAGCGCAGCAGCATAACTTGACCAGCGGGCTTATTCTGCCACTTATCCAGTTCTTCTGCATCGGTAAATGCGGTAAAGAAAGACTTTCCATCGCCGGATTTCAGCAGTGCAAAGGTCACTTTGGTGTCTTTCGGCAGCTGGATACGTCCGTTTTCGTCCGGTTTGGGGGCGTTTTCGCCAATCTCAATTTTGGCCGGTGCAAGGAACACACCGCGCATCAACAGGTTGATGACCGCATTAAAGTTCTGCTGATTATTTTCCTCACGCAGGGCTGCGGCAGCCTTTTTCAGTGCAGCGTTATCAATTTTCGGCGGTTTGGGTGCTGCCGGGGCGGCACTCTGTTCCGGGGTCGTGTTCTTTTCCTGTTCGCTCATGATATAACTCCTCCTGGTGCAGGCTGCTGCCCGCACTGTTATTTATTGATTTTGATTGCGTTAATGGCTTCCCGCAGGTAAGCAACCCCCACCAGGCGCAGCCCTGGGAATTGCGCGGCATCCAGCATGTTCAGGTTATGCTTGGGCACAATGGCGGTATCAAAGCCCACACGCTGGGCTTCCCGCAGGCGGGTTTCCAGGTGCGGCACACTGCGCACTTCCCCACCCAGGCCAACTTCACCGATTGCCAGTGTTTTTTCCGGCACTGGCAGGTCCAGCAGGCTGGATGCCATTGCCAGGCAGACCGGCAAATCGCAGGCCGTCTCGTCCAGTTTCAGGCCGCCAATGATGTTGATATACACATCCTGGTTGCCAAACACATAGCCCGCACGCTTTTCCAGCACCGCAAGCAGCAGATACATGCGGTTAAAGTCAAACCCGCTTGCCGTGCGCCGTGGGCTGGGGAATGCTGTTTTTGTCACCAACGCTTGAATTTCGCTCAACACCGGCCGCGTACCTTCCATCACGCAGGCAACGCAGGTACCGGAAATACCAATCGGCCGCCCTTCCAGCATGACCTGCGAGGGGTTTTCGATTTGTTCCAATCCCTTGCCGGTCATATCAAACATGCCGATCTCATTGGTGGAACCATAACGGTTTTTCACGGCGCGCAGCACGCGGTACGGCAGGGTCTTATCGCCCTCAAAGTACAGCACCGTATCCACAATGTGCTCCATGACTTTTGGACCCGCAATGGCGCCGTCTTTGTTGACATGGCCGACAATAAAGGTCGGGATCTCATTCGTTTTTGCCACGTTCAAAAAGCGTGCCGAGCTTTCCTTGACCTGGCTGACCGTGCCGGAGGACGACGCCACATCCGTGCAGCGCATCGTCTGGATGGAGTCGATCACCACAAGGTCCGGCTTCATCTGTTCAATCAGCCCGCAGATCTCGTCCACATCGCTTTCCGCCACAATGGAGATATTATCCTGCGGCACATCCAGCCGAACGGCACGCAGCTTGATCTGCCGTACAGATTCTTCGCCCGTCACATACAAAACCGAGCGCGTCCGGCTCACTTCGCCGCACAGCTGCAACAGAATGGTGGATTTGCCGATGCCCGGTTCGCCGCCGATCAAAGTCACGCTGCCCAGCACAATGCCGCCGCCCAACACGCGGTCCAGCTCTGCAATGCCGGTCACAATGCGGCTTTTTTCTTCGGTCGTGCTCACGTTTTTCAGTTTCAGCGGTTTCAGGCTGGTCTGACCCGTCACACGCACCGGTGCGGCGGCGCGGCCGGAAGATGACTTTGCCGGTTCTGCCACCACATCTTCAGTCATGGTGTTCCATGCGCCGCAGGACGGGCAGCGGCCCAACCAGCGGGGGCTGGTTTCACCGCACTGGTTGCACACATAAATTGTTTTCAGCTTATCTTTTGGCATGGCTGCTCCCCCGGCTGCATTTTTCGTACCCTTTTATTATATCCTAAATCCCGTGTGGGGGCAAGGTATGCGCCAAAAATAAACGGCAGGCTGCCGCCCGGTATGCCGGATGCAACAGCCTGCGCGCTCATTTTATAAATTCAGGTAAATTCAGGCAATCAAAGCGTTACCTTGTGGTAGGTCTTTTTGCCTTTTTTGATCACAACACCGTTCTGGAGCTGTTCCACCGTCAGGCCAAAGGTCGGGTCGGTCACCTTTTCGCCGTCTACCAGAACGCCGCCCTGCTGCACCAACTGGCGGGCTTCACGGTTGGAGCCACACAGCTTGGCGCCAACCATGGCAGCCAGCAGGCCAACCTTGCCGTCCTTGACCAGTGCGGCATCCAGCTGGGTGATGGGCATGTTCTCGTGGTCGGCTGCGCCGCTGAACAGCTGGCGGGCTACATTCTGGGCCTTTTCAGCTTCCTCGGCACCGTGCACCATGCTGGTCAACTCGTAAGCCAGGATTTCCTTGGCTTTATTCAGCTGCTCACCCTCCCAGTGGTCCATCTCGTCGATCTGCTCCAGCGGCAGGAAGGTCAGCATGCGGATGCACTTGAGCACATCAGCATCATCAACATTGCGCCAGTACTGGTAGAACTCGAACGGGCTGGTCTTGTTGGGGTCAAGCCAAACGGCGTTGCCAGCGGTCTTGCCCATCTTTTTGCCCTGGCTGTCGGTCAGCAGCGTGATGGTCATGGCGTAAGCGTCCTTGCCCAGTTTGCGGCGGATCAGCTCGGTGCCGCCCAGCATGTTGCTCCACTGGTCGTCGCCGCCAAACTCCATGTTGCAGCCGTAATTCTGGAACAGGTGGTAGAAGTCGTAGCTCTGCATGATCATGTAGTTGAATTCCAGGAAGGACAGGCCCTTCTCCATGCGCTGCTTGTAGCATTCGGCGCGCAGCATGTTGTTCACGCTGAAGCAGGGGCCAACTTCACGCAGCAGCTCAATGTAGTTCAGGTTCAGCAGCCAGTCTGCGTTGTTCAGCATCATGGCCTTGCCTTCGCCAAACTCAATAAAGCGTTCCATCTGGCGCTTAAAGCACTCGGCGTTATGGTCAATGTCCTCTTTGGTCAGCATTTTGCGCATGTCGGTGCGGCCGGACGGGTCGCCGATCATGGTGGTGCCGCCGCCGATCAGCGCGACCGGCTGGTTGCCCGCCATCTGAAGGCGCTTCATGAGCGTCAGTGCCATGAAATGGCCCGCCGTCAGAGAGTCCGCCGTGCAGTCGAAGCCGATGTAGAAAGTAGCCTTGCCGTTGTTGATAACTTCCTTGATTTCTTCCTCGTCCGTTACCTGGGCAATCAGGCCGCGGGCTTTCAGTTCGTCATAAATGGTCATGGGGTTGCATCCTCCTTGGTTTGTGCGGCAAGGGCAAAAAATAAAACGCCCCTGCCAAATGTTGAATTTGGCAGAGGGCGATCAAATACGCGGTACCACCTCTGTTTGCCCGTGCCTCACGGCGGCGGGCCTTCGCGGGTGCGGCAGCCAAAGTGTACAACTGCGACACCCAAACGCTGTAACGTGCGCACACGGCCCAGCCTAACAGCCCTTAAGGGCGTTCAGCCTGCTGCTCAGGGATGTATTCGCCGCTTTGCCTGCCAGCCCCTTGCACCAACCGGGGCCTCTCTTTCGCATACAGCAAAACGGTTACTCGTTCCCGTCCTTGCATTTAACTGTTTACTAAGTTAGCATATGTTGCCGTTTTTGTCAAGCGTTTGGCGGCAGCTTATTTTTCGAGAAAAATTCAATAGTCAAATGCAACAACTTTTTGCATTTATTTTTGTGCATTTTATCACATCACGCCTTTTTCAACGATTTATCTATATTTTCTGTTCTTTATCTACCCATCATGCCGCAATGCCCAGTTCCCGCAGGCACTCCCTAAATACGATCTCGCTTGACTTGTACCCCAATATCTTCCGTGGATAATTATTTATCCAGTTTTCCGCCGCCGCGATCTGCGCGTTCGTCACCGCCGCAAAGTTCGTGCCCTTGGGGAACCGCCGCCGAATCATGCCGTTGGTGTTCTCGTTGGTGCCCCGCTCCCAAGAGGAATACGGGTGGCAGAAATACACCTTAGTCCGGGGCAGGCGCTTGTTAATGCAAGAGCGTTCCAGCCCCTCCGCCGCCGCAAACTCCGTGCCGTTGTCAAAGGTAAGGTATACGAGGAAAACCAGGAAACCCAAAAGTTGATCCGCCACGAGGCCGAATATGACGCCCTGACCGACCTTTTGAACCGCGGTTCCTTCGAAAAGCTGCTGCGTGTTTACGAAAATGGCGACCGCCCCTTTGCCATGCTGTTGATCGACGTTGACACCTTTAAGTCCGTCAATGATACCTATGGCCATGACATGGGCGACCAAATTTTGAAACATGTTGCCACGCTGCTGAAAAAGACGTTCCGAAGTGCTGATTATGTATGCCGTATTGGCGGGGATGAATTTGGCGTCATCATGGTCGAGATGACCACTGATCTGCAGCATATCATTCAGGAAAAAGTTGCCTGTATCAATGAAGAGCTTGCCAAGAGCAACTCCGGCCTTCCGCCTGTTTCTATCAGCGTTGGCGTTGCCTTTACCGACCGCGAAAAGCCGGGTGAATCCATCTTCAAGGATGCTGACAAAGCCCTGTATCTGGTAAAAGAAAACGGCAGACGCGGATGTGCCATCTATTAACGCCCCTTTTCATCATCATTTGTTCCCAGCTGGTACAAGCTGGGAGCTTTTTCTTTATTCAAACTTCGCTCAAATACAAAAATTCATATCAGATGTATCTTTATACTAGATTTTAACGTACACTCATAATATTTTTTCATAAATCTTGTCGGAATATATTGATTTTGAGTACATTTTAGGCTAACATTGTAAACAGATTCTGTTGTATTTGCCAACCATCATACATTTCAGAAAGGTCGATGCCGCATGTATCATCCGGCTATGGAACCCCACCCCGTCAACTGTCTATCTCCTGTACCTTTACTGCGCAAGGCGAGCTATCTCACCCTCAAACGCGGGTTTGATCTTGTATGTTCTTTGGTTCTGCTTATTATCTGCGCACTGCCCATGGCTGCGATTGCGCTTGTTGTTCGGCTGGATTCTCCCGGCAAGATCATTTACACACAAATACGGCTTGGTTACGGCGGGAAGCCTTTTACTATCTACAAATTCCGTTCCATGCGGCAGAGTACTGCCCCGGATGATGCGAAATGGACCAGCGAAAATGACACACGCATTACCCGCGTTGGCCGTATCCTGCGCCTGACCCACCTCGACGAGCTGCCGCAGCTGCTCAACATCTTTATGGGCGAAATGAGCTTTGTTGGCCCGCGCCCCGAACGCCCCACGGTTTATGACGACCTTGACAGCAAAGTCGAAAACTTCCGCAGCCGCATGCAGGTTGTGCCGGGTTTGACGGGTTATGCGCAGGTCAATGGCGGCTATGATTTGAACCCTGCAGAAAAGCTCAAATATGATTTGATTTATATCGATCATTGCTCTGTACTGTTTGACCTTTGGTGCCTGCTCAAAACAATACCTGTTGTTTTTACAATGAAAGGCGCAAGGTAATATATTTCTGCCGGAAATCAAAACGCCCCGCAAGCGGTTTGCTATGCGCGCTTACGGGGAGTTGAACTTTACTATCATCACTTATTTTTATGGGAAATCGGCTCTTTATCACACAGAATCTAAAGGGCTATATGCAAAAAACTCTCGCAGGCAAATGACTGCGGGAGTTTTTGGAGGTGACGGGCAGATTTGAACTGCCGAATGAGGGTTTTGCAG
>CAVFVI010000031.1:0-37594 GCA_963626055.1 Acutalibacteraceae bacterium
TCGCTACCTCCACCTTGGCAAGGTGGCGCTCTACCAGATGAGCTACGGCCGCATGGCGGAGAGTTTGGTTTGTCGCGCTCTCTCCGGGCGACGAATGCTATTATATGGCATTCGATGTAAAAAGTCAAGCTTTTTTCGCCTATTTTTTTCAAAAAGTCATACGTTCACTGCTTTTCTGCGGTATCCGGCCAGTTTTTCAGTAGGTCGTTCAGGTCCACCTTATACTGTTTGCCGCAGAACTGGCAGTTGACCTCGGCAACGGGGTCTTCATCGCGCAGTTTTTCCACCTCTTTTTTGCCAAGGCTGCGGATGGTGCGCTCCACACGGTCCAGGCTGCAGTCACAGCAATAGTCAATGCGGGTGGAATCCAGCAGTTCGGGGTTAAAGCCATCCAGCGCCATGTTCAGGATATCGGGGATGCTTTTGCCCTGCTGCAGCAGGGTGGTAATGCCGGGCATTGCGCCGATGTTCTTTTCCAGGCGGGTGATCTCATCCTCGGTTGCACCGGGCATGAGCTGCACGATAAAGCCGCCCGCGCACTGCACCGTCAGATCCGGGTTGACCAGAACGCCCAGCGCGCAGACCGTCGGGGTCTGCTCACTGATGGCAAAATAGTTGGTGATATCCTCGGCGATCTCACCGGAAACCAGCGGCACCTGGCCGATATAAGGTTCCCGCATGCCAAGGTCGCGGATCACATCCAGCGTACCGTCCTTACCAACGGCAGCGCCGACGTTCAGGTGGCCGTCCGCACGCGGGGGCAGCTCCACGATGGGGTTTTCGACATAGCCTTTTACATCGCCCGCGCCGTTGGAAACGGCCAGAATACGGCCCGCCGGGCCGCCGCCCTTGATCTGCACAGTGACGGAATCAGAGTCCGACTTGAGCATCTGGCCCATCATGGCAACACCGGTCAGCAGGCGGCCCAGGGCTGCGGTAGTGACGGCACTGGTTTTATGCAGCTGTTCCATCTGGCGCACAATGGCGGTGGAATCAATGCCATAGAACAGGATGCCGCCGTTTTCCGAAATGCCGCGCAGCAGGTTGCTGCTGTTTTCATTTTTCGCTTCACACATAGAATCAATGACCTCCCGAAGCAGGGGTGCGGCAGTTATGCCGGGGTGCCGCCTGCTTCCTGTGTATACTGCTTGACTGCCGTGATGATCCAGCGCTGGCTGTCCGGCTGGACAGGGCCAAAGCTTTCGCCATCGGCAATTTTGACCGGGTCAAAGCCATATTTGACCAAAAGTGCTTTGACGGTATCAAGCGGGTAGCTGTATTCCGAGAAAGATTCACGGAAGTCTTCCCCGGTATCTTTATAGTGGATATCAATGCTGAGGTCCACGCGGCCTGTCTGCGGGTCATAGCGGTTGCTCCAGCGGCAGGCGGCGTCATCCTCGTCAAAATCAAAAGTCTGGCCGGAAAGCACTTTTTCATGCTTATAGGGCGTGTTCAGGTCAAACACAAAAACGCCGTCTTTTTCCATAAAGAATGCAGCTTTTGCGATGGCCTTTTCAAAGTTTTCCAGCGGACCGATGTGGTTATAAGTATCAAAAGTGGAAACCGCGGCGCGGATGGTGCCATACAGGTCCAGCTGTAAAAGGTCCTGCCGCAGCAGCATGGGGTTAGTCAGCGGCAGGCCGAGAGCATCGGCTTTATCCCGCAGGACGCTGAGCATCTCTTCCGAAACATCAATGCCGATCATATCGTACCCGGCCTGGGCCAGCATCAAAGTCAGCTCCCCGGTGCCGCAGCCAAAATCCGCCACAATGCCATCCTGGATGCCGTGGGCTTTCAGCTCCCCGGTCACATAGGCAAACAGCGCATCGTAATCGGCTGCGCCGTTGAACTCGTCATAAAAATAGGCAAATTCCTGATAGGCCATGGCTCAGGCCTCCGGTGCCAGGCAGGCATCCAGATACTGGCGCAGCTCTTCGACCCCGGTTCCCTTTTCGGCGCTGGTCAAAAACACCTGTTTGCAGCCATAGGGGGCGCAGGCGGCCTGGAATTCTTCCCGCCGGGCGGCCATCTCAGATTTTTTGAGCTTATCCGCCTTGGTCAGCGCCACAACAAAGGGAATGCGGTGGTAGCGCAGGTATTCCATCATCTGCACATCGTCCGCACTGGGGGCATGGCGGCTGTCCAGCAGCTGCACCAGAACGTTCAGCGCACGGTCTGCTTCAAAATAGCTGTTGATCAGCTCATCCCAGCGCTCACGGTCCGCATTGGATACTTTGGCATAACCATAGCCGGGCAGATCCACAAAATAGGCGGTATCCACACGGTAAAAGTTGATGGTTGCCGTTTTGCCCGGCGTTGCGCTGACACGCGCCAGGTTTTTGCGGTTGCACAGCTTATTGATCAGGCTGGATTTGCCCACATTGGAGCGGCCGGAAAAGACAAATTCCGGGCGGTCACTTTCCGGCAGCTGGCTGGAAAGACCATAGGATGCCTGAAATTCACTGCGATTATAATTCATAGATACAACTCCCTTTTCCGGCTTATCCACGGTGGTCACATCACGGCAGCAGGCTCCTTGGCGGTGCTCTGCTCGGTTGCAATCAGCTGGGTAGCCTGCGGCATGGTGCGTTTGTGGGCAGCGGATGCTGCGGGCAGGATGAGTGCGTTTTTGAGCACCTGAGAAAGGTCGCTGACGGGGATAAACTTGACCGCCTTTTTGACCTCTTCATCCACTTCGTACAGGTCGGGCTTGTTGGCTTCGGGGATGAGCACGGTGGAAATGCCCTCGCGGAAAGCGGCCATGCTCTTTTCTTTCAGGCCGCCGATGGGCAGAACATTGCCGTGCAGGGTGATTTCGCCCGTCATGGCAAGGTCGTGGCGGACCGGGATTTCCGACAGAGCGGAGATCAGCGCAGTGGTCAGGGTGACACCGGCGGATGGGCCGTCCTTGGGCACTGCGCCTTCGGGGGCATGGATATGGATATCGGTGTTCTTGAACTTATCCGGTGCAATGTGGTAGGTTTCGGCGTGCACGCGGGCATAGGTCAATGCCAGATGGGCGCTTTCCTTCATCACATCGCCCAGGCTGCCGGTGATCTCCACCTTGCCGGAGCCGTTGGGGATGATGGAAACTTCGATGGGCAGCATCTCGCCGCCCACACTGGTCCAGGCAAGGCCGTTGGCAATGCCGACAGCATCGGTGCGGGAGATAAAGGTCGGCTTGACCTTTTCGGGGCCGAGCATAGCCTTGACCATGGTGGGGGTAACGTTGATCTTTTCTTTCTCCCCTGCCGCGATCTTTTGGGCGCACTTGCGCAGCACGGCGGTGATGGTGCGCTCCAGGGTACGCACGCCGGCCTCACGGGTGTAGCCGTCAATGATCTCATACAGCGCCGCCGGGGCCATGGTAACGCGGGATTCCAGGCCGTTGTTTTTGAGCTGCTTGGGCAGCAGATGGCGGCGAGCGATGTTGAACTTTTCCACGCGGGTATAGCTGGGCAGTTCGATCACATCCATACGGTCATACAGCGGGCCGGGAATGTGGGAAGCATCGTTGGCCGTGGTGATGAACAGCACGTTGCTGAGGTCAAACGGGATATCGAGATAGTTATCCTTAAAGGTTTTGTTCTGTTCGGGGTCCAGAACTTCCAGCAGGGCGCTGGAAGGATCGCCGCGGTAGTCCCCCGCCAGCTTGTCGATCTCGTCCAGCAGGATGACTGGGTTGGAGGACTTGGCAGTATTGATAGCGCTGATGATGCGGCCGGGCAGTGCGCCGATGTATGTACGGCGGTGGCCGCGGATTTCGGCTTCATCATGCACGCCGCCAAGGCTCATGCGGGCAAAGTTGCGGTCCATGCAGGCGGCAACGGAACGTGCAATGGAGGTTTTGCCGACACCCGGAGGGCCGACCAGGCAGATGATCTGGCCTTTGACATCGGTGTTGAGCTGGCGGACGGCCAAGATTTCCAGAATGCGTTCCTTGACCTTTTCCAGACCATAATGGTCATGGTCCAGCACCTTACGGGCATGGGCCTGGTTCAAATCGTCCTTGGTAAAGGTGTGCCACGGCAGGCCGATGACGGTATCCAAATAGCTGCGGATCACGCTGATTTCGGCCTGGTTTCCGGCCATTTTGCCAAGGCGCTCGCACTCTTTCAGCAGCTTTTCCTCGCTGGCGGCATCCAGGTGCAGGTCCTGGATCTTCTGGGCATACTTTTCCGCTTCGGCGCGGGTGTCCTCGGTATCGCCCAGTTCCTCGCTGATGATGTGCATCTGCTCCCGCAGGTAGTAATCGCGCTGGTTTTTATCCATCTGGACGTTCACTTTATCGTCCAGTTCTTTCTCAATGGCCAGCACTTCGCATTCCTGGCGCATCACAAGCAGGAGCTTTTCCAACCGGCTGGGGATGGAATTTTCCTGCAGGATGGTCTGCTTATCCTCATACTTCAGCAGCAGGTTGGCCGGCATGTATTCGCTCAGGTAGAGCGGATTATCCGAGGAAACGATGTTATACACCACATCCTTGGAGATCTGCGGGCTGTAGGAGAGGTACTCCTCAAAGCACTCTTTCAGGCTGCGAACCAGCGCTTCGGTCTGGGTGCGCTTATCCGGTGCCACGCCGCGCACGGGGGCAAGGCGGACATCGGCCTGCAGGTATTTACCGCTGGCATCCAGCTCCAGCAGCTTGGCGCGGGACTTGCCCTCTACCAGAACCTTGACCAGATCTTCGGACACACGCAGCACCTGCTTGATTTCCGAAATAACGCCATAGGCATACAGGTCCTGGGCGTTGGGTTCCTCGGTCTCCATATCCTTTTGTGCGATCAGGAAAATATTGCTGTTGGCGTGCATGGCGGCCTCGATGGCGGCAATGGACTTCTGGCGGCCCACCTCAAAATGGACCACATTATTGGGGAACACCACCAGCCCGCGCAGTGCAACCACCGGCAGGTGCATGGCGTTATGGGCCACACGGACCCTTACTTTTGCTTCTGACATATCTTTCCCTCCCCGGGCCAGCTGGCCGCGGATTTTATTTCAAGTACGGCAACCAGCGCTTTGTTTTGGCGCGTTTGCCATGGTTTTATTTTGCTTTTACCTGCATTGGGCATTCATACAGCCCACGGATGACCGCGCTGCCGCAGGCAGGCCGCGGCAGCAGCACGTTCAGCGCAGACGGCAGAACTTCCGCTTTCAGCTCCATCACCGGGGCGCACTCGCCGTCGATCGTGGCAATGATGGGGCGGTTATCCAGCACCTGCATTTCCACACTGCGGGCACGGTAAAAGGTCATAAAGCTGCGGAATTCCGGTATGATGGTATCGGCATCCTGCATGTGCCGCCCGGCTTTGTATTTGGCCAGAATCCCCGCGACTTGAATGCGGGAGATGGGCTTGACCAGCACAATATCCAGCAAGCCGTCATCCATGGCCGCATAAGGTGCCGCCTGATAACCGCCGCCGTAATAGCCGCCGTTGCAGATGGCCGCCATCATGTATGTACCGGTATGCTCTTTGCCGTCGATCACAACGCGCAGCTGGTGGCCGAAGCGACTGAGCATGGCCTGTAGAATCGAGAGTGTATAGGCCGCCGTTCCCCCGCACCCCGGCAGCCGCCGGAATTTGGGGATGCCATATGCCACCTGGGCATCCAGCCCGGCGGCGCAGATATCGATCCCGATGCCAAGGGATGTTTGCAGCAGGTCCACCCGGCAGGGCTGCGCCTGCAGCTGGGCGACAAAGTCCAAAAAGGACGCTTGGCCTGCCGCGCCGAAGTTACGCACATAGTCGTTTCCGCTGCCGCAGGGCACGCAGCCGACCGCTACATTTGCGCTGCCTGCCGCCCCCTGAACCAGCTCATTCAGCGTGCCATCCCCACCGCAGGCATACAGTGCCGCCGGGGTACCGGATGCCGCATACCGGCGGGCCGCTTCGCGGGCCTGACCAGCATACTGTGTAACAACAATTTGGGGCTGGGGCAGCTGGAGCTGGCGGGCCGCCGCCAGGATCTGGGGCACAAGCTCTGCGCTTGCATCCCGTTTTCCTGCAACGGGGTTAATGAAAAATACCTGTTCCACCGCGGTGCTCCTTCTGCCCAATGGGAACCGCTTTGCCCATCACGGGGGCAGCAGCTCTTATTTCTGGCTCCAAAAATACAGAATATATTGTATCTGGTTTGGCTGTAAATAGCAAGTGCTTACTACAAGATGTTACAATTTGTGCGGATAAAATTCACAAGATGTTCGATTTTGTCCGGTTTGTCCGCTTTATTTTTCCCTGCTGTTATTCGCGCGGGCGGGCCAGGGCATCGCGGCGGAACGCCTGCATGGCGGCTTCATCCTCAAAGCTGGCAATGTACAGCTGGTTCCCCATTTCGCGGGCCAGAACTTCCGGCAGGCGCGGAGCTTCGTTCAGGCAGGAGCGGTACTTTTTCAGCAGCTCCTCATGCGGCATACGGTAGCGCAGTTCATCGTGGCGGCCCGCACAGCAGCAGTAGCGGTGGTAGCGCGCCAGCGGGTGGTGCGCGGTGCCGAATGCCACCATATCGGCCCAGATCTGGTACAGGTCCAGCCCGCCGGCATAGTTGAGCATATCCACCGTATAGCCGCCGGCTGGGCGCATGTTGACTTCCAGCCCAAGGATATCCCCCGTATTGCCCAGGCTGGGCTTGGCGGTTTTCAGGCGGAAGAATTCCAGGTGGAAGAATCGGCTTTTGGCCCCAAAGGCTTTCAGGGCAGCTTCGCCCATTTTGCGCAGTTCGGGGCTGATCTCCGGCGAAACATAGTACCACATCGGCTTTTTGCCGTGGGCAATCTCCATGATGCTGTCCGGCGTGACATGGCTGGCGGCATAGATCGGCTCGGCGTTGGCATCGGCCACGCCGTCAAAAGTCACGATCTCGCCATCCACAAATTCTTCCAGAATATAGTTGGCCGCGCTAGGACCCTCCTGCTGGAAAAATTTGTTCAGCTCGGTTTTGTTCTTGAACTTATGGGTGCCGTTTGCCCCCACGCCGTTATCCGGTTTGGCAATGATGGGCCAGCCAACGGTTTTGGCAAAGGCCTGGGCTTCCATTACATCCGCTGTCACACACCAGCGGGCAGTGGGGATACCGGCTTTCTCGTAATAGGTTTTCATCACGGATTTGCGCTTGAACTTTTCGATCTCGGCGGATTTGATGCCGGCGGCGATATTAAAGTCCGTCCGCAGGCGGGCATCCTGTTCCAGCCAGTATTCATTGTTGCTTTCCACCCAGTCGATCTTGCCATACTTGAAGGTGAAAAAGCCCATGGTGCGCAGCATTTCATCATAGTTTTCCATGTTGTCCACACGGTAATACTCGGTCAGTGCGCTCTTGAGCAGGGCGGGCAGCGTTTCGTAAGGGGCATCGCCAATGCCAAGCACATTTACGCCATTGGCACGCAGGCGGTCACAAAAATTCCAGTAATTTTCCGGGAAATGCGGTGAAATAAAAACAAAATTCATTTTTCCTGTACCCCTCTCCGGCCGCCGCAGCGGCATGAAAATTTATTATTTTGTATAATTTTACATTATATCCACTGTTGCGGCGGGATGCAAGGTGTTTTTCGCCCTTACCAGGGCACAGCACTGCCCGGCGCAAGGCAGATATGGCATGGTTTGCGTTGATATTTTAATGCGCGTATATTATAATAAAGTTGTTTTATGGTCTGTTTTTCAGATTTTGTCATCTTATCAAATTTTATTTCTTTGCCCCAAAGGATGTGTTTCTACTGGCAAAAAATTCAACTTTACCAAAACTTACCCGCAGCGGGCGGTTGTTCCTTGGCGGTGCCCTGTTGGGGGCACTGGTGTTTGTGCTGGTGTTCGGGTTCAGCACGCTGAACGTGGCCAATGATGCTTTTTGCCGCGGCGGCTACATTGAAAAGGACATCCAGCAGCATTATGCCGGGTGGCTGTTTTACCGCCAAAGCTCCGCCGCCTGGCCGCTTTGCATTGCCGATGGCATCAACTACCCGGACGGGCTGAGCGTTGCCTATACGGACTCGATCCCGCTGGTTGCAGCGCTGTTAAAGCCAGTTGCCAACCTTGTGGGGGGAACGTTCCAATATATGGGGTGGTTCACACTGGTCTGCTTTGCTTTGCAGGGCGGGGTTGGCGCGCTGCTGGCGGGGCTGTTCCTGCCGGGGTGCGTGGTACCGCTGGCGGCGGACCTGCTGTTTGTTACCAGCCCGGTTTTGTTTGAGCGGGTGTTCCGGCATACCTCGCTGGGGGCACAGTTTTTTGTGTTGGCGGCGCTTTATTTTTATTTTTCCGCGCGGCGCAAGGGGCAGTATGCTTCCCACGGGCTGTTTGTGCTGAACGTGCTGGCGGTTGGCATCCACCCCTACTTCCTGCCCATGACCTATGCCATCACGCTGGCGTTGCTGCTGGAATATGCGGTGCACAACCGCAAGTTCGCGGGGCCCAGCCTGTATCTTGCTGCCAACTTTGGCGGCACGGCGCTGCTGGGCTGGGCGCTGGGGCTGCTGTATGGCAGTGCTTCCAGCGGCGGGCAGGCGCTGTATGGCTATTTCTGCATGAACCTCAACGCGCTGTGGGACCCCGCCGGGGTAAACGGCGTGCTGTATAGCCGGGTGCTGCCCGCCCAGAATCAGGTTTATGGCAATTACGATGCTTTTGCCTACCTGGGGCTTGGTGTGCTGATTACCCTGCCCATTGCGCTGGTTCTGCTGCGGCGGCAGCTGGGCGGCATGCTGCGCCGCCACTGGGCGCTGGCCTGCTGCTGCGCGGTGTTGACGGTGTTTGCTATCAGCAATGTGGTTACCGCAAACGGGGCAACACTTACCACGCTGCCGCTGCCTGCTTCGCTGATCAAGTTGTTTTCCATCTTCCGTTCCAGTGGGCGGCTGTTCTGGCCGATCTATTACCTGCTGATGCTGCTGGCCCTTGTGGGGCTTGCCCGGCTGAAAGGACGCTGGATGCTGGCAGGTGCTGCCCTGCTGGCTGTGGTACAGGTTTGGGACGTCAGCCCCGGCATGGTGCAGCGCAGCGCAGCCATGCGGAAGGCGATGCAGACCGATGCTTTCCCCACCGAGATGGAGAGCGATTTCTGGCAGGCAGCACAGCGGTATAAGGCGATCGTTTCGATGGATGAGATCCAGGACGATGCCTTGCACCTGGCCCTGTTCGCCGCAGACAACGGCATGACGACCAACGACCCGTTTGCCGCCCGCTATGATGAAGCGGCACTGACCGCCCAGCGGGAAACGCTGCTGGCGGAACTTGCAGACGGAGCGGTGCGGGAAGATACGCTGTATCTGTTTGCGGAGGAAGGCGCCTTTTTGCAGGCTGTGGAGCCGGTGAAAGACAACGCTTGGTGTGGCAGGGTAACAAGCACGGACGGCACATGCAGCTGGTATGTGATTGCGCCGGGGCTGCAGGGGCAGAGCTTTGATGCGCTGTGCACCCCCTATGACGAAAACTATCCCCTGCGCCTTGCGGATTACACCGATGCCCTGTGGAACCGCGGCGTGCTGGACGAAACGAAACAGACGGTATGCTTTGCAGATTCCCCCTTTGTGCGCCGCAAACTGGAACATGCCAGCGTGCTGTGCGCCGATGGGAAAGAATACACGATTAAAACGATTGACGACCACGATGCAGGCTGGCTGATGGTAACACTGGATATTCCGGACGCGACCGTTTTGTGGGATAAAGAATTGGAGAGTAAATAATGCAGGAACTACATGTAAAAAGCCTTTTGCCCGTGCGGCTGGACAAATACCTGATGGAGCAGTTCCCTGCCCTGGGGCTGGGGCGGCTGAACAAGGCGCTGCGGGAGAATAAAATCAAGCTGAACGGCAAAAAGCAGCCCCTTGCCACCCGTGTGCAGAACGGGGATGTGATCCGCGTTTACCTGCTGGATGACCAGCTTGGCCTGACCGCACAGGAGAGGCCGGAGTTTTTGCAGGCACGCGCCCCGGCGGAATTCATTTATGAAAATGATGACCTGATCGTTGCCAACAAGCCTGCGGGCATCCCGGTGGACGGCGATGAAGCCGACACCCTGCTGAACCGGGTGCTGCGCCGCCTGTATGAAGAAAAGCGCTGGGACGCCGCCCATGAACCGCGCCTGTGCCACCGGCTGGACACCGGCACCAGCGGTCTTGTGCTGCTGGCAAAAACCGCCGCGGCGGAAGAGTTTTTGGTGAACGCCATCAAAGAGCGGCTGATCCGCAAAACGTACCTGTGCGTGACCTTTGGCCGCCCGGTGCCGCCTGCCGCCACACTGCACAGCTTTTTGACGAAAGATTCCGTGCACGGCATTGTGCGCATTCTGGATGAGCCGAAATCCGGCGCAAAAGAGATCATTACCGCGTATGATACCGTTGCCGTCAGCGGGCGGTTGGCGCTGCTGCGGGTGGAACTGGTAACAGGCCGCACCCACCAGATCCGCGCCCATCTGGCCAGCATTGGCTGCCCGATTTTGGGCGATTCCAAGTATGGCAACAATGCCGCCAACCGGGAGCTGAAACTGAAATATCAGGCCCTGTGTGCCTGGGAGCTGGCGTTCCCCAAAAAGATCAGCGACCCGCAGTTTTCCGCTTTGGCTGGCAAGGTGTTCCGCGCACCCAAACCGTGGTATTACCAGCAGGTGCTGGATGGAACGTTGAAATAAGAGTTAGGTACTAAGAGATTACGGGGATTGCTTTTTGGGTTCCTGCGTATCCTGTGCGTTTTTACTTTCCTTGTTTCCCATACTTGCCGCGTTTGCGTTGGAAGTATCCCCACCATATCTAAGCCGCATTACCACATTGTAGATTGCCGCAATAGGCATAACAGATAAAGCATAGAAGGCAAACAGAAAAACCAGCCGCCGGTCTCAGGGATTTTTCCCTGCCCGGCGGCTGGTTTTGGTTTATTTTGCTTTATCCTGCCCGGATAAATATCAGCGGGCCAATCCGCCTTTGCCTACAAACAACAAACGATCAGGCAATGACAAAGTGGTAGATCAGCGACACAGCAATGATGAGCGCGCAGACTACTGCGGTGATGGGCGGTGCCCAATGGATGATGCGCTCGGCCATCACATCGTCCTCGCTCTCCTCGTCATCGTCCGCATAACGGCCGCGGCGGGGTTCGTTGTCATCTTCGCCGTCCTCTTCCTCATCGTCGAACATGCGGGTGTGCTCGTCTTCTTCGTCCTCTTCATCGGCAAACAGATGGCCTTTGGGGACATAGCGGCGCACGCGGTCCATTTC
This sequence comes from Acutalibacteraceae bacterium, assembly GCA_963626055.1. Taxonomy (GTDB): domain Bacteria; phylum Bacillota; class Clostridia; order Oscillospirales; family Ruminococcaceae; genus Gemmiger. The sequence goes on from CAVFVI010000031.1 coordinate 11,204, forward strand.
GGCGTTGGTTGCTTCGTCGTCCTCGTCCTCTTCTTCCGGTTCCTGGGCCGGGGTGGGCGGGGTGAACTGTGCGGTAGGCTCCTGGCTGATGGCAGCCTGAGCCGCAGCGGCGGTGGCAGCGGCCTGGGCTGCCTGAGCAGCTGCGGAGTCAACGCCATTGGCCACGGCGTTGATTTCGCGCTGCTGCTGTTCGGCGGCCTGGCGGGCTTCCTCCAGGATGCGGGTCAGGGTTGCCTTGATGTAAGCGCGGTCGCCGCCGCACTCGCTGCAGACAGAAACGGCTTCCTCGTTGGGGTGGAACGCACCGCAGGCGCAGAACCAGCCGTTCTCGGTGTCCTGCGGGACGCAGGTCAGCATCTTATTGTTGGTGCGGGTCTGCAGCGTGCGGGCAATGGAGCCGGGCAGCACGCGGGGAGCCTGTAGGCGGACGCGCTTATAATTGCGCAGATCCACGCCGCGGCCATTCAGGAAGGCACGGTCCTGCTCGATTTCCACGCTGGAAACCGGCGTATCGCTGACAAACACAGCGTCATCCGCGCCGAACAGTTCGCCGGGCTGCACGTTCAGCTGCTCGTAATAGAAATCATCTTCGCACAGGATCTGGCCGGAAGCATCTTTGCACTTGAAGTGGATGATAAAGCCGGTCAGCGGTTCTGTGCCAACGTTCTTAAAGGTCAGGCAGACCGCAACTTCACCCGTGACATCCCCTTTGAGCAGCTCAACACGGACAAACTGGACCGGGCTGCCGGCAGTGTAATAATTGGCACGGGATTGCGCCATCAGGGAAAAATTTTGATCCATTGTGTTTCACCTTGCCTCAATTTTCATCAGACGGTTCGGAGGGCTGTTCCGGCGCGGCGGGCTGCTCTGCCGATGCAGGGGCTGCGGCAGGCGCGGGGGTATCCAGCCCAAAGGGTGCCAGGTTTTCGCCTTTCATCAGGGCGTCAAACTCTTCGCCGCTGATCTTTTCGCGTTCCATCAGCACACCGGCCACACGGTGCAGCTCAGTCATGTGCTCGGTCAAAATGCGGCGGGCCGTCTCGTAAGATTCATCCATGATATCACGGATCTCATTATCAATTTCGGACGCCGTATTTTCGGAATAGCCCTTGCCCTGGCCAAAGTCTCGGCCAAGGAAGGTTTCGCCGGGGTCGGTGCCGTAAACCACGGGACCCATGCGCTCCGAGAAGCCATAGCGGGTCACCATGGCGCGGGCGGTATCCGTGGCGCGCTGCAGGTCGTTGGAAGCACCGGTGGAGATATCATCCAGCACCAGCTGCTCCGCCACACGGCCGCCCAACAGGCAGACGATGTTCTCGTTCATGGCGGTCTTGGTCACATAACTGGGGTCCTTTTCCGGCAGGTACATGGTAAAGCCTCCGGCCGAACCGCGCGGAATAATGCTGATCTGGTGCACTGGGTCATGCGTTTTGCAGAAGTAGCCGGTAATGGCATGGCCAGCTTCGTGGTAAGAGGTCAGGCGCTTTTCGGCATCCGTCACAACACGGCTCTTCTTTTCGGGGCCGGCCACGACTTTGATGGAAGCTTCCTCGATTTCGGGTTCGGTGATTGCCTTTTTGCCTTTGCGCGCAGCCAGCAGGGCGGCTTCGTTGACAAGGTTTTCCAGGTCCGCACCGGAGAAGCCCGCGGTAGACTTGGCGATGGTTTTCAGGCTGACATCGGGGCCAAGGGGTTTGTTCTTGGTGTGAACGCGCAGGATCTCCTCGCGGCCTTTCACATCCGGCAGGCCCACATAGACCTGACGGTCAAAACGGCCGGGACGCAGCAGAGCTTTATCCAGAATATCGGCGCGGTTGGTGGCAGCCATCACGATAACGCCGTCGTTGGCGTCAAAGCCGTCCATCTCAACCAGCAGCTGGTTCAGGGTCTGTTCGCGCTCGTCGTGCCCGCCGCCAAGACCGGCACCACGCTGACGGCCCACGGCATCGATCTCATCAATAAAGATGATGGAGGGCATCGTCTTTTTGGCTTTTTCAAACAGATCGCGCACACGGGATGCGCCAACGCCGACATACATTTCCACGAAGTCGGAGCCGGAAATGGCATAGAACGGAACGCCGGCCTCGCCTGCGCAGGCACGGGCCAGCAGCGTTTTGCCGGTGCCCGGAGGGCCGACAAGCAGCACGCCGTGGGGGATGCGCGCGCCCAGAGAGTTGAACTTTTCCGGTGCTTTCAGGAACTGGACAACCTCCTGCAGCTCGGCCTTTTCTTCATCCGCACCAGCAACATCGGCAAAGGTTGCCTTGCGCTGGCCTTCCTGCTGGTCCTTGACCTTGGCACGGCCAACATTCATCAGGCCGCCGCCACCGGCACCGCCGCGGTACATGGACATGAAGAGCAGCACCACGCTGCCAATCATAAAGGCGTACAGGATGATCTCGAACCAGGGCACATTGGTCTTAACGGCGACCATATCGTACTGCATGGGGGCATCCGGGTTGGCTGCGTTATACTGGTCGATATAATCCTTGAGGTAGAACTGCAGGAAATAAGAAGGATACGGCAGTTTGTAGGTGATAACCTCTACCCCGCCGTTTTTGGGGGCGTAAGCATCGGTGCCATCGCCGTAAATTTCTGCCAGCAGGCCGTTGGAAGTTTCGCTGGACGTGCTGGATTCCGGCAGCGGACGTTCGCCTTCTTTCACGCTCATCTCGATAACGCCGGTGTTCAGGTCCAGATTGAAATAAGTGACCTGATTGGATTCAAAGTACCCCATGGCTTCGGACAACATCATGGTGCTCTTGCTGGAGCCAAACAGGCTGGAATAGCTGGAGATCATCACGAGTGCTGCCACCATCAGGACAGCGGCAATGATAATGCCGCTGAAACGCGGTTTGTGCTGCAAAAAATCAACTCCCTGTCAAAATCCGCCAAAAAGGCGGGCGATTGGTTATTCTGCCAAAGCAGAATTTTATTTGGAATATACTTCCGGTTTTAACACGCCGACATACGGCAGGTTGCGGTACTTTTCGTCATAGTCAAGGCCATAGCCCACAACAAATTCATCCGGCACTTCAAAACCGCAGTAGTCCGGCTCAATATCCACCTTGCGGCGGCTGGGCTTGCTGAGGATGGTGCACAGGCGCACGCTGTTGGGGCGGCGCAGTTCCAGCATAGGCACCAGGTGGGACAGCGTGATGCCGGTATCCAGGATATCCTCCACGATCAGAACATCCTTGCCGGAAAGATCCTGATCCAGGTCCTTGACGATCTTGACAAGGCCCGTGGAGGTGGTGTTGGCGCCGCCATAGCTGGAAACCACCATAAAGTCAATGCTGCAGGGTTCCGTGATGGCGCGCATCAAATCGGCCATGAACACCACGGAGCCTTTCAGGATGGACACCAGCAGCAGATCTTTGCCCTCGTAATCGCGGCTGATCTGCGCGCCCAGTTCGGCCACTTTGGCCTGCAGCTGCTCTTCCGAAATCAAAACCTTAGCGATATCATTGTTCATATCATGCATGGTCTGTTCCTCCAATATTATGATCTTGTTCCTGTTCCGGGGCTGCAGGCTGGCGGTTTTGCCGAATCAGCAGAACCTGTTTTGTCCCGTCATCCGGGGCCAAACCGTCCGCAAAGCCTGCCCCCCACAGCCAAAGCACCTGGCTGCCGCAGGCCAGCAGCGGCAGCAGCGCCCGTTCAGCCGCAGGAACTTTTGCCTCATTCAGATATTTTTTGAGTGTTTTGCCAACGTGGCGTCCCGCCGGGCGGAATGTATCGCCGGGTTGGCGGGTCCTCATAAAAATATTCTTATTTATTTTAGCATAATCTGCACAATAGGTGTAGTCTTTTTTCAAAAATGATGGATTTTTCAAAAAAACTTCATAATTTAGCTGTTCAATTTCCAGCTCATAGCCCCCCGGCAGGCGGTAAATGCCGTTTTTTAGCGGCTGGGGCGGCGCGGGAATGGGTTCCGGCTGCGTTTTTGCGGCCGGGCAGCAGTACAGAATGCCATTTGCCGCAGCCCAGCGGGCATCCGGTGTCAGCTGTACCGCGCCGCTGCCCTGCCGGACAATGGCCGCGAGGGCCTGCACATATTTTTCTTCGGGGTCACGCGCGCGGGCTGCCAGCATGCGCAGGGCAGCAGCCAGCACCGGGGCATCCGCTGCGGCAAGAATCGGGATGCTGTACCCACCCCTGCAGGCCGCCTGCGCCAGCAGTTTTTCAGCCAGGTGTTCCAGCCAGGTATTCAGCTCCTGCAGCTGGCTGCACAGCCGCCCCACGGCCTGCTCTGCTGCCGGGTTGATGGTTTGCAGCGCCGGAACGGCATGATGGCGGATGCGGTTACGGGCATAGGCATCGCTGAAATTGCTTTCGTCCTGAACATAGTGTTGCCCAAGGGCGGCGCAGTATGCCGTGGTGTCTCCCCTTGTCAGGCACAAAAACGGGCGGCGGTACACGCCCCGCACCGCCGGGATCCCCGCCATACCGTGCAGGCCGGTACCGCGCGCCATGCGGAATAGCACCGTTTCCGTCTGGTCCGATAACGTATGCGCCGTGGCGATGCAGGCATGCTGCTGTTCGGCCAGGGCGTCAAACCAGGTGTAGCGCAGGCTGCGCGCCCAGTTCTCGCTGGGGTTTGGGGGAATCTGCACCCCGCTGGCAGCGGCATCGTACAAAAAGAACGGCACATCATGCGCGCGGCAGAACTCCGCCACAAAACGGGCGTCCGCGTGGGCGGTTTCGCCCCGGATGCCGTGGTCCACATGGGCCGCCATAACGGTGATGCCAAGTTCCGCCCGGCAGCGCAGCAGAAAGCAGAGCAGTGCCATGGAATCTGCCCCGCCGGAGCAGGCGGCGATGACACGGTCCCCCAACCGAAACAAACCCTGCCGGCGGCAATAGGCCAGCAAGGTTTGTTCCATCGTGTTTACTGGGTTTTGCAATGAATTGTCTGCGTCAGTACTGTTCATGGATCTCGTCCAGATTACTGAACCGGGTATGGGCACCATCCCAGCCAAGGCGGACCACGCTGGTTTCGCCATGGCGGTTTTTGGCCACAATACATTCGGCTTCGTTTTCGTTCGCCTGCTCGGTTTCGCCGTTCTGGGAATTGTAATAGGCGGCGCGGTACAGGAAGAGCACCACATCCGCATCCTGTTCGATAGAGCCGGAATCACGCAGGTCCGAAAGCTGGGGGCGGTGGTCCGAGCGGCCCGCTGTTTTTTCGGCAGCACGGGAAAGCTGGGACAGTGCAATGACCGGAACGTTCAGTTCCTTGGCCATGATTTTCAGGTTCCGGGTGATATCACTGATTTCCTGCACGCGGCTTTCGGTGCGCTTGGCGGACTGCATCAACTGCAGATAGTCAATGATGACCAAGCCAATTTTTTCCCGCTTGGGGTCCTGGTTGATCTGGCGGATCTTTGCCTTGATCTCCGGCACCGAAATACCGGAGGAATCATCCATGTAAATAGGAACGTTATACAAAAGGGACGTTGCGTTGGCAAAGTCGTTCCAGTCGGAGTTGTTCAGGCGGCCGGTGCGGAACGCCTGGCTGTCAATGCCCGCGGTGCTGGAAAGAATACGGTCGGTCAGCTGTTCGCAGGTCATTTCCAAGCTGAAAATCACGGTCGGGATCTTTTGCAGGCGGGCCACATTGGTGGCGATGTTCAGCGCAAAACTGGTTTTGCCCATACCGGGGCGGGCCGCCAGAATAATCAGGTCCGAACGGCCAAGGCCGGTCAGGATATTATCCAGATAGTTGAAGCCCGTAGGGATACCGGCAAATTTATCGCGGTCTGCGCCGGACAGCTTTTGCATGGTATCAATAACTTCCAGGATGGACTCCTGAATCGTTTTGACGCCGGAGCGATCCTGACCGTTGCGGATATCGTACAGTTTTTGCTCGGCGCTTTCCAGCAGCAGGTCGGAATCGGATTCCTCGCTGGACTGCTGCAGGATATCGCGGGCCGCTTCGATCAGACGGCGGGTTTGGTATTTTTCCTTGACGATCTTGATATAAGAATCGACATTGGAAATTGCCGGGACGGTTTCGGCAATGCGGGTAATGTACACCTTAGCATCGTCCGCGCCCTTGAACACACCGTTCTGGGCCAGGGAATCCACCAGGGTGATAACATCCACCGCTTCACTTTCGCTGAACAGGCGGCGCATTTCCTCATAGACAGCCCGGTTCTGCTCCGAATAGAACATATCCGGGTCCATCTCGGTGATCAGGCGGTTCAGGATGGTTTCATCCATCAGCGCTGCGCCAAGCACGCTTTGTTCCGCCTGCATGTTGTACGGCAGCTGAATGCCCAGGCTGGACAAGCTTAATTCATTGTTTGCCATTCAGGCACCTCCCTGCCGTTTTTGTTTTGCTGGAATGTAATACAAGATGCCCTGCCAATTACAGCGGAGCCTCCTCGACCTTGACCTTGAATGCGGCCACAACGCCCACATGCAGGCGGACCTTGGCATCATAGCTGCCAAACTCCTTGATGCTGGCGGGCATTTCGATTTTCTTCTTGTCGATCTCGGTGCCGGTCAGCTTGTACAGCTGCTCGGCAACTTCCTTTGCCGTCACTTTGCCGTGCAGCTTGCCGGAAGCGCCGCCCTTGACCTTGACGGAAACGATCTGGCCCTTGATTTTGGCGGCCAGCTCCTCAGCAGCAGCTTTGGCTTCGGCCTCGTGGTGGGCTTTTGCCTCGCTCTTGGTGCGGGCAGTGTTCACAGCGTCGGCATCGGCCACTGCGGCCAGACCACGCGGGAACAGGAAGTTACGGGCGTAACCGTCCGACACTTCATGGATTTCATCCTTTTTACCAATGCTCTTGACATCCTGTTTGAGAATAACTTTCATAGTGGTGGTTCCCCTCTCTATGTAATAATTGATATGGATTTTCTGCCATTGGCAGGGGTTCGCTGATAATTGGATTCGTTAAACGGCACCCACCAGTTCTTCCTGGCTTTCCTGGTTGGCGCGGTATGCATCGATCTGCTCACGGATGCGGGCTTCGGCTTCCTTTACGGTACAATCGCGCAGCTGGGCACCGGCCATCGTCAGGTGGCCGCCGCCGCCCAAAGGCTCCAGAATGACCTGCACATTCAGCGCGCCCATGCTGCGGGCGGAGATGTTGACGCCGCCGTTTTTGGCGATTGCCACAAAGCTGGCGTCCACGCCGTTGATGGTCAGCAGGTCATTGGCCGCCATGGGCAGGACCACGCTCATGGCGGGGTCAAGTTCGTCCGAAGTGGCGATGGCGCAGCCTTTGTAGAGGTAAGCGCCCTCCACAATGGCAGCGCGGGCTTCGTATTCTTCTTTGGAGATATTGAACAGGCGCTTGGTCGCGGCGGTTTCGGCACCGCGGCTGCGCAGCCAGGCGGCAGCCTCAAAGGTGCGCACACCGACATGCAGGGCAAAGCTGCGGGTATCCAGCATGATGCCGGACAGCAGCGCCTGGGCTTCCAACTGGGTGATGTTGTTTTGGGCGGGCATGAACTGCAGCAGTTCACACACCAGCTCGCTGGCGCTGGAAGCAAACGGTTCGTGATACAAAAGGATGGGGTTATCAATATGCCCTACCGCCATGCGGTGGTGGTCGATAACAACCACGCGGCTGCACTTTTCGTAAATCTTCTGGTCTTCCAGCAAGCGCTTTTGGTATGTATCGGTCACGATCAGCAGGGTTTTGGGGGTGATGAGCTTATAGGTTTCTTCCGGTTCAATAAAGTTGTGGTCCTCCCCCGCTTTGTTGAACACATCCAGCAGCTGGCCTGCCAGCGTTGCCTTGCTGCGCACTGCGATGACCGAAGGCACATCGCACATTTTGCACATGCGCAGCAGGCCGATGGCAGAGCCGATAGCGTCCAGATCGCTCTGGCGGTGGCCCATGATGATGACGCTGTCGCTCTGGCGGATCTGGTCAGCCAGGGCGTTGGCAATGATGCGGCTGCGCACATGGCTGCGCTTTTCGACGCCATGGGAAATGCCGCCGAAGAACTCAAAGCCATCGGCTGTTTTCACAGCGGCCTGGTCGCCGCCGCGGCCCAGGGCAATATCAATGCTTTCGCGGGCCATCTCCTGGCATTCCTGCATGGTAGCGCCGCCATGGCCCACACCGATGGAAAGGGTGAGCATTCCGCCGGGGTGCAGCGCACGCACTTTATCCAGAATATCAAAGCGTTCTTCCATCATCCAGCGGATATCCCGCTCTTCCACCACCGCAATGTAGCGGCTGTTGGACACCTTGCGCAGGAAACCGGTCGTGCGGCCGATGTATTCTTCCAGTAGGGTGTTGATGGCTTCCAGCTCGTGCGCCTGCTCGGAGTCCTTCATATCGTTGAACAGCTCGTCATAGCTGTCCACCCCGATGATCAGGTAAGCCGGGCGGCTGGCGGTGTATTCATCCAGCGTATTTTTGTAGAACGTATCGTTGACCAAAAACAGCAGGGTGCCCGTTTTGCTGCTGCGGCTGGTTGTGGCATAGGCTGTGTAACGGTTTTCGCCAATGGTCAGGTCCTGGCCGTGGGCGCGGGCGCAGACGGAAAGATCAATGCCGGTCATCAGGCGGTCCGGCGCAGCCAGCAGGGCATCCTGCCCCGCCAGGATCTGCTCCCGGAATGCCGGGTTATACCACACCACGGAGCCTTCGGAAATCAGGGCTGTGGGGATGGAAAAATCCGCCAGCGAATACTGGGTTTTGCTGCCCTCAAAGTTGGTTCCGCACAGCATATCGGCCACAAAGCGCCGCAGCCGGCGGATGCCAAGCACCGCCACCACCAACGCAACCACCACAAGCAGCGCCGGTGCCAGCAGCCAGCGCGGGCTGCTGAACGCCAGCGGCACAGCCAGAGCGATGCACGCAACGAGCAGCAAAAAGATAATGACAAAGATATCACGTCTCAGCTTGTTTTTCATCATCGTTCCTCGGTGCCTGCAATATGGGGCAGGCGGTCACGGTCAGATATGGTTTAGATCAGACTTCCATCAGAATGGGCAGGATCATGGGGCTGCGCTTGGTTTTGCGGTAGATATAGCTGGAAAGCGCTTCCCGCACGCGGGATTTCACGCTGGCCCAGTCGTGCATGTTATCCGCCATGCTGCGGTCAAGGGCCATTTCAACCTGCACGCGGGCGCCGTCCATCAGCTCCTCGCTTTCCCGCACATAGACAAAGCCGCGGGAAACCAGGTCCGGGCCGGAAAGCAGCTGGCCGGTGCTGCCATCCACAGCTGCGGTGACGATAATGATGCCGTCCTCCGACAGGTGGTGGCGGTCACGCAGGACCACGTTGCCCACATCGCCCACGCCATAGCCATCCACCATCACAGCACCGGCGGGCACAGTGCCCTCCACTGCCATGCCATCACGGGAAAGGCGGATGTTCTGGCCGTTTTCAGCAATATAAATATTCTGCTTAGGAATATAGCCCAGGTGCTCCGCCGTTTCGGCATGGCGCTTGAGCTGCTTGAACTCACCGTGCACCGGCAGGAAATACTGCGGGTGGGCAAGGGTCAGCATCAGCTTCTGCTCTTCCTGGCAGGCGTGGCCGGAAACATGGGTATCGTACATGTTTTCGTAAATGACCTCTGCGCCCAGGGCCAGCAGGCCGTTGACCACCTTGGTCACGGTTTTTTCGTTGCCGGGGATGGGGCGGGCCGAGATGATGATAAAGTCCGTGGGGCCGACCTTGACGGTGCGGTGGCTGGCCTGCGCCATGCGGGACAGTGCGGACAGCGGTTCGCCCTGGCTGCCGGTGGTGATAAGGACAACTTTTTCCGGCGGGTACTTGTTGATCTCCTCAATATCGATCAGCACATTATCCGGCGCGTGCAGATAGCCCAGTTCCCGCGCCATCTCGGTGTTGGAAACCATGCTGCGGCCATTGACGGCCACCTTGCGGCCATACTCAATGGCCAGGTCAATGATCTGCTGGATGCGGTAGATGTTGGAAGCAAAAGTTGCCACAATAATGCGGCGGTTTTTGGCGCGGGCAAACAGGCTGCGCACCCCTTCGGCCACCGTCTGCTCGGTTGCCGTAAAGCCGGGGCGCTCCGCGTTGGTAGAATCCGCCAGCAGAGCCAGCACGCCGCGGCGGCCATACTCCGCAATGGTGGAAAGGTCGGTAACGGCGTCGCCGGAAAGCGGCGTATAGTCGATCTTGAAGTCGCCGGTATGCAGCACGGTGCCCGCCGGGCAGTCAATGGCAAACGCCAGAGAATCCGGAATGGAGTGGTTGACATGGATGGGTTCCACCGTAAAGCAGCCAAGGCGCACTTTCTGGCGGGGGCGGATCTCATGGAACTCTGCGCTGGAGGCAAGGCCATGCTCTTCCAGCTTGTTTTTGATCAGGCCGATGGTCAAACGTGCGGTATAAATGGGCACGTTGAACTTTTTGAGCAGGTACGGCAGGCTGCCGATATGGTCCTCGTGGCCATGGGTGATGAACAGGCCCTTGATGCGGTCCTTGTTTTCCAATACATAGGTAAAATCGGGAATGACAAGGTCCACACCGAACATATCAGAGTCTGGGAACACAAGACCGCAGTCCACCAGGATCATATCGCCCTGGCATTCATACAGGGTGATGTTTTTGCCAACTTCGCCCAGGCCGCCCAGAGGGCAGATGTGCATGGGGATGGCCGGGGTGGAAGCATCATAATTATGCTGCTTATAGCTGCGGCGCTGCGGGTTGCGGGGGCGCTGCACCGGGGCCTGAGCTGCGGGGGCAGTACCATTTACGGCAGCCTGCTGGGGCTGCGGGGCACGGCGGCGCTGTGGCTTGCGGTGCTGGGGCTGCGGCTTTTCCGCTGCTGCCTGCGGGGCGCTGGCCGCAGGGGCAGGCGCACCGGGTTTGCGGTTCTGGTTATTATTATTTGCGCGCGGGGCACGGCGGGTGTAATTGCTGCGGCCCTGCTGGCGGGGGCGTTTTTCGTTGTTGTGATCTTCCATTGCATAACCTCCATATTGTATTCGGCCAGGATTGGTGGTTACACACACGGTAAGCACCGCACCCCGGACGTGATGTTTTGTCGCATGTAAAATTTTTACGGCACTGTGCCGATTTACTGAATCAAGGTTTGGACGCGAAGAGTTCAGCCGAAAGGCTGCAACCGGGTCCTGAATCAAACTACGACATTGCAATTAAATCTATTATAAGGCGCGGCGGGGGCATTGTCAAATAGTATGCCGGGCGCATTTATGGACAAATTACACAAAAGCTTGCAGGGCTGGGCAAAATCGCGTATAATTATTTTTATAGTAAAGCGGCAGGGTTCCGGGCAGTGCAGCTGGCCGATAAGGCACAGCGGAAAGCAAAGAAAATGACACCATTTTCCGGCACGTCCCTGATTCCAGTATTGCCGCAGCAAAACGAGGGTAACATGAAACACATTGAAATTTATACCGACGGTGCCTGCAGCGGCAACCCCGGCCCCGGCGGGTGGGGCGCGATCCTGCGCTTCCGCACCGGGGAAAAGGTGTATGAGAAAGAGATTTCCGGCGGCGAGGCCGGAACCACCAACAACCGCATGGAGCTGACCGGCCTGCTGGAAGCGCTGCGACAGCTGAAAGAGCCCTGTGACATTGACCTGTACAGCGACAGCCAGTATGTGATCAACGGGCTGGAGAAAGGCTGGGCCAAGGGCTGGCGCAAGCGCGGCTGGAAAAAGGCGGACAAATCCCCTGCCCTGAACCCCGACCTTTGGGCACCGCTGCTGGAAGAAAGCGAAAAGCATGTGATCCACTACCACTGGCTGAAAGGCCACGCCGGCCACCCCGAAAACGAGCGCTGCGACCGGCTGGCCGTGGAGCAAAGCAAAAAATACGGCGGAAAGCAGGCGTAACACGCCGCGGAACCGCTGATTCAGGAGGATATTATGGACGGAGCATTGGGTTTTAATACATTTGAAAAGCAGGATAAAGTTCTTGTTGGGCTGAACGGCGGTGTAGATGCCGCCGTGACCGTGCGCATTTTGCAGGAGCAGGGCTTTGCCGTGCAGGCCGCGCTGGTGCATTTTGCCGGGATGGCTGACGATGCGGTGGAAACCGCACAGAACGCCGCCAAGGCGCTGGATGTGACCCTGCATGTAATTGAAGCGGCGGACACCGCCGCGGACGAACTGCTGAAGTTCCAGCTGCTGCTGCAGACAGCTGATAAGCTGGACTGCCGTTTTATCTCCACCGGCCATTATGCCCGCGTGGAGCAGGATGCCGACGAGTGCCGCCTGTGCGCCCCGGAGCACGCAGAGTGCGACCAGACCGCCCTGCTGGAAGTTCTGCCGCAGGAAATTCTGGCACGGCTGATTCTGCCGCTGGGTGAATTCGATAAAGAATCCGTGCAGGAAATTGCGCAGGATATCGGCCGCGCGGAGTAAACCGCCGCAAACGAACGCAGATGTTTGGATAGAAACACGGCGCTGCGGATTCAGATCGTTCAGAGATTATGAAAAAGGCATGTGCTTGAATATCGCACATGCCTTTTGTTTTACTATTCTTTCGTTCTCTGTTCTTTATGAGATGAGGGTTTAAGAAAAGCAACAGAAATCAAACGGCCCAAAGCCATCTTATTTCTTTTTGTTTTTCTTCTCCTGGCGCTCCTGCTCTTTGATCAGGCGCTTGCGCTTCTGCTTTTCGGTTTCCACGCGGGGCCAGGGGTTCCAGGTGCCCTCGTTTTCGTGCATCCAGTGGGCAAAGGGATACAAAAGGATAGCCAGGCCGCCCAGCAGAATCAGCAGGTAGATGGCGGTGGGCAGATCGACCGCCATATCCAGTGCACCAAGGGCTGCCATCAAAAAGCCGGCATACATGGCGAACTGCCCGTTATAGCGGACATAGCGGTTCCAGTTTTCTTCTTTTACGGCATCCCGCCCCTGGTCCCCCCAGATGCGGGGATTTTTGGTAACGGCATAGCCGTAATACGCCAGCACAAGGCCGACAACAAGCATAAACTGGAACATAGCATTTCCTCACTTTGGGCTGTATATTACAGGCCCATTTTTTTGTAGAACGGGGTAAAATCAAAGGTGGCAAAATAGTCTGCCGGGGTCTCGGCGCGGCGGATCAGCTGGTGGGAGCCATCCTCGCACAGCAGCACTTCGGCGCTGCGCAGCTTGCCGTTGTAGTTGTAGCCCATCGAGAAGCCGTGGGCGCCGGTATCATGGATGACCAGTACATCGCCCATATCGATCTTGGGCAGCATACGGTCGATGGCGAACTTATCGTTGTTCTCGCACAGGCCGCCGACCACATCGTACTTATGGTCGCAGGGGGCGTTCTCTTTACCCAGTACAGTGATGTGGTGGTAGGAGCCGTACATGGCCGGGCGCATCAGGTTAGCGGCACAGGCATCCAGGCCGATATACTCTTTATAAATATGCTTTTCATGGATGGCCGTGGCAACCAGGCAGCCATACGGTGCCAGCATAAAGCGGCCCATCTCGGTAAAGATGGCAACATCGCCCATACCGGCGGGCACCAGGATCTCCTCAAACTTTTTGCGGACCCCCTCGCCGATGGCCAGGATATCATTGGAGCGCTGCTCCGGCTTGTAGGCAACGCCGACACCGCCGGACAGGTTGATGAACTTGATGTGTGCGCCGGTCTTCTGGTGCAGGCGCACGGCCAGATTGAACAGGATACCGGCCAGCTCCGGGTAATAGTCATCGGTAACGGTGTTGCTGGCCAGGAAAGCATGGATGCCGAAGTTCTTTGCGCCCAGTGCCATCAGGCGGGTATAAGCTTCGGTCATCTGCTCTTCCGACATGCCGTACTTGGAATCGCCGGGGTTATCCATGATGCCGTTGCCCAGGTCAAAGGTTCCGCCGGGGTTAAAGCGGCAGCAGATCGTTTCGGGGATGCCCGCCACATTCTTGAGGAAATCCACATGGGTCAGGTCGTCCAGGTTGATGTAAGCCCCCAGGTCATACGCCTTCTTCATGTCCTGCACCGGCGTTTCGTTGGAGGAGAACATGATATCGCTGCCGCTGAAGCCGCAGGCTTCGCTCAGCAGCAGTTCGGTGTAACTGGAGCAGTCCACGCCGCAGCCTTCCTCTTTCAGGATGCGCAGCAGGTACGGGTTTGGGGTTGCCTTAACGGCGAAATACTCCTTAAAGCCCTTGTTCCATGCAAAAGCCTTGTTGACAAGGCGCGCATTGGCGCGGATGCCTTTTTCGTCATAAAGATGGAACGGGGTAGGCACATCGGCAATAATTTCCTGTGCCTGCTCAAGGGTGATGAACGGTTTCTTTTCCGGCATAATAATACTTCCTTCCCTCTTGTTGTGCGGTGCGGCATTTCCCCTGCCCTTTTTGCACATACAGGGAGCATGCGGCCCGCTGGGGCGCACCGGAAAGCATAAGTGCCGCAAACCGGAATCCGCCGCATTTTGGCTTTTGTGATACGCCCCGACCCTCTATGAATAAATATACAGTTATTATATTGCTTTTGCCGCCGCAGGGCAAGAGCTTTTTGAAAAAATGCCGGAACGGTGCAAAAATGCCCCGCGCACCGCAAGGCACGCAGGGCAAAAGTATGGATCGTGATAAAATTTCAGGGGTCAATCCCCTACCGCGCTGTGCTGCATGGCAAGGCGGCCGGCAAGCAGGCGGTTTTCCAGGTGTTTGACCGTCCACAGGTAAGCCGGGTACAGGAACAGGCAGGCCGCCACCCAGGCCACCGGGTTGGACAGCTCTGCGCCAAAGTAGCCCAGCACCGGGATCAGCACCAGGCCGATAACGGTACGCGCCACCATTTCGGCCACGCCGGCCATCATGGCAAGGGTGGAATAGCCCAGCCCCTGAATGGTGTAGCGCCACACGATGAGCGCGCCGAGCGGGATAAAGAACAGGCTGTTCCAGAACATATAATCCCGCGCCATAGATACGATCTCGACCTCGTTCTTGGTATCCAGGAACAAGCCGATAATGAGCACATCGCCAAAATGCAGGGCAATGAATGCGGCAATGGAGTAAACCACAACCATAATATAAGAGCTTTTCACACCGCTGCGCACACGGTCCAGCCGGGCCGCGCCAAGGTTCTGGCCCGCATAGGTTGCCATGGCGGTGCCGATGCTTTCCAGCGCGCAGGAGAGCAGATTCTGGGTTTTGCCCGCAGCCGTAATGGCGGCAACCACAGAGCTGCCCAGCCCGTTGACGGCCCACTGCATGATGACGCTGCCCACCGCCGTGATGGTGCACTGCAGGCCCATGGGCAGGCCCATGGCGGACAGGCGGTGGCAGGTGGAACGGCTGTATTTCCATTCGTCCCGCGTCATGTGCAGGATCTTGAACTTTTTGATCAGGTAAACCAGGCTGATAACGCCGGAGATTGCCTGCGAAACATCGGTTGCAAGTGCCGCGCCCAGAACGCCCATATCAAAGTTGATGATGAGCACCAGGTCCAGCACAATGTTGACAACGCTGGTCAGCACCAGGAAATAGAGCGGGGTTTTGCTGTCGCCCAAAGCGCGCATGATGGCCGAAACCATATTATAAAGGAACACAAAGGGGATGCCCGCAAAGATCCAGCCAATGTAGATGCTGGCGCCGTCAATGATGTCCGCCGGGGTCTGCATCAGCTCCATAATGGGGCGGGTCAGCGCCACCGTGACAACGGTAAGCCCAACACCCCAGGCAATGCACAGCCAGGTTGCATTGGCCACATGGCGGCGCAGGTCGCTGTCATCATGAGCACCAAACAGCTGTGCGATGGGGATAGCAAAGCCGTTGCACATGCCAATAACAAAGCCAAGGATCAGATAGTTGACCGAGCCGGTAGCGCCGACTGCTGCCAGCGCATTGACGCCGACAAAACGGCCCACAATGATGGTATCTGCCAGGCTGTAAAACTGCTGGAACAGGTTGCCCAGCATCAGCGGCAGGGTGAACAACAGGATGATTTTGAACGGATTTCCGCTCGTTAAATCTTTGGTCATATGCGTTCCCTCAACAAGATCATTTTCCCACACAAAACAACGCGCAAAAGTAAAAAAGCGGGTGGTTGGCACCCTGTTTTGCTCAAGCGCGGAGTTAATTATACTATAACAAAACAAAAAATCAAGTGGGCTGCAAAGAAAAATATATTTCCCCAAAACAACAGCTGAATTGTATGCTTTTACAGCGCCGTTGGAGCCCACGCCGGACAGACAACAAGAAAAGCCGCACACCCGAAAGTGTACGGCTTGCCTTGGCAGGGGTAGAAGGATTCGAACCCTCGGCACGCGGTTTTGGAGACCGCTGCTCTACCAACTGAGCTATGCCCCTATGTAAAAAGCCCACAGTAACCAACGTGCTGTGGGCTTTGCTATGGAGCTGTTAGGCAGATTCGAACTGCCGACCTCATCCTTACCAAGGATGCGCTCTACCGACTGAGCTATAACAGCATGTGGCGACCCGGATCAGGCTCGAACTGACGACCTCTAGCGTGACAGGCTAGCGTTCTAACCAACTGAACTACCGGGCCAAGCCCTTCGCGCTTTGCATCAGGCGTTACCTGACCGCTGCAACATGATTGATTATACTGGATTATGCCCCAACTGTCAAGCACTTTTTTGATTTTTTTGTCATTTTTCTTTTGTTTCGCGGTTCAGCGTTAATAAAGTTTTGTTGGCGGGTGGTATTGTTCTTTCCTTCACGGACTGCGGCAAAGCCGTATCACAATATGCGGCTGCGCTTTCCCCGTTGCAGCTGCTTTAGATTACAGCGCTTTGGAAAAAAGCTGATCAACGGAACCATAAATCGTTTTATAATCTCCGACTTTGATAAAGCCATATTTTTCATACAGCCCCACTTCCCCGCTCATGAGATAGATCGTTGAAAAGCCCTGTTCCTTCGCCACGTTACAGGCCGCATTCAGCATTTTTTCAGACAGGCGGTTCCCCCTGTATTTTTCAGCCACAAATAAAAAGCCTATAAAAGGCCCAAAGCCATATTCCTTTGGCAGTTCATCCCGATTGGTAAATGTGCAAAAAGCCGCCGCTTCATCACCGTGCAAAGCAACAAGGACTCTTTCATTATTTTCAAAATCGTTTGCCCTCATCTTCTCCGCCAAAAAGGCTCCCGCTTTCCATGGGCAGCCTGCTGCAAAGGCGATGGTTCTATCCCACAGTTCATGGCCGGGTGCCATCACGATAATTTTCTCCAACTTAATCTCCTTGAACCCTTTTGGATTTTATCGAGTTGAACCGCAAACAAAAAGCACAGCAGTTTTTCGATACATCTGTATCAGAACTGCTGTGCTTTTGGCAGGGGTAGAAGGATTCGAACCCTCGGCACGCGGTTTTGGAGACCGCTGCTCTACCAACTGAGCTATGCCCCTATGTAAAAAGCCCACAGTAACCAACGTGCTGTGGGCTTTGCTATGGAGCTGTTAGGCAGATTCGAACTGCCGACCTCATCCTTACCAAGGATGCGCTCTACCGACTGAGCTATAACAGCATGTGGCGACCCGGATCAGGCTCGAACTGACGACCTCTAGCGTGACAGGCTAGCGTTCTAACCAACTGAACTACCGGGCCAAACCCTTCGCGCTTTGCATCAGGCTGCTGCCTGACCGCCGCGACGCATATTATTATAGCAACCAGGGCGGGTTGTGTCAAGCATATTTTCAAAAAAATTCAAAAATCTTTTTTTGCGCTTTTTCTTTTACCAAAATTGTCCATCATGCGTTGTTTTTATTGCGTTGTCGTCTTAAAAGAACTCTATTGTACAAAAAATATCCTCTGTTCTTTTCAAGTTCACAGTTCTATGTTATACTGGCTAGTAAACAGCGTTTCCCTTGTTCGCACTGCTTTTTTCTGCTGCCACGCAGGCAGTACGGCAAAAGGATCTGCTTGCAACCCACAAAACAGGAGGTACAAATTATGTGGACCCGTTCCCTTTTGAAGTCCAACGCCAAACAGGCGCTGCAGGGGCGGTACTGGCGCAGCGTGGGGCTGTGCCTGCTGCTTTCCCTGTTGGGCATTGGCTATTCTTTCCCCCGCCTTACGGCGCAATACCGCGTAACATCTTCCCAGCTGAACGGCATGATGAGCGACCCTGTATGGCAGGGCAACGCCGGCAGCGGATACACCAGCGGCAATGAGGAGTATCTTTTGCAGGCATTGGCTCCCTTTGCCGGGGTGGCGATTATCGTAATGGTGATTGCTGCCGTGGTTGGCCTGTGCTGGGCAGCGTTCCTTATCAACCCGCTGACGGTTGGCCGCAACCGCTATTTTATGGAAAGCCGCCAGTCGGTAACGCCGTTCAGCACCGTCACTTCGATCTTCCGCACCCCATATCTGAATGTTGTTAAAGTCATGCTGCTGACCAGCCTGAAAATTGCACTGGGTTCCCTTTTGATCATCCCCGGCATTTACTGGTCTTACTGCTACATGCAGGTCGGCTATCTGATGGCTGAGAACCCCTACCTGACCACCCGCCGCGCCATGGAGCTGAGCAAGCAGATGATGGACGGCGAAAAGTGGAACGCCTTTGTGCTCCAGCTTTCTTTCCTTGGCTGGATCATGTTGTGCGGGATCACCTTTGGCATCGGTTTCATCTTCCTGGAACCTTATGTACAGGCCACTTTCGCGGAGCTTTACGCCGCACTGCGCGCCAAGGCACTTGCCAACGGATACACCAACGAATATGAATTGGGCGGTTTTGTGCGCCACTAATTTTGCTTAGCAGCCATATAGAAACAAAAATCCGGGCCGTGGATTCTTTCCACAGCCCGGATTTATTTTAGCTTTATGTGTTCAACGCTGCCCGATTGCTTTATACCGTTGCGCTGGGATGATCCTTAGAAGGATACTTGGCGAACAGTGTTTTCAGGGCAAGCGGAGTAGAAACAGAAGATACGATGATCAGCAGGATAACAGCGGTAAAGTAGATGGAATCCACCATACCGACCGCAAGGCCCTTTTGGGCCACAATCAAGGCAACCTCGCCGCGGGTCATCATGCCAACGCCAACCTTGAGGGAATCCGGCCAGTTGAACTTGCAGATCTTTGCTGCAAGGCCGCAGCCGATAACCTTCGTGATAAGCGCCACAACAACAAAGCAGACGCAGAACAGCAGGATATCGGGGGTCAGGCCGCTGATATCGGTTTTCAGGCCGATAGAAACAAAGAATACCGGGGCAAACATCATGTAGTTGCTGATCTCAACGCGGCGCTCCACGTAAGGTGCATCATGAATGCTGCACAGCACGATACCGGCAATGTACGCGCCGGTGATATCCGCAATGCCAAAATACTGCTCTGCAATATACGCCATAGCAAAGCAGAAGCCCAGGCTAGCGATGGTGATACGCTGGGTATGGGGGTTGCGGTTATCCAGCCAGGTCATGGCCTTGTACAGCACAAAACCAACAATGACTGCCACAACAAAGAACATTACGGTGTTGATGAGCACCCGGCCAATGCTGGTGCCGCCCTCTTCGCCGCTGCCGGCACCCAGAACGCAGGTAAGCACCACAATGCCGATAACGTCATCAATCACAGCTGCGCTGACGATGGTGGTGCCCAGGAAGCCTTTCAGCTGGCCGAGCTCCTGCAGGGTTGCCACCGTGATGGAAACGCTGGTTGCCGTCATAATGGTACCGATGAACAGTGCCTTATAGAACTCCGGGCTGCCGATTGCCCCCATGCCATAGAACGCACCGTACAGCAGCGTGCCGCCCACCAGCGGGACAAAAACACCCACGCAGGCAATCAGGGTTGCAATAGGGCCGGCTTTCATCAGCTGTTTCAGGTTGGTGCCAAGGCCGGTGGTAAACATCAGCAGGATAACACCGATTTCCGCAAAGACCGAGATGGTATCGCTGAGCTGAACAACCCCCAGCAAAGAGGGACCGATCAGCAAACCGGCGATGATCTCGCCCACCACCTGGGGTGCCTTGAGTTTGCGGGCAATCAGGCCAAAAAACTTAGCCGCAATCAATATGATTGCAAGATCCCGGAAGAACAGATACATAATGATAGAGCCTCCTTTTCAGCACGGCATCGCCGATATGGCTTTTTGGTTCATACAGTGGTACTTGCCATACGCCCGGCCGCCCCAGCCAAAAGGCGCCGGAGCCGTGTTCCCTTATGTTTTACCACGCTGTTCATATTTTTTCAAGATGTTTGTCACAGAAATGTCAATTTTCATCTGTATGCACAAATGTCTTGCACAAGCGGGGCGTTTGCGGGGCAGTTCATGCCATATTGTGATTGCAGCAAAAGAGGCATGCGCCCGTGCCCTCCTTCGGCTTTCAGAGCATTTTTGCAAAAAACTTCTGTTGCACGTTCTTTTTCTGGTTTTCAAAATTTATTTCAAAAAAATTGATTTTTTTCAAAATATTGCTTGACAATCCGGGATGTGCTTGCTATAATATAACACGTCGTCAGGTGAGGCGGCACAACAGAATAGATGGAAAGATGGCTGAGCTGGTCTAAGGCGCACGACTGGAAATCGTGTAGGGCCCATAAAGCCCTCAAGGGTTCGAATCCCTTTCTTTCCGCCATAAAAACTCCTCGGATGTTATCCGGGGAGTTTTTATTTATATCGTCTCGTGTGTTTTTCTTAGCGTATTGTTAAATCAGATTTACGGGTACAATTTGATACGCGGCTGCTTCCTGTCAGCCTTCTTCCCTATTTTCTAATCATCTCCTCATTCCAACCATAAAAATCACCACAATAAGCAAAAGCTGCCGCCCCGTGCATAACAAGTACGGGACGGCAGCTTTGTTTCTATTTATTGGCTTTTTATAAAGAGCCATGACTACATTACAGCGGCATATAATCAAAGTCAATGCGGCCAAGGGCAACGTTGGCACCGGCCACCTGCACTTTGACGGGGTCGCCCAGCATCCAGCGTTTGCCGGTCAGCGGGTCCAGAATGCTGACGCCCTCCACCACGGTGGCTTCGCCCTTGCAGAGCTGTGCGGCGGGCACAAAGCCCTCCACGGTGTTTTCCAGCGCCACAAAGATGCCGCGCGGCGTTACGCCTGCCACGGTGCCGGTGTACACCTCGCCCAGGTGATTGTGCATATACTCGGCCTTGTACAGATCCTCCACATCGCGCTCAATGCGCACGGCGGAAACTTCCTGGCGGCTGGACTGCTCGCTGGCATGGGTGGCAAAACCGGTATAATCCTTGATGAGTTCCTGCTCCGGCTTACCCACCAGCATATCGGTCAGGATGCGATGGATGGCAAGGTCCGGGTAGCGGCGGATGGGGCTGGTAAAGTGGGCATAGTCTGCCAGCACCAGGCCGTAATGGCCTTTCGGCTCCGGAGAGTAGCGGGCTTTCTGCATGCTGCGCAGGATACCGGTGTGGACCGGGATCTGGATAGGCTGGCCGCGGGTTTCGTCCAGAATTGCGGAAAGTTCCAGCTGGGTGGGCACTTCCCCGGCAAAGTGAACGTTCAGGCCGCAGGCTTTCAGAGTGTTGCTCAGCTTTTCCATGCGCTCGGCATCGGGGGCTTCGTGGATACGGTACACGAACGGCACATGATGGGTGCGGCCCGCATTGGCGGCGCACTGGTTAGCCAGCAGCATGAACTCTTCGATCATGCACTCCGAAACACCGCGGGTGCGCTTGACGATATCCACGCAGCGCCCTTCCTCGTCCATGACCAGCTTGGCTTCGTCGGATTCGATTTCCATCGCGCCGCGTGCCTTGCGCAGGGCCAGGCGCTTTTCGTACAGCTCGGTCATAGCGGGAAGCTGGGCCATAACGTCTTTATATTTCGTCACCAGAGCCGGGTCATTGGAGCCGTCCAGCAGGGCGTTGATCTCTTTATAAACACCCTTGACGCGGCTGCGGATGACGCTCTTGACGAACTGATAGCTGTGGATATTGCCGCTTTCATCCAACTGCATCAGGCAAGAGAACGCCAGGCGCTCCTCCCCTTCGTTGAGGCTGCAGATGCCGTTGGAAAGCTGGGTAGGCAGCATGGGAATGACCTTGTCCGCGTAATAGATGGAGGTTGCGCGCTCATAAGCTTCCTTATCCAGTGCGGTGTCCGGGCGGACATAGTGGCTGACGTCCGCAATGTGAACGCCCAGCTCATAGCCGCCGTTCTGGGTCTTCATCAGGCTGATGGCGTCGTCGATATCCTTGGTCTCGGCAGAGTCGATGGTAAAGATCGGCAGGCCGCGCAGATCAGCGCGGTGGGCGGCTTCGGCGGGGTCGATGGTTGCGTTATCATAAGCGTGGGCTTCAGCCAGAACTTCCTCCGGGAATTCCTGGCGGACATCACGGCCATACAGCACAGCCTTGGCGCACTCTGCCGCACGGTCGGAAGTGCCGAAGCGCTCAGCAACAGCGCAGCGGTGGTCCATATGGCGCTGGCCGCGGTTAGTCAGGATAGCACCGACCTTATCCCCCAGCTGCGCGCCGTTGACGCCTTTTTTATCCAGCACAATGCGTACATCACGGCAGCCGTCCGGCTCCACAGCAAGGCGGCCGTCCTCGGTCAGCACAATGGTACCGGCAAAGGTGTTGTGCGGGGTGGTCACTTCCACCACTTCGCCCTCGGCGCTGCCCTCCACACGGGGGTGGTCAAACAGTTTGATGATGATTTTGTCCTGCGGCATGGCACCATGCAGGGCGCGGCCGGGGATAAAGATATCACCGGTGCCGTCATCGCGGGATGCAAAGCCGAAGCGGGCCGCCAGCTTGACCAACGTGCAGGGAATGCCAGCGGGGGCATCGGTATTTTCCATCACGGCAAAGCCCGGCACATAGGTGCCGTTGCGGGCGGACAACATTCCGGTAGCCACCATGCCAGTTACAGTGTTGCGCAGGCGGGAATTATCCACCTGCAGGGCATTCTGCAGTTCACGCAGGGTCTGGGGGCGGCGCTTGCACGCCGCAAGAATATTTCTCTGTAATGGTGTCATGTTTTCTCCTTTGGGTTGGGCACAGGCAGCAGCCCATGCCTTTGGTTTTTACTCCTCGTTTACGTCACCCTGCCACCCGGCAGGGCCCTTCCATGGCAGGCGCGGCCTTTGGTTTCGCGGCAGCACCTGCACCATTGCGACCTTTTTATTTTTCCCATAAAAAACGACCCGCGGTATTGGGCGGGTCGTTGACGGTTCCTGAATAAGGGAAAGCGGAACGCCAACAAAATTGGGCAGACCGTTCTCCTTTCATTCAATTACAGGCGGGCGCTGAGCACACCAACCAGCAGCGTAGCTACAAAGAAAACAGCGCCGCAGATCTTGGTCACTTTGGCCAGCTTGGCATCCAGGCCACGCTCGCGGCCGGCAGCCATAAAGCTGTTATCGCCCATAATGGCAGCGGACAGGCCCTGCCCTTTCTGGGTCTGGGACAAAGTGAACACAACGATCAGAACCGAAACAATGATCAGCACAACGCCGAACGCGATTTCATAAGCGGTCATGGATTAACAGCAACTCCTTTTCAGGCCGCAGCCAAAACGGATGTTTCGGCTTGCCCTAACTCTCATACAGGTTATAATATAACATACCAAAAAGCAAAATGCAAGAACTTTACCCCGCCTTGTGCAGAAAAAGATTGCACCGCCCTTTTTTGTGCCTTACAGGCTCATCTGCTCGGTCGTATCCTCCTGGCGGAGCAGCGCGCCGGCTGCGGGCAGGGTGCGCACGCGGTAGCGATGCGGGTCTTTCAGTTCCAGGCCCGCTGCCGGGCGCACTTTGGCAATCCGGGCGTTCTTTTTCAGCGTTACCAGGTTGATACCGGCGGTATCGCGGGTGGCCTTTTCGGGGATCAGCGCACTGCCGACCAGGATCAGGCGCGGGCCGCCGGTTCCGCCGCTGGTGAAGACGGCCAGCTCGGTTTCTTCCTCAATGTGCAGCATTGCAGCAAGCTCTTCCTTATCGCTGTAGGCTTTCAACAGCTTGCGGCGGTTCTGTTTGGTCATATAGCTGGCCAGCGGGATCTTGGCGCACTTGCCGTTCTGGTAGAAGAACAGCATGTAACCGTGGTAATCGGCCGTGACCGTCATGAACAGCGGCACTTCGCCCTCTTCCATTTCCAGCTTGGAGGCGACATAATCGCCCAGCACGCTGGCCTTGGTATCCGAAAATTCCGATGCACGGGATTTATACACCTGGGCATGGTTGGTAAAGAAGAGCAGCTCGGCGCTGTTGGTGGTTTCCTGCGTGTAAACCACCTCGTCACCGTCTTTCAGCTTCTGCTCACCGGACATGCGCAGGCTTTGCGGCGTGATCTTTTTGAAGTAGCCTTCCCGCGTAAAGAAGACGGTGACCGGGTAATCCGGGATCTCGTTCTGCTCATCGGCAACGGAATCATCCGGCAGGTCGTACAGGATTTCCGTTTTGCGGGGACTGCCGTACTTTTTGGCAACATCGCCCAGTTCCGCCATGATGATCTTGCGGATGCGGGCGGGGCGTTTGAGGATATCTTCGAGGTCAGCGATTGCTTTTTCCAGTTCCTCGATTTCCTCGGTACGCTTGAGGATATATTCGCGGTTGAGGTGGCGCAGCTTGATTTCCGCCACATACTCAGCCTGCACTTCGTCAATGCCAAAACCGATCATCAAGTTGGGCACAACCTCGGATTCTTCTGCGGTGTTGCGCACGATTTCGATGGCTTTGTCGATATCCAGCAGGATGGCTTCCAGACCGCGCAGCAGGTGCAGGCGTTTCTGCTTGCCCTGCAGATCATAGTAGGTGCGGCGGCGCACACATTCGGAGCGGAACGCGATCCACTCCAGCAAAATCTGGCGCACGCCCAGCACGCGGGGCTGGCCGCCGATCAGCACATTAAAGTTGCAGGCGAAACTGTCTTCCAGCGGGGTCGCCTTGAACAGGCGGGCCATCAGCTTATCCGGGTCCTGGCCGCGCTTGAGGTCGACGGTCAGCTTCAAGCCGTTCAGGTCGGTTTCATCACGCATATCGCTGATTTCGCGGATCTTGCCCAGTTTGACCAGCTCGGTGATCTTATCCATGATGGCTTCCACCGTTGTGGTCGGCGGAATGCGGGTGATATCGATGCAGTTGTTCTCTTTATCATAAGCCCACTGGGCGCGCACGCGGACGCTGCCGCGGCCTTTTTCCAGCACGTTCTGCATTTCGGCTGCATCGTACAGGATGGAGCCGCCGCCGACAAAATCCGGCGCGGGCAGCAGCTGGGCCAGGTCTGCCTGGTCGTCTTTCATCAGGGCGATGGTGGCGTTGCAGAGCTCCACCAGGTTGAAAGAACAGATATTGGATGCCATACCGACCGCAATGCCCAGCGTGTTGTTGGCCAGAATGGTCGGGAAAGTGACCGGCAGCATCGTGGGTTCGGTGGTAGTGCCGTCATAGTTGGGCACAAAATCCACGGTATCTTTGTCGATATCGCGGAACAGTTCCTCGCACACGGGTTCCAGCTTGGCCTCGGTGTAACGGGCGGCGGCGTATGCCATATCGCGGCTGTACGCTTTACCAAAGTTACCCTTGGAGTCCACAAAGGGCACCAGCAGGCTTTCGTTGGAGCGGCCCATACGCACCATGGTATCGTAAATGGCGGCATCGCCGTGGGGGTTCAGGTGCATGGTGCTGCCCACGATGTTGGCGCTTTTGGTACGGGCGCCTTTCAACAGGCCCATGCCATACATGGTGTACAGCAGTTTGCGGTGGGCAGGCTTGAAACCGTCAATTTCCGGCAGTGCGCGGGAAACGATAACGCTCATGGCGTAAGGCATGTAGTTGGTTTCCAGCGTATCAGTAATGGGGCTTTCGATGACCTCGCCGGCGGAGAGGATCTCGACATTATCGCCCAGCTGCGGGCGGGCAGGGGCGGCTTTCTTTTTCGTTGCTTTTTTTGCCATTTTGCTCTCTCCTCCCCTGTTTAAGATACATCCAGATCATCCAGATATTCAGCGCCGTGCTCCGCAATGTGCTCCTTACGGCCCTGCAGGTTATCGCCCAGGAGCAGGTCAAACACCTCTGCGGTGCGCTGAACATCGGTGGGCAGAACTTTGATCAAACGGCGGCTTTCGGGGCTCATGGTGGTCAGCCACATCATTTCAGGGTCGTTTTCGCCCAGACCTTTGGAGCGCTGGATGGTGAACTTCTGGCCGTCGATCCGTTTCATGATATCGGCCTTTTCCGGCTCGGTATAGGCAAAGTAGGTCTTATTTTTGGTGTTGATCTCATACAGCGGGGATTCCGCGATATACACATACCCCTGATTGATGAGGGTGGGGGTCAGGCGGTAGAGCATGGTCAGCACCAGGGTGCGGATCTGGTAACCGTCCACGTCAGCATCGGTACAGATGACGATCTTGTTAAAGCGCAGGTTATCCAGGTTAAAGGTTGCCAGGTCTTTATTGTGGCTTCCGCCCAGTTCCACGCCGCAGCCCATCACGCGGATCAGGTCCGTGATGATATCAGACTTAAAAATGCGGGCGTAATCGGCTTTCAGGCAGTTCAGGATTTTGCCGCGGATGGGCATGATGGCCTGA
>CAVFVI010000032.1:0-37376 GCA_963626055.1 Acutalibacteraceae bacterium
GGAGTTAGGAGTTAGGAGTTAGGAGTTAGGAGTTAGGAGTTAGGAGTTAGCAAAACGCGCACAGCGCTGGATGGACCAGACGCTGTGCGCGTTTTTGGTATGGTGGCGGAGAAACGTAAAGGCTCTGGCCGCGAACCGAAAAAGAAATTTGTAGGGGACGATGCTTGCATCGTCCCGTGGGGCGGGCCGTAACGTGGGCAGGTGGTACAATTTTATGATGTCTTTCTGCGGCGGGATGAGGGCATCCTGCCCTACAGATATGATTTATGGTACACTCTGTAATAAAGGCGGCGGGCGCACAATGTGCGCCCCTACGGGAAAAACAACACATATGCAATGCAGAACTCTGCGTTTTTTGAGCGGCGCGGATGCGCTGCGGTCCACCGACATGATTCTTTATTATTTATTCTTTTTTAATTAAAACCCGCGCCCTCCCAAACAGAAAGGCGCGGGGTTTATGTTTAATCGTGCCGGATGGCTTCCAGGGCGCTGATGCGGACGGCGCGGCTGGCGGGGACCATGCCGGAGAGCAGGCCCACCACCACGGCAAAGCCAATGGCGGCCAGCACAAGCCAGATGGGAATGATGGACATGACGGTTCCGCTGCCGGAATCCGACATCATGTAGAACCCACCGCCGTAATACATATCGCCGCTGCTGCCCATCAGGGAGCTGAGGTCGATGGTGGCGTTGATGCCCAGCTTCATCAGCAGGGTGTTCAGGCCGTATACGATCATCGCCATGTTGTTCATGCCAAAGCTGATGATGTAACTTAAAATCGTACCGGCTACACCGCCGATAAAGCCGATCATGCCGCTTTCGATCAGGAACATCCGCCGGATGTTGCCGATCTCGCAGCCCAGAACTTTCATCACGCCGATCTCGCGGGTGCGCTCGTAAATGGCCATCGTCATGGTGTTGGCGATGTTCAGCGCGGCAACAAACAAACTAATGGCCGCCAAGCCCGCCAGGCGCAGCTGGCGCTGTGCGGTCTGCTGCTGCATCTGCTTGCGGTAGTCCACCATGGAGCTGATCTGGTAGCCTTCGTCCCGCAGCTCATCGCAGATCTTATCCACGTTCTTGATGTCATCAACTTTGATATAAACCTGATTGTAGGTCAGCTTTTTCAGGTTGAAATCCGTTTTGGCCAGCTTGCTGTAGGCTTCGCTCAGCATCAGCAGGTCGTTCAGGCGGAAGGTGATGCCGTATTGCAGCATGTAATCCTCGGATTCTTCCGAAACAACGCCGACAATTTTGAGCTTGTAACTCTGGGTCTTGGGGTTCTCGGTATCACCGTTGGTCAGGGTCAGGGTAAAGGTGTCCTTCGTGGCATCCACAAAGGGCGGCAGCTGGTTGCCGTTGGCATCGGTCTGGCCGCTCCAGCGCTGGCGCTTGGAGCTGTTCTGGCTGCGGCGGGTATCCTCAAACTGGTACAAAAACTCTTTGCCCACCACAACGGGGATCACATCTTTGCCGTAATTCACGCCGTTTTTGGGCCAGTCGCCGCTTTCCAGCTTGTTGTCCAGCAGGGGCATGGTATCCGGGTCCAGGCCGAGAACGCTCCAGATGTAGCTGGCGCGGTAGCGGTTGTTTTTGCCTGCTTCTACGTACAGGTTCATGTCCGGCTGGTAATAGGGGGTGACAGCCGTAACGTGGTCAAAGGTGCGGAACCGCTGGATGGCTTCGTTATCCAGCTTGACCTCCTGGCCGTTGATGTTCTGACTGCCGTAGTTGTAAACCTCGATCTTGGTCAGGCCGCCCATGTTTTTGAGCATTTCGTCATTGTTGCGGCTTTCCGCAATGCCCATGGAGATCATAACGATAACCGCACAGATGCCCACAACGACGCCCACAACGGTCAGTGCCGTGCGGCCCTTGCGGCGGGACAGGTTGGTGACAGCCAGCCCGATCTGGTCAGATATCTTCATCGTTGCCTTCCTCCAGCTTGGCAAGTGCGGCGGCCTTCTTCTTTTTGCGTACCACCACAATGATCACAATGACCACCACGATCACAGCAGCGCCGATTGCCAGATAGGCCCACAGGGGCAGGCCGATCTGCTGGGGCTGCACATCGTCCGTGTTAAAGTCCATATCGCCATAATCGCTGTAGTCCATGGCGGGCTGAACGGAGAAGGAAAAATCTTTGTTGACGGTTTTCAGGGTGCCGTTGGCATCCTCGTAAGTCAGGGTGATGGTGCCGTTGACGGTGCCTTCCTCGGTGGGGGTCATGTCAAAGTCCACACTGTTGGAAGAACCGGCGTTCAGGTTGCCGATGTACTGCACGGTGGTGTCAGCACCCAGATTGTCGCCGGAGAGGGTGGCTTCCAGGTTGGAAAGGGCATCGCGGCCCTTGTTGACAAAGTTCAGGGTAACGGAAGCGGAATCGCCCAGCATGATACTGTCGCTGAGTTCCAGCTGGCCCAGCTCAAAGCGGTCCGGCTGGGAAACCGGCACCGAGATGGTGGTGGACATGCCGGTAACGGCCTTGTTGGTGTCGGCACCGGTGCCAACGCTGTTCACGGTGATATTGGCCACGCCGCCGGTGAACCCGGCGCTGGGGGTCAGGCTGAAGCTGACATCACGGGTGGATTTGGGGGCCATGGTGCCCAGATAGTTACTCAGGCTGCCGCTGGTCATGGTGATGCCGTCCGGCAGGGTCAGCGAGATGACCACATCGTTCAGGTCCTCCTGGCCGCCGGTGGCGTACAGGGTCAGGGTCAGGGTAAAGGGGGTGCCGGCCACAACGGCCTCGTTGCCATAGCTGGAAGCACGGATCATCAGGTTGGGGGTATCGGGGTCTTCGTCCACGCACTGGCCCAGGGTAACGCTGAGCTGCTGCATTGCCACGGTGGAGTTCAGGTAGCTCAGGTTAATGGGTACGCTGTTGCCGCCGCCGTTATAGATCACATCGCGGAACAGCAGCACATAGCTGTAGTAACCGGCGCCGTTGGCATCGGTTTCCTCATACAGCTGGCCGACTTCGGCGTTGCCGGTAAAGGTGAACACGGAAGAATTGATGCGGGCAGAGATCTGGTCGGCGGGGATAAAGTTGTTGTAAGCGCCGTAATCGGCCACGCGCAGGATCAGGTTGAACCGGCTGTCCCGGTCAATGGTGGTGATCTCGCCGCCTGCGGCATCGGTCACGGTCTGGGCAATGATGTAGGCAGAGCCGCTGTTGTTGGGATTGTTCTGGCCGTTATCCGTCGGGGCAGGGGTAGGTTCAGCGGTCACTTCCGGCACAGGGGTGGGGGTAGTATCTTCGGCCAGGGCGGGCATGGCGGCCACGCTGCCGAACAGCATAACAGCCGCCAGCAGGGCGGCAAAACGGGAAGCTTTTTTCACTCCGGGGTCCTCCTTAAATGGTTGCTTTTTTCTGGGGTTTTGATATTCCTGAATGGTTGAGCAGAATTTACTGTTTGGGTTGTTCGGGCTGCTGGGCAGCGGCAACAGGGGCCGCGTAAGAGGCAAGCTCGGCTGCGGTTTTCTGGTGTACCTCACCGCTGGCAGCATCGCCGCCAATCTGCATGTTGCCTTCAAGGCTGGCGAACAGGGCTTCGCGGTTGCGCTCTTTGGTGGCGGCATCCAGCACCACATCGGACTGGACCTTGCCGTCCAGAATGGTGATGACGCGGTCCGCGCAGGAAGCCAGCTCCGGTTCATGGGTGACCATGACAAAGGTGGTGCCCATCTGCTTGGACATTTGCAGCATGCGGTAGAGCACCTGCTTGGATGTGATGGAGTCCAGGTTGCCGGTGGGTTCGTCCGCAAAGATTACGCGCGGTTTGCTGACAAAGGCGCGGGCGATGCCCACACGCTGCTGCTGTCCGCCGCTCATCTCGGTGGGCATGTGTTCGGCACGGCCGCCAAGGCCCATGTTTTTCAGCTCTTTGCGGGCCATGGCAAGGCGCTGGGCGCGGCCAATGCCCTTGAACATCAGCGGCAGAGCGACGTTTTCGGCTGCCGTCATGGTAGGCAGCAGGTTGTAGCTCTGGAAAATAAAGCCCAGGTGTGCCTGGCGGAACTTGGCCAGCTCGTCTTCCGTCATGGCGCTGATCTCATGCGAACCGATGAACACCTTGCCGCGGGTCGGTTTTTCCAGCCCGGCCAGCTGGTTCAGCAGGGTACTTTTGCCGCTGCCGGACTGGCCCACGATGCAGCAGAATTCCCCTTTTTCAATGGAGATGGAAACATCGTTCAGGGCAACGACCCGTTCCTTGCCCACGGCATACACCTTGCGCAGGTTGACGGTATGGATAATGGGTGCCATTTCAGCCCTCCCTTTTTTGACAAAATCCTATACGTTATACTATACCATACTTTACCCCCGGCGGAAAGGGGGCGGAGTTGTAAAATTGCGGTGGGGCGAGAGAAGTAGTTAGGAATTAGGAGTTAGGAATTAGGAGTTGGAATGAGGAATTAGGAATGAGAAATTAGGAATTGGGGCGGGGAAAGGTGGTGGGTAGGGCGGCCAGCCCTCTGGCCGCCGGAAAAGGGGGGCTGCAAAGGTTCGGTAGGGCGGGGGTCACCTGACCACCGCCGGTGCGTGGGGGGATTGAGCAGAATAAATTTGTGATGAATCATGAAAATATATGTAGGGGACGGCGTCCTCAACGTCCCGGAGGGGCTTGAAAATCAAATTTTGTTGGGGATGTATGGCAGGGTTTCGGAACGGTCAAGACCGTTCCCTACGGATGAGGGGGGAGGTTTGCGGCATATGGCAAGGTTTTTCTGCGCCATGAACCTGAAAATTATAACAAAAATGCCGCGGCCCGGTGGGGGCGGCGGCAAATAGGTGGGTTACAGATATTCCTCAAAAAATTGTGCGGTGGCGGATTCGATGCGGCGGCGGACGGAGAAATCATCGATCTTTTTGCCGGATGCGGCGGTAAAATTGTGGGTGGCATCCTCAAACTGGCCGGTCAGGTCCACCAGGGGGCCGTTGTGCTCGGCGGCGGCCTGACGGGTCAGGTCAATGGTGGTCTGGCTCAGCAGTTCGGCATCCCCGGCAGTATAGGCCAGCAGCAGCGGGCCGCTGTAGGCGCGCAGGCTGGCGGTGGGGTCCTGGTCGGCAACCTGCTGCACAAAATCGGCGCTGATCGTTACGCCCCACTTGGGCAGGTCCAGCACGCCGTTTTGCACAGCACCGTCATAAATGGCCTGGCGGCCCTCGGCACTGTGGTCCAGAAATTCCAGCCCGTCCAGCCCGGTGTTATCCGCGGGGGCCCACAGGGCGGCGGCTTTGATGGAATCTTTCAGATAGACGCTGACGGCGCGCCCGCCCATGCTGTGGCCCAGCAGGCCGATGCGCTCCGGGTCGGCGCCCACGGTATCCGTCAGGTAGGTGATGGCGGATGTGATATCATCCCGCATGCTGGCGGGGGTATAGGCGGTGAACGGCTCCTCGCTTTCGCCGCTGCCCGCAAAGTCGATGGCGATGCTGGCAATACCGTGCTGGGCCAGCGTTTTGGCCAGCGGCTTGGCGTGTCCGTCCAGCTGGCGGCTGCCGGTAAAGCCGTGGCAAATCACCACGGCGGGCATGTTTTCGGCGTTGGCGGGGGTGGTCAGCGTGGCATGGATGCTGCCGCGCTCGCCGGGGATGGTGAGCTGCTGCACCTGAACGGACGCCCCGCAGCCGGAAAGCAGCACCACCGCCGCGCAGACGGCTGCGGCCAGCAGCACCGCGAAAAAGGAACGCAGATGTTTCATGCAGATTCCCCCTTTCTTATGGTGTATCTGAAAAAAGTGAAACGGTAGTCTGTTTCTTTGCTTTCAGATACATCTTGGGGGTGAGTATACCACACTGCCCCGGCAATAACAACCGCTGCGGCGTAAACAAACCGTGAACAAACCATCAATTTACACTGGTGAAGGAATGGTTACAAAATGCCGCTGGATGGTGCGTTACTGCCCTGGTTCCCACAGGGCAACGGGGGTCATGGCGGTGGGATCGCTGGCAGGGGCAAGGGACTGCTGGTAGGGCTGGAACCAGATATCCGAAAGATTATCATACGCCCAGGAAAGCAGCAGCAGCCGGCCCGTGGGGGATTCGGCAGCAACAAAGGTGCTTTCGCCTGCCTGCCAACGGATGTGGAACACGCTGTCGGCGGCAAAATTCAGGAGCAGGCTTTCGCCGTTCTGGCCGTTGTTGGAACGGAACAGTATCATGGTGCCCCATTTTTGGGGGTAGAGATTGGCGACAGAGGAGGAATCCCACAGGAAACCGTAAGGATAATCGGAACGGTCGATCCCAAAAAGAGGCTCCAGCGCGGTCTGCTCCCCGCTGCGCAGGTTGAGCCGGATGGCGTTGAACTGGGTATCAGCCGGGGTGCCCCAAAGGATGGTATCCAGATAAAGGGAATCCCCATACAGCGCGGCATGGCTGAAAGAACCGGAATTTTCGTTCAGGCTGTACAACCGCCGGCTTTGGGCAGTGACAGGATCATACAGCACAACGTCATAACTGGTGTTCTGGAACCGGGAAGCATAGCTCCCGCCCAGGCTGTAATCGGACAGTTTATCGGAAGCAAACGGTTCGGTGCAGCGCTCCCGGAACAGCACAAGCTGGTTGTTCCAGACACCGCACAGGTGGTCGGTATTTGGGATGGGCATGGTTTCGTACTGGCCGGTGGCGCGCTCCATGCGGAACCAGCGGGTGGGTTCTTCGTCCTGCTGGTTCCGCATGATGCCGTATAAATAGGTTGAATCGCAGCCGCCGATATACACAGCCTCATGGTCCAGCCGGGCAAGCTCGGTGCGGGTGGTACCGTCCAGCATTTCAATGCGGCCCTGGCCAAAGGCGTTCAGCATCCGGCGGCGGGCGGCGGTGACATCCTCCTGGGTGTAAGGCTCCAGCTCCTGGGTATAAAGGGCCAGCGGAACCCCGGCATCTACCGCGCGCGCCCAGCGGATGATCTCATCGTCCGACATGGCGTTGATATCCGCGCCGGAAGCGCCCGTTGCCGTTGTGGGCGAATAGGTGCCGTAAACAAGGTAAACGCAATCCCCGGCGGGAACCAGGGTATACCAATTATCCGTCACGCGGGCGGGGCAGCTGCTGGTGGTGTGGGTGCAGCCGGGCACATCACAGAACACGGTCTGCACGCCGGTGTTCAGATCGGTGCGCAGGATCAGGTTGGCATCATGATCAAACACAGCGGCGGCGCGGTCATCGTCCCATTGGTAGGCGATAACATCGGTGTAATAATAATCGCTGGTTTCGGGCAGCGGCTCGGCGGGCAGCAGATCGGCGCTGCTTGGCTGCGGGGTGGGGTCATAGGGCTGCCAGGTCAGCTGCATGCTGTAATAGGCGCGGGGAACATCATCAATGGAAAAGGTGCCGTACACACAGGTCAGCAGGGCATTGCCCCTGGCGCTGTACAGGCCGGTTTCGGCGTAATCACTGCCGTAAGGCGCGGTCCAGTCGCCCAAATCGGCAAGGCCCTCCCACTGCACCCAGGCATTCAGCAGGTCGGGGGTGCTCAGCGATACCGGGCTGCCGGACAGCAGGATGGGTTCATCCAGCGGGGCCTGGACCCACAGGTTCAGCAGGCGGCCGGTTTTATTATCATAATCCAGGGCGAAAGTGGGGTATTCGTTGTATTCGGGGTCACTTTCATCATAGGCGGCATGGGGGTAGCGCAGCAGCCGCGTAATGCCGAGGGAATCGCTGGAAGTATATAGCTCACCGCTGTAGCTGCTCATGTTATCGGCTGCCACATGGTACCAGGTATCCGGCAGCACATCGGCATCATGGAGCTGGGTCAGCAGGCTGGCGGCAAAATCAGCGGCGGTATCGCTGGAGGTCATGTCGTAGCGGCTGCTCCCGGCGGGGGTATACAGGGATGCAGTGCCGTCCAGCCCGGCGGAAACCATCCAGTCAATGCGGTTCATCTGGGTGCGGTTTTTGACCTGCTGCAGCAGATAAAAATCATCCCCGCTGACCTGGCGGGATTCATACAGGCCGGCGTTTTTCCTGGCAACGCCGAACATGCGGGAATCCTGGGCGCGGAACCAGAGCAGCGGCAGGCAGGCCAGCACAGCCACCAGGGCGGCGCAGGCCAGCATCAGCAGCTTGCCGCGTTTTGTGGTTTTCATACGGGTTCCTCCTGTGCGGGTTCAGCGGTTGGGTTCAGTGCGGGCAGGGTGACGGTTACGGTGGTGCCTTTGCCAAGTTCGCTTTCCATGGCAAGTGTTCCGCCGTGGGCCTGGGCAATGCGGCTGCACAGGGCAAGGCCCAGGCCGCTGCCGCCCTGGCGACGGGCACGGGATTTATCCACCATATAAAACGGCTCCACCACACGGGCCAGTTTGTCTGCAGGGATGCCATGGCCGTGGTCCTGCACCGTCAGCCGGATGGAACCATCCGCCTGTTTGGCGCAGACTGCAATGGCGCTGCCGGGCGCGCTGGCCTTGGCGGCGTTGGTGACAAGGTTGATGACAAGATCGCACAGAAGGTCGGCATCCCCCTGCACGGTCAGGCTGTTGGACTGCATGGTCAGGGTGCAGCCGTTCAGGGCAGGGGCAACGGCGCGGCGGGCTTCGGCAAAAACAGCATCCAGCTGCACGGGCACCAGCTGGGGAGTGTGCTCGCCGAGGCCCATCAGCTGCAGCAACTTACCGCTTAAGGATTCTAGCCGCTGGGCTTCGTGGAAGATGGCCCCGGCGGCTTCGCGCTGCTCTTCGGGGTCGGGCTGCATGCTGCGCAGAAGGTCGGCATAGCCGATGATGCCGGTCATGGGGGTTTTGAGTTCGTGGGTAAACGCGCCCACAAAATCATCCCGCTGCTGGACCGAAAGCTCCAGCGCCTCCACTTTGTCCTGTACGGCACCGGCCATCTGGTCGAAGCCCTGGCTCAGGATCTCAAGCTCGTCCCCGGTGTGCATCTTGGTGCGTAAGGTGTAATCCCCCGCGGAAATGCGGGCGCTGGCGGCGGTCAGCACGGTCAGCGGGCGGGTCAGGCGGCAGCTGACAAGCCACACCACCACGGCAGCCCCCGCCACCACAGCGGCTTCCAGCAGGAAAAAGCGCTGCAGGCTGCGGTTGCGCGCGGCAAAAATTTCGGTCACATCAAAGGTGGTCACCATCACAAGGCCGCCCAGCAGGTCGCTGCGGTAGGTGCGGGTCACGTTGGGGCCGTACCGCAAAATGCTTTGGCCGTCCTGCAGGCCGTATATGGCAAGGGCTTCGTCCTGGGCGGGGTCGGCGGATGCGCGGAACAGCCCCTGGGAGAAAACGCCGCGGGCAATATCCCCCGCGCGCCAGGTGGCGGCAGTGATAAAATCATCCCCGCTGGTATCCTCGCCGCGGCCGGTCTGGTCCAGGTAGTAATCTTCCACCACGCCGCACAGCATGGCGTGCATGCTTTGTTCCTGGATGGCGGCAGCGTTCAGGCGGTCCAGAAAGCTGCCGTTGACCAGCACGGTGCCGCCCACGGCAAAAAATGCCGCAATGACCAGCAGCATGGTGCAGACAAGTTTTTGAGAAAATTTCATGGCAGAAACCCGTAAGTAAATTAGCAATTAGAAATTAGGAATGAACAATTTGCGGTTACGGCTGGTCGGATTTGAGGCGGTAGCCGACACGGTAGACGGTTTCGATCTTATCCGCCCAGCCAAGTTTTTTGCGCAGGCGCTGGATGTGCAGGTCCAGGGTGCGGCTGTCCAGCAGCTCGCCGCCCCACACCCGCTCGTACAGCACATCGCGGTACAGCGCCGCCCCGCGGTTGCGCATCAGCTGCTCCAGCAGGTCGAACTCCCGCGGGGTCAGCTCCACCGCCTTGCCCTGCTGGGTTACGGTGCGGGCCACAATGTCCATTGTTACATCAAAGGCAGTCAGGGTCTGGCCGCCGCGGCCGGCGCGGCGCAGCACAGCCTCCACGCGGGCCAGAAGTTCTTCGATTTCAAACGGCTTTACGATATAATCATCCGCGCCAAGCTGCAGGCCTTTGACCCGGTCTTTTGTGGCACCCTTGGCTGTGATAAAGATGACCGGCACCCCCAGCGGGCGCAGGTAGCCCAGCAGCTCGTACCCATCCAGGCCGGGCAGCATGATATCCAGCAGGGCCAGATCAAAGTCGTGTTCGGCAATCAGGTCTGCGGCGGTGCTGCCATCGTTGGCAACGGTGCAGTCATACCCCGCGCGGCGCAGACTGACCGCAATCAGCCGGGAAATGGTGACCTCGTCCTCCACAATCAAAATGCGGTTCATCCAATGCCCCCAATCATTATTTGTTTTAAGTATAGCACAGAGTTGTCGCTAAGTTGTATAGAAGTTAGGAGGGAGGAGTTAGGAGTTAGGAGTTGGATGGCGGGGAGCGGGCTGACACAAACATTATAAAAAATCGTAGGGAACGGTCTTGACCGTTCCGGACCCTCAGAATCACCGTTTACACGGGTGGTAATTCCAAGGCCACGGAACGGTCAAGACCGTTCCCTACAGAATGTAATGGAAAGTCAGGCAGGCGTTTTAACGGCGAACACCCCAAAAACTCCTAACTCCTACTTCCTAACTCCTAACTACGCATTATGCGTTGCTTCTGCCATATCGTGCACAAAGGCTTCGATGTGGGGGACGGCGGCGGGGCCGTATTGGGCAAGGAGTTTGATGATGGCGCTGCCGACGATGGCACCATCGCTGACTTTGGCCATGGCGGCGGCCTGCTGCGGGGTGGCAATGCCAAAGCCGACGGCACAGGGCAGGGCGGTGTTCTGGCGGATAAGATCGACCATGGCGGAAATATCCGTCTTGATCTCGCTGCGGGTGCCGGTAACGCCCAGGGAGGAAACGATGTAGATAAAGCCGCTGGCTTCCTTGGCAATCATGGCGATGCGCTGCTCCGAGGTGGGGGCAATCAGGCTGATGAGGTCCAGCCCGTACTGGCGGCACAGACCATCGAATTCTTCTTTTTCCTCATAAGGCACATCGGGCAGGATCAGGCCGTCCATGCCGATCTCGGCGGCGGTGGCAATAAACTTTTCGCTGCCATAGCTGTACACCACGTTGGCATAGGTCATGAACACCATCGGGATATGAACATCCTTGCGCAGGTCCCGCACAAGGTCAAAAATTTTATCGGTGGTGGTGCCGGCTTTCAGGGCGCGGTTGCTGGCTTCCTGAATGACGGGGCCTTCGGCGGTGGGGTCCGAGAACGGGATGCCCAGTTCAATTAAATCTGCCCCGGCGGCAGCCATGGCGCGCACGGCTTTGGCGGTGGTGGCAAGGTCGGGATCACCACAGGTGATAAACGGGATAAAGGCTTTGCCGTTCCGGCGCTGGAATGCTTCGTTAATGCGGCTCATTCGCTCAGGTCCTCCCCTCTGTAGCGGGCAATGGCGGCGCAGTCTTTATCGCCGCGGCCCGAAATGGTGATGATGATGATTTTGTCTTTGTCCATGGTGGGGGCCAGCTTCATGGCGTAAGCCACGGCATGGGCGGATTCAATGGCGGGGATGATGCCCTCGGTGCGGGAAAGATACTCGAACGCGTTCACCGCCTCATCATCGGTGATGGGCACATACTGGGCGCGGCCGATATCGTGCAGGTGGGCGTGCTCCGGGCCGACACCGGGGTAATCCAGCCCGGCGGAGATGGAGTAGACGGGGGCAATCTGGCCGTACTTATCCTGGCAGAAGTAGCTCTTCATGCCGTGGAAGATGCCCAGGCGGCCGGTGGCGATGGTGGCGGCGGTCTCAAAGGTATCCACGCCGCGGCCGGCGGCTTCGCAGCCGATCAGCTGCACGCCGGGGTCGTTGATATAGTGGTAAAAGCTGCCGATGGCGTTGGAACCGCCGCCCACGCAGGCAATGACGGCATCCGGCAGGCGGCCTTCTTTTTCCAGGATCTGGGCG
Source organism: Acutalibacteraceae bacterium (assembly GCA_963626055.1). Classification (GTDB taxonomy): domain Bacteria; phylum Bacillota; class Clostridia; order Oscillospirales; family Ruminococcaceae; genus Gemmiger. The sequence goes on from CAVFVI010000032.1 coordinate 11,847, forward strand.
CGGGATTCCTTAGAGATCACGGCCTGGAAGTCCCGCACGATGGTGGGGAAGGGGTGCGGCCCCATGACGGAACCAAGGCAGTAGTGGGTATCGGCAATGCGGCTGGTCCATTCACGCATGGCTTCGCTGACAGCGTCCTTCAGGGTGGCGGTGCCGGTGGTAACGGGCACGACCTGCGCCCCCAGCAGCCGCATCTTGTACACGTTCAGCGCCTGGCGCTTGGTGTCCTCCTCCCCCATAAAGACCACGCATTCCATGCCCATCAGGGCGGCGGCGGTGGCGGTGGCCACGCCGTGCTGGCCTGCGCCGGTTTCGGCAATCAGGCGGGTTTTGCCCATCTTTTTGGCAAGCAGGGCCTGGCCCAGAACGTTATTGATTTTGTGGGCACCGGTGTGGTTCAAATCCTCGCGCTTGAGATAAATTTTTGCACCGCCCAGGTCCTTGGTCATCTTTTCGGCGTAATACAGGCGGCTGGGGCGGCCTGCGTAATCGTTGAAGAGGGCGGTCAGCTCTGCGTTGAATTCGGGGTCGTCTTTGTAATGGTCGTATGCCTGTTCCAGTTCAATCACGGCGTTCATCAGCGTTTCGGGGATGTACTGCCCGCCGTGAATGCCGAACCGGCCTTTGGGGTTGGTCATGGTGGTTGCTCCTTTCCTGATTCCTGTTACCTCTATTACTTATCAGTCTATTTTGGTGTTTCTTACAGCGTTTACAAATGCCTGCATCTTGGCGGGGTCCTTTATGCCGTTCGTTTCGCAGCCGGAGCTGGTATCCACGGCATAAGGGTGGGCCTGCGCGATGGCTTCGGCGGCGTTCTGCGGGGTCAGCCCGCCCGCCAGGACAAAGAGGCGGGCCATGCCGTGCAGCAGGTTCCAATCAAAGCTCTCGCCTGTTCCACCTGCGCCGTGGTCCAGCAGGACCAGATCAGCCGGGGAAGCATTTGCGCGGGAAATATCCGCGGCGGTTTCCACGCGGAACGCCTGCCAGAGCGGGGCGCTGGTCAGGCTGCGCAGCCGGGCAATGCAGGCGGCGTCCTCCTGCCCATGGAGCTGGGCAATATCGATGGTGCCGTTCGCCAGCAGGGCTGCGATCTGTTCCGGCGGGGCGTTGACGAAAACGCCGACAGCCTGAATGCCGGGGGCCAGCTGCTGCCGCAGCTGTTTGGCCTGTTCCGGCGGAACAAAGCGTTTGCTTTTGGGGGCGAACACAAAACCGATGTAGTCCAGCTGCAAGGCGTTGGCGGTCCGGATATCCTGTGCACGGGTCAGGCCGCAGATCTTGATTTTGGTGCTCATGGGGCATCCACCCCGCGCAGGGCGGCCAAGGCTGCGGCTTTATCCGGCGCGCGCATCAGGGCTTCGCCAACCAGAACGGCGTCCACCCCGGCGGCGCGCAGGGCGGCCACATCGGCGGGGGAGGTAATGCCGCTTTCCGCCACAAACAGCACCCCCGGCGGGGCTTTCTGCCGCAGCGCCAGCGAGTTGGTCACATCCACCGTAAAGTTTTTCAGGTTGCGGTTGTTCACCCCGATCACCCGCGCCCCGGCGGCGGCTGCGCTGGCGATCTCCTGTTCGTCATGCGCTTCCACCAGAGCGGAAAGGCCGAGGGTATCGCAGATGGCGAGATAGCGGTGCAGCGTTTCGGTATCCAGTAAAGAGCAGATCAGCAGAACGGCGGAAGCGCCCAGGAGCTTTGCTTCGTAGATCATGTACTCGTCCACCGTAAAATCCTTGCGCAGGCAGGGCACGGGAACTGCGGCGGCGATCTGCTGTAAATATTCATCGCTGCCCAAAAACCATTTGGGCTCGGTCAGGACCGAGATGGCGTCCGCCCCGGCGGCTGCGTATTCTTTGGCAATGTCCAGATAGGGGAACACCGGGGCGATCAGCCCTTTGCTGGGGGAGGCCCGCTTGCACTCGCAGATAAAGCGGATACCGGGCTGGGCCAGCGCGTGTTCAAAGGCGAAATCCCCTTTGGGCAGGGCCAGCGCGGCAGCTTTGACTTCGGCCAGGGGCCGCACGGCTTTGGCTTGTTCCACGCGGGTGCGGGCGTAAGCGGCCAGCTGTTCCAGAATGTTTTCTGCCATGGCGCTTACCCGTTGGTGGCCGCGGCAAAGGCATCCAGCGTGCGCAGGGCCGCGCCGCTGTCGATCACCTGGGCGGCCAGGGCAACGCCGTCCGCCAAAGTGGCGGCTTTGCCGACAACAAAGAACCCGGCACCGGCGTTCAGCAGGACCGCGTTGCGGCGGGCACCTTCCTCGCCGGAAAGAACAGCGCGGGTGATGGCGGCATTTTCGGCCGGGGTGCCGCCCACAAGGTCGGCCTTGGTGCAGCGCGGCAGGCCGAAATCTTCCGGCTTGATGACGCTGGTGCGGTAGTAGCCCTCTTTCAGCTCGCAGATGGTGGTGGGGGCGCTGAGGGAAATTTCATCCAGCTTGTCCTGCCCATAGACCACCAGCGCGCGGCGCACGCCCAGCGCGGCCAGAACTTTGGCCACCGGCTCCACCAGATATTCGTCATACACGCCCAGCACCATCATGGAGGGGCGTGCCGGGTTGGTGAGGGGGCCAAGGATGTTGAACACGGTGCGGAACCCCAGCTCTTTGCGGATGGGGCCGACATATTTCATCGAAGCGTGGTACTTCTGTGCAAACAGGAAGCAGATGCCGACGGACTGCAGCAGCTCGCGGCATTTCTCCGGCGGCTGGTCCAGGTTGACACCCAGCGCTTCCAGACAGTCCGCCGTGCCGCAGCTGGAGGAAGCGGCGCGGTTGCCGTGCTTGGCAACCTTGACCCCGCCCGCCGCCAGCACCATGGCGGCGGTGGTGGAAATGTTGAAGCTGTGGGCACCATCGCCGCCGGTGCCCACGATATCCAGCACCTCAAGGCCGGGATGTTCCACCGGGGTGGCGTGATCCCGCATGGCAGCGGCACAGCCGGAAATTTCGTTGATCGTTTCGGCCTTGGTACTCTTGGTGGAAAGCGCGGCCAGGAACGCGGCATTCTGGGTGGGGCTTGTCTGCCCGCTCATGATCTCGTTCATGACCTCATAGGCTTCGTCATAGGTCAAGTCCTGTTTATCCACAATTTTGGCAATCGCATGTTTGATCATTGTCGGAACATCCTTTCTGTTATTTGTTGTGCTGTTTTGTCAGCTCGATAAAGTTTTTCAGCATGGCCGGGCCGTCCGGCGTCATGATGGATTCGGGGTGGAACTGTACGCCAAAGATGGGGGATGCCGTGTGCTGCACGGCCATTACCTCGCCGTTGGCCACGCGGGCCGTTACCTGCAGACAGGCGGGGATGGTATCCGGGTCCGCTGCAAGGCTGTGGTAGCGGGCCACGGGCACCTGCGGCGGCAGGCCCGCAAACAGCGGGCTGGCGGTATCCAGCTCCGCAATGCTCTGCTTGCCGTGCATCAGCTTCTTGGCGAAGGTCACGGTGGCACCGAACGCTTCGCAGATGGCCTGGTGCCCCAGGCAGACGCCCAGAATGGGGAACCGCCCGCCCAGCTGCCTGACGACCTCAATGCAGACGCCCGCATCTTCCGGTCTGCCGGGGCCGGGGGAAAGGATGATGCCCGCGGGGTTCAGCGCGGCGATCTCTTCCACCGTCATGGCATCGTTGCGGATGACCCGGATATCCGGCTCCAGTGAACCGATGAGCTGGTACAGGTTGTAGGAAAAGCTGTCATAGTTGTCGATCAGCAAAATCATGCTTCGTCCGCCTCCTCTGCCTGTTCAATGGCCCGCACAACGGCTTTTGCTTTGTTGATGCACTCCCGGTATTCGCTTTCCGGCACAGAATCGGCAACAATGCCCGCGCCGCTGCGCACAAATACCTTGCCGTTTTTCTTGTAAGCCAGCCGGATGCCGATGCAGGTATCCATGTTGCCGGTCAGGTCCAGGTAGCCGACCGCGCCGCCGTAAATGCCGCGCTTGTTGTTTTCCAGCTCATTGATGAGCTGGCACGCCTTGATTTTTGGTGCGCCGGAAAGGGTACCGGCGGGCAGTACCGCTGCGATGGCATCCAGCGCGTCACAGTCAGGGCGGATCTCGCCCCGCACCGTGGAGCCAAGGTGCATGACGTGGGAGAACCGCTCCACGCAGTGGTATTTTTCCACCGTTACGGTGCCGAACTGGCTGATCTTGCCCAGATCGTTGCGGCCAAGGTCCACCAGCATGTTGTGCTCGGCCAGCTCCTTGGGGTCAGCCAGCAGGCTTTCTTCCAGAGCTTTGTCCTCGGCATCGGTAGCGCCGCGGGGGCGGGTGCCCGCCAGTGGGAAGGTGTGCAGCACGCCGTCCTCCAATTTGACGAGGGTTTCCGGCGAAGCACCGGCGACCTCTAAATCGCTGGAAGCAAAGTAGAACATGTAGGGCGAAGGGTTCAGGGTGCGCAGAATTCGGTAGGCGTTCAGCAGGCTGCCGGTGTAACCGGCTTCCAGCCGGTTGGAGGGCACAATTTGGAAGATATCCCCCATACGGATGTGGTGCTTGGCTTTTTCCACCATGGCGCAGAACTGCTGCTCGGTAAAAAGCGGCTGGAACCCGGTGGTCATCCTGCCGGGATTTTCGGGGGCGGGGGCACCGTGGCGGATCAGGTCCGCCATGCGGTGCAGCTCCTGCACCGCGGCGGGGTAGCCGGTTTCGATATCGTCCAGCGGCATGTTGACAATGAGGATGATCTTCTGCCGCAGGTTGTCAAAGGCGATGACCTTATCAAACAGCATCAGGTCCACATCGCGGAAGCCTTCGGTGTCTCTGGCATCCAGGTTCAGGGTCGGCTCAAAATACTTGATGTAATCGTAAGCAAAGTAGCCGACCAGCCCGCCCGCGAACGGCGGCAGATAGGGCAGCCGCGGGCTTTTGTTCGCGGCCAGCACGGCGCGGATGGCATCGTGGGGGTGGTTGCAGGCGATGGGGGAACCGTTCTGGTACACCGTGCCGTTCAGGCAGGCGAGCTCCAGCTTGGGCTCAAAGCCCAAAAAGGTGTAGCGCCCCCACTGCTTGTTATCCTCGGCGGATTCCAGCAAAAAGCAGTGGCCGGATACGTTTTGCAGGATGCGCAGCACTTCGATCGGCGTTTTGACATCGGCCAGGATCTCGGTGCTGACGGGCAGGCTGCGGTACTGGCCGCTTTGGGCAAATGCGGCGGCTTCGGCAGCGGTCGGACGGATGTTCATGGTGCGTTCCCCCTTTGGTTCCGGGCAAATAAAAAAGTCCCTGACAGAACAAGAGTGTTTGTTCTGTCAGGGACGAAAGGTGCAGATATTGTGCACGTTCGCGGTGCCACCCTGATTCGCCGCTTTGCAGCGGCGCACTTGGCAGGAAGCCAACACTTCCCCGGCAACTGACGTATGCCTGCACGTCATGCAATACTAAGAAATCAATCTTTTCCGCATGCCCTCAGCGGTCCATTTGATGTGCTGTGTTGCGCCCGGCTCGCAGCGTTACCAGGCTCTCTGTGGCGGCATACACACCGTTATCTCCGCTTCATCGGTTTTGGTGATTTAATTTGGGTATACTTTAACGCATTAAACCGAGAAAGTCAATAGGTTGAATAAAATTTTTTTGAGGAATTTTTGGGGTGTCCCCTACCGGAAAACAAAACGGCTGCGCGGGAAGCCCTGGCAGCCGTTTTTGGGAAAAATCATGGGGTTTCCTCTGCAGGACCGAACAGGATGCGCATAAAGTCCCGCCTTGCATATAAGATACGCACAACGTAAACGTCATCCTGCGCACAGCGGTAAAACACCCGGTAGTTGCCGCTGGTTATGGTGCGGTAGCCGGTATCCAGCCCGGAAAGCTGGAGAGGGGTTCCGGCAGCGGGGAACTGTTTCAACAGCTGCATGGATTTGAAAATTTTAGCCACAATGCGGCGTGCGGCGGTTGGGTTTTGCAGTTCGGATTCAATATAATGGCGGGCATCCAGCAGGTCCTGGCGGGCTAGCGCAGATAATACAACAGTCGCCATGGCTCACTCCAAAAGTTCGGCTTCGATTTCATCCAGGGCAAGCCAGCCGTTTTCACGGCCGGAGCGTTCCCCACGGGCCAGTTCGGCCAGCAGTTTCAGCTCGGCGCGGTTTTTCTCGTATTCCTCAATATCGACCACGGCGTACCGTCCGCGGCCGTTCTTGGTCAGGAACACCGGCTCGCCAACGGCAACATCGCGTAAAACTTCATTGTAATTGCGCAGGTCGGAAATGGGCTTGATGTTGGGCATAGGGAACACCTCTTTTGGCTTTTTTCTTTCAGTATAGCAAGGTGTGATGTAAAATTCAACGTTATATTTTACGAAAAATATTCCGGGGCAGTCTGCAAAGGATTTTGGCTGCCGTCTTGCACCCAGGGGCAAAAATGCCTATAATGAACACAGAAGCAAAACCACGCGGCGCGGTCTGCGCGGGAAAAGATAAAAGGAGAACCCCATGCCCGGAATTTTGTATATTGTTGCCACGCCCATCGGCAACCTGGACGATATGCCGCCGCGGGTGGCGGCCACGTTTGGCGCGGCGGATTTTGTTGCCGCCGAGGATACCCGTGTGACCCTGAAGCTGCTGAATCACCTTGGCTTAAAAAAGCCGATGATGAGCTATTATGAGCACGCGCTGCACCACGGTGCTGCCATTCTGGACCGCATTGAGGCGGGGGAAAGCTGCGCACTGTGCTCCGATGCCGGCATGCCCTGCATCAGCGACCCCGGCGAGCAGATTGTGAAAGACGCCATCGCCCGCGGCATTACGGTAACGCCGGTGCCGGGGGCCAGTGCCTGCGTGACGGCGCTGGCGGTTTCGGGGCAGGATACCGCCCGGTTTGTGTTTGAGGGCTTTTTGCCGGTGCCCAAAAAAGAACGCCGGGAACGGCTGGAATTTTTGCAGGGGGAAACCCGCACCGTGATTTTTTATGAGGCTCCCCACAAGCTGCGCGGAACGCTGGATAATCTGTGCACTGCCTTTGGCGCGGAGCGCTCCATCACCCTGTGCCGGGAGCTGACCAAGCTGCATGAGGAGATCACCAAGACCACCATCGGCGAAGCGGTGAACTATTATGAGCAGAACGACCCCCGCGGGGAGTATGTGCTGGTCATGGCCGGTGCTCCGGCGGCACAGGCTGCGGCGGAGGAAGTGACCCTGCCGGACGCTGTTGCCACCGCCCGCCTGTTGATGGCGCAGGGCACCCCGCCCGCCGCAGCCGCCAAACAGGCCGCCAAGGGCACGCCGTTCAGCAAGGGTGATATTTACAAAGAACTGATCGCGGCCAAAGACGAGGACAGCCGCGAAGAAGAGAGCGAATGATATGGCCGAACAACCCATGAAAGTACTGGTTGTCAGCGATGTACACGGGCGTGTGACCCCGCTGCGCTGGCTGCTGAAAAATGAAACTGCCGATGCCCTGTTCTTTTTGGGGGACGGCCTGTATGACCTGGACCAGGCAATCGCCGCAAACGGCGCTGCGCCGGAATACCCCATCTACCGGGTGCGCGGCAACTGCGATATCGGTTCCGATGACCCGGCGGAGGGGCTGGCACCCTTTGGCGGTGTGCTGTTCTTTTATACCCACGGGCATCTGTTCGGGGTAAAATCCGGGTATGAGCGGATCGCCGAATACGCGGCGGACCGCGGGGCGGATGTGGTGCTGTTTGGCCACACCCATTACAAAACGCTGCGTCACGGCACGCCGTTTTCCCCGGCGCTGTTCAACCCCGGCAGCCTGCGGGATACCCACAGTTACGGCGTGATCACCATCACGGATGGACAGTGCAGTTTTGAATGGAAGCAGGTGCCGGAACAATGGTAAACAATGAAGTAGTATCCCACAACAGCGTGAACGAGCTGTATTATCTGGAAGAGATCGACAGCACCAACACCTGGGCAAAAGCAAACCTGGATAAGTTCGGCCCGGTGGGGGCGGTGTATACCACCAGCCAGACGGCGGGCCGCGGGCGGCGCGGGCACATCTGGATCAATGCGTCCGGGCAGGCGCTGTATTACACGGTAGTGCTGAAAACCGAGCTGGCCCAGCCCGAAAGCCTGCCGCTGTTTGCCAGCATGGCAGTGGCGGATGCGCTGGAACGGCGGTACGGCATCCAGTGCCAGATCAAGTGGCCCAACGACCTGCTGCTGAACGGCAAAAAGATCGTGGGCATCCTGTGCGAGGGCATGCCGGACCAACACGCCATTGTGTGCGGCATCGGCATCAACCTGGCCCAGCCGCAAAGCTATTTTGATGCAATGGAGCTGCCCCACGGCACCAGCCTGGCACTGCAGGGCATTGCCGTGGACCCGGCGGCGGACGCCGCCGCCCTGGCGGAGAGCATGACGAACTTTGGGTTTGACCGCGCGCTGTACGGCTTTGAGCGGGAGGGCTTTGCCGCCATCCGGGAAGCGTACAAAAAGCGCTGTGTGAACCTTGGGCGGCATGTGACCTTTGACGGCGGCGAAGGCACCGCCGTGGATGTGGACGATGAGGGCCGCCTGGTGGTGCAGGGAGCCGAAGGCAGCACCCATGTGTTTACCGGCGAAGTGAGCGTGCACGGCATTTACGGCGCGGTATAACGCACGATTGTTATAATTTTTACTACATTTCGCACTTTTTTGGCGGTGCGCCCCCGGCACGGGGAAATTAACAGAAAGTTCACACCGTTATAATATATTTTTCTCAAGTATTGGGTATCCTATAATCACACGGAACGGAGCCGCAACCGTTGCCGTGGAACATGATTCCTCCTCACACCAAAACGATACCCCATCGCCCCCGCCTGAAGCCGCAATCAGGCGGGGGCAACTTTTTTGAGTTAGGAGTTAGGAATTAGGAGTTAGGAGTTTGAGGTGGGGGATAGGCTGCGGGCGGGCAATATGGCAATATAAAGATAAAATCATAAAAATAAGAATGCAGGGATGCAGGGGAAGATACATCTCGGCATTCTTTTGTTTTTGGGGGGCAAAAAGGCGCGTGATGGGCTGGAACTTGTCGGGATGAAATCCCTCCATTTTGCTAACGCAAAACCGTTCTGTCGCTTAAAAGCCCCGCAGGGGCTTTTATTGCTTCACTTCGTTTCGCAAACGCGAACTTGTCGGGGCCGATGCATCGGCCCGTACGTTTGGCCTTGCTATATATTCCATCACATCATTCTCCGCAAGGCGACGGGCGCACAATGTGCGCCCCTACGGGGGGGAAATGTGGAAAATGTCTGTGGTACACTTAAACACATTTTGTAGGGAACGGTCTTGACCGTTCCGGGACATTGTGGGTACCACTCCTTTCCTTTGCGAGATTAAAGCCTTGCAAATTAAACTGGAAATTATAGCAAACTTCCTTTTAGCCCTTTTTTGAAAATCAACACAGCTTTATCTGTTCCCCAAAAGGACATGGTTTTGATTTGATAGCTGTCTTTTTCCATTTCTTGTACTTTTTCATTTATTTTTTCTGTTACATTTTCAAGGGTAATTTCTTCAATCAATATCGTTTTGTGCATTACTACGCCTCCATAATTTCGCTCACACAAACGCGAACTTGTCGGGGCACGGCCCCGCCATTTTGCTATCGCAAAAACCTTCTGTCGCTCAAACATCCCACGGGGATGTTTGTTGCTTACGCAAACGCGAACTTGTCAATATACGTCCTTCATCACAGTGTCCTGCAAATAATGGTTGAAACACCCATATTCATCAGCTTCCAACATTCTAGGCGAACTCATAATGACAAGTTCGTGTCCATGATTTCCTGCATGATAAGGCGGGTGGATATGCCGATGGGGATTTTCCACAAAGCCACAGCGTTCGTAGAATCCTTTCCGACGAATGGATACTTCATCCACAGGCGGATCTATTTCAAGAATTAAAGGAGTTGCTTGGTAGACGTTCAAAATCTTTTGTCCGTAGTGCTTGTTCCGCTGAGACGGCAAAACGCAGAAATGTTCAATATAAAAAGCTCCCCCAATATCCCAATACAGAATTTCACCCACAAATTCTCCGTTATCGCAAATAATATCAAAATGGTAGGCATCCTGCTGTAAAATTTGAAGCTGTGAAGGCTTTTCGCGCTGTTCATGGAATGGAAAGCTAATCTTATAAAGGTCAATGGCCTTTTGGTACAAGGGGGAATCCGATTGTGTAATTCGATGAATTTCCATTTTACGACTTCCTTTATAAATTCCGATTTGTCAAAATGCAAGTCTGCTTATTTCAGCACCTCATTCCACCTGCCATCTTCCTGATAGAAAAAATATTCGCTCAGATCGTCGTGCAGAAAGAGGTCCAGCATCGTTTCCATGCCTTCGGCAAGGCGGGCATGTTTCATCTGTTCCAGCGTCAGCCAGGATACTTCGCCCTCGGCGGAAGAAGCAAGCTGGCCGGTGAAGCGGTTGGTTTTATAGCACAAAACCATATACCGCGAACCGTCCTCGTTTGTCCAGTCTTTGATGCCGCACAGAACGGGGGAAGAAATGGTCAGCCCCGGTTTCCTCAAACACTTCGCGGATGACGGCATCGGTAAAAGATTCGCCTTTTTCAACGTGGCCGCCGGGGAAGGTGATGCCGCTGTAATCGTCATCGACTTTTTGCTGGACAAGGACTTTATCTCCATCATATATCATGCACATGTTGGTAAGGGTAACGGTTTCCGTTCTGCTCATGGGTGACTCCAAAGATATTTGCTTTTCAGCGCGTTTTATCGTGTTGGGGGCGGTTTTCCGCCGTCCAGTTTTTGGGGTTGGTATCATCCGGCGCAAGCCCGGCAAGGATGGATTCATAGTGCGCGACCTTTTCATCCATATACTTTGCGGCGGCTTTGGCTTCCTCCACGCGCTTGTACGCTTCGGTGCGTTGTTTCAGAATAATGGCATACCGCGCTTTCAGGTTCTCTTCCGATTCTTCCAACAGGCAAAGGCGGCAATAGGTCTGGATATCTTCAAGGGAGGCACCGCAGCCTTTCAGGCATTGGATGCCCTGCATCCAGTTGACGGATTCCTCATTGAATACCCGGCGGTTGCCGCCGTCGCGCTCACAGGGCAGCAACCCTTTGTCGGTATAGAACCGCAGGGTGTGCTCGGTGACACCGAACAGTTCCGCCATTTGTTTGATGGTATAGTACATGATAACACCCCGAATTTTCCTCTTGACTTCGTGTTACACGAACTTGTTAGAATCATTGTAGCATAGCAAGTCTGCCTATGCAAATACAATGTTGGAGGGCAAAATATGGAATATTTGGCGTTGAACAACGGCATTCAGATGCCGCTTATTGGGTTCGGAACATTTATGCTGGGCGGCGAAACCTGCACCAATGCGGTTGCGGCGGCCATCAAAAGCGGCTACCGGATGATCGATACAGCGGAAGCTTACGGCAATGAAAAGGAAGTGGGGGAAGGGATCAAGGCCAGCGGCGTTGACCGCAAAGAGCTGTTCCTTGTCACGAAAGTGAACTTCAAATCCTATGAAAATGCAGAGCAGACAGTGATGCAGTCGCTGGAAAACCTGCAGACCGATTATATTGATTTGCTGTTGCTGCATTGGCCGTTTGCCAACTACTATGCGGCGTGGCGGGTGCTGGAAAAGCTGTATGCAAACGGCAAGATCCGGGCTATTGGTGTTTCCAACTTTGAGCCGGACCAGCTGCTGGATCTGATCGCTTACAACAAAGTTGTTCCGGCGGTGAACCAGATCAAAACCAACCTGTACTGCCAGCGCAGCACCGAGCGCGGCTGGATGGACAAAAAGCAGGTGGCGCATATGGCGTATGCACCGCTGGGGCAGGGGAACCGGGGCGAAATGTTTGAAGAACCCGCTGTTTGCCGCCTGGCAGAAAAGTATAACAAGACCCCGGCACAGATCATGCTGCGCTTTTTGACCCAGAAAGGCATTGCGGTTATCCCGCGGAGCACCAAGCCGGAACACATCAAAGAGAATTTTGATGTGTTTGATTTTGCGCTGACCGCAGATGAAATGGCACAGCTTACGGCACTGGATAAAAAAGATCCGTTGATCGGCAGGCCGGAAACGCCGGAACTGGTGGAATTTTCGCTGACGTGGTAAAAGAAGCTGGGATTATATAGGAAAAGGCGGGGAACGATGGGTTCCCCGCCTTTTTGGTGGAAAGATTTTGAAAACAGCCGCGTATTACTGTTTGCCCAGCTGCCAGAACGCAACGGCGCTGGCGGCGGCAACGTTGAGGGAATCGACCCCGTGGGACATGGGGATGCGCACCGTATAATCGCAGGCGGCAATGGTGGTGTGGGCCAGGCCGTCGCCCTCGGTGCCCAGCACGATGGCGAGCTTTGGCTCGGCGGCAAGGGAGGCATCGTCAATGGAAACCGAAAGATCGGTCAGCGCCATGGCGGCGGTCTTAAAGCCCAGGGCATGCAGCTGCTGCATGCCCTGTTCCGGCCAGTCGGCCGCGGTGGAACCGATCTGGGTCCAGGGCACCTGGAACACGGTGCCCATGCTGACCCGCACCGCCCGGCGGCACAAGGGATCGCAGCAGGAGGGCGTGACCAGAACGGCATCCATGTTCAGGGCGGCGGCGCTGCGGAAGATGGCCCCAATGTTGGTGGAATCCACGATGCCTTCCAGCACGGCCACCCGGCGGGCATTGCGGCAGACATCCTCCACCGTGGGCAGCTGGGGACGGTGCATGGCGCACAGCACGCCGCGGGTTAGTTCAAAGCCGGTCAGCTGGGCCAGCATGGCACGGTCCGCGGTATAGACCGGGGTATCCCCGCTGCGGGCCAAAACCTCGCTGGCGGGGCCGGTGATCTGTTTGCGCTCCATCAAAAAGGAGATGGGCTGGTACCCGGCATCCAGCGCGCGGGCAATCACCTTGGGGCTTTCGGCAATAAAAATGCCTTTTTCCGGTTCCAGGCGGCTGCGCAGCTGGGCCTGGGTCAGCCGGGCGTAAACGTCCAGCTCCGGGGCGGCAAAATCAGTAATTTCAATCACGTTCGGCATACAAAAAGGCGCTCCTTTGCAAAGCTTTGCCTTTATTGTAGCACACCGCAGAAAATCTGGCAAAAAGCATTGACATGGATAGATGGATGTAGTACCATCCAAATGGTTGATGGTACATCCATCTTGAAAAGGAGGCAAAACATGCAGGCAGAACAGAGCAAGGACCCGACCGAGCGGCAGATGACAAAAATCGCGCGGGAAGCGGCCAAGTTTACCGTACAGATGATGAAAGCCGACGGCATTGGCACGGCAGAGTTTGATTTTATCCACCTGGTGCGCCATAACCCCGGTATCACCCAGGCCGATGTGCGTGCGGCCCTGAAGATTGATAAGGGCGCCGCCGCCCGCCGCGCGGCCAGCCTGGAAGCCAAGGGCTACCTGGTGCGCAAACCGAACCCGGACGATGGCCGCAGCCAGCTGCTGTACGCCACGCCCAAGGCCGAGGAACTGAAAAACTCCAAAGCCGCCATTGAAAGTGTGTTTTACGCCTGGCTGGTGGAAGAACTGCCGGAAGCCGAGCGGGAAGCCTTTTGCAAAACGCTGGAAACCCTGTATTGGCGCAGCAAAAACCAGCGCCGGGCCGGGTTCCAGGATGTAACGGCGCGGGTGCAGCAAATGAATGGGGAGGAATTGCAGGATGAAGAACACTGAAAGAGTTTCGGTGCGCCAGCCGGACCGGGTGCTAAGCTACTTCAAAAATCAGTGGCCGGTGCTGGCGGTGGTAACGGTATCGGGCCTGATCTATAACCTGGGTCTGGTGGTCGGCCCCTGGTTTGAAGGTCAGCTGGCCCAATGCCTGCTGGGCATTTTGAACGGGAACGAAACCTTTGCCGCCATGGCGGCGTTGTGCGCGGGCTACCTGATTGCCATTGCGGTGGTGCAGGGGTCGCGGTTCATCAAGCGGCTGTATGTGCGCAAGTTTGCCAACAACATCAACCGCAGCATGAAACAGGTGCTGTACGCCAACCTGGTGCAGAAAGGCAAGGCCGAACTGGAACAGGCCGGCGCCGGTACCCTGATGACCAAAGCCATCTCCGATGTGGACGCCTGTGCCGAGGGCATGCGCAAGTTCACAACGGAAATTTTTGATACCGGCATTGCCCTGCTGGCCTATGCCGTGATGTTGCTGGGGTATGATTGGCGGCTGGCGCTGCTCTGCCTGGTATTTGCGCCGATCTCCTATTACATTGCCGAGCGGATGAAAACGCTGGTGCAGCGCACCGGTGCCGCCAACAAGGAGAGCGCAGGCCGCCTGAGCGCCGCCACGCTGGACCGGGTGTCCGGCGCGCTGACCTACCGCGTGTACGGCTGCGAGCCGCAGCGCGATGCCGTGTATGAAGCCTGCTTGCAGGATTACGAGCACACCGCCGTCAAGGCCGGGCTGCCGGTTGCCGCCATGCCGCCGCTGTACGGGGTCATCTCGATGACCGGCGTGCTGTTCATCTTTACCTTTGGCGCACGCAACGTGGCGGGCACCGGATGGACGGCCTGGGATATTGCGGCGTTCACCACGTTCTTGTCCTGCTTTGGCAAGCTGGCGGTCAAATCTTCCCACGCGGCAAAGCTGTTCAACGCGGTGCAGAAAGCCCAAGTATCCTGGGGGCGCATCAAACCGCTGATGCGCCAGCCGGAACCCCTGCCGGAAGAGATCCCCGCCAAACCGGAACCCCTGACCGTGAACAAGCTGGGCTTTGCCTACCAGGGCGGGGCACCGGTTTTGCAGGATATTACCTTTACCGCGCAGCCGGGCCAGATCTTTGGCATTACCGGCGCGGTGGCCTGCGGCAAATCCACGCTGGGCAAAGCGTTTTTGTGTGAGCTGCCCTATAGCGGTTCCATCCGCTATGGCAGCCAGGAAATGGCCGATATGACGGACGCGGAGCGCTGCGGCGTGGTCGGCTACCTGGGGCATGACCCGGAGCTGCTGAGCGACAGCATCCGCAACAACATCCTGCTGGGCAGTGATGACGATGCCTGGAAGTATTTGCGGGCTGTCTGCCTGGAAGATGAAGTAAAAGCGATGCCGAACGGGCTGGATACCCGCGTGGGCGATGGCGGCGTGCGCCTGTCCGGCGGGCAGCAGCAGCGTTTGGCGCTGGCCCGCACGCTGGCCCACCCGCGCCCGCTGCTGGTGCTGGACGACCCATTCTCGGCGCTGGACCGCAAAACGGAAGAGCAGGTTTTTGCCAACCTGCGGGAAATGACCGCGGGCAGCACGGTGCTGCTGATCAGCCACCGGCTGTACCTGTTCCCCCAAATGGATGGGGTGCTGTGGATGCAGGACGGCAAAGCGGTCTGCGCTGCGCATGAAGAACTGATGACGCAGAACCCGCAGTATGCAGCATTGGTGAATGCCCAGGAAGGAGGCAGCCAGAATGAAACAGAAGAATGAGACCGTGCGCAGCGTTGTGCTGGGCACCGTGCGCCGCCAGCCGCTGCTTTGCACCGCGCTGGTGCTGGCCGTGGCCGGTGCGGTGGCGGCAAGCCTGCTGCCGCCGCTGGTGCTGGGCCGCGTGGTGGACCGCCTGACGGCCCGGCAGGCCGTGCCCTTTGCGTTGGCTTTGGGATACTTTGGGCTGCTGGCGCTTTCCGGCGGGCTGGAATCTTTGCGGGAAAGTTTGCTGACGGTGTTCGGCCAAAAAATGACCCACGCCCTGCGCAGCGCCATGTGCGCCAAGCTGGACAGGCTCCCGGCGGAAGTCTTTGTGAACCAGGAATCCGGCGCGGCGGTCTCCCGCTTTGTAGGCGATGTTGACACGGTGGAAGAGCTGTTCACCTCTGGCATCATCAGTATGTTTGCGGATGCCTGCCGCCTGTGCGGCATTCTGGCCGTGATTTTTATGGAGAACCGCGGGCTGGCGCTGATCCTGCTGGTGGTTTTGCCGCTGCTGTATCTCTTTACCCGCGTGGTGCAAAAGCGGATGCTGAAAGCGCAGCTGCAGAACCGTGCCGCTGTGGCGCGGGCTTCCGCCCATGTGCCGGAAACGCTGCGCTGCATCCGCACCATCCACACCCTGCGCCGCGAAGATTACATGGCAAAAGCCTATGACGAAACGCTGGATGACAGCTTTGCCGCCGTGGAGAAAACCAACTTTTACGATGCCTGCTATTCGCCCGTCATCCTGATCATGAATGCGGCGGTGGTGGCGCTGGTCATGCTGCTTTCGGCAGCCGGCAGCCCGGAAGTGCGTGCGTTCTTTGGCATGTCCGTTGGTACGGCTGTGGCGGTCATCGCCTATATCTCCCAGGTGTTCACTCCGCTGGAAAGCATCGGCATGGAGATCGAGACCATCCAGTCCGCTGTGGCCGGTGTGCGGCGCATCAACGGCTTTTTGGCACAGGCAGAGCGCATCCCCACTGCGGAGACTGCCCCGCAGGCCGTGCCGGGTGCCCCCAGTGTGGAGCTGCAGAACGTGCATTTTGGCTATGAGAGCGATGAAGAAGTGCTGCACGGCCTGAGCTTTGCCGTGCAGAAAGGCGAGCAGGTCACCCTGACCGGCCGCACCGGCGCAGGCAAGAGCACCATCTTTAAGCTGCTGCTGGGGCTGTACCGTCCGCAGCAGGGCCAGGTGATGCTGAACGGTGTGGAAGCCGCCGCCTTGCCGGATACCGCCCGCCGCCCGCTGGTTGGCTATGTGGAGCAGAGCTTCCGCCGTGTGCCGGGCACCGTGCGGGACCAGATCACCCTGTTTGACGCCGCCATCACCCCGCAGCAGGCGGAAGAGGCCGCCCGCACCGTGGGCCTGCATGACGCCATTGCGGCGCTGCCCGAAGGGTACGATACCCAGTGTACGCCGGGCATGTTCTCGCAGGGGCAGTGGCAGCTGCTTTCCATCGCGCGTGCCATTGCGGCCGAACCACAGATCTTGCTGCTGGATGAAATCACCGCAAACCTGGATGCCGGAACGGAGCAGACTGTTCTGGATGCTTTGCAGCGCGCCGGGCAGGGCCGTACCGTGGTTTCCATCAGCCACCGGTTGTATAACCGCACCGGCGGGCGCAGCATTGCAATCTGAGCGCCAGAAAAAAGCAATTTTTGACCCTTTACAGCGGGCAATGGCTGTACTAAAATAATCCCTGTTTTGGGGGTGCGGATTGGAAATTGAGAATTCAGGTTCCCGCCACCCCTGGGGAGGAAAGTACAATGGCGAAAGACTTAACAAAAGGCAAGCCGTTCCCGGTGCTGCTGCAGTTCACCCTGCCAGTCATCGGCGGCAATTTGTTCCAGCTGTTTTATACGTTGGCGGATACCGTGATCGTGGGCCGCACGCTGGGCGCGCAGGCGCTGGCGGCGGTGGGCTCCACCACCATCATCATCTATTTTGTGCTCTGCTTTATCCAGGGGTTTACAGGCGGGTTCGGCATCTGCCTGGGGCAGCGCTTCGGCGCGCAGGATACCCCCGGCATGCGGCGCAGCGTGGCGGTTTCGTGGGGGCTTTCGCTGGTGTTCACGGTTGCCGTCACCGCGCTGACCTGCGGGCTGGCGCACCAGATTTTGCACTGGATGCAGACGCCCGACAGCATTTACCAGGACGCATACGATTACATGTTTGTGGTGCTGCTGGGCACCGGGGCCACCGTGTTTTATAACATGATCTCCAACATGCTGCGCGCCCTGGGGGACAGCCGCACCCCGCTGGTGTTCCTGGTATTTTCGGCTTTGCTGAACGTGGTGCTGGATGTGGTGTTCATCCTGCCGTGCCAGATGGGCGTGGCGGGCGCTGCATGGGCCACGGTGGTCAGCCAGTTTTTGTCCGCTGCGCTCTGCACCGTGGTGGGCGTGAAAAAGTTTGCCGTGCTGCGCACCAAGCGCAGCGACCTGGCCGGGTGGCAGAAAGCCGCCTGGCAGCACCTGCGCATCGGCTTCCCCATGGGGTTCCAGATGTCGGTCATGTGCATTGGCCAGCTGGCCATGCAGGCGGCAGTCAATGCGCTGGGGCCGGTGGCCATTGCGGGCTATACGGCGGCCACCAAGGTGGACCAGCTTTCGGTTTTGATGAACAACGCTTTTGGCATTGCGCTTTCCAATTTTGTGGCGCAGTGCTATGGCGCGGGGCTGTATGGCCGCATCCGGGAGGGTGTGCGCGCCAGCCTGATCCAGACCGAAGCGGGCAACCTGTTCATGTGCGTGCTGCTGCTGGCCTGCCGCAATGCGGTAACGCCGTTCTTTATTGATAACCCCACGGCGGAAACCATCCAGTATGCAAACGGGTATCTGCTGGCGGTGGCACCGTTCTATGTGATTCTGGGCCTGCTGCTGGTGTTCCGCACGGCGGTGCAGAGCATGGGCAACTCCCGCGCGCCGTTTGCCGCCTGCCTGGTGGAGCTGGTCATGCGCATTGGCGGCACCTTTGGGCTTTCCCGCGTGCTGGGGTACACGGGCATCTGCCTGTCCAGCCCGCTGGCGTGGGCCGGGGCAACCAGTTTGCTGATCCCGGTATATGTTTCGGAGATCCGCCACCATGCGATGAAAGAGAACCGATAAAGTAATAAAATAAAAGGCCGTGCGTGTTGTTTGGGATGTTGTTTGGGAAACACGCACGGCCTTTTTTGTAATTGCGCAGAACCGGTTTGGCATAGGCAGAGCCTGCCCTGAAAGAGCGTTGCCTTTTCAGGGTGGCGGGCGCAGAGTGCGCCCCTACGGTCACTACAGAGGAAAAGTTCTGGTTTTGGTTTTAGAAATCAATAGGACCCCGCGGGGAACACATATCCGCCGCAGCGGCGGCACTGGCTCAGCACGGCGCGGCAGGCTTCGTCCGCCTGGCGCAGATACTCTTTTTTGCGGGCGGTTTCGGCACGCTGCTGCTCCTGCATGGCCCGCCAGCGGGGGCAGGTTTTGTGGCAGCCTTCAAACGCACAGGTACAAGTGGAACGGCAGGGCAGCATGGGACATCATCCATCCTTTCAATCCAGAGCTTGTTCAGTCCAGCAAAAGAAGCATTTGACGATAATTCCAGTATACCGGGGCGGGGCAGCCGCTGCCACCATGGCGGCGTTATGTTTGTGTAAATTCTGCGTGAGGTTGACGGCGGTGCAGCCGCGCGCTATAATGCGGTTAGCGAAAGCTAATTCTGCAACA
Source organism: Acutalibacteraceae bacterium (assembly GCA_963626055.1). GTDB lineage: Bacteria > Bacillota > Clostridia > Oscillospirales > Ruminococcaceae > Gemmiger. Next base: position 30,868 of record CAVFVI010000032.1, read on the forward strand.
GGATTGAGGTGCGGCAATGAAGGTATACTCATTTGGGCGGGTTGGGGCCCCGGCCCTGATGCTGCTGCCGGGGACGTGGTGCCACTGGCACAGCAACTTTGAACAGGTGATCCCTTTGCTGGAGCAGCATTTCCGCGTGCACTGCGTTTCGTATGACGGTTTTGACGAGAGCGAACAGACGACTTTCCCCACCATGCTGGAGGAGACCGAGAAAATTGAAGCGTGGGTCAAAACCAACTGCGGCGGCAGGCTGTGCGCGGCATACGGCTGCTCGCTGGGCGGGTCATTTGTCGGGCTGCTGGCGGCGCGGGGCAACATCCATATTGACCATGCCATTCTGGGCAGCAGCGACCTGGACCAGAACAGCCCGCTGCCCGCCCGCCTGATGACTGACCTGTTTGCTCCCATCATGTATCCGCTGGTGCGGGACGGAAAGTTCAAGCAGAAGTTCATGCAGAAAAAGATGGAAGAAACCGTGCAGAAGGACCCCGAATACATGGGAACTTTCATGCGCATGATGGGTGGGGCGCGGCCCTATGTCAGCCTGAAAAGCTGCAAGAACCAGTTCTATTCCGATCTGATCACCCCGCTGCCGGATGCCATTGACCCGGCGGGAACCGAGATCCATGTTTTTTACGCGCTGAAAATGGGCGAAAAATACCGCGCCCGCTACCAGCAGCACTTTGCCCGGCCCATCCTGCACGAACAGGATCTGCAGCATGAAGAACTGCTGGCCTGCTACCCGGAGCGCTGGGTCAACCTGGTGCGGGGCATCTGCCTGAGCGAGTGAGGGCCGGAAAATAAAAATATAAAAAGAGAAGAGCTTGGCGGCTGGTATGGGCCGCAAGCTCTTCTTTACTATGACATGATAATGCACGCGATGGTACTGTGCTTATTCCTGCACAGGGACGGGGGCGATTGCAAAACTCCCGATTCTCTGTTGCTGTAATCAAAGTTTTATTCCTGCACCGGGGCGGGGTCAACTTTCAGGATATCATTAAAATAGTTGTTGGCGATCATAAAAACACCCATGGTGGTAATGACGACAAGCTGCTCTTCGGTAAAGGTTTGCTGCATCAGCCGCATCAGGTCCTCCGGCACATGCTTGGGGTCGCGGGCAATGGCGCGGCCGTACTCGATCAGCAGGCACTCATCATCGGTAAAATCAAAGGTAGCAAAGTCGATGTGGTTCTTTTCCAGCAGGCGGGAAAAATAGGCGCTGCATACCAGGCAGTCGTTTTGCAGAGAGATGGCATACTCATAAAAATCCGCGGCGCGCTTACCAATCAGCCGCTGCAGCTCGCGGTCCAGCTCATAGGAGCTTTCTTCCAGCGCACGGAACGCCGTTACATTGTGCAGCAGGGTCAGCTTTTCGTTGGTCAGCTGGTAGCCCTGGGCCAGGTGGTTATCCACCGCGGTGCGAACTTCCTGCGGGGCGGTGGAGAGGTCGATTTTTGAGATATATGCCATAGCGGGCCTCCTGTTTAATAAAAAGAATAGAGAATAATGAATAAAGAATAATGTCGGTGCGCCGCCCGCGGCGGCGCGAATAAAATAGATTAGCGGCTCTGGCCGGAATGCTTTTTCCCAGAGCGGCCAACCTAATTAAAATGTGATGCCGTGGGCATCACACAACCATTATTCATTATTATTTATTATTTATTATTTGCCACATAAACCTATTATACGACTTGATAAGTTGGTTGAATGATGCTGCCAGTATACCACCTGCCGGGCCGTGCGTCAACGCCAAATGGGCAAAAACAGGATTGCGGCGCCAAAGATTTCGTGCTACACTGGCAGAAAGTGAAAATGCGGAAGGGATGCAGAACAATGGAAAAGGAACAGGCATTGCAGGCCCTGCTGGATCAAGTGGTCCGGCAGGGGGATTTTATCGGCGTCAGTGCGCTTTACCTGCGGGACGGCAAACAGCTGGCTTACGCACAGGCGGGCATGGCGGACCGGGAACGGGGCATCCGCTTTGCGCGGGATACCATCTGCCGGGTGTTTTCGATGAGCAAGCCCATCACGGCCTTTGCGGTGATGAAGCTGTGGGAGGATGGCAGACTGGACCTGGACGCCCCGGTGGCAGATTACCTGCCGGAGTTCGGGGATGCCGAGCATGCGGACCTGACGATCAAGCAGCTGCTCTGCATGACTTCCGGGTACGGCTATAATGATAACGATTCGGCACAGTCGGCGGGGCTGGGCAGACTGTATGATGAAATTTCGGATTCCTTTACCAAAGGCGGGCAGCGCACCACCCGGCAGGTGATTGCCGAAATGGCGAAGCTGCCGCTGCTGTACCGCCCCGGCAAGGGCTGGCGGTATGGCGTCAGCGCCGACATCCTGGCCGCAGCGGTGGAAGCCGCCAGCGGGATGAACTACCGCGACTTTTTGAAGCAGAACCTGTTGGAGCCGCTGGAGATGGTAGATACGGATTTTTATGTGCCGGAAGCCAAGCGCGGCCGGTTTGCCCAGGCGTATGATTTCAACTCCGGTGCGGCGGTGCCCGATGTAGTGAATCACCTTGGTATCCAGATGAATATGAAAAGCCTGCCGGAGTTCCTTTCCGGCGGGGCGGGCATGGTTTCGACCATTGACGATTATGCCCACTTTGCCACCATGCTGATGAACGGCGGCAAATGGAACGGCCGCCGCCTGCTGAAACCGGAAACGGTGCAGGCAATGGCGAAGCCGCTGCTGAATGCGGAACAGCGCAAAATCTTTGTGGGGCAGGATACCATGCGCTTTGGCATGAGCTATGGCCATTTGATGAGCGTCTGCGTTGCCCCGGAGGAAAGCCCGGTGCCGCTGCACCTGGGGGAATACGGCTGGGACGGCTGGCTGGGCACCCTGTTCACCAACGACCCCGCCACCCACAGCAGCCTGCTGATGATGGTGCAGCGCAACGGCCCCTGGCAGCAGCTGGTCAACCTGCGCGTTGGCGTAAAGAAAATTTTGTGGGAATGAGGGGGACGACGGCATGGAACCATACCGCCCGAACTGTTATAAAATACCGGAGCTGAACGGCCTGCGGGTGCTGCTGGTGTTTATCGTCAGCTGGTACCACTTTTGGCAGCAGTCCTGGCTGACACCGAGCATTGGCAGTTACTCTCTGGATTACCTGCTGCGCGCCGGGTATATGCCGGTGGACGGAACGATTTTGCTTTCCGGCTTTTTGCTGTTCCTGCCCTATGCCCGCGCCATGCTGCTGGGAGAAAAGGTGCCGGACACAAAACAGTTTTACCAGCGCCGCATCATGCGCATTGTGCCCAGCTATTATTTTATCACGCTGGCGCTGCTGTTTGCGGTGGCACTGCCCTGGCACCTGTACTCCAGCAGCTCCGATATGGTGCGGGATGTTGTGATGCACCTGACCTTTACCCAGACGTTCCACTGGGCAACCTATATTGCAACCCCCATCGGGGTGGCTTCCTGGACGATCGCAATCGAGATGCAGGCGTACCTGATCTTCCCGCTGCTGGCGCGGTGGGCGATGAAAAATCCCCTTGGAACCCTGATGGCAATGGCGGCGGGGACATTCGCATTCCGCGGGTGGTGCGTCTGGCGGCTGGATGAATACAATATGGTGGTCAACCAGCTGGCAAACTTTTTGGATGTGTACGCGCTGGGCATGGGGGCGGCGCTGCTGTATGTCTGGCTGGTGCAGCGCTACCCGGCAGCGGAAAAACACAAAGCGATGGCATGGCAGGGAATCGCAACGCTGCTGTGCGTGCTTTCCACCTGGGGGATGCTGCGCATTTTCCGGGTGCAGGCAGGGGAGAGCGGCCAGGCAGCTTTGCAGGCCGGGCAGATGATGCGCCGCCCGCTGCTGGGGCTGGCCATCGCGGGAATTCTGCTCACCCTGCCGTTTGCGGTGCGCCCGCTGCGCTTTTTGATGGGCAACCGTGTGATGGGCTGGCTGGCGGCGGTTTCGATGAACTACTACCTGCTGCACCAGAATTTGGCCGTCCACCTGAAACGGCTGGGCATCCCGCCATCTGTCAGTGCGGAACCGAACAGAGCAGGGGAACAGCCGTGGCAGCTGCAATATACCCTGCTGTGCTTTGGCCTGTCTTTACTGGGGGCGGCGCTCATTACGCTGCTGATCGAAAAGCCGTATGCGAAGATTTTGAAGCGGGCGTTCGAGCGCGGAAAAGCAAAAAATAAGGCGTAACCTGCTGCGCTGAGGCGTGGGCAGCGAGACGGACAGGCAGCAGAGAGACAAGAAGAAAGGCACCGCCGGAGGAAAAAATCCGGTGGTGCCTTTTTGTGAGATGGGTTACTTTTGGTAAGCCAGGCAGATCAGGTCGCGGCATTTTTCAAGGCCGAGAGCACCGCTGTCCAGGCAGAGATGGTAGTTGCGGGCTTCGCCCCAGGTCATATCGGTGTGGCTAGTGTAGAACGCAGCGCGGCGGCGGTCTTTATCGCGCAGGCGTTTTTCCGGGGCTTCGGAGCTTTCGCCGTAGATGTTCACAATGCGGGAGGCGCGCTGTTTGGCATCCGCATAGACAAACACCCGCAGGCAGTCCGCTTTGCCGCGCAGGATATAATCGGCACAGCGCCCCACAATGATGCAGGGCCCTTTGGCGGCAAGGTCCAGAATGACCTTGCGCTGCATATCCCACAGGTAATCCTCCGCGGTGGGCTGGTTCCACGCCCCCTGGCGGGAAAGCCCGCGGGCAATCAGGCTGGAAAGGGAAGTGTTCTCGCCGTTTTCGGCAATGTATTCTTCGGCAAAGCCGCTTTCCTTGGCAATACGCACCAGCAGGTCGTTGTCATAGACCGGCAGGCCGAGGGTTTCGCCGCACATTTTGGCAATGGTGCGGCCGCCGCTGCCAAATTCGCGGCCAACGGTGATGATTCTGTTCATAGCTTATCCCTCCAATGTGTTGATTTTGGCTCTGGCGGCCCGGCGGAACAGGATGATGGCAGCGGCGCAGGTCAGCACCTCGCACAGCATCAACGGCCACCAGACGATATTGACGTTTTCCGGCCCGGTCACGGTGCGGGTCAGCCACCAGACAACGGGCAGAACAAAGATGACCTGACGGCAAAGGGAAATCACAAGGGATTCGATGCCGCATTCCAGCGCCTGGAATACGCCCTGTAAAGCGATGCAGAGCCCGGCAAAGACAAAACCGAGCGAAACAGTGCGCATACAAGCCACACACATGGTGTGGGTGGTGCCGGAAAGAGAGAACAACCCGGCCAGCGGTTCGGCAAACAGTTCCACGCTCAGGGTGCCGACGGCCATCAGGACAGTGGTATAAATCAGACCCCAGCGGATGCCCTGCTGCACGCGGGTTTTGCTGCGCATGCCATAATTAAAGGAAACAATGGGGGTAATGGCATCCCGCACGCCGAATGCGGCAAAGATGATGAGCTGCTGGATCTTGTAATACAGGCCGTAAACGGTAACGGCGTTTTCGCCAACAGCGGGCATGGCACCCAGGATCAGGTTCAGGCAGTAGGTCATAACGGTCAGCAGGGCCTGGGCAATGATGGCAGGCAGGCCGATGGCGTAAATGCCAAGGATCACACTGCGGCGGGGGCGCAGATAGCGCAGCTGGTTGTCCACTTCGACATCCAGTTTGAGGTGGAACCCGAACGCCAGCGCAGCCGAAGCAAGCTGGCCGATCACGGTTGCCCAGGCGGCACCGCGCACACCCATGGCGGGCAGGCCGAACCAGCCATAGATCAGCACGGGGTCCACAACAATGTTGATGACGGCACCGCTGATCTGGGCAATGGTGGAATACAGGGAGCGGCCGGTCGCCTGCAAAATCTTTTCATAGACCGAGAAAAAGACGATGCCAAAGGGAATACAGCAGCAGATGCGCAGATAATCCCCGGCCTGGGCCAGAACGGCCGCACCAATGTTGCCGCCCGCGTTCTGGGAATGAACATAACCGGGCACACCGAAAATGCCAAACAGCAGGAATGCGGCGGAAATGACCAGCCCCAGGAACGCGGCGTTCCCGGCGGTGCGGTTGACTTTATCCCGGCTGCCCTGGCCAAGGGACTTGGCCAGCAGGGCATTGGTGCCCACACCGGTGCCGACGGATACCGCAACCATGAACAGCTGTACGGGGAAAGCGAGACTCAGCGCGGTCAGGGCTTCCTCGCCGCCGGCAGCCATGCGGGCCAGGTAGGCACTGTCCACCACGTTGTATGCGGCCTGTAAAATCATGGACAGCACAATGGGGATGCCGATGTGCAGCATGAGCGGCGCAACGGGCTGCACCGCCATTTTGTTCTGTTTTTCTTCCATAAACTCCCTCCATAAAAGCAAAAAAATAAACGAGCAGCATCAACTGGATTTACGCAGTTCATGCTACTCGTTCATTTTTATTGTAGCGCCTTTGGCGCGAGGATGCAAAGGCAATTTTGCACAAAGTTTATGGTGCAGCTGCAGCGGTTTGTTGCACCGGGCGACAAAATGTGATAGGGTGTATCTGAAAACAAAGAAAATGACGGATATTTCGCAAACACAAGCAGGATTT
>CAVFVI010000033.1:0-36012 GCA_963626055.1 Acutalibacteraceae bacterium
CATCACGTTTAAGGTTCCACAAGTTTCAGTATTGTTCAATTTTCAAGGTCCTGCACTGTTTGAAACAGCTTGTTTATTTTACTTCATCAAGTCTTGTTTGTCAAGTGCTTTTTTGAAATTTCTTAAACAATCTTTTCAATCAGCCGCTGTCTTTCGGACAGCTTTGTTAGAATACCACATCAGGTTTGATTTGTCAACAACTTTTTTGAAGTTTTTTCAAATTTTTCTGACGTTTCTTTGTCCAGCCAGGCGAACCGTATCTGGTACCGCCTGTGCTTTTCAAAGTGGTGTTATTTTAGCATATGCAGATAGCCGCGTCAAGCGGAAAATGCGCAGAAGTCATACTTTTGTCGAATCGCACAGTTTTTATAGCTTCGCATTGGAAAAACAGCCATCATTTTTTGTGTGTTCATTCGCTTGTCAGCTCTTTGCGCATCCATTTCAGAATCTTTCGTTCGCGGCGTGATATCTGTACTTGGGTTGTTCCAAGGATATGAGCGGTTTCGCTTTGGGTTTTGCCGGCATAGAAGCGCAGGCGAATCAACTGACGGTCGGATTCATCCAGTCGTTCCAATATCTCCGCCAAACCGATCCGTTCCGCCAATGCTTCTTCCGGGGAATCTACTGGGATATCCCATTCCCTTGTTCCGTCCTCATCATCCGCCGGGGTCAGGGACACAACCGGCATGGCCGCCTGAATCGACACGGCCACCTGCTCCGGCGTTGCACCAAGATTCTGCGCCAACTGCATTACCGTTGGTTCCGCACCAGTCAGTTTCATCAGGCGTTCCCGTTCCGCTGTCACCTTTAATCCAAGTTCTTTGATGGAGCGGCTGACCTTGACCGTTCCCCCATCCCGGAACAGCTTTTTGATCTCTCCCAGGATAACCGGCACCGCATAAGTGGAGAAACAGACCCCGCGGTCCGGGTCAAACCCATCGCACGCTTTGACAAGCCCCAGGCAGCCCGCCGAATACAGTTCTTCATATTCGATGCCGCGGCCGGTAAAGCGGCCAGCGCAGGAATGTACAAGGCCAAGGTTTTTCTGGATGAATTCTGCGCGCGGTAATGTGGTAAAAAGTGCGGTGGGGTTTGCGGTTGCCATATCAGCTGCCTCCCTGAAATCTGGAAAGGATATCCGCCCACTGCCGGGCATCCATCCGTTCCGGTTTTATCGGGCACAGCCGCGAATGCCAGTGGTAATCGTATCACCGGCTGCGGCTGATTCTGCCCTATGTAGGAGCGCACACGCCAAACCTTACCGGGAATCCAGATGTCGACTCATGGTAACGCGTGTTCCCCGCCCCGGCGCGGAAGATACATGGACCCGATCCATAAAGCTCTGCATTACCGCAAAACCCAGGCCCGCGCGCTCGTCCGGATTGCCGGTGGTATACATTGGCTCCATTGCCTTGGCAACATCCGGGATTCCGACGCCTTTATCCGATATGGTAATGCGCACATTTCCGCCCTCATACAAAACCGCCGTCATCGTAATGGGGCCGACGGTATCCGGGTAGGCATGGACGATACAGTTGGTGACAGCTTCCGACACGGCTGTTTTGATATCTGCCAGCTGCGGCACGGTCGGGTCTGCCTGGGCCAGAAACGCCGCAAGCGCTGCACGGGAAAAACTTTCGTTGACGCTGCGGCTGGCAAAGGTCATTTTGACCTGATTCAGCATTTTCATGGTGTGACCTCCCCATCAAACGTAATGGATATGCGCCAGGTCCAGCATGCGGCGCACGGTATCCGGTGCGTTTTGCACAACAAGCCGCCCGCCCAGGCTGGACATCTGCCGCCCGCGGCCCAGGATCAGCCCCACACCGGAGGAATCCATAAAAGTAACGCCGGAAAAATCCATCGTCAGTAATTCCGGCATACGGGCATCGATCTGGGCATCAATTTCACGCCGCAGGGCCTGCGCGGCATGGTGGTCGATCTCACCGGTCAGGTAAGCCGCCAATGTTCCCTGCGCCGGAACAAAACAAACTTTCGCCAAGGGGGTTGTCCACCTCTTTCATTTTTGGAAATAGCAGCAAAAAGCGCCCTGCTGCTGGGGTATGTTCCCAGTATACAGGGCGCTGTGCGCATATTTTGTTGGAATTGGGGTTACTTTTCCGCTTCTTTCAGCAGCAGCGGACGGGCCTGGGCAGCCAGGTAAAGGCTGCCGCACACCACCACACCAGCCAGATTGTTTGCATCGGCGTAATCCACCGCAAGGCGGATGGCCTTTGCCACGCTGGGGGCGGCTTCGGCATCCATATGGTACTTGGCTTCCTCTTCCAGTTCTTCTGCCGTCATGGCGCGGGGGCTGTCCGGCGTAACGGTAAAGACTTTTTCAAAGCAGGGGGCCAGGTTATCCAGCATTTTGCTGTGGTCCTTATCTTTCAGCAGACCGAGAACCGCCACAAGGTTGCCGTCATATCCGGCTTCGTTCAACGTTGCGGCAAGGGCTGCGGTGCCATCGGCATTATGGCAGCCATCCAACAACAGCAGCGGGTGGCGGCGCATGACCTCGATCCGGGCGGGCATTTTGGCATCCCGCAGGCCTGCTTCGATCGCTTCATCGGGGATCTCGTAATGATACTCCCGCCAAAGTGCCAGAGCGATCTCTACCGCCATGGCGGCGTGGTTGGCCTGATGCTTGCCGGGGAATTGCAGCAGGACACGGTAGCCGCCGTAATCAATATAGTTTTCCAGCGGGCGGCTTTTGAGTTGCTGCAGGTCGGCCGTGTCCGGCACCACCAGCGAGGTATGCGCGTTGGCGGCGGCCGTCAGCAGCGGACCCATGGCTTCTTCCGGCTGTTCGGGGTAGCAGACGACCACGCTGCCCTCCTTGATGATGCCCGCTTTTTCGGCAGCGATCTCGGCAAGGGTATCGCCCAGGATCTCGGTATGATCCATACCGATGCGGGTAATAGCCGCAACCAGCGGTGCGGGGATGACATTGGTAGCGTCATAGCGGCCGCCAAGGCCGGTTTCTATTACGGCAAAATCGCACTTCTGGCGGGCAAACCAGAGGAAAGCAATGGCGGTGACTGCCTCAAACTCCACGGGGCCTTCGCCGCCCTCGGCAATGATGGCTTCGGCGGCATCCAACACTTTCTGGGTCAGGCTGGCCAGGGTGCGCGGGGGCATCATCTGGCCGTCGATCTGGAAGCGCTCCCGGAAACTGAGGACATACGGGCTGATGGTAAGACCGGTTTTGTAGCCCGCATGGGTCAGGATAGAAGAAGTCATGGCGGCAAGGGTGCCCTTGCCGTTGGTACCCGCAATATGGATGCACTTGAGCTGCTTTTCGGGGTTGCCGAGGTGGTCCAGCAGCGCCTGCATGCGTTCCAGGGATGCACCGCTGCGGGGCAGCCGCGGCAGGGCGTGCAGGGCTTCAATCGCCTGTTGTTCTGTCATAAATATTCTCTCCTATCTGGGTTTTCGGGGCGGTCGTCCGCGGTGTTGATCCGGTCGGCGCGCTGCTGGCGCAGCAGTTCCGCACGTTCGGCACGCAGGCGGCGGTTTTCTTTTTTCATAGCGTGGAAAGAGGTCAGCCCGCGCACGATGAGCAGCAACAGCAGGGCCACAAACAAACCGGCGATCACGCCGCCAAAATCGATCCACACATCCCGCACGGATGAAGTGCGGCCCGGCACATACAGCTGGATGGTTTCATCCAGCAGCGCGGTTGCCATGCCGCCCAGCATGGGCCAGCTGACATGGCGCACAAAATGACGGGTGTAGACCCGCAGGCAGAGCATGAGCAGGAAGCCTTCCAGCGTGAACTCCGAAAAATGCGCCAGCTTGCGCACGATATGTTCGCTCAGCGGGCCGATATTGAGATGTGCCAGGATGGCATTGATCTTTTGCATCACCTCATGGCTGCGGGCCGATGAGATGGAACTGGTTTCCAGCGAGTTATGAAAGATAAACAGGATGCACCAGACCAGTGCAATGGTAAAGATAATGCGGAACGCAATCAGCCACGGGCTGGTGTGTTTGCGGGCAAGGGTGGTTTCGTCCATATATTCCATACGTTACCTCCTTTGCAGCAGAATACATTGGGCACAGCCGGGCTTGCGGGAATGATTCCCACCCGGCTGTGCGTTTGATTATACCATTCCGTGCCGGATATGGCAACAGCCCCCGCCGAGCGGCAGGGGCTGAAACTTGTAAACTTTTTTACTCCGGATGATATTACCGCTTACTGGATGAAAGCATCATGGATGGCGGCAACAGCGCGGTCAGCGTCGGCTTTATCAATGATAACGCTGATCTTGATCTCGCTGGTGGAGATCATATGGATGTTGATGTTCTGGCTGTAGAGGGCTTCAAACATGGTGGAAGCCGTGCCGGGGTGGCTCTGCATACCAGCGCCGACAATGCTGACCTTGGCGCAGTCATTGTTGACAGTGATCTTATCGGTGCCAAAGCGGGTCTTGTTGGCTTCCAGCACGGCACGGGCGGTTTCAGCTTCGCCCTTGGAGCAGGTAAAGATCACATCCTTGCAGCCGGTGCTGCCGGAAGACTGAAGAATGATATCCACGTTGATGTTTTTCTGTGCCAGCAGGCTGAACACCTTGAAAGACATACCCGGTACATCGGGAACTTCCAGAATAGAAACAACAGCGACGTCCTCATCTTTTGCAACGCCTTTGATCAGCATACCTTCCACTTTGGTTTCCTCCTTAACAACGGTGCCGGGCACCGGATTGATGCTGGACAGAACTTCCAGCTCGACGCCATACTTTTTGGCAAGTTCTACACTGCGGTTATTGAGCACCTGTGCGCCCAGGGATGCCAGTTCCAGCATCTCGTCAAAGGTGATCTCCTTCAGGCGGGTAGCCTTGGGGATCTTGCGCGGGTCGGCGGTATACACGCCTTCCACATCGGTATAGATCTGGCAGCGGTCTGCATGCAGGGCAGCTGCCAGGGCAACGGCGGAAGTATCGCTGCCGCCGCGGCCCAGGGTGGTGATATCATCCGAACGGTTCAAGCCCTGGAACCCAGCCACAACCACCACGCGGTTGCGGGCCAGCTCGCTTTCCACGCGCTCGGTGTTCAGGCGCTTGATGCGGGCTTTGGTGTAAGCGCGGTCGGTGTTGAACCCGGCCTGCCAGCCGGTCAGGCTGATGGACGGCACGCCGATCTCCTGCAGCGCCATGGCCAGCAGCGAGATGGAGATTTGCTCGCCGGTGGCCAGCAGCATATCCATTTCGCGGTGAGACGGATCACTGGTGATCTCGGCCGCTTTGGTGATCAAGTCATCGGTGGTATCACCCTGGGCAGAAACAACAACAACAACATCGTTGCCCTGGTTGCGGGTGTTGGCCACAATGCGCGCAACATTAAAGATGCGGTCACGGTCCTTGACCGAGGTACCGCCGAACTTTTGTACGATAAGACCCATAAAGACCTCTTCCTCCCTGTTCCCTTATTCCACCGTTGCGCCTGTGTTATCGGGCAGCAGGCGGTAAACGGTAAAATGCTTCAGTTTTTCGCTCTGCGGCAGAGCTTCCTGCGCGCGGGCAAAGAATTCCTGATCGTCACGCGGGACAACCGCCATAATGGTGGGGCCGGCGCCGGAAATATAAACAGCCAGTGCGCCAAGGTCCTGCGCCAGTTCAAACATTTCATCGCCGCCTTCGATCAGGGGCAGGCGGTATTTCTGGTGTAAAGAATCCTTGGTTGCCACGCCAAGCAGGCTGTAATCGCCATCGCAGAACGCGGCGGTGGCCAGCGCGGCGCGGGACAGATTGTACACGGCATCCTTATGGCTGACCATATCCGGCAGCGCAGCGCGCGCCTTGGAGGTCAGCAGGCGGAAATCCGGTACAAAAGCGGCAAATGCCAGCTGTTCATCAATGTTCTTTTTTACGCTGTAAACCTGGCCTTCGTCATACACGCTGGTAACAAAGCCGCCCAACATGGCGGGGGCCACGTTATCGGGGTGGCCTTCAATGGCGGTGGCAAGGGTCAGCATCTGGCGACTGGTCAGCTTGTTGCCCAGCAGAGCGTTGGCCCCCAGGATGCCCGCCACGATGCAGGCGGAGCTGGAACCCAGGCCGCGCGCCATGGGGATATCATTGCGCTGGGTAATGCGCAGGCCGCGCAGCGGAATGCCCAGCTGGTCATACACAGCGCGGGCGCTGCGGTAAACCAGGTTGTTTGCCCCGGTCGGAACATGGGTGCCATCCACCGAAGAAATGCGGATGCGGTCACATTCCTCAAAGGTAAACACGTTGTGCATGGAAAGCGCAAGGCCAAGACTGTCAAACCCGGCGCCGACATTGGCGCTGGTTGCCGGTACAGTTACAGTAATCATGTTATGTGCTCCCTTCCCTGCCGGGGCTTATTCCGGCAGTTTTTTCAGCACAAGGGCCAGGCGGCCGCCCAGAACTTCCAGCTTGGCGGCTACAGCATCCAGGTCCGCAGCCGTGGCAGCTTCGATCAGGTAAGCGGCGGAATCGCCATGGTCAAACACCAGCTTGCCAGGGCCGGCCACATTGGGCAGCGCAGCGGCGGGCACGCCCGCGGTGCGGATGTAATAAGAATACTTGGTGGTATCCACCAGCTGGTGGTCCAGCTTTTCGGCGGGCTTCCAGAACAGGCTGTCATGGATCTTGCTGCCGTCTTTCAGGGCATCGATTACATCGGCCACAACGGCGCTGGCGGTGGGCAGCTTGCCGGCGCCCTTGCCATAGAACACAACATCGCCCAGCATATCACCCTGCATCAGCACGGCGTTGAACACATCGTTCACGCCTGCCAGCTGGTTGGATTCCGGCACCAGCATCGGCTCCACACCGGCGCTGAACGCATCGGCTGCGCCTTCGGGATTCTCATGGTACCAGGCGATCAGCTTGATGGCGCAGTCCAGCTGCTCGGCAGCTTCCACATCCTCAACGGTCACATCGCGGATGCCGCGGGCGGGGATGTTATCCGGGTAAACATGGTGCCCGCAGGCCAGGCTGCTCAGAATGGCGATCTTGCGGCAGGCATCGCGGCCATCCACGTCGTCGCCAGGGTCCTTGGTTTCAGCATAGCCCAGCTGCTGGGCAATTTTCAGCGCGGCTTCAAAGCCCATGTTTTCGCGCTTCATCTTGGTCAGCATAAAGTTGGTGGTGCCGTTCACAATGCCCTGGATCTGGCTGATCTGGTTTGCGGCAAGGCACTGGTGCATGGGGGTAATGATGGGGGTGCCGCCGCCCACGCTGGCTTCAAACAGGAACGCTGCGTTATGCTCCCGTGCAAGGGCCAGCAGCTCGGCGCCATAGGTGGCAACCATCTCCTTGTTGGAGGTGCACACGCTGCGGCCGCTTTCCAGGCACTGGCGCACATACGGGTAAGCAAAGCGGGTGCCGCCGATGGTTTCCACCACGACCTTAACTTCCGGGTCGTTCAGGATCACATTGATATCTTTCACAAACAGCGCTGCGTCCGGAGAATCAGAAAAATCACGCACATCCAGGATGTACTTGACTTCCACCGGCTCCCCTGCGCGGCGGGCAATGGATGCGGCGTTGCGGCGGCAGACTTCCAGCACACCGCTGCCAACGGTGCCGAATCCCATGATTGCAATTTTAGCCATACTATACTCCCCTTGTTCCTTATGCGGCTGCCCGCATCTGGTATTCCGTTCTGCGCGCCCTGGCGGCGGCAGTGTGTTCACTTTCAGGTTCCGCGGTGCACTTCCACCACAAACGACTGACGGGCCAGCCGGGTCAGCATTTCCTCAACGGTCATCTGCATGGTTCCGGTGCGCACGGTAACTTCTACCTGCGCGGTACCGTTTTCCGGCCGGGACTGGGTGATGGTAACAACCGATGCACCCGCTGCCGAAATACCGGAAAGCAGGCTTTGCAAAGCGCCGGTCTTATCCAGCAGGGTGGCGATCACGGTAATGGCCTCGCGGCCGGTTTCGGCGTCAAACACATAGTCCTTATACTTATAGAACGCACTGCGGGAAATGCCCGCCTGACGCGCTGCCGTGGAAATATTGCTCACGCTGCCGGAAGCCAAAAGCTCCTTGGCCTGCAGTACCTTAAGGAACACATCCGGCAAAGCGGAGCTGTCTACCAACAAAAAACGGCGCTCGCCCATGTTGTTTCCCTCCTATGTACATGTGTATTCACAACAGGGATAATCATACCACAAGTGTGCGCGGCTTGCAAGCATTTTAGAAAAAATGTTGTGTTTTTGAGCATGATGCACAACTGGCCTGTTGGTGCGGTGGAATCTTCCCGTGCTTTTATCTGTTTTTGTGTGGCGGAAGTATGTCTTTCGTTCATGTACGCGCATTTGACACGCTTCTGCCCGCCGTGTTAAGGCAGCAAAAGGGCTCTGCCTCCCCCCGCACTCCCGCGGTTCTCGCTGCTGCCATTATAGCATGTCCTCCGCTCCAATACAACAAACGGGCACAGCAGCTTTGCAAACTGCTGTGCCCGTTCTGGCTTATTGAATTTTCAGACGATCAGAGCTTTACGCGATCAGCCTGCCGCCGGGTCCAGGGTATTCACGCTGGGGTCGGTCAGGGTGGAATAGCTGTCATCCGGCAGGTTGTCCTCGGTGTAGTAGCCGGTCTCACCGCCGCCGGATACGATTGCACCGGTGGAGGCGTTGAACTGCTTCTGCACAACGGAGTCATCGTAATAGAAGTCTTTGGCAGGCTTATCGGCCTGGGCTGCTTCCATATACTGCTTAAAGGCGCGCTGGGTCGGTTTACCGCTGTTGCCCAGGGTGCCATCCACGCCCCACATGCTGTAAGGCTTATCATAGCCCCACCACACAGCGGTGGAATAGTACGGGGAAACACCGGCGAAGGTATAGTCCTTAAAGTCGCTGGTCGTACCGGTCTTGCCGATGGTATCAATGCCCTCGGTTTCCGGCTTCATGCCGTTGGCCGTGCCGGGCGTTTTCCATACGTTGCTCAACAGGCGGTTCATGATGGTAGCGGCTGCAGGGTCAATGGCCTGCACGGTGGTAACGCGCTTGCTGTTATCCAGATACAGGTTGCCGTCCGAATCATAGATCTCGGTCCAGTAGTGCGGGGTGGTGAATTTGCCATCGTTGAAGATGGAGTAAGCACCGGCCAGTTCCACAGCCGTCAGGCCCTGGCTCTGGGAGCCCAGCACCAGGGGCGCCAGGTCAACGTCATGTTCGGGGTCCAGATAGGTGCAGTTGAGGGTATCATGTGCAAAGCTGAACATCTCTTCTGCGCCGACATAGGAGCCGACCCAGACCGCAATGGTGTTGTAAGAACGGCGCAGTGCATCATACACCAGCATGGTGGCACCGTTGCCGCCCGCACCGCCATAGTTGGTGGGCCAGTCGCGCCACACATCGTCACGGGACTGGTTGACCGCATTATACTTGTCGGTAGAAAGGCCGAGCTTCAGGCAGCGGTCGGTATCCAGCACCTGATGGTCGCTCTTGAGGTAATACGGCGTATCCGCCATGGGCGAAGAATAGTTGATGATCTTGCTGTCCACTGCCAGGCAGTAAGCGGCAATGGGTTTCATGGTGGAACCGGTCTGGTGGGGCAGCGTGGCGCGGTTGGTGCCGCGGTCCACTTTCTTTTCGCCCAGGCCGCCAACCAGGGCAACGATCTCACCGCGGTGGCCATCCTCCATGCTGATGGAAGCCATCGCAGCCTGGGTACGCACGCTTTCATAGAAGATCAGGTTGCCGTTGTCGTCCTGGCTGGTCTTCAGGGTCGTGTTTTCCTTATCGGCATAGACCGGCACATCGTCATCATTGAACACAGCGGTGCCATCCGGGTTCAGCGGCAGACCGCTTTCATCATAGGTGATCTCACTGTCCGCCGGGATGCTGGAAGAAACTTCTTCCTCATGCCACAGGGCCGGGAACAGCTCACCATCGCCGGTATCCTCGTTCAGCATGACCTGCTCCATGGCAGACTGTGCTTTCTGGTCAAGGGTAGAGTAGATGCGCAGGCCATCGGAGAAGATCTTATCCTGTGCCTCGGCACGGGTGCAGCTTTCCTGCTCCATGATTGCCTGGGTGACATCCTCAAACAGAGCGTCGTCAAAATAGGAGTTGCGGGAAGTACGGGTGACCTTTTCGGTCGCCGATTTGCTCTCGGCCAGGGTAATGGGTTCTTCCTGCGCAGCGGCGCACTCTTCATCGGTGATATACCCCTGGTTGCGCATCAGAGCCAGAACATGGTTGCGGCGCTTGAGCAGATTTTCCGGGTTGGTGGCCGGGTTAAAGCTCTTGGGGTTCTTGGTGATGGAAGCCAGCTCGGCACATTCGGCCAGGCTCAATTCCTCCACGCTCTTGCCAAAATACTCCTGCGCGCCGGCTTCCATGCCATAGATGGTGCCGGTCAGCGGGATGGTGTTGAGGTAAGCTTCCAGGATGGTTTCCTTGCTGTAGCGGTTGCAAAGGCCCAACGCGCGGAAAATTTCACGCACTTTACGCAGAACGTCCTGTTCGTTATCGCCAGTCAGGTTTTTGACCAGCTGCTGTTCCAGCGTGGAAGCGCCCTGCTTGGAGCCAAGCAGCGCGTTGCCGGTAAACTCGTTCAGGGCGGCGGCAATGGTACGCTTGACGTTGATGCCGGGTTCGCTGCGGAAATCCTTATCCTCAACGGCGATAACCGCGTTCTGCAGATTTTCCGGCATAGCCGAAATTTCGCGCCAGATACGGTTATTTTCGCCAGCAAAGGTGTTTACCTCGTTGCCGTCACGGTCATACACAATGGAGGTCTGTTTGAGCTTCTGCTCATCCAGGTCCAGCTTGCCGTCCGGGTCCTCGGTCACCTGCACCACATACAGCGAAAGCAGCACCGCACCGGCGCTGGCCGCCATGATGCAGACGCACAGCAGGCAGCCAATGAACCGCATGATGGTGCCGAACACGCTGCGGCGCGGCTTATTTTTTTTCTTTTTTCCGTTTTTCTTTCGGGCGGAAGTTGCGGCTGTTTCCGGGCTTTTTGCACTTTGCATGGAAATGTGCCGTTCCTGTTTGGGGTCTATGGGGACCGCCTCCTTTGGGATAATTGCGGCAGGCGCGGGGCCTGCCTGCGCCTGCACTGATACGCGGCCGCACAGCGCGGTCACGCAGATGGGCATAGAGCCATAGAATGAATTATATCACAAAGTATTGCCAAAAGTACAGTAGCAGGCAGACAATTTTCACTTTTTTACGGTTTGGGCGCTGCCAAACCGGGCATACTGCTTGCAGGAGCGTACTATTTGATTTGTGAAAATTGCGTTTTGCTCTAGAATACCACAAATAGAGGGAGGTTTTTGCCCATGCGTTACCAACTGCCGCAGGGCTGCCGCCGTTACCTGCTGGGGCTGGCCATGCTGGCGCTGCTGTGCATTGCCGCAGCCGTAACGGTATTTTTTGTTCCGGCGCAAAAACAACAGCCGCAGGCACAATACCTGTTAAAAGATAACGCCGGGCGGCTGGCCCTGTACACCCCGGACGGCACCGGCCCCCTGGCGCAGTACGATGTATACACCCGCCTGCTGCCGGAAGCCGACTGCCAGGCGCTGCAGCATGGCGTTAGCATTTATACCGAAGCCGAATTGCAGCAAAAGTTGGAAGATTACGGCCTGTAGCCCCCTTTTGGCCGGTCTGCGCTTGTGTTGCCGGGCATTTTATGGTACACTCTTCTATAAATAAGATGCGGTATTGCCCGCTGCGGCAGGCCGCCATCTTGAACGATTGTTATCATTATAATAATGTGTTTATTTTGTAAGGAGTGTTCTAACTATGACCGAACAGGCAATTCTGGAAGCTGTACAGGAAATTTTCCGCGATAATTTTGACGATGATACCCTGGAGATTACCCGCGCCACCTGCGCCGATGACATTGAGGATTGGGACAGTCTGGAGCAGATCAACCTGCTGACCGCCATTGAGAAAAAGTTCAGCATCAAGTTCAAGCTGGCCGATGTGCGCAACCTGAAAAACGTTGGCGACCTGCTGGATCTGGTTGCCCGCATGGTGGGTTAAGATGAACCATT
Source organism: Acutalibacteraceae bacterium (assembly GCA_963626055.1). Classification (GTDB taxonomy): domain Bacteria; phylum Bacillota; class Clostridia; order Oscillospirales; family Ruminococcaceae; genus Gemmiger. The sequence goes on from CAVFVI010000033.1 coordinate 11,994, forward strand.
ACACACTGGCCGAGATGACCCCCGGCCTGACCGAAAGCTTTACCGTTACCGTAACGGAAGAGATGATGGCCCAGTTTGAAGCCATCACCGGGGATGTTTCCCCCATCCACATGGATGCCGAATACGCCCAAAAGCGCGGCTACCCCGGCCGCGTGGTATACGGCATGCTGGGTGCCAGCTTTTTCTCCACCCTGGCGGGCGTTTACCTGCCGGGCGAGCACTGCCTGCTGCATGGCGTGGAATGCAAGTTCGCCAAGCCGGTTTTCATTGGGGATACTTTGACCATTACCGGCACCGTTGTGAATGTGAGCGAGGCTGTGGCTGAAGCGGAGATCAAGGCTGTTATCACCAACCAGGACGGCAAACGGGTCACCCGCGGCATCATCAAAGCCGGGCTGGCCAAATAAAAGTGAGGGTAGATTCCATGGCATATACATATCTCATCACCGGTGCCACCAGCGATGTGGGCGCCGCACTGATCCGCCGCCTGCTGACCGAAGCCCCCGGCGAGGACCGCACCATTCTGGCACAGGGCTGCGGCGATCTGGCCCGGCTGGATGCGCTGGTGCAGCAGTTCCCCGGCCGCATTGTTACCTTTGATGCAGACCTTTCCAGCCCTGAAGCGGTGGACGCGCTGTGCGCCCGCTTTGGCAAGGACCTGCCCTGCCCCACCCATTTTGTGCATCTGCCCGCCCTGCCGGTGGTGAACGTCAAGTTCAAGGCGTTTGACGAAGCGCGCTTCCAGAAAGACTGGGAGATCCAGGTGCATTCCGCCGTCAAGCTGTGCAAGGCGGTGCTGCCCGCCATGAGCAAGGCAAAGTTTGGCCGGGTGCTGTTTATCCAAACCAGCTATACCATCGGCTGCCCGCCCAAAAACACCGCTGCCTATGTAATGAACAAGAGCGCCATCGGCGGGCTGGTGAAAAGCCTGGCTGTGGAGTACGCCCGCTTTGGCATTACGGTAAACTGCGTGGCCCCCAGCATGATGGAGACTCACTTTTTGAAAGACACGCCGGACCTGATCGTACAGGCTGCGGCGGCGGACAACCCGATGGGCCGCAACGCCACGCCGGAGGATGTTGCCCCGGCCATGGCGTTCCTGTTGAGCGAGGAAGCCCGCTTTATCACCGGCGTTACCCTGCCGGTCACGGGAGGTTCCGCCATTGTCTGACCTTGTGCTGCGTCTGGCCCGCCCCGGCGAGGATGCCCGCATTGCGGATTTCATCAACCAGAATTTTGATATGCGCCTGCCGCTGATCAACCGGGCGGATTTTTACCAGTTTTATTATGCCCACACGCCCGGTGCCGCCCCGCAGTTTGCGCTGGCGGAGCAGGACGGCGAGATTTTGTGCGCCGCCGGATACATTCTGGCCAACCAGAGCGAAGCGCCGGACATCTGGGTTTCGGTCTGGGTTGCCGCAAAAGGCCATAACGGTGTGGGGCTGGAATTGATGGATGCCCTGTCCGGGCTTTTGAACGCCCGCGTGGTTGCCTGCAACAACATCCGCGCCAACACCTGTGTGCTGTACCACTTTTTGGGCTGGCAGGCCGAGCGCCTGCCGCACTATTACCGCCTTGGTGCGCCCGGTACAAAGGGCTGGCAGCTGGCGGTGCCGGGGGATACTTCTGCCCCGCTGCCGGTGCAGGATGACCTGCCGCTGACCCGCGTTCCGGATGCCGCCGCGCTGGCCGAACTTGGCCTGCCACACAGCAGCCACACGCCGCACAAAGATATCTGGTATTTGCAGCGCCGCTATTTTGCCTACCCGCACCAGAACTATGATGTGTGGGCGGTGCAGGAAGCCGGTGCCCTGCTGGCTTACGCAGTCACCCGCACCATCACCGCCGCTGAAACCGGCTGCGCACCGGTGGTGCGGCTGGTGGATTTTATCGGGGACGATGCTGTTCTGCCCCGTATTGGCGGCGCGCTGGACAAGCTGCTGCACGATGCGGGCGCGGAATATCTGGACTGTTACAACGCCGGTATCCCCGCCGAAGTTTGGGCTGCCGCCGGGCTGACGGAGCGGCGCGAGAACGATGGGGTCATTATCCCCAACTATCTGACCCCGCCGCTGCGGCAGAACACCGAGTATTATTACTTTACCAACCAGCCGGACGGCTTTGTTCTTTTCAAGGCCGACGGCGACCAGGACAGGCCCAACCTGCCCTGTGACTGAGGATAACTGCCATGAAAATTGCATTGGTGACCGGTGCTTCCAGCGGTTTGGGGCGCGAGTTTGTGCGCCAGATTGCGGAGCAGGGCAAAGTGGAAGAAATCTGGGCCATCGCCCGCCGCCGCGACCGGCTGGAAGCGCTGCAATCCATCAGCGCGGTGCCCATCCGGGTATTGGCGCTGGACCTGACCCGCATGGGCGATATGGAGTACCTGCGCAACACCCTGCAGGATGAACTGCCGGACATCCGCATTCTCGTCAACGCGGCAGGTATGGGCCGCATGGGGCCGACGGTGGATATTTCCGCCAAAGACAACGACGCCATGATTGACCTGAACTGCCGCGCCGCCGTGGATGTGACCGATGCGGCGTTCCCTTATCTGCACCCCGGCAGCCAGGTGTTGGAGATCTGCTCCACCGCGGGGTTCCAGCCCATTCCAGGGCTGAACGTATACGCCGCCACCAAGGCGTTCCTGCTCAGTTACACGCAGACACTACATTATGAGCTTTCCCCCGCGGGCATCCATGTTACTGCGGTATGCCCCTACTGGGTCAAAGATACCGAGTTCATCGGCATTGCGGAAAAAGGCGGCCATGGCTTCCGCCACTATCCGCTGGCCAGCCGCAGCCAGGATGTTGTGCGCCGCGCTTTGCGGGACAGCGCGCTGAACCTGCGCGTCAGCACACCGGGGCTGGTGTGCACACTGCACCGTGCCGCGGCAAAAGTTACCCCCAACCTGCTTTGCCTGCCGCTGGCCGACTGGCTGAGCCATATTTGACTTCATCTGCTTCCCCTTACACGATTGGAGGAAATCCATTATGGAAAAACGCCAATACATCTGCCCCAAGTGCGGCTGCCAGGAGTATGAATCGGACCGGCTGCAGGCCACCGGCGGGAATTTTGCCAAAATGTTTGACATCCAGAATAAGAAGTTCATCACCATCAGCTGCTGCAACTGCGGCTACACCGAGCTGTACCGCCAGACCGGCGGCGAAGGCTGGAATGTGCTGGATTTTTTGATTGGACACTAAATCGGAACATTCCACGCACAGCACGTGGGCTGCAATGATTGGGTATTGTGCCCGGTGCGTTTTCCTTTTTATATTTCTATTTAGCGTTTTATATGTTTTAAGGCCCGATGCGATTGCATCGGGCCTTAAGTTTTATTTACAATAAATAAAGATTTATAATCATGCACTGCTCTGAAAACGTGTGATGAACAATAAAATCATCCGTAGGGCGGGATGCCCTCATCCCGCCGGGGTCCCATCGTCAGGCAGATCTTGGGCCGAAGATGGCTAACCTATCGCGTGGTAATGATAGACTCGCTGCATCATCCTGCAAACAAGCAATAATCTTTATGCCTGTCCGGGGCATCGGGGATGCCGCCCCCTACAGGTGGGTTCATTGCTTCCTGCATAGTTTTTAATGGGTTATCGGGCCATGGTTCCGGCGGGGTCGGGTGACCCCGCCCTACTATTTTATTGTTCAGCTATTTGTTCTCGCTTTTTTTCTTCCGGCAGGCGGTCGTTGAGCCAGCCGTATACATAATCAAACACTTCTTCGCGGTTGGTTTCGTTGTGCAGCTCGTGGCGGGCATCGTGCCAGATTTCGCAGCTCAGGTCCTGCACACCGGCATCCCCCAGCATGGCCCACACTTTGCGCACACCCGCGCCGTAATCCCCAACGGGGTCCGCGGTTCCGGCGATCAGCAGCACCGGCAGATCCTTGCGGATGTTCTGCGCCCATTTGCGGCTGCTGACATGGCACAGGGTCGCCAGCATTTCGCGATAGGTCGCCGCGGTAAACGGGAAGGTGCACAGTGCGTCTGCATCGTATGCCTTTACCACTTCCGGGTCACGGCTGATCCAGGCATTGGGCGAAACGGCATCCGGGATGCGGCTGCAATAAGCCCCCATGTTCAGCTTGACCAGCGTTTTGGAAACATACTTTGGCCCGCGCACAGCCGCGGTCAACGCGGCAACCGCCCAGCCCGCCTGGTTGCGGATGTGCGGGCCCGCCGTGCCGCTGAAAATAGCGCCGGAAATGCTCTCCGGCCAGGTTTCGGCATACCAGCGGGCGTAAAAGCTGCCCATGCTGTGGCCATACAAAAATACCGGCACGCCGGGGAACTTTTGATGAATGATGCCGTTCATCGTGTGCAGGTCGTTCAGCAGGTGGTAACGGCCGCGTGGCTTGCCATAATGGCCGTGCTCCCCTTTGTTTGCGGTGCCTCCGTGGCCCAGGTGGTCGTTGCCGGCCAGGGCTATGCCGCGCTGGGCATACCACTGCGCCATGGGGCGGTAGCGCTGTACATACTCGCACATGCCGTGGCTGAGCTGCAGCACGGCGCGCACCGGCACCCCCGGCACGGTGTACAGGCTGGCCGCCACGGTATGAACACCATCGGCAGACGGGAAACGAATCTCTTCACATTGCAGTTGGGGCATAGGTTTTACCTCCGCTGTTTTGGTCTGGCCGCACCGCACAGGGCAGCGCATTCCTTATTTTATAAATAGTGTACCACAGTTTACTGCACAAAACAACGCACAGCAGCGCTGTTTTGCACAAAATTCGCCCCATAAGCGCAAAAACAGCCCGCCCGAACAGTGAACATCGGGCAGGCTGTTACTTTACTTTTCTTCGGTTTCCTGGGCTGCTTTGGCGGCGCATTCATCGCACAGGCCAAACACGGTCAGGCTGTAATCTTCCGGCACAATACCGGGGCAGGCACCAATCAGGGCTTTGAGCTGCGCATCCGAGATATGGATGCTTTTTACTTTTTGGCAGCTGCGGCAATACAGCTGCTGATGGTCCTCCTGCGGGCCTTCAAAACGGTCTGCTTCGCCAGGGATGGAAACACGCCGCACTTTGCCAATATCAACCAACGTATTCAGGTCGCGGTAAACGGTGCCAAGGCTCAGCCGCGGGCACACTGCCCGCAGAGACGTACAGATCTGCTCCGCGGTGGGATAATCGCTGCGCGAAAGTACCTCCCGCAGAATCAGTTCACGTTGATGAGAATAGCGCATAACTTATAATCTCCTTCTCAAACAATGCAGAGGAAAAAACTCGAAATATTTTCCACTTTACATTGTATACATGATTCCTGTATCCTATCATATCAAATGATATCAAAGATTGTCAATACATTAAAATGTGACGTTTTTGCGAAAAAGTTTTTGATATTTTCTTTCAAGCTAACAGGAATCGACTGTAATAATGTTGCCTTTGCTGATTATTTCGGCATTTTTCTTTTGTCATTCAGGAGATGATTTAATTTTTGACACTGTTTTTTCTTTTTGTTCAATTCCCATAAAATATTTTCATCAAAAAAATATTTTTATATTCCTATTTTGATATAGGTTACTATGGTTTTTATCGCAGGCAATTATAGTTTATTTTTGAACTTGTCACCCTTTATGCGCTGCCAGTAAGCGGCGGCGGCCTGCTCGTTTTTGTTATCGCCAAACTGGTAATACTGGCGGTCCCGGATGGCATCCGGCAGGTACTGCTGGTCCACCCAATGGTTGGCAAAGTTGTGGGCATACTGATAATGCTGGCCTTTTACCGCGGCATCGGCACCATCATAATGTTTGTTTTGCAGCTGCCGCGGGATCGGCCCGCTGCGGCCTGCCCGCACATCCGCCAGCGCACGGTCAATGGCGGCTTCGCCCGTGTTGGATTTGGGGCTGGTCGCCACCAAAATCACCGCGTCCGCCAGCGGAATGCGCGCTTCCGGCAGGCCCAGCATGTTGGCGGCATCCACAGCCGCTTTTACGATCGGGATGATCTGCGGGTAAGCAAGGCCGACATCCTCGCAGGCGCACACCATCAACCGGCGGCAGGCGCTGGGCAGATCCCCCGCTTCCAGCAGGCGGGCCAGATAGTGCAGCGCGGCATCCGGGTCCGACCCGCGCATCGACTTCTGATAGGCCGAAACAATATCATAATGGTCATCGCCCTCTTTATCGTACCGCATGGCGGTGCGCTGGGCCACCTGCGTGACCATTTCCAGCGTGACCAGCCGCGCGCCATCCTGCACGGGGGCCGCGTTGACGGCAAATTCCAGGTTGCCCAGCGCCTTGCGCATATCGCCGCCCGCGCTTTGCGCCAGGTATTCCAGCGCATCCGCCGGGATGTTGACCGGTGTGCCGTCACTTTCGCCCAGGCGCTGGGCGGCGTGTTTCACACCCTCGGCAATATCCTCTGCCGTCAGGGATTTGAACTCGAACACCGTGCAGCGGGATAACAGCGCGTTATATACATAAAAGTATGGGTTCTCGGTCGTGGAAGCAATCAGCGTCACGGTTCCCTGCTCCACGCATTCCAACAGGCTTTGCTGCTGGCGCTTGTTGAAATACTGGATCTCGTCCAGGTACAGCAGAATTCCGTTGGCGGTGTGCAGGGTGCCGATATCCCCCAGCACGCTTTTGATATCGCTGGTGGAAGCGGTGGTGCCGTTCAGTTTATACAGCCGCATACCGCTGTTGGCCGCAATAATGCTGGCCACGGTGGTTTTGCCCACGCCGGACGGGCCGTAAAAAATCATATTGGGGATCACGCCGCTGTCAATGGTGCGGCGGAACACCTGGCCGGGGGCCAGGAGATGGCGCTGGCCGCACACTTCATCCAAAGTGCGCGGGCGCAGGCGCTGGGCAAGCGGTTCCATCATGGGGTACTCCTTTATGTTACCTTTATATATAGGGGATGTGTTGTTGCATACTTGCATTATAAACGCTATCCGTGGTAGAATCAAGCCATAAGCCCCACCGGCCCGCGCGCCGGGAAGTGATAAAAGAGAGTGTGAACCCCATGGAGATTCAAGATAAAAAACAGCTGGCCGCCATCTGTATTGAGCGGCTGAAAAAAGAATACCCGCTTTCGGACTGCACGCTGGATTACGAGCACGCCTGGCAGCTGCTGGTGGAAGTGCGCCTTGCCGCGCAGTGCACTGATGCCCGCGTGAACGTTGTGGTGCAGGATCTGTTTGCCAAATACCCCAATGTGGCCGCTTTGGCCGCCGCGGAGCCGGAGGAAATTGAGGAGATCGTGCGGCCCTGCGGGCTGGGGCGCAGCAAGGCGCGGGATATCAGCGCCTGTATGCGGATGCTGCGCGACAAGTATGACTGCAATGTGCCCGATGATTTTGACGCCCTGCTGGAACTGCCCGGCGTTGGCCGCAAAAGCGCCAACCTGATCATGGGCGATGTATTCGGCAAGCCCGCCATTGTAACAGACACCCACTGCATCCGGCTGTGCAACCGCATTGGGCTGGTGGATAACATCAAGGAGCCCAAAAAGGTGGAAATGGCCCTGTGGAAGATCATTCCCCCGCAGGAGGGCAGCGATTTCTGCCACCGGCTGGTGGACCATGGCCGCGCCGTGTGCACCGCACGCACCACACCGTATTGTGAGCGCTGCTGCCTGCGGGATGTGTGCCGCTATGCGCATGAGGAAGGCAAAGCGGATTGAACCACGGAACACACCAAACCATACTGCGCCCTTTAATTTGCCTGCTTTTTTATAAAACACTTGGTTTTTGGCTTTGGGGTATGCTATAATAAGAGTACGACTTTTGCGGCCTGTACCGGCACGCACAGGAAAGTAGGAACCCGATTATGGCAACCAAACACCCCGACAGCGCCCCCCGCCTGGGCGGCGTATTGATTTCTAACCAGGTTGTGGCAGAGCTGCTGGAACAGCTGCGCAACGGCATTTGGCAGGATACCGACCACCTGCCGCCCGAACTGGAGCTGGCCAACCGGCTGAACGTAAGCCGTACCGTTGTGCGCGATGCACTGAGCGAGCTGGAACGCGCCGGTTACATTGAGCGCGTGCGCGGCATTGGCACCGTGATCAACCGCGATGTGGTCAACCTGGCCCGCCGTATGGACCAGAAGTTTGAATTCACCCAGATGATCCAGGCGCGCGGCATGCAGCCTAACAGTGATGATCTGCGGGTATCGCGCCACATGGCGGATGCCGATGTAGCCCAGGCGCTGAACATCAGCCTGGATACCCCGGTTTATTACATCTGCCGCCGGGTGCTGGCAGATAACACCCCGGTGTTGTTCTCTACCGATATTGTGCCCTGCTCTCTGTTCGGCACCACCCGCACCGATGGCATCGACTTTACCCGCCCCATTTTTGATATTCTGGATGAAGCGTGCGGGATTCAGGTTTCCAGTACCGTTACCCATGTGCGCGCCGCCATGGGGGACCCCGCTGTGCGCCACGCCCTGGCCTTGCAGCGGGATCAGGCCCTGCTGGAATTGAGCGAAACCTGCTATTCCCGCCTGTGCCGCCCGGTGCTGCGCTGCCGTACATTCTATACCGACTTTTTTGATTTTGCACTGGTGCGCAAGCTGGTGTAAGTTTATCTCTTTCCCGCAATGCCTGTTTCCAAAGCAGGGCTGCGGGATTTTTTATTTGGTACAAAATTTCAAAAGTTCACAAAATCCTCTCGATAGCAGCGCTGCGCCGTGGTACAATAACGTTAGGAACATCATTTACTATACGACCGGAGGGCTTATTTGTATGTGCACTGCTGCAACGTACCAGACCAAAGATTTTTATTTTGGCCGCAACCTGGACTATGAGTTCGGTTACGGCGAGACCGTCACCTTCACCCCGCGGCACTATCCGTTCCAGCTGAACGGCCTTGGCGTGCTGGACCAGCATTATGCCATTTTGGGCATGGCCTGCGTGCAGAATAACTATCCCCTGTATTACGATGCCATCAACGAAAAAGGCTTGTGCATTGCCGGGCTGAACTTTGTGGGCAACGCCTGGTATGGCAAAGATAAACCCGGCAAGGATAACGTTGCCCAGTTTGAGCTGATCCCCTGGCTGCTGGGCCGCTGCGCTACCGTACAGGATGCCCGCACCCTGCTGGACCGCATGAACCTGGTGGATACCCCGTTCTGCGAAGGGCTGCCCGTTGCCAGCCTGCACTGGATGATTGCCGATAAGCATGAGTGCATCGTACTGGAATCCACCAAAGACGGCCTGCATGTATATGATAACCCCGCCGGTGTGCTGACCAACAACCCGCCGTTCCCCATGCAGCTGTTTGCCCTGAACAATTATATGCAGCTTTCCCCCAAGGCAACGGGCAACCACTTTGCGCCTGACCTGCCGCTGAACGCATACAGCCGCGGCATGGGGGCCATGGGCCTGCCGGGGGATCTTTCGTCCCAGTCGCGGTTTGTGCGGGCGGCTTTCGTGCGCGCCAACTCCCGCTCCGGGGAAAGCGAAGCCGAAAGTGTGAGCCAGTTTTTCCACATTCTCGGCTCTGTGGAGCAGCAGCGCGGCTGCTGTGAGCTGGACAACGGCAAGTATGAGATCACCCTGTATACCAGTTGCTGCAATGCCGACAAGGGCATTTATTACTACACCACCTATGAAAACAGCCAGATCACCGCTGTGGATATGCACAAAGAGGACATGGACGGCACCGAACTGGTCAGCTATCCGCTGGTGAAAGAGCAGCAGATTCGCTGGATGAAGTAATTTCTGCCTTATCTTATTTTTTCTCGCCCGGTCATGCCTCTTCCCTGCCGGATTGTCCACTTTATCATCTATCACAGAATATACAACCCCGCCGCCCGGATGCTGCGTATATTCCGGGCGGCGGGGTTCTTTTTGCTGTTTTATTGGCTGCGGTATTCCCGCGGGGTCATGCCATAGCGGCGCTTGAACAAACGGTTGAAGTATGAAAGGTTATCGAACCCCACCCGGCCCGCAATATCCAGCACGGTGGCATCGGTAATGCGCAGCAGCTCTGCCGCAAGGTTCAGCCGGTGGTCGTTCAGGTAGGCGGTAAAGCCCTGGCCGGTCATTTTTTTGAACCAGCGCATAAAATGGCTTTGGCTGCACCCGCAGGCTTCGGCGGCATCCTCAATGCGCAGCGGGGTGGCATATTCCGCTTCGATCAGCTGCAAAACCGTTTTCAGGCGGCGGGTGTCGGTGGTATCCGCCGGGGGCGGGGTGCCGTGCTGGCCGATCAGGATGGACAAAAGCCGCAGCAGCGCCCCCTTGATGGCCAGCTCATACCCGGCGGTTTTCACCTTGTTGGCTTCCTCCGCTTCCTGCAGGCAGGCCGCCGCCTGGGGGTAGCCTGCCTCGCCGGGGATGATGCGCGGCGGCAGGGCCATGCGGCCGCTTTGCAGCGGCAAAAGGTAGCGCTCGGCGCACAGGTCATCCGCACCGCCTAGCAGTTCCAGCTCAAAAATGATATTTTCGTATTCCATTACAGCCTGGCCGCGCTGGTGCAGGGCGTGGAGGGTGCCGGGTGCAAAAATGTAAATATCGCCCTGTTCCGCCGGGTAAGCGTTCACGCCGACCTGCACGGTTCCACTGCCTTTTTTGACATAGACAAGTTCCATACTGTCGTGCCAGTGCAATGGCACCTGCAAAAAATCCCCCGGTATGGTGCAGGGGTAGATATTAAAAGGGAACCGCACCGCGCCATGGTGTTTGGTTTCCCGCAAGCGTTCCTGGTTTGGCATATTGCAGCCCCCTTTTGCATTCCTGATGCTTGTATTGTACCACAATCAGGCAGAATTGCACAAGAATTTTGCTGGTTTTGTATGATATTCTGGATACAGCAAAAGGAAGTGCGGGCCGCACCGCAAACTTCCCCACTTGAGGCCTGAACCAAAGGCGATACCAACGCCTTGGCCCCTGCGAATTGATTTATTAGGAGGAACCCGCTATGCAGACCATGACGGAAACTTTACAGAACCTGACCGGCAAGCCCCTTGCCGAAAGCACCAACCAGGAAATCTATCTTGCCCTGCTGGACCTTGTGCGCAGCAAGAGCGCCGCACAGGTACGCCCGGTCAAAGGCCGCAAGCTGTATTACATCTCGGCTGAATTTTTGATCGGCAAGCTGCTTTCCAACAACCTCATCAACCTTGGCTTGTATGATGATGTGCGCGATGCCCTTGCTGCCGCAGGCAAGAGCCTTTCCGACATTGAGGAAGTTGAGCCGGAGCCGAGCCTTGGCAACGGCGGCCTGGGCCGCCTGGCTGCCTGCTTCCTGGATTCTCTGGCAACGCTGAACCTGCCGGGCGATGGCATCGGCCTGCGTTACCACTTTGGCCTGTTCCACCAGAGCTTTGCCGACGGCCTGCAGAACGAACTGCCGGACCCCTGGCTGAACGAACATTCCTGGGCGGAAAAGACCGATATCACCTACCCCGTCACCCTGGCAGGCAAGCCCTACACCGCGCGGCTGTACAAACTGGCTGTGACCGGTTACGAGGGCCGCACCAACACCCTGAACCTGTTTGACCTGGACACCATTGATGAAAGCATTGTGCATGACGGCATCCAGTTTGATAAGACCGCCATTGACAAAAACCTGACCCTGTTCCTGTACCCGGACGATTCCGACGAAGCAGGCCGCATGCTGCGCATCTACCAGCAGTACCTGATGGTCAGCGCCGGTGCCCAGCTGATTTTGGCCGAATGCGCCGCCCGCGGCTGCAACTACCATGACCTGGCCGATTACGCCGCCATCCAGATCAACGATACCCACCCCAGCATGGTCATCCCCGAACTGATCCGCCTGCTGGGCGAAAAAGGCATCAAGTTTGACGAAGCCGTCAAGATCGTGACCGACACCTGCGCTTACACCAACCACACCATCCTGGCCGAAGCGCTGGAAACCTGGCCGCGCAGCTATCTGGACAAAGTTGTGCCCCAGCTGATGCCGGTGATTGAAAAGCTGGATGCCGCCGCCAAAAAGCGCACCAAGGATACCGGCCTTGCCATCATCGATGCTGACGACCGCGTTCACATGGCCCACATGGACATCCACTTTACCCATTCCACCAACGGCGTTGCCGCCCTGCACACCGAAATTTTGAAGGAATCTGAGCTGAACGGCTTCTATAAGCTGTACCCGGAAAAGTTCAACAACAAAACCAACGGCATCACCTTCCGCCGCTGGCTGCTGGAATGCGACCCCGCACTGGTTAAGGAGATCGAATCCCTGATTGGCCCCGGTTTCCGCAAGGATGCCGCCGAGCTGGAAAAGCTGCTGCCCTATGCCGAGGACGCCAATGTGCTGCAGAAGTTCTCCCAGGTCAAGGCCGACAACAAAAAGGCCCTGGCCGATTGGCTGGAGCACACCCAGGGTGTGAAGGTTGACCCCACCGCCATGTTCGATATCCAGTCCAAGCGCCTGCATGAGTACAAGCGCCAGCAGCTGAACCTGCTCTACCTCATCCATCAGTATTTCGAGATCCGCGCGGGCCACACCCCGGCTGTGCCGCTGGTGAGCATTTTTGGTGCCAAGGCCGCCCCGGCTTACATCATCGCCAAGGATATCATCCACGCTTTGCTGACCCTGTCCAAAGTAATTGCCGCCGACCCGCTGGTGGCCCCCTGGCTGCAGGTCGTGTTTGTGGAAAACTACAACGTGACCGCCGCTGAAAAGATGATCCCCGCCTGCGATCTTTCGGAGCAGATCAGCCTGGCATCCAAGGAAGCATCCGGCACCGGCAACATGAAGTTTATGCTGAACGGCGCTTTGACCCTTGGCACCATGGACGGCGCAAACGTGGAGATCAGCCAGCAGGTTGGCAACGAGAACATCTACATCTTTGGCCAGACCTCCGGCCAGGTCATCCACCGCTATGCAGCCGGTGACTACACCCCGGCTGACTGGTATGAGGGCGACCCCAACCTGCGCCGTGCCATCGACTTTTTGACCGGCCCCGAAATGCTGGCCGCCGGCAAGGAAGAAAACCTGGCCCGTTTGCAGCATGAGCTGAAAACCAAGGACTGGTTCCAGACCCTGCCCGATTTCAACGCCTATGTAGTACGCAAAGGCCAGGCTTTGTCTGATTACGCCTGCGACCCGCTGGGCTGGCGCCGCAAGTGCCTGATCAACATCTCCAAGGCCGGCTTCTTCTCCAGCGACCGCACGATTGCGGAGTACAACAGCGATATCTGGCACCTGGGCGAATAATCGTTCCGTTCTGTTTTTTCCCCTAAATTTTATTACCTCCCCTATGGTCCGGCAGTTTCTGCCGGGCCATTTTTGTTTGGGGCAGTTCTTTGTTTTTCCTGGCTGCCAAGTTTCTTTATATCGTTTTCCCTGCCTGGCACATAATCCTTATGCCGCCTTTAGCTTTCAGAACATTCCCGCACAAAATGCTTGACACTGCCTTAAAAAGCAGATACGCTCTATATATCAGGCTTAACTTTTTATTCATCACAAATATGATACGGGGGCTGCGTTCCTCTATCCGTCCCCACCAAATAGAACTGTTTACGATTGCTTATGAAACATTTCAAACAATTCCTCCACCGCCAGCCGCCGGCAAGATTGATTGCGCTGGGGTTTGCTTCTACCATTTTATTGGGCACCCTTTTGCTGCTGATGCCGTTTTCCATCCGGCCGGGCGTTACCGTTCAGCCGGTGGACGCTCTGTTTTCCGCCACAAGCGCTGTCTGTGTGACCGGCCTGCTGACCGTGGATACGGCCGATACCTTTACCCCTGTGGGGCAGGCTGTGATGGCGGTGCTAATCCAGATCGGCGGGCTGGGCATTACCTCCATCGGCATGGGGCTTGCGCTGGCCGCCGGGCGGCGCATCAGCCTGCGGGACCGCACCCTGATCCGGGAAGCCATGAATGTGGACAGCCTGGAGGGCATGGTGCGGCTGGTGCGCGCCGTCATCAAGCTGACCCTTGCGTTTGAGCTGGCCGGGGTCATCCCCGCCTTTGCGGTATTTGTACAGGATTATCCGCCGCTGAAAGCGCTGGGGCTGAGCGTATTCCATTCCATCTCTTCTTTTAACAATGCGGGGTTGGATATTCTGGGCGGCGGGCAGAGTTTGGCCCCCTACCGGGATAACGTCCTGCTGAATCTGAGCACCTGCCTGCTGATCATCTTGGGCGGCATCGGCTTTTTGGTCATGCTGGATGTGGTCAAGTGCCGGTTCCAGTTCCGAAAGTTCACCCTGCATTCCAAAGTTGTGGTTGTTACCACGGCAGTTTTGCTGGCTGGCGGCACCCTGCTGCTAAAATTCACCGAGCCCATCAGCTGGCTGACGGCGTTTTTCCTGAGCGTATCGGCCCGCACCGCCGGTTTTTCCCCGCTGAACCTGGGCGGTTTGAGCAACGCCGGGCTGTTTACCATTCTTATTTTAATGTTCATCGGTGCTTCGCCGGGGTCCACCGGCGGCGGCATTAAGACCACCACTTTCTTTGTGCTGGCGCAGGAAGTCCGCTGCATTTTCAGCAAGCGGCGGCCGGGGGCGTTCCGCCGGGCGCTGCCCGCCAACGCCATCGCCAAAGCTTCCACCATTGGGCTGCTGGGCATGCTGGTGGTGTGCTGCACCACGTTTTTGCTCTGCATCCTGGAGCCCGGTCTGCCGTTCATCAGCCTGGTATTTGAGGCGGTTTCCGCCTACAGCACCGCCGGGCTTTCCACCGGCATAACGGCGCAGCTTTGCCTGGCCGCCAAGCTGGTGCTGATTTTTACCATGTACATTGGCCGCGTGGGTGCCTTTACCCTGCTTTCCCTCTGGGTGGAACGCCCGGAACCCAACGCGCGCTTTACCGAAGAAGCCATTACGATTGGATAGGTGCAATATGAAAAAACAGGATTCTTCCGCCTTGTTTGGCGTTATCGGGCTGGGGCGCTTTGGCTCCGCGCTGGCCCGCACCCTTGCCGAAGCCGGCAAAGAAGTGATTGCCATTGACCGCGATGAACAAAAGGTCAAAGCCATCCGCAAATATACCGATTATGCCTTTGTGGTGGATGACCTGAGCGAGGAAACACTGACCGAAGTCGGCATCCAGAACTGCGGCACGGTGGGCATCTGCATTGGCGAGCAGATCGACATCAGCATCCTGACCTCCATGCTGGTGCTGAACATGGGGGTGCCGCATGTGATCGCCAAAGCCAGCAGCGCCGGGCACGGTGAGGTGCTCAAGCGGCTGGGTGTAACGGTTGTTTACCCCGAAGCCGACATGGCGGTGCGCATTGGCAAGCGACTGATTTCCGGCAACCTGCTGGACTACATTGCTTTGGAGGACGGCGTGGAAGTGCGGCGCATCCAGGCGAACGGCAAACTGCTGAACAAGACCATCCGGGAGCTGGATATCCGCCGGGTATACGGCATCAACGTGATTGCCATTGAGCGCGACCACCGCACCGATGTAGAGTTTTCGCCGGAGTATCGGTTCCAGAGCGGGGATACCGTTCTGGTGATTGGCAAAAGCGAAAAAATAGACCGCTTTGAACGCTCTTTTCAGGATTGACGCTTTTTGACGGAATTTGATTTTCGTTTTCCGCTTTTTGGCGTTCCTTACCACGCACATTTCCCCGCCGGGCACTGCCGCTGCGCAGTGCCCGGCTTTTTTCGGGCTTGTTTCTCCAATACGGGCAGTTTTTCATAGTCAAAGTGCACAAAAAACAGTCTGCAAATTTTACGCTCCATTTTGGCGTTTCATGATTGATTTTGACTGTTTGTGCGTGTATAATACAGGCGTAAAGCAAAAAAGCTTCAAGAAGCGCCAAGGGAATCACCTGAAGCATTGTCCAGTTTTAAGGAGGATATTGTCTTGCTTGCCGAAGAACGTTTTGCTATGATATTAGACTTGCTGGCACAAAAGCGCTCGGCTACCGTTTTGGAGCTGTGCGATGCGCTGGATGCAAGCGAGTCCACCATCCGCCGCGATTTGACCCAGCTGGACCGGCAGGGCCTGTTAAAAAAGGTACACGGCGGTGCCACGCTGGCCGGGCACACCGTGCTGGCGGACGAGCCCACCATGGCCGCCCGCGAGGAGCAGGCCGTGGAAGAAAAACGCCTGATTGCCCGCACCGCCGCCGCCATGATCACCGAGAAAGATTTTATCTTTCTGGATGCCGGCAGCACCACGCTGGCGCTGGCCGCTGCGCTGGAAGGCCCTGCCCTGCAGGCAGCCTATGTAACCAACGGCATTGCCCACGCGCGCATGCTGGTGCAAAAAGGCTGCCGCACCTATCTGCCCGGCGGGCAGGTACGCCCTGTGACCGAAGCCATTACCGGGCCGGAAACCCTGGCCGCTTTGCAGCATTACAACTTTACCAAAGCGTTTATGGGTGCCAACGGCGTCAGCCCGGCGGAGGGTTTTACCACGCCGGACCCGGAGGAAGCCAGCATCAAGGCCGCCGCTTTGCAGCGCGCGCGGGAACGCTGGTTCTTGGTGGATAACACAAAGTTTGATATGGTATATTCCGCTGTGATCGGGGATATTGGCTGTGGGGCCATTTTGACCAACCACTGCCCGGACCCCCGGTACGCACAGCTTACATTTGTAAAGGAGTGTTCCGTATGATCTACACCGTCACATTCAACCCTGCGATCGATTACGTCCTGCATCTGACCGCCCCCCTGGCGGTTGGCGAGATCAACCGAACGTCAGATGAAACCTGCCAGTTCGGCGGCAAGGGCATCAATGTTTCCGGCGTTCTGCGAGAGCTGGGGTGCGAAAGCATCGCCCTTGGCTTTACGGCTGGCGAAACCGGTGCCTGGCTGGAACGCGGCTTGCAGCTTTCCGGCCTGAAGACCCGCTTCATCCGCCTGCCAGACGGCATGACCCGCATCAACGTTAAGGTAAAGGGTGCCAAGGAAACCGAGATCAACGGCTCTGGCCCGAACATTACCCCCGAAGCCATGCAGGCCCTGTGGGACAAGCTGGAAGAGCTGGGTGAGGATGACATTCTGGTGTTGGCCGGCAGCATTCCTTCCAGCATGCCGCAGGATGTTTACCAGCAGATCCTGGCCCGGCTGGATGGCCGCGGCATCCGCTTTGTCGTGGATGCCACCCGCGACCTTTTGGTAAAAGTGCTGCCCTATCACCCGTTTTTGATCAAGCCCAACAACCATGAGCTGGGCGAGATTTTTGGCAAAGAGCTGAAAAGCGATGAGGAAATCACCGAAGCAGCCAGGGAGCTGCAGCAGCGCGGCGCACGCAACGTGCTGGTAAGCATGGCGGGCGATGGTGCCCTGCTGCTGGACGAAACTGGTGCGGTGCACCGCATTGGCACCCCAAAAGGCAAAGTGATAAACAGCGTTGGCGCTGGGGACAGCATGGTGGCCGGGTTCATTGCCGGTTACCTGCAGCGCGGGGATTATTCTTACGCGCTGCGCCTTGGCACCGCCTGTGGCAGCGCAACGGCGTTCAGCCTTGGCCTTGCCGAGCGCCGCGATATTGACGCCCTGCTGAAAACCATTGAATAACAATACAAGAAAGCCAATAAATCATCAGCCAAAAAACATGAGAAGGAGAAGGAAAGATGCGCATTACTGAATTGTTCAACACCCGGTCCATTGCGCTGGATTCCACCGCAGCCGACCAGGCGCAGATCATTGACGAACTGGTAGAGCTGCAGGTCACCCACGGCAACCTGACCGACAAAGCTGCTTACAAAGCCGCCATTTACGAGCGCGAAGCGGAAGCTTCCACCTATGTGGATAACGGCATTACCGTGCCGCACGCCCGCGCTGCCTGCGTGACCCGCCCCAGCCTGGCCGCCATGCGGCTGAAGACCCCCGTGCAGTACAATGCTGACGATGACGGCAAGACCGACCTGCTGTTTATGATTGCCGCACCGCAAAACGGCAGCCTGCACATTGATATGCTGGCCCGCCTGATGCAGATGCTGATGAACGAGGATTTTGTGGAAAAGCTGCGCGCCGCCAAAACGCCCAAAGAATTCCTGGCTGTGATCGACGCCCAGGAGGAAGCCCAGTTCGGCAGCGAAAGCTTTACCCAGGAAGAACTGCCCGCCACTTACCGTGTGCTGGCCGTTACCGCCTGCCCCAACGGCATTGCCCACACCTACATGGCCGCCGAGGCACTGAACAAAGCTGCTGAGAAGCTGAACATCCCCTGCAAGGTGGAAACCAATGGTTCCGATGGTCCCAAGAACGTTTTGACCGCGGAGGAGATTGCCGCCTGCGATGGCATTATTGTGGCCGCCGACAAAAACGTGGAAACCGCCCGTTTTGACGGCAAGCCGGTGCTGTTCGCCCATGTGGATGACGGCATCCACAAGCCCGAGCAGCTGCTGCAGAGCGTTGTGGACGGCAAGGTTCCGATGTTCCACTCCACAGAGAGCAGCTCTGACAAGAACCTGCTGGAGCAGAACCAGGGCGGCACCGCAAAGGACAGCATCGGCCACACCCTGTACAAGCACCTGATGTACGGCATTTCCCACATGATTCCCTTCGTTGTGGGCGGCGGCATTATGATCGCCATTGCATTTTTGCTGGATGATTACAGCATCGACCCCGCCAACTTCGGCATGAACACCCCGGCTGCCGCATTCTTTAAGACGGTCGGCTCCGCTGTGTTCAACTACATGCTGCCCATCCTGGCTTCTTACGTCGCCATTTCCATTGCCGGTGAGCCCGCTTTGGCTGTCGGCTTTGCCGGCGGTGTGCTGGCCATGAACGGCACCAACTTCACCGGCCTGCTGAACGGCCAGGCAGATGGCGTTTCCGGCGGTTTCCTGGCTGCTTTGCTGGCTGGCTTTGTGGCCGGTTATGTGGTCCTTTTCCTGAAAAAGATCACCGAAAAGCTCCCCAAGAGCGTCAGCGGCCTGCGCCCCATGCTGATCTACCCGCTGGGCGGCGTGTTTGTGATGGGCGTGTTCATGTGCGGCATCAACCCGGTCATGGGCATCATCAACGATTTTATCACCAACTGGCTGAACTCCCTGGGCGGCACCTCCGCTATCCTGCTGGGCGCGATCTCCGCTGTTATGATGAGCATTGATATGGGCGGCCCCTTCAACAAAGCCGGTTACCTGTTCGGCACCGCAGCCCTTGCTTCCGGCAACTATGAGGTCATGGCTTCCGTTATGGTCGGCGGTATGGTTCCCCCGATCGCCATTGCCCTTTCCACCACCTTCTTCCCCAAAAAGTGGACCCCGGACGAGCGCCGCAACGGTGTGATCAACTATGTGATGGGCCTCTGCTTTGTCACCGAGGGCGCTATCCCCTATGCAGCCGCTGACCCGCTGCGCGTGATCCCCAGCTGCGCCATTGGTGCAGCCACCGCCGGTGCGCTTTCCATGGCATTCCACTGCGGCCTGCGCGCCCCCCATGGCGGCATCTTCGTGTTCCCCGTTGCCACCAACGCCCCGATGTACTGCGTTGCTTTGGCCGTTGGCAGCATTCTGGGCGGCTTGATCCTGAGCCTTTTGAAAAAGAACCTGCCCAAAGAGCAATACTCTGAATCCTGATTTCTGAATTTTAGCTTTCTGCCCCGGTAGGGTGCGGCGCTGCCGCCTCTGCCGGGGCTTTTTGCTGCCTGTGCTTACAAAAGCAAAATACGGCCCAGGATTTTTCCTTTCCTATGTTCCACCCAACGCGGACGAATTTTTTCGGCGTCTTGCCCCGGTGTTTTCTCGGATTTGCGAATTATTTGCTGTTTTCTCAATTTTCGCGTCATGTTTCAGTAAAAGTCATACTTTATCAAATTAAAGTGTTTTTGGTATAAATACACTTGACTTTATCCAGTGGGCATGGTATTGTTATTAAGTCGCTTCGTGGCAGCTGCCCGCACCGGGCGCTGCTGGATGTGTAAGATATGGGATATTGTATTAGGGGGAATTTTAATCATGGCAGCATTTACGCAAATCGTAGAGCAGGCCAGCGACATTTTGTGGAATTATCTGTTGCTGTTCCTGCTGGTGGGCACCGGCATTTTCTTCACCATCAAACTGCACTTTGTTCAGTTGAGCAGCTTTGCGGACGGCGTGCGCCACCTGTTCAAAGGTTTCAGCCTGCACGGCAAGGCAGCTGATAAGGACGGCATGAGCTCTTTCCAGGCATTGGCCACCGCCATTGCCGCACAGGTGGGCACCGGCAACATCACCGGCTGTGCTACCGCCCTGGTCAGCGGCGGCCCCGGTGCATTGTTCTGGACCTGGGTCTCCGCCTTTTTCGGCATGGCTACCATTTACGCCGAAGCCGTTCTGGCACAGACCTACCGCACCACGGTGGACGGCCAGGTGACCGGCGGCCCAACGTATTACATCCGCGCGGCATTCAAGGGCAAGTTTGGCAAGTTCCTGGCCACTTTCTTCTCCGTTGCTTTGATCCTTGCCCTTGGCTTTATGGGCAACATGGTGCAGTCCAACTCCATTGGTGATGCGTTCCACAATGCGTTCGGCATCAACCGCGTAGTGGTTGGTGTTGTGATCGCCGTTCTGGCAGCTTTCATCTTCCTGGGCGGTGTTCAGCGCATTGCAGCTGTTACCGAAAAGCTGGTTCCCATCATGGCGCTGTTTTACATCATCGGCTGCGTCATTATCCTGGTCATGAACGCATCCGCTATTCCCAACGCATTTGTTCAGATCTTCACCCTGGCTTTCCAGCCGCAGGCCATTGCCGGCGGCGTGGCTGGCGTTACCGTGCAGCAGGCCATGCGTTACGGCGTTGCCCGCGGCCTGTTTTCCAACGAAGCCGGCCTTGGCTCCACCCCGCATGCCCACGCACTGGCCAAGGTCAAGCAGCCGCAGGACCAGGGCGCCCTGGCCATCATCGGCGTGTTCATTGATACTTTCGTTATCCTGACCCTGACCGCACTGGTATTGATCACCTCCGGCCTGATTCCGGAAGGTATGACCGGCACCGCCCTGACTCAGGCCGCCTTCAGCCTGTCGTTTGGCTCTTTCGGCAAAATCTTCATTGCCATCTGCATGCTGTTCTTTGCGTTTTCCACCATCCTGGGCTGGTATTTCTTCGGCCAGGTCAACTTCAACTCGCTGTTCGGCTCCAAGTACACCAAGGTGTACAGCCTGATCGTTGTGGCGTTCATCCTGGTCGGTTCTTCCCTGAAAGTGGATCTGGTCTGGGCGCTGGCGGACTTCTTTAACGGTCTGATGGCTGTTCCCAACCTGCTGGCGCTGCTGGCGCTTTCCGGCGTTGTTGCCGGCATCGCCCGCAACAAAAAGGACTGACCTTGCACTTTGGCAGCACAGCCGATATAATAAAGATAATGTTGATCTTACGGGCTCCCCTGTTCGGCAGGGGGCCCGTTTTTGTTTTGGAGGTTTGCCCATGGCACAAACAAAAAAGCCCCTCAGCAGCCGCCTGTTCCGGCTGGTGGCCGGGCTGGTGTTCTGTTGGATGCTGCTGCTGAACTGCTTAACGCCCTACCTGGCCGATGATTACACTTTCGCCTATGCCTTTGATACCGGCGAGCGGCTGCACAGCCTGCCGCAGCTGATTTCCAGCCTTGTGTTCCACTATCACGAATGGAGCGGCCGGGTCATTGTCAAATTTTTTGCGCAGGGCTTTACCATGTTCCCCAAGCTGCTGTTCAATGTGTGCAATGCCGGGATGTTCATGGCGCTGGGGCTGGTACTGTATAAGCTGGCCGTGGGGCAGCGCACCCAAAAGGCGGATTGGCTGGCTTTGGCCCTGATTTATGCTGCGCTGTGGGAGATCAGCCCTGTATTTGGCCAGACCAATTTGTGGATGTGCGGTGCCTGCAACTATCTGTGGGCCACGGTGGGGTGCTGCGCCTTTTTGCTGCCCTGGCGGTATTATTTGCAGCAGCCGTTTGCCGGCACGGCGCGCATGGCGGCCGGCATGGCGCTGGCCGGGCTGCTGGCCGGTTGGTTAAGCGAGAACACCAGCGCCGGAATGCTGGTCTGCCTGGTGCTGATCGGCGCTGTTGTGTTCAGGCGGGAGCGCAGGCTGCCCGCCTGGATGCTGACCGGGCTGGCAGGGGCGCTGATCGGGTTTGCCCTGCTGATTACCGCACGCGGCAACTTTAACCGTGCCAGCGGCTTCAGCGATTATAACAGTCTGCTGACCCGGTACGCCATGCGCTTTTTTGCCTGCCTGAATATGCTGAAAGATTATGCTCTGCCCCTGCTGTTTGCTTTTGCCGTTTTGTTCCTGCTGCTCTGTTTTGCCCGGCAGGATAGCAGCCGTGCCCAAACCGACCTGCTGTGGCCGCTGATCCTGCTGGCCGGGGCGCTGGGGGCCAACTTTGCCATGATCGGCAGCCATGACTACTACCCCCGCTCCACCCACGGCGTGTTTGCCCTGCTGGCTGCCGCCTGTGCCGCCTGCCTGGTGCAGCTGAACAGCAAAGCGTTCCGCCGCGGCCTTGCCTGCCTGGGTGCCTGCGTGGGGATCGTCTGCGGCATCCACATGCTGGAAGCCGGGTACGACATTGCCAGCTACTGGATGATGGACCGTGTGCGCACCCAGACGCTGCGGCAGGAGATCAGCGAGCTGGATGAACCTGCCGCGGCCAACATCGTCAGTTATGGCATTGAACCATACACCAAATGGTGCGGCGCTTACGGCCTGCCGGATATCCGTGAAAACGGCGAGGATTCCCTCGCTCTGGGCCGCGCCCGCTGGTTCGGCGTGACCAGCATTACCGCCACCGAGACCCGCACCTATCCCTTTGCGGGCCACACCAACGAAACCTATGCTGCCGGGGAAGCCGCCGCAGAAAGTGCAGAAAGCATGGATTGATTGCCGCTGATTGGGCATACCGTTGATAACACATCGTGAAAGGATGACTGCCCATGAAGTTCCATGTAAATGCCGACTGCATCGGCTGCGGCCTGTGCGTGAGCACCTGCCCCGAAGTTTTTACCATGACGGACGGCGGCACCGCAGCCGCTGCCCCCGCCGATGTGACCGGCCCCGATGAAGCCGCCGCCACCGACGCCATGCAGACCTGCCCCGTTGGCGCGATTGAATCCGTTGACGGCTGATGCCTTTGGCCGGGGCTTGACAAACCAGAACTTGGGAAGTATAATAAGAGCTACCGATGCGGGATTAGCTCATCCGGTAGAGTGACTGCTTCCCAAGCAGTAGGTGGCGAGTTCGAGACTCGTATCCCGCTCCAAAATGAATATTGGTGATACACCAACAAAAAGCCGTTAAGCTGCATAGCTTAGCGGTTTTTTCTTTGTTTCGTGATGATTCACAGCGTTTCACGTTGTATATTTATTCTGGTGCAACCTGGGTGCTATACACTTTTTGCGTCCACTCTATAGGTACGCTGGTGCGGTTTTTAATAGAAAACTTGGCTGATGGGCAAGAAGTCCATTCTGTGGGAAGGTTTGGAGGAAAAGCGCTAAAAACAAGAAGTATGTGAGCTTTTCTGCTTTCCATTGACGAAGAAACAATTTTGTAGTAGCATAAAACTGTCAATAATTATGGAATATGAAAGAGAAAATTTATAATTTGCAGTACTGATAATAGCAATCGAAGAGTTTCTGTTGCTTGATTAAACGACTACACTAGGCTGTGATGTGAGGAAACCACCGAGTGCATGAATAGCGGTGAGGACTACCTCCCGAGCGTATACTATTACTATAGAGAAAATCCGAGATGGAACTAAGTAGAAATATTACAAGAAAAGGTAAGGGACGTGATGATATATGCGGACGCAATGGCCAAAGAAACCATCGAGTTTTATAAGTTATCTGATAATATATCTGTTTGTTACGATTATATTTATAGAGGGATTGAGCACTACCCCAGCGATGGCAACAATTCCTTTAATGATAAATGCAATTTTTAAAGCGGTACTTTACGGAGTACCACTGTCGGCTCCCTTTTGGCTAATGCTGTACCACAAAAGAAAAGTAGAGGAAATGGGAAGTGACCTGCCTCTGGTAAGAGTTACAATCATCAGCTTGAGCATAACATTGTTTCTTTTTTGGTTGGCGCAGACAGATGAAACAGAAACGCCGGACTTTTGGGATTTCCTTGTGGCGTATGCCATATGGGAAACTTTGTTTTGGGTAGGTACAGGCGGCTCCCTTATTGTTATGGGAATTAATAGTC
>CAVFVI010000034.1:0-34256 GCA_963626055.1 Acutalibacteraceae bacterium
GGAATCCTTTGTGGATTCCAAGGCTTTTTAACGCAAAATCCGGCTGTGTTTGTAGAAATAGACTAAATTTTCGACTTTTCTGATACACCCTAGGTTCTGGTGTGTCATGGTTCCCCGACATGCACGCCAGCTTTCCCTTTCCGCATTTGCCTTTTCCCTACCTGTAGGGAACGGTCTATCTCCGGCCTAAGAGCCGGACCTGCGGCCCGGTTGGCCTCCGAAACACGCCTGCGGGCGTAGTGACCGTTCCGCCCCCTCGTCCCACCACTCTTTTTTCTCATAAATGCGCTTCTCTCACGGCCTCACGCTAATCAACTTATTGTATTTTATTTGAACTTTTATTCAAATTATATTTCGTGTTTTCGCGGTTCTTCTCCACTGTCCATCCTGCACATTCCGACCAAATCCGTGCATCCATTCACCATCCATCTGCTCCTTTTTCATAAATTCTGCCCAAAATCACCCATCTAACACTGTGCAATCATCCCATTTTCTGGACTTTTTACTCATTCTTGGGTAAAAGTCCGTGATTATTGTTGATTTTTTATCAAAGTCGGTCTATAATAAAATAGCTGGCAGGGCCAGGCCCTCCAGCTGCTTGAACTGAATTTATAGGAGGTACCTGTTATGCTCGTAAATGCAACCAATATGCTCCTCAAAGCTCGTGACGGCCACTATGGTGTTGGCCAGTTCAATATCAATAACCTGGAATGGACCCGGAGCGTTCTGCTTCAGGCTCAGGCCATGCAGAGCCCGGTCATCCTGGGCGTTTCCGAGGGTGCCGGCAAATATATGACCGGCTTCAAGACCGTTGCCGCCATGGTGCGTGCAATGGATGAATCTCTCGGCATCACGGTTCCCGTTGTCCTGCATCTGGACCACGGCACCTATGAGGGCGCAAAGGCCTGCATCGAAGCTGGCTTTACCTCCATCATGTTCGATGGCTCCCACTACCCCATCGAAGAGAACATCGCCAAGACCCGTGAGCTGGTTGAGCTGGCACACGACAAGGGCCTGTCCATCGAAGCCGAAGTTGGTTCCATCGGCGGCGTTGAGGACGGCGTAGTTGGCAACGGCGAAATCGCTGATCCCGAAGAGTGTGCCAAGATCACCGCTCTGGGCGTTGACTTCCTGGCTGCCGGCATCGGCAACATCCACGGCATTTACCCCGCTAACTGGAAGGGCCTGGACTTTGAAGCTCTGGAGCG
This sequence comes from Acutalibacteraceae bacterium, assembly GCA_963626055.1. GTDB lineage: Bacteria > Bacillota > Clostridia > Oscillospirales > Ruminococcaceae > Gemmiger. Next base: position 1,209 of record CAVFVI010000034.1, read on the forward strand.
CATCCATCAGGCTACCAACAACATTCCTCTGGTCCTGCACGGCGGCACCGGCATCCCCGACGAGATGGTCCAGAAAGCCATCCGCCTGGGTGTTTCCAAGATCAACGTCAATACCGACTGCCAGCTGGTATTTGCCGAGGCTACCCGCAAGTACATCGAAGCTGGCAAGGATCAGCAGGGCAAGGGCTATGACCCGCGCAAGCTGCTGAAGCCGGGCGCTGATGCCATCATGGATAAGGTCAAGGAGAAGATCGAACTGTTCGGCTCCGCCAACAAGGCTTGATTTGCCTTTTGATCTAAAATAAAGCTTTACGTCCCGGAACCGTCATCTCTGTGCGGTTCCGGGACGTTTTGGGTTCGCGCTGTTTATTTTGCCTGCACCCGCCGAAGCTCCGCCCGGTCGCAACATTGAAAATTGGCAAAAGCAATAACCCCATTTGTAGGGGGCGGCGTCCCGACACCCTGGACGACCCCCACAAAAAATCCTATTATGGCATATATGCTCCACGACCTTGGAACGGTCAAGAACGTTCCCTACGGAGCATTTTATAATGGGTGATAAACCATAAAACAATCTGTAAGGCGGGGTGCCCTCACCCCGCCGCAGCCTTGCCCTGTTGCATATTATAAATTTTATAATGTGCCCTAAAACGGATTTGTAGGGGACGATGCTTGCATCGTCCCGCCTGCCGGGCCTTGCCCAATATTTCATTCCAGCATATGCCATAAGGCGGCGGGCGCACACTGTGCGCCCTTACGTATGGTGCACTATCATCATTCCCTCCACATCATTCAAAACACTCATTTCTTCACAGCATCCCATCCAGGTCTATCTCCCCCACCCCATTTCCCTACATACAAAAATGGTGCCGTTACCCATCTCTCCGGGTCACGGCACCATTTCTTTTTATCTTATTCTATGATTTACCATCATGCTCTGTGCTTTTTGCGCTTGCTCACCAATACACCAAGCACTGCCGCCAGCACAAAATAGATCACTGCCATCACCACAAAGCGACCAAACAAACCGCCCACATAGGCGATCAGCAGGTTTTTCAGGGCGGGCGGGTCAATGCCCAGGCGCTCCAGGCCGATCATCGGCTTAACGCCCACGCCCAGCACCAGGCACACCACAGCAGCACCGCCAAGGGCATACACCAGGCAGCGCGCCCCCAGGCGGGCATCTTTGCGGCTGATGCGCAGCATGGATACCACCGCAGCACACAGCAGCACCGCGCTGACCACCAGGCCGATTGCCATCACTTTCTGCAGCTTCTGCACCAGGGTGCGCAGCTGGCTGACCAGCGGCACCGCGGTGTAGGAGGCATACTCCATGCGCACGGCCTCGGCCACGGTTTCCACGGCCGTCTTGGTATCGCCTTCCAGCGTAATACCGCGGTCTGCCGCAGCCTGTTCCATCGCGTTGTAAGCCGCTTCCGCGATATTATCGCGGGTATAATAGGTCAGCGTTTTGGCATACAGCCCCGCCACAGCATCCTGCATGTCGCTTTCCACCTGGTCAACGGACATTAACCCGGTCATAACATCGGCATCAAAACCGGTGGCTGCGCCATAACTGGTAAAATCCTGCACCATATCATCATAGGCGCTCTGGGCATAGCCGGAGCTTTCCACGCAGCTCTGCATATAGCCCGCGCTGCCAAACGTGGTAAACAGCATGACAAACACCGCCAAAAGCGCTAAAATCAGGCTGCTCAGCCAGGAAAGCATCATCGGCCACACAGCGCTGCCTTTGCGGGAGTTCTTTTGTTGCGTCATCTCTGTATCTCCTCCCTCAACGGTCAGCATCCAGCTCCGGGCCGGATGTGTAGCTGGCATAAACAAAATAGCGGTTGGGGGTAAAGCCCAGCGCGTCAAACGGGTAGCAGGTATACAAAATCAGGTTTTCATCGGTGCGTGTAAAATCATACGTTGTGGTGTCCTGATAATCCCGCACCTCACAGCGCTCCACGGTATAGGTATAAGTACCGTAATGGGTTTCAATCGTCACCACATCGCCCACCTCAACGCTCTGCAAATCGTTAAAGAAGGTGTTGTTGTGACCTGCCATCAAAATGGTCTTGCCCTCGCCGGGGATGCCTGCCCCGCTGCTGTCCACATAGGTGCCGACACCCTGGTTCAGGATGCTGTTGCTGTCACCGTAATACACCGGCGCATCCACCGTGGTCCCCTCAATCGTGATGCGGCCATAGCGGTCCCCTTTGCCGGGGTAGGTAATGCTGCTCAGCGGGATGGTTTCCTGCTGGGCTTCTTCCTGTGCGGTCTGGTCGTTTTCCGCATTGGTCAGGGTCTGAGCCGCTTCATCAAACAGGTCCTTGGGCTGGGTTTCCACCGCGCTGGTTTCCATAAACCATTCCACCAGCGAGTAGTACGGTGCGGCAAACACCTTGAACATTACCGCCAGCAGCACCAGCGTGACCAGCGCAAACAGCAGCGGCACTACCAACAGCCCCGCCGGACCTTTGCGCAAAAAATCGTTCTTGTGCTTCATTCTTTCTCTCCCCGTTCAGGCGCAGGGCCGCAGCCCCGTACCTGACGCTGAAACAAAAAAATTCGCCGCGGCACGCCGCGGCGAACAACATGTTAGTTAGGCGTGATTACTCAGCGTCACGGCTCTTGCGAACAGCAACACCCATGGTGCCAGCGATGGCAACCACAGCAACCAGCATAGCAATACCAGCATTGTCGCCGGTAGCCTTGATAACGCCATTGCCGCTCTTCAGGCTGGCAGCAGCGGTGGTGGTGCTTTCAGCAACGCCCCAGGTGCCGTTCTTGATGGCTTCGCCGATTTCCGGATGGGTATCAGCATTGTTGGAGCTGCAAGCAACGTTGGTACCGTTGATGCTGGCAGAGATGGTGATATCATTGCCGTTGACAGTAACCTTAGCGTCAGCAACAGAAACACCGATGCTATTCAGCACGCTGACAGCCTCATTCTTTGCGCCTTCGGGATCAGACTTGGCCTGGTCCAGCAGAGCGTTTGCCTTGGCAACCAAAGCGTCAGCAGTGTAGCCAGCAGCCAAAGCCTTGTCAACGTCAGAAGCGGTGACAGTGTAGGCAATGCCCTTGGAGTTCAGGTAATCCTGAGCGCGGGCAACCTGTGCATCATTGGCAGCGAATGCGCTGGTAGCGAACACACCAGCCATAGCGGCGCAGGCAACGAAAGTGGTCAGTTTCTTCATTTTCATTACGCACATCTTCTTTCTTCATGTTGGAAATTTAGGAATGTATTTCCTCAAATGCACCCCTTATTAGCTGATGGTTCATTAGAACTATCAATATTAGTAGTATAGCACTTTTCTTATAAATGTCAAGACTATTTCGCGATTTCAGAGCTTTCTGTGTTCATTTCGTGATTTTTGCCAAAAATAAAATGGGACTTCCACCATCAGCATCACGCACCAGCCGGTGGCGCAGGCAAAAGCAATGCCGTACATTCCCATCCGCGGTGCCAGAATACAGGTCGTCACCACACGCAGGCTGGTCTGGATCAGCGTGCCCAAAAGGGTCATGGGCATATTTCCCATTCCGCGGTAATACCCCTGGAACCCGTTCGTCATGGCAGGCAGCAGGTAGAACAGCGCCATCGTTCCCAGGTACTGCACCGCCAAAGCGATCACCCGGTCAGCGCCCTCCCCGGTCACAAACATTGCGGCCAGCGGGGTCTTGAACAAGGTCACCACCCCTCCGATCAGCACCCAATACGCAGCTTCCATCCCAAGGCCCACCGCAAAGCCGCGTCTAATGCGGTCCTGCCTGCCCGCGCCGCGGTTCTGGGCAATATAGGTCGTAATGCCCTGGGCGATGCTCTGTTCCGGGATACAGGCAAAATCATCAATGCGCGTTACTGCATTGAACGCCGCGATCACTTCCACCCCAAGGGCATTCACCTGCCCCTGGATCAGCACCTTGCCGATGGGCTGCACGGCCTGCTGCAGGGCGGATACCCCGCCATATTGCAGCGTGCGGCCCAGCAGGCCGCGGTCAATGCGCCACTGGCCGCGCTGGGGGCACAGTTCCGGCGTTTTGTTCCACAGCCACCACCCGGCCAGCACGGCGCTGAACGCTTCCGCGACCACCGTTGTCGTGGCGGAGCAGACAATGCCAAACCCCAGCCCGCCAATAAAGATCAGGTCCAGCACCGCGTTCAAAATAGCGGAAACCATCAAGAAGCGCAGCGGCGTTCGGGCATCGCCCACGCTTTTGAACCCCGCTGCCAGCGCATTATAAAAGCAGGTGAACGGCGCGCCCAAAAAGGTAATGCGCAGATAGATGGCCGTGATTGCAAAGATCTCCTGCGGGACCGCACAGGCCCGCAGAATGGCCGGGGTAAACAGCACACCCAGCAGCGCCACCACCGTGCACGCCGCCGTGCCGGAAAGCACGGTGGTGGCCAGTTCCCGGCGCAGGTTCTCGCCATCTTTTGCGCCAAAGAACTCGCTCATCAGCACCCCGGCCCCCAGGCAGACGCCGGTAATGCCCAAAATAACCAGGTTCATCACCGGGCCCGCAATACCCTCGGCTGCCAGGGCATCTTTGCCGATGAACCGCCCCGCAATGATGGAATCCACCGCGTTATACGCCAGCTGGAACCAGTTGCCCAGCATCAGCGGCACGGCATAGCGCAGCAGGTGCCCCGCTGCGCCGCCCTTGGTCATATCCTGCATGGTGCTCATTTCTGTTTTGCCTGCCTGCGCTCATCGCGGTCCTGCTCGGTTTCCCGCGCAATGTAGATGGGGCGGTGCTTCACTTCCAGGTAGGTTTTGGCCAGATACTCACCCACAATGCCCAGGCAGAACAGGTGCACGCCGCTGCACAGCAGCATAATGCAGACCATGCTGGGCCAGCCCGCGGTCGGGTCGCCAAAAATCAGGGCGCGCACCACAACAAAAATAATGCCCACAAACGCCGCCAGGCAGAAAATCACGCCCGCCAGCGCCGCCATGACCAGCGGCTGGGTCGAAAAGCCCACAATACCCTCAATGGAATACTTGAACAAGCTCCAAAAGTTCCACTTGGTCTGGCCTGCCACACGCTCCACGTTCTGGTAAGCAAACCACTCGGTCTTAAAGCCCACCCAGCTGAAAATGCCCTTGGAAAAACGGTTATACTCCGACATTTCCAGCACGGCATCCACCATGCGGCGGCTCATCAGGCGGAAATCCCGCGCGCCGTCCACGATCTCGGTATCGGACATCTTGTTGATGATGCGGTAAAACAGCCGGGCAAACCAGCTGCGCACCGGGGGTTCGCCTTCGCGGGTGGTGCGGCGGGTGGCCGCACAGTCATAATCACCGGTCAGCAGGGCATCCAGCATCTCCGGCAGCAGCGCAGGCGGGTCCTGCAGGTCAGCGTCCAGTGTGGCGACATAATCACCCTTGGCCGCTTTCAGGCCCGCATAAATGCCCGCTTCCTTGCCAAAATTGCGGCTGAAGGAAACGTAACGCACACGCGGGTCGGCGTCATGCAGCTCCCGCGCCACGCGCAGGGTGCCGTCTTTAGAGCCATCATCCACAAAAATGATCTCAAATTCTGCGCCGTGGCTCTTTTGCATCTCTGCCGCCACGCGGGCCGCTTCCTGATAAAACAGCGGCATGGCTTCTTCTTCGTTATAACATGGAACGATCAGGCTGATCAACATCAGGGGGTCACTCCTCCCATGGTAGTTTCGTATCGTGGGTATTTCGCTCATTCAGCGGTCCACCCGGTAAAGTTCACCAGCAGGTATCCATCCTGCAGGCTTACCCCAGCCGGGGCTTCGCCCGCTTCGGCCAGGGCATTGGCGGCATCCTGCTGGTCTGCATCCGCCAGGGTGCAGAGGCGGCCCACCTGCTGCATCAGCAGGGCCATCTGTTCCTTGCCGCCAAAGGCATCCTGTGCCCAGTTGATGACCATTGTCTGCGGGTTTTCGTACCGGTCCAGGTCCCCCAGCGGGCCGCCCAGCACGGTATAAATCAGGTATGCGGCCTTATATGCCGGGTTTGCCGCCGGGATCACCAGCCGGTCCTGCAGTTCGGGGCTTAATTCTGCCTGCCCCACAAAGGCCACCGGCAGGGTGCCCGCCGGATCCAGGTCATTTAATTCATCTGCTGTTTTAATCAGCAGGCGTTCCTCATACTGCCAGCGGTCGCGGTTGTATCGTATCGTTCCTGTCAGGGAGATCAGTTCCACCGCCAGCATCGCCCCCGCCAGCGCGGCACAAATGATGGCTTTGGCTCCGCCCTGTTTGCCGCGGTCCAGCGCCGGGGCCAGCCACAGCCAGGCCGCAAAGGGCACAAACACCGCAAAGCACTGCACGGCGCGGGCCATCTGGGCGCCGGTCCCCTGCAAGATGCCCAGTGAGAACTGCGATACAATCAGCCCCGCCGCAAACAGCGCCCGCCCATTGCCGCCGCGGTGCCGCAGAACCCACAGCACCACCGCACAGCAGGCAAGCGCCAGCAAGGCCAGCGCCGGAACGCCGAACGCACGGGCCAGATAGTTGGTCAGCCATTCCCGCACAGGGATCACAACTGCATCCCGCACGCTGTCCCGCTGGAACCAGAAAATCGTTTTAGACGCCGTGCCATCCTGCCCGCTCACGCCGTTTGCGGCGCACAGCAGGGCGGCCAGACCTTTGCGCAATACCAGCGCCGCGGCCAGCGGCCACAGCCCGCGCAGAATGCTGCCCCAAATCTGTCTGGCTTTGCGGCTGTGGGGTTCCGCTGCCGCGGCATCCAGCAGCAGGGCGGCGCACAGCAGCGTCAGCCAGACCGGGGCAAAGCTTTCGTACAGCCCCAGTGCAAAGCACAGGCAGACCGCCGCGCCGCAGGCACCAGGCAGGCTGTTCCGCCAGCCGCCCAACAGGTGCGGCAGCGCCAAGGCCAACGCCATAGCGCACAGCAGGTAGCCAGACCCAACGCCGCACTGGTTGGAATACATCAAAATCTCGCCATGATAAGGCCACAGCAGCAGCCCTGCCGCCAGCAGCTGCGCCCCCGGCTGTTTTGCCTGCTGCCGGGCTGCCGTGTACAGCACCGCGGCCAGCAGAATACCCGCCAGCACCAGGCTGATGGCAAAAAACAGCTCCGGCCAAAAGCGCTGGTAGGTCATGATTCCGGTCAGCGCCTGCAGCAGCCACACGGTAATGCGGCCCTGGCGCAAAAACTCCCCGCCCTGCTGGTAGGTGGCAATGGCAAGGTCGTCCATATCCACGGCAGGGGTGTTCATGGCGTAGCCGTACCCCCACAAAACTGCCAGCAGCAGCACACCCCACAGCGTTTTGCTGCGGGCCAACCCGCACAGGTTGTTCCAAATTTGTCCCGATACGGGCAAAGCCCCCGCTTGTGCGGAGGCTTGCCGGGTGGTATCAGGTTGTAATGTCTGGCGCGCCACGGGGGAACGATCAGCCCTTAACGGCGATGTTGACCAGGCGGCCCTTGACGTAAATTTCCTTGGCAATGGTCTTGCCTGCAATGGCTTCGGCCACAGCGGGGTCAGCCTTTGCAGCGGCAATGGCGTCGGCGCTTTCAATGTTGGCGGCAACATTCAGGCGGGCCTTGACCTTGCCGTTCACCTGAACAGCAATCTCAATGGTCTGCTCCACGCACTTGGCTTCGTCATACTTCGGCCATTCGTGGTAAGCCAAGGTATCGGTGTGGCCCATCTGCTGCCACAGTTCCTCGGTCATATGGGGAACAAACGGGTTCAGCAGCTGCAGCAGCACTTCGTACTCTGCGCGGGTCGCGCCACCCTCATCGTACAGGGCGTTCACCAAAATCATCAGCTGGGCAATGGCGGTATTGGCCTTCAGGGCATCAATATCCTCGCCCACCTTCTTGATGGTGCGGTTAATCAAAGCTTCCAGCTTCGGGCGGTAACCTTCGCCCTCCACCTGCTTTTCGCTCAGTGCCCAGATGCGGTCTAGGAAGCGCTTGCAGCCCTTGATGGAGTTGGTGTTCCAGGGAGCGGCTTTCTCAAAGTCGCCGATGAACATCTCGTACAGGCGCAGGGTATCGGCGCCGTAATCGTTCACCACATCGTCCGGGTTGACAACGTTACCCAGGGACTTGGACATCTTGACGATCGGGTGCTCAGCCATTTCGCCGTACTTTTCAACCAGCGCTTCGCGGGCAGCCTTTTCGCTGCCGTACTCGGCCAGCAGGCGCTTGCGCTCGGCATCGGTCTGGTTTTCAAAAGCATGGGGGTTCAGGCCCAGGATCATGCCGTGGGAGGTACGCTTCTGGTACGGCTCCGGCTTGGGCACTACGCCGATATCATACAGGAACTTGTGCCAGAAACGGCTGTACAGCAAATGCAGGGTGGTGTGCTCCATGCCGCCGTTGTACCAGTCCACCGGGCTCCAGTATTCCAGGGCTTCCTTGCTGGCGATGGCATCCTTATTGTGGGGGTCCATATAGCGCAGGAAGTACCAGGAAGAACCGGCCCACTGGGGCATGGTATCGGTTTCACGGGTAGCGGGGCCGCCGCAGCACGGGCAGGTGGTCTTGATCCACTCGGTGTGGCGGGCCAGCGGGCTTTCGCCGTCCGGGCCCGGCTCAAAGTCGGTGATCTCCGGCAGGCGCAGCGGCAGCTCGCTTTCGGGGATGGGCTGCCAGCCGCACTTTTCGCAGTGCACCATGGGGATGGGCTCGCCCCAGTAACGCTGGCGGCTGAACACCCAGTCGCGCAGCTTGAAGTTGACCTTCTTGCAGCCCTTGTGGTTTTCTTCCAGCCAGGCATACATCTTTTCCTTGGCATCCTCAACGGACAAACCGGTCAGGAAGCCGGAGTTGACCAGCATGCCGGTGGCAACGTCAGTAAAAGCAGCCTCGTCCAGGTTGGCCGGGGTATTGCCCTTGACGACCTCGATGATGGGCAGACCGAACTTCTTGGCGAACTCCCAGTCGCGGCTGTCGTGGGCAGGCACGGCCATGATAGCGCCGGTGCCGTAAGTTGCCAGAACATAGTCAGAGATAAAGATGGGCACCTCTGCGCCGTTGACGGGGTCGGTGGCGGTCACGCCCTCGATCTTAACGCCGGTCTTTTCCTTGTTCAGCTCGGTGCGCTCAAAGTCGCTCTTGCGGGCGGCTTCGTCCTGGTATGCCTTTACGGCATCCACGTTCTTGATCAGCCCTGCATCAATCCACTTTTTGATGTAGGCATGCTCCGGGGAGATGACCATGTAGGTAACGCCGAACAGGGTATCCGCGCGGGTAGTATAAACGGTCAGGGTATCACCGGCAGAGGTTTCAAAGTTGACCTCGGCACCATGGCTGCGGCCAATCCAGTTGCGCTGCTGGGTCTTGACACGGTCGATATAATCCACCTGGTCCAGGTCATCGATCAGACGATCCGCGTAAGCGGTGATCTTCAGCATCCACTGGCTCTTCACGCGCTGCACAACGGGGCTGCCGCAGCGTTCGCACACGCCGTTTACAACTTCCTCGTTGGCCAGAACGACCTTGCAGCCGGTGCAGTAGTTGACGGTAGTAGCCTTTTTATAAGCCAGACCGTGCTTGTACAGCTGCAGGAAGATCCACTGGGTCCACTTGTAGTATTCGGAGTCGGTGGTGTTGATCTCGCGGTCCCAGTCAAAGCTCAGGCCCAGTGCCTGCAGCTGGCTCTTGAAACGGGCCACGTTCTTGGCGGTCACGATCTCCGGGTTGATGTGGTTTTTCAGGGCATAGTTTTCGGTCGGCAGGCCAAAAGCATCCCAGCCCATGGGGTACAAAACGTTATAGCCGCACTGACGCTTTTTGCGTGCCACAATATCCAGCGCGGTATAGCTGCGGGGATGGCCAACATGCAGGCCGGCCGCAGACGGGTACGGGAATTCTACCAGTGCGTAGAACTTGGGTTTGGAATGGTCGATCTCGGCATGGAAGGTGTGTTCATCCTGCCATACCTTTTGCCATTTGGCCTCAACGGCCTTGAAATCATATTTCATAAAGCTTCTCTCCCCACAGAAATTTGTGCGTACTGTGCTTTTATTTTGGTACCTTGTTTATTATTCCGCCAACCCTTTCAGAGCTGTTTGTAGGGAACGGTCTTGACCGTTCCGCTGCTTTGCGGCAACTGCCAGAAAAATCCACCGGCCAGGGCCTTGGAACGGTCAAGACCGTTCCCTACTGTGCTTTCCTGCCGAAAATTCTGTTTACGCCTGCTCTTCCGGCTTTTCTTCCCACTCTTCGGCGGGCAGCTCCTTGGCGTCGGCCCACAGGTGCTCCAGGTCATAGAAATCATGAGCTTCCGGCGTAAATACATGCACGATCACATTGCCGTAATCCAGCAGCACCCAGCGGTTGCCGTCATGGCCTTCGGTGCGCAGCACATTCACGCCTGCGCGGCCCAGCTGGAAGTCCGCTTCGTCTGCCAGCGCGCCCACATGGGTGGTGGAATTACCGGTTGCGATTACAAAATAATCCGTCACCGTGGTCAGGTTTTCCACATGCAGGATGCGGATATTATAGCCTTTTTTCGCGTCCAGCGCGCGGGCCAGACGGATGGCAAGTTCTTTGCTTTCCATTCAATTCTCCTTTGTTGCAGGATTTTTATTCTGCCGGGGTGCTGTCCCCATCGGCGGCATCGTCCGGTGCCGGGGTTGCGGTATCGTAAACGTCCGTTGTGGCAGAACCGTCAATATTGTTCGTCTGCTGTGCGTCCGAAATTTCTTCGTTCAGGCTTCCCATAAACTGCACGCTGGGGTCAGAAGCCGTCAGGCCGCTCAAATCAAACAGGCCGTTATCGCCCGCAATGTTCAGTTGGCTGGCATCCACCGGGCCGCTGTTCTCACGGAAATATTCGTTCAGCAGGTCTGCCGTTTCCTGCCTTGCCACCACAACGGTACTGTTGCCGTTATAGCTGATGGCCTGGCCCATATACACGGGGATCTGGCAGAACATGATGTTGGAGCTGGAAATTTTCAGCATACTGACCGCCACACTGACCAGCTCGGTTGCGCTCAGGTCGGTTTCCATCTGGCTGGTAATGACCGGCAGCAGCTTGGCGATATCCCACGCCGTCATGCTGCGCATACGGGCGAACAGCGCCGCATAGAAGTACCGCTGCATGCGCAGGCGGCCCAGGTCAGAGTCCGCATAAATATGGCGGGTACGCAGGAAGAACTCTGCCGCCGCGCCATCCATGGTCTGGTAGCCCTGGTTCAGGTGGCTTCCGCCGTAATCCATCTCCTGCGGCACATAGACCTGAATACCGCCGAAGGTATCAATGATCTGGGTCAGCGCTTCCAGGCGGACGGACAAATACCCATCCACATGCAGGCCAAAGATGTTATAGATTTCATCGGCCAACGCGCTGATGTTGTTGCTGCCGTTGGAACCCTGCGTTTTGGCAATGGCGTTAATCTGGTAGTTGCCGGAATAGCTGGCGTCCGTGGTAACAAAGATGTTACGCGGAATCTGCAGCATCTTGACCTGGCCGGTCTCGTTGTTGAAGTGCAGGTACAAAATCATGTCGGTCATGCCGTCATCTACCTGCGAATCGGTCTCCTGCCCGGTCTCGGTGGAGCGGTCAATGCCCACCACCAGCAGGTTGAACTCTTTGCCCGCATACTCTTTGGGGGTGTTGATCAGCTGGTTCAGGCTGATAGATCCCGCCGACGGTGCAATGGCGTGCATGATAAAAGCGACCGTGCCGAAAAAGATCACGGCGATGGCCAGCAGGGTGCCCAGCAGCACCTTCCACCAGCCGCCTTTTTTCTTTTTCTTGCCGTTCGGGCCATAGGGGCCTGCGCCGCCTTTGCCTTTGCGGCTGCCGCCCTTGGGCGGTTTGCCACCGCCGCCTGCGGCAGATTTGCTGCCGCTCCTGCCTGCGGCGGATTTTCCTCTTCCGGCTGCCGGTTTCCCGGCGCTGCGTGAAGCCTGCATAACGGCGTCCTCCTGCTGCGGCGCGGCCTGGGGTGCGGCGGGCTGGGCTGCCGGTTGGGCAGCGCGGCGGGCCACACGCGCCTGATACTCTGCATCCGCGTTCATATCATAATGCGCGCGGCTGCCTTTGGTTTCGTTCAAATCCAGCCGGCGCACCTGGGTGCGGGTGGAACCCTGTGCGCTCTGGCTGCGGGCGCGGCGCTGCAATTCCAATGCCTGGCGCTGGGCGCGGGTCAAGGGCTGCTCGCTCTGGGCGGCAGCCTGGGCCTGCTGGCGCGCGGCAGCTTCGCGGGCGGCACGGGCTTCCTGGGCCTGCTGCTGGGCAGCGGCGGCGCGGGCTTCCTGCTCTTTCTGCTGGGCGGCGCGGTAGCGGTCAACATCGGTTTGCTGCACACGGTTAAAGCTGCGGGTGCGGCGGGTGTTATTGGCGGCAAGCTGCTGCGCACGGCGGCGGGCAGCTTCGTATTCATCCTGATTCAGCGCACTGCCTGTTTTCACAGTATGCCCGGTGTTCACCGTGCGCGGCGCGTCACCGGTATGGTAGACATTGCGCGGCGCATCGCCGGTGTTTACCCTGCGGATCTCGCTCATAACGTTCCTCCCTTTTATTCAAATGATGGGAACTGGTCTTTCATCTTATTCGGTTACGGCACACCCGCAAAAGGCAGCGCCTGCCCCTTTTATCGGGCGCAGGCCGCGCGGGCATCATCCAGTGCGGCAACGGTATCGGGGTCCAGCGGGTTGCCTTTTTCGCGCACAAAGGCAATGCTTTGTTCCAGGGCATGGCACAGCGCCAGGTCCAGGTTCTGCATCTCCTCGGCACGCAGCGCCTCCACACCGGGGTAGTCCCGTTCGGCACTGGTCATATCCGCCATGTAAATAATTTTATCCAACAGGCTCATGTTCTGCTTGCCGGTGGTATGGCACTCAATGGCAGATAAAATTTCCGGGTCCGTCACGCCCCACTGTGTCTGGCACAAAACCGAGGCTGCGTACCCATGCCACACCGGCGCAGGGCGCTTGGCGGCATTTTTAGCTATTATAGCATTGTCAGCAAAAATCTGCAACATCTCTGCCTTGGGCAGTTCTTTCGCGCTGTCGTGCAAAAGTGCCGCTAATGCGGCCTTTTCCTCATCCGCGCCATAGCGTTTTGCCAGCTTGACTGCCATTTTTTTTACATTTATGGTGTGCTTGTAGCGCTTTTCGCTCAAGCGGCTTTTTACCAGCGCTTTTGCTTCGTCCACTGTCATCAAGATCCGCATCCTTTCCCTATTTTATTGTACCCTGTCTATGGCTTCAAATCAGCCCGCCGTACAGCCCGTTCCGGCGTATCACATCCGCCACCGGCGGGGGCAGCAGCTCTTTTAACTGGGCCGGGGGATACTTCCCTGCGCGGATATCGCTGGAGGCACACTCCAACACCGGGGCACCTGCAAACACGATCTTCCCGCCTGCTTCTTCCAGCTTTTGGGCTGCGGCGCGCAGGGCATCGCCATCACCGGGTTCCCGGCTTTGCACCACCAGGGTGGCCATGGCCAAAATTTCCCGCCAGCGGTACCATTCATCAAATGTTTCCAGCATATCGCTGCCAACTGTCATATACAGCTGGGCGCCGGGGTACTTTTCTTGCAGCATGCTGATGGTATTATAGGTATAGCTGCGGCCCGCGTGGTCCACTTCCCACCGGCTCACCTGCACCTGGGGGCCAAGCGCCTTAAAGCATTCGCACATGGCCAGGCGCAGTTCCCCCGGCGTTGCGCTGGCGTGCTTGTGGGGCGGGATGCCCGCCGGCATGACCAGCACCACATCCGGCTGCACCGCCTGCATGGCGGCCCGCAGGTTGTTCATGTGCCCGGCGTGGGGCGGGTCAAATGTGCCGCCAAATAGCAGTGCTTTCATCTTACTTTTTCAGCAGTTCCGCATAAGCAGATTCCTTCGGCTTTTTGCGGAACAGCACAAACTTGCGGCCAATCACCTGCACGCACTCAGCATGGATGGCTTCGCACAGGATGTCGGCAGCCTCGCGGGCATCGTACTCGCTGTTTTCCAGCACCTTCAGCTTGATCAGCTCGCGGGCCTTGATGCAGTCATCCACGCCCTTGATCAGCGTTTCATCAATTTCGCCCTTGCCGATCTGGAAAACCGGTTCCATGGTGTTGGCCATGCCGCGCAGTGCGGCGCGCTGTTTGCTTGTCAAAGACATTGTTCGCTCCTTATTGTTCAGTCAAAATCAAATCGTTTTATTCTGTTTCTCTCTGCGGCTCACTCGCCCAAAAATGCGGCAAGCTCGGCTTCCAGCTTTTCCATGGCGCGGCCGCGGTGGCTGATGGCGTCTTTTTCGGCATCGGCCAGCTCGGCATAGGTGCGGTGTGCGGTGTTGGGCACCGTGCCGCCGCCGGGCAGGCCGACGGCATCGGGGACAAACAGCGGGTCGTACCCAAAGCCGTTATCGCCCGCCGGGGTCAGGGCCACACTGCCGGGGCATTCGCCGGTCACGACCAGCTCCCGCCCATCCGGCATAATCAGGCAGACCGCCGAAACAAACTTGGCGGCGCGCTGCTCCACCGGCACATCCTGCATTTCTGCCATCAGTTTTTCATTGTTGGCGGCATCGTTGCCGTGCTCGCCCGCATAGCGTGCGCTGTACACGCCGGGTGCCCCGTTCAGGGCATCCACACACAGGCCGGAATCATCCGCCACGGTAGGCAGGCCGGTTGCCTTGCAAAAGGCTTCGGCCTTGATCTTTGCGTTTTCCGCAAAGGTGTTTCCGGTTTCCTCCGGGTCCAGGGTCACGCCCAGTTCCCGCAGGCTTTTTACCTCGTGGCCGCAGCGGGTCAGGATGCGGCGCAGCTCTTTCAGCTTGCCCGCATTGTTGGTGGCTGCACAAACGATCATGCCTGTTCCTCCCCGGTCGGTTCCGTTTCCTCTTTTTTATGCTGCGGAACTTCCGGCAGCAGGGCTTCGGCAAAGTCGGTGGCGGAGAAGAAGATCAGATCGTCGATCTTTTCGCCCACGCCCACAAAGCGGATGGGCAGGCCCAGTTTTTCGTGCACGCCGATGATGCAGCCGCCCTTGGGGGTGCCGTCCAGCTTGGTCAGCACAACACCGGTGGCACCGGCGGCGCGGCAGAATTCCTGCGCCTGGCTGATGGCATTCTGGCCGGTGATGGCATCCAGCACCAACAGCACTTCCAGGCTGGCGTCCGGGCTGGCTTTTTTCACGCTGCGGCTGATCTTGGCCAGCTCATCCATCAGGCCCTTTTTGTTGTGCAGGCGGCCTGCGGTATCGGCAATGACCATATCATAGCCGCGGGCCGTGGCGGATTTGACCGCATCAAAAATCACGGCTGCGGGGTCAGCGCCCTCGCCCGCCTTGACCAGCGGCACCCCGGCGCGGTCAGCCCAGGTTTCCAGCTGTTCGCTGGCCGCTGCGCGGAAGGTATCGCCCGCCGCCAGCATGACCCGCTTGCCCAGGTCCTTATACAGATAAGCCAGTTTGGCAATGGTGGTGGTTTTGCCCACGCCGTTCACGCCCACAACCAGAATGACCGCCGGTTTGCCGGTCAGGTCCAGGTCGGTTTTGGGGCTCACTTCGCGGCGGATGATATCGCGCAGGGCGTCCAGTGCTTCCTGGCCGGTATGCAGGCCGTTGATCTCCACCTCATCGCGCAGTTCATCCACCAGGCGCACCGCGCAGCTGGGGCCGACATCGGCTAAGATCAGCTGTTCTTCCAAATCATTATACAGGTCATCATCAATGACAGAGCTGGTCAAGGTGTTGACGATGTTCTGGAAAAAGTCCGTTC
Source organism: Acutalibacteraceae bacterium (assembly GCA_963626055.1). Taxonomy (GTDB): domain Bacteria; phylum Bacillota; class Clostridia; order Oscillospirales; family Ruminococcaceae; genus Gemmiger. The sequence goes on from CAVFVI010000034.1 coordinate 16,902, forward strand.
TGGTTTTTTCCAGGCCATCGCTCATTTTCTTCTTTTTCTTAAAAATATCGAAGAATCCCATGGCGGTCCCTCCTTTGAATTAACTGATCAAATCAGCGGAAACGTTCTCAAGGTCAAGGCGCAGGATCTTGGAAACACCATCTTCCTGCATGGTAACGCCGTACAGCACATCAGCTGCTTCCATGGTGCCGCGGCGGTGGGTGATAACGATAAACTGGGTGCGGTCGGTCATGCGGCGCAGGTACTGCGCATAGCGCGTAACGTTCACATCGTCCAGTGCAGCTTCAATTTCGTCCAGGATGCAGAACGGCGACGGGTTGACGGCCAGAATGGCAAAATAAATGCTGATGGCCACCAGCGCCTGCTCGCCGCCGGACAGGGCCGACAGGTTTTTGATGACCTTGCCGGGGGGCGAAACCTGGATCTCGATGCCGGAGTTCAGCACATCGTTCTCGTCCGAAAGATAGAGCCGTGCCGAACCGCCGCCGAACAGCTCGCGGAAGATCGCACCGAAGTTGCGGTTGATCTCCTTAAAGCTGGCGGTGAACATCTCCTGCATTTCGCTGCACAGCTCGGCGATCATCCGGTTCAGCTCCGCGCGGGATTTTTCCACATCGGTGACCTGCGCTTTCATGAAGTCGTACCGTTCTTTAACTTCCTTGTACTCCTCGATCGCGCCCACGTTCACATTGCCCAGTGCGCGGATCTTGGTGCGCACTTCGGCCACCTGGCGGCGCAGTTCCGCCACATTGGCAAAGGGCACGCAGAGTTTTTCCGCCTCGGCTTCGGTCAGCTGGTATTCCTCCCACAGCTTGGCTGCGGTGGTGTTCAGCTCGGTTTCTGCCGTTGTCTTGCGCTCGGCCAGGCGGGCCATCTCGCCGCCCATCCGCTCGCGCTCATCGGTCAGGGTTCGGTTTTCCTGGGCCAGGCGGGTTACGGCGGCTTCTTTTTCCATGCGCTCGGCGTTGGCCTTGCGGATGGTTTCCTCCGCCGCGGTGATCTTCTGCTTGTTTTCTTCTCTGGCGCGCTGGATCTCCTGGGCGCGCAGCTCGTTGGCGGCAATGCGCTCCTTGGCGGCGGCCACATTGGCCTGCAGTTCCCGCACGCGGGCTTCGGCTTCGCCGCTGCGGCCTTTCAGGGTTTCCAGCGCTGCTTCGTGCAGGCTCAGATCCTTCTCGGTGCGCAGCTTCTGCATTCGGTTATCCGAAAGTTTCTGCGATGCTTCCTCCCGCTGGCGGGTCACATCACTGGTGGAAGCCCCCAGGCTTTCCAGCTCTTTGCGGTGGGCTTCGATCTCTGCTTCCTCCTGTTTGCGGGCGTTTTCAGCCTGTGCGGCGGCAGCCGTGTTTTCCCGCAGCTGCTGTTCCAGCGCGGCGATCTCCTGCCCGCGGTGGGCGGCGGCGTTTTTGCTTTCTTCCAGCGCGGTGTTCAGCTGGTCCAGCTCCATCCCGGCTTTCAGGCGGGCCGCAGCGGCGGTCATGCCCTCGCTTTCGGCACCGGCCAGCTGGGCGGTCAGGTTATCCACCTCCGCTTTGCGGGCGGCAGCTTCCTTTTCGGCAGCGGTGCGGCGCTCGTCCAGTTTCAGTACCTTAGCGCGCAGTTCGTCCAGTTCCTGCTTGCGGCTGAACACGCCCACGCTGCGCGCGGTGGAACCGCCGGTAAAGGAACCGCCTGCGTTGATGACCTGGCCGTCCATTGTGACAATGCGGTTGCGGTAGCCAAGGTTTTTGGCCACCACCGATGCTTCGCCCAGGTCCTCCACCACAATAATGCGGCCCAGCAGGTTATCAATAATGTGCTGGTACTGGGGCGCAGTCTCCACCAGGTCGGCGGCTACTTCCGCCGTGCCGGTCAGACGGCCATTGAATCGGCTGCCCTGCACGGTATCCAGCGGCAGGAACGTTGCGCGTCCAGCGCGTTCTTCCTTCAAAAAGGTGATGGCCGCGCGGGCGCAGCCCTGGTCCTGCACCACAATGTTCTGCAAGGCAAAGCCCAGCGCCGTTTCAATGGCGATCTCGTACCCCTTGCGCACGCTCAGGATACCGGCCACCGGGCCGATGATGCCCCGCAGCCGCCCGCCGCCCGCCGCCCGCATAACGGCTTTAACGCTCTGCTGGTAGCCGTCCATGTTGCGCTCCAGATCTTCCAGGATGCGGATGCGCTGGGCGGTGTTGTTTTTATCGTTCGCAGCTTTCTGCAAAGCTTCGGCCGCTTCCGCCTGCTGGCGGCGGCGGCTTTCCAGCTTGAGCTTTAAGCCGGAGCGGATGTTATCATTGCGGGTCACGGCTTCCTCGCACTCTTTCAGGTGCTCGGCGGCAGCGTCCCGTTCCTCGGTCAGTTTTTGTGCCACATCGCCCGCGGCGGCTTCCTGGTTTTTCAGGCCGTTCAGCTGGGCGCGGGCAGCTTCCACGGCGGACTGCAGCCCCGCGCCCCGCACCTGCAGGGCGGTGGCGTTCTGCTGCATGCGGGCCATGGCGGCGCTCACGATCTCCCGCCGCTCGCCGCTTTGCAGCGCCTGCTGTTCCAGCGTGTTCAGCTGCTGACGCAGCTTGTCCGCCTCGGCATCCATGTTTTGCAGCACGGTCTGCAGCTGGGCGATCTGCGCTTTGTGCTCGTCCGCTTCCTGCGCAATGCCCTTTGCGCCTTCCCCGGCGCGGGTCAGTTCATCGCCGGCGCTGCGGATCTGCTCGTTCGCGTGTTCGGTTTCGTTCTGCAAAACCGCCAGCTGGCTTTCGCTCCCGGCGTTCTGCTCGGTAATGGTGCGGATCTCGGCGTTCGCTTCCTCCACCTGCAGCATCAGCTGCTGGGCTTCGGCACGCAGGGCTTCGGTGCGGGCATCAAATTCATCCAGCTGGCGGGAAATGCGCGCATAATCGCTTTCCGCCGCTTCATACTTGCGCTGCTGGTCCCGCACGGTATCCTGTGCGCGGCGGATGGAATCCACCCACAGGGTAATTTCCAGCCCCTTGCGGGTCTCGGAATACGCCAGGAACTGCTCCGCCTTTTCGCTGTCGCGTTTCAGGGGGCCGACCCGCTTTTCCAGCTCGCCCAGGATATCCCGCAGGCGTTCCAGGTTGCCCTCCGCCGCAGCCAGGCGGCGCTCGGCTTCATTTTTGCGGTAGCGGTACTTGGCAATGCCGGATGCTTCCTCAAAAATTTCGCGCCGCTCGGTGGATTTTGCACCAACGATCTCCGCAATGCGCCCCTGGCCCACAATGGCGTAACCATCGCGCCCAAGGCCGGTATCCAGCAGCAGCTCGTACACATCTTTCAAGCGCACGCTCTGGCCGTTGATGGTATACTCGCTTTCGCCGCTGCGGTAATAGCGGCGGCCGATGGTCACTTCGTCCGCGTCCATTTCCAGCCCGTGGTCGGAGTTATCAATGGTCAGCGATACCGCCGCATAGCCCATTGCACCGCGGGTCTGGGTGCCGCCGAAAATAACGTCCTCCATCTTGCCCGCACCGCGCAGCTGTTTGGAGCTGGTTTCGCCCAGAACCCAGCGGATGGAATCCGAAATGTTGCTTTTGCCGGAGCCGTTCGGCCCCACAACACCGGTAATGCCCTCGCCAATGGTGATCCGCGTTTTATCCGGGAAGGACTTGAAGCCCTGTATCTCAAGTTCTTTTAAGCGCATAGATGCCCCTTTTTATGCCTGCTGTTCCAGCTTGGCCAGTGCCGCTTTGGCGGCCTGCTGTTCCGCGGCCTTTTTGCTGCGGCCTTCGCCCACAGCCAGCGCCTTGCCGTTCAGCGCCACAGTAACCTGGAACCGCTTATCATGCGCCGGGCCGGATTCCCCGGTCACAGTATAGGTCAGGCGGTCGTCCGGGTGTTTCTGCACCACTTCCTGCAGGGCGGTCTTGTGGTCATCCTCGGCGGTTTTGCCCTCCGTGATGAACGGCAGGATAAAATTGCGGGCGGTCTCAATGCCGCCATCCAGGAACAAAGCGGCAATGGTGGCTTCAAACGCATCCGAAACCACGCTGGGGCGGCAGCGCCCGCCGCCCAGCTCCTCGCCGCGGCCCAGGCGCAGGTAAGAGCCCAGGTCGATCTCCTGTGCAAACTGGAACAGCGCGTCCTCGCTGACCAGCGAAGCGCGCATGCGGGACAGTTCGCCCTCCGGGCGGGTGGAATGGTGGAACAGATAGTTTGCCACCACAACGGACAGCACGCTATCGCCCAAAAATTCCAGCCGCTCGTTATACAGCGTGGGGGTTTTGCTCTCGTTGGCGTAAGAGCTATGGGTCAGCGCCGTGATGAGCAGTTCTTTATTCTTAAAATGGTAATGCAGCTTTTCTTCCAATTCCTCAGGGGTACGCGTGGTCATAAGATTGCCTTACCTTTCGTTCTCTCTGTTTTGCGATTGTATGTAGGGAATATTTGGCGGGTCGGGCGGGCATTTTCCGCCTCTACATGGGTTTTGGTTTTGTGGCTCCCCCCCCGTAGGGGCGCACATCGTGCGCCCGCTGCCTATATTTTAGTACAGGCTATTCAACAGGCGGCCATAACGTTTCAATTCCCGCACAATATGCTTTTTATTCCGCGTCTGCCTTTTCGGCTGCGGCCTTGGCGGCCACTTCGGCCAGGGCGCTCTGCATGGTGCCGCACAGGTCATTGGCAACGCACAGCTTTGCCTGGCGGATGGCGTTCTTGATGCCCTTGGCCTTGCTGGAGCCGTGCGCCTTGATGACCGGCTTTGCCGCGCCCAGCAGCGGTGCGCCGCCGATTTCCTCGGAGTCCATCATATGCTTCAGATTGCGCAGCCCGCCTTTTACGCCAAGGTAGCACAGCTTGGTCACAATGTTCTGCATAAAGATATCTTTCAGCATGCCCAGCAAAGTGCCTGCCACACCCTCGGTCAGCTTGAGCACCACATTGCCCACAAAGCCATCGCAGACGATGACGTCCACCTCACCGGCCATGATATCGCGCGGCTCAATGTTGCCCACAAAGCGGATGGCCGGGTTAGCTTTCAGCAGGCCGTGGGCTTCGCGGTACATCGGGGTGCCCTTGGTATCCTCGGCACCGTTGTTCACCAGCGCCACGGCGGGATCTTTGCGGCCCATGACCTTATTCATGTACACGCTGCCCATGGTGCCAAAGGCGTTCAGCATCTCGGCACGGCATTCGGCGTTTGCGCCGCAGTCCAGCAGCAAAAACGGCTGCTTTTTGCCCGGCATGCAGGTGGCCAGCGCAGGGCGCTTGACCCCCTTGACGGTACGCACGATCAAACTGGTGCCCACATGCAGCGCGCCGGTGGAACCGGCGGAGACAAAGGCATCTGCCTCGCCGTTTTTCAGCATCGTCAGGCCCTTGACCAGGCTGGAATCCGTTTTGTGGCGCACAGCCTTGACCGGGTCATCGTGCATGTCCACATCCTCGGTGCAGTGGATCAGCTCAAAGGGGGTCAGGTCTACGCCCAGCTCCTGGGCAGCGGCCTTGATCTTGGCTTCATCGCCCAGCAGGGCCAGGGTCATGCCGTCGCCAAACTCTTTTACGGCGTCGGCTGCGCCCTGTACGGTCGATTTCGGGGCGTTATCGCCGCCCATTGCGTCCAGTAGAATTTTCATAATCCACCTCAGTGTTCCGCTTCGGCTGCCCATGCCCGCATGGCGGCCTGTGCAGCATCAGAAAGTGCCATATACCGTTCGCGCTTATCCCGGATGGTGTTGATCTCCTCCGTGCGCGGCAGAATGCCCATGTTGGCACCCATGGGCTGGAAGTCCTTGTTGGGGGTGGTGATATAATCGATCAGTGCACCACACATTGTTGCGGCCGGCGGGGGCGGCAGCTCCTTGCCTTGCAGGCGGGCATACAGATTGCGCGCCGCCAGCAGGCCGGAAGCCGCGCTTTCCATATAGCCCTCGAACCCGGTGATCTGCCCGGCGAAAAACACGTTGGGGTGTTCTTTCAGGTACAGTCCCTTGGTCAGCACCGCCGGGCTTTCCAAAAAGGTGTTGCGGTGCATCACGCCATAGCGGATGAACTCCGCATGCTCCAGGCCGGGGATCATCGAAAAGACGCGCTTCTGTTCGCCCCATTTCAGGTTGGTCTGGAAGCCGACGATATTGTACAGTGTGCGGGCGGTGTTTTCGGCGCGCAGCTGCACATTGGCCCAGGGGCGGTGGCCGGTGCGCGGGTCACGCAGGCCCACCGGGCGCAGCGGACCATAGCGCATGGTATCCGCCCCGCGGCCCGCCATCACCTCAATGGGCATGCAGCCCTCGTACACCGTCAGCTCCCCATCAAAGTCATGCAGGGGGGCGCGCTCTGCATTCAACAATTCGTTATAAAATGCTTCATATTCCAATTTGTTGAACGGACAGTTCAGGTAGTCGGCTTCGCCGCGCCCATAGCGGGACGCCGCAAAGATCTTTTCCATGTCCAGGCTTTCGGCGCTCACAATGGGGGCCACTGCGTCAAAAAAGCTCAGCCGGTGGCTGCCGGTCAGCGCGGCGATCTGCTCCGCCAATGCGCCCTCGGTCAGAGGGCCGGAAGCCACCAGCACCGGAACACTTTCATCCAGCGCTGTCACTTCCTCGCGGTGAACGGTAATGTTGGGGTTCTTTTCCACCATTTCCGTCACAGCGGTGGAAAACACATCGCGGTCCACCGCCAGCGCGCCGCCAGCCGCCACGCGGGCGGTCTCGGCGGCATCCAGCAGGTGGGAGCCCATCATGCGCATTTCAATTTTCAGCAGGCCGGAAGCCGAATCCGGCCGTTCCGCCTTGAGGGAGTTGGAGCAGATCAGCTCCGCAAAGCCTGCACTTTTGTGTGCAGGTGAAAATTTGACCGGCTTTTGTTCGTACAGGTCCACCTGCACGCCGTGGTCCGCCAGCCAAAGGGCAGCTTCGCACCCGGCCAGCCCGGCACCGATGATTTTGATTTGCATGCGTTATTTCTCCGCGTTTGTCTTTTCGATATTCTTCACAAACCCGCAGCCCTCTTTGGCGCAGTACAGCTGGCCGCGGCGCTTGAACAGCGTTTTGCCGCAGTGGGGGCAGGTTTCCGGCACGGGTTCATCCCATGTCATAAAGTTGCAGGTGGGGTAGTTGCTGCAGCCGTAATACACACGGCCCTTGGCGCTTTTGCGCAGCAGCATATGGCCGCCGCACAGCGGGCACAGGCCGCCGGTATCCTTTACAATGGGGTGGGCGTTGCGGCATTCCGGAAAGCCGGAACACGCCACAAACTTGCCGTACCGCCCGCTTTTGATTACCATGGGGCGGCCGCACTTTTCGCAGATCTCATCGGTGGGGATATCTTCCACCTTGATCTTTTTGCCCTCCATGTTCTTTTCGGCGGCTTCCAGGCTCTTTTCAAATCCCTGGTAGAAATCATCCACCGTTTTGACCCAGTCCGCCTTACCGGCTTCCACAACGTCCAGCTTTTTCTCCATATCAGCGCTGAACGTCGGGTCCACGATATCGGGGAACTGTTCCAGCATGACCTGGTTCACCGCCCGGCCCAGCGGGGTGGTTTTGAGCTTTTTCTGCTCCTTTTCCACATAGCCGCGGTCCACAATGGTGGTAATGATCGGCGCATAGGTGGAAGGGCGGCCGATGCCGTTTTCTTCCAGCGCATGGATCAGCGTTGCTTCGGTATAGTACGGCGGCGGCTGGGTGAACTTCTGCTCCGCCGAAAGCTTGTTCAGCTTCAGGTCCTGGCCCACTTCCAGCGGGGGCAGGGCGGTTTCTTTCTTCTGCTTATCGTCGGTGGCTTCCTCGTACAAGGCAGTAAAGCCGTCAAACGTCACATGGAAACCCGATGCGCGGAAGATATAATCCCCTGCCGTGATGTTGGCCGAAACGGTATCCATCAGGCAGTCCGCCATCTGGGATGCCATAAAGCGGCTCCAGATCAGGCGGTACAGTTTGGCTTCATCGCCGGAGATGCTGCCCTCCACCTGGTCCGGCGTCAGTTCCGGCATTGAGGGGCGGATGGCTTCATGGGCATCCTGCGCCGCCGTGGCGGAGCGGGATTTCCAGACACGCTTTTTGTTGCAGACGTAATTTTCGCCCCAGGTCTTGCCGATAAAGGTCTTGGCGGCAGCGGCGGCTTCGTCCGCAATGCGCAGGCTGTCGGTACGCATATAGGTGATCAGACCGATCTGGCCATAGCCGTGCACTTCCATACCTTCATACAAGCGCTGGGCCGCACGCATGGTGCGGGTGGCCGAAAATCCCAGCGCGCGGCTGGCATCCTGCTGCAAAGTGGAGGTGATGAACGGCGGCTGCGGCTGGCGGCGGCGCTGACCCTTATCCACACGGGTCACGGTGTAGGGTTTGCCGTCCAGCGCGGCCAGAATGGCATCCGCCTGTTCTTTATTTTTTACCACCAGCTTGGTGCCGTCTGCCTGGGCCATCAGCCGTGCGTTGAACGCACTGCCGCCCTGGCGGGGTTTCACGTTGGCGTCAATGTTCCAGTATTCTTCCGGCTTAAAGTTTTCAATTTCAATTTCGCGGTCGCGGATAATGCGCACCGCCACGCTCTGCACGCGCCCGGCCGAAAGTCCGCGGCGCACCTTATGCCACAAAAACGGGCTGAGCTTATAACCCACCAGGCGGTCCAGCGCACGCCGGGCCTGCTGGGCGTTGAACAGATCCATATCAATGCTGCGCGGGTGGGCCATGCCCTCCTGCACACCTTTTTTGGTGATCTCGTCAAAGGTCACGCGGTTGGGGGCGGTGGGGTCCAGCCCCAGCACATTGGCCAGATGCCAGCTGATTGCCTCGCCTTCGCGGTCCGGGTCAGTTGCCAGATAGACGGTCTGTGCTTTTTTCGCTTCGGCTTTCAGGTCTTTGACCAGCGCGGTCTTGCCCTTGATGGTAATATACTTGGGGGTATAGCCATGTTCCACATCAATGCCCAGCGTGCTGGCGGGCAGGTCCCGGATATGGCCCATGCTGGCCGTTACGGTATAGCCGCGGCCCAGGTATTTGCCAATGGTCTTTGCCTTGGCCGGGGATTCCACGATCACCAGCTTGGGGCCGGTACCGGGCTTTGCTTCGCTCTTTTTCGTTGTGCGCTTTGCCGCCGGCTTTTGGGCGGCGGTTTCGTCGTCTTCCGCCTTGGCGGCTTTGGTTTTTGCCGTAGTCTTTTTGGTCGTTGCCTTTTTCGTAGTCGCTTTCTTGGCTGCCAGTTTTTTCGCTGCGGTCTTCTTTGCGGCAGTCTTTTTTGCCGGGGTCTCTTCCGGCTGTGCTGCCTGCTGGGCAGCCAGCTCCAGTTCAGTTTGCTTTGCCATATCTGTTTCTCCCAAATTGGCGTATCAGTTCTATCTTAATCGGATACTTTCCGTAATGTCACCATAAATGCGGGCCCTATCCGCCCGCTGCGGCAGGGCTATTTCTATTTGCCCTTATGCCGCGGTATACCGGCCCCCGCCGTTATCCACGGCGGCACCGGCAAATTCCAGCTCCATGAGCGCTGCCAGAACCGCCTGCACGGCAAGCCCCGTTGCGGCGGCCAGGTCATCTGCCGTCTGGGCCTTGGGGCCCAGTTCGGCCAGCACGGTGCGGGCGTTGGGGGTCAGCTCATCCAGCATCACCCCGTCCTGCACCAATTCTGTGCCGCCGGGTGCAATATGCAACGCATCCAGCACATCATCCGCCATGCACAGGGCACGGGCGCGGCCGGTGCGCAGCAGCTCATTGGTGCCCTCGCTGGTGGGGCTGTAAATGCTGCCGGGCACCGCAAACACCGGCCTGCCGTATTCTTCGGCATGGCTCACCGTGTTCAGCGTTCCGCTGCGGGTGCGGGCTTCCGCCACGCAGAGAGCTTCACTCAAACCGGCAATCAGCCGGTTGCGGGCCAAAAAGGTCCCTGTCATTTTGCCCGTATAGTCCGGCGGGTATTCGCTCAGCACTGCCCCGCCCAAGGCTTCCAGCTCTGCGCGCAGGGTCACGTTCACCGCGGGGAAGGTTTTGTTGATGGCCGTTCCCAAAAAGGCAACCGTCTGCTGCCCGGCTTCCACCGCCGCGCGGTGGCCTGCGCCATCCAGCCCTTCGGCCAGCCCGCTCACGATCACCACGCCCCTCTCCGCCATTGCCAGCGAAAGATCCCGGCAGGCGGAAAGCCCATACTTTGTGGGGCGGCGGGTGCCCACCATGCCCACATACCGCCGCCCGTTCAGGCAGGCGGGGTTCCCGGTGCCATACAGCACCAGCGGCAGGTCGGGCAGGTCCAGCAGGCGCTGGGGGTAATCGGCGCTGTCCGGCGTCAGGATAAAAATATTCAAATCATCGCAGCGTTTTTTCAGCCCGGCCATCTGGGCCGGGGCCACAGCCTGCATAAATTCGCGGGCTTTTGCGCTCAGGTATTCCGGCGGGTTACAGCCTGCTTTTACCTGGTCATACAGTTCAGCCGGGTTCGGGTATTCCGCCAGCAGCCTGCCCGCCAGGCGGCAGCCGGACCCAACCGCTTCGGCCAGCCACAGCCAATACAGTGTGCTGTCCATATCTTATTATACACCTCTGAAGTGCCAAAGCAAGACACTGCCCGCAACCCCGGCGTTCAGGCTTTCCACCAGGTCCGTCATGGGAATGCGCACCGCCATATCGCAGGCCTGCACGGCGGCATCCGTCAGCCCCTGCCCCTCGCTGCCGATCACGGCGCACAGGCCATTCGGGTAGCTCTGCGGGGCTTCGTCCAGCGGGCGGGAATGGTAGAGTGCTGCGGCCAGGCAGACCACACCCCGCTCACGCAGCTGGTGCAGCGCCTGCGGCAGGTCCTGCACCTGGGCCACCGGCAGCCGCCCGGCTGCCCCCATGGAGGCCCGCAGCGTTTTGGGGGCAAAGGGTGCTGCGCACCCCTTGGAGAGCAGCACGCCGTCAAAGCCAAATGCCGCCGCGCTGCGCAGCAGGGTGCCCACATTGCCGGGGTCCTGCACCGCTTCCAGTGCCAGCACCCGGCGCCCCTGTGCCAGAATATCTGCCGCCTGCCAGCCAGGGTGTTCAAACACGCCGAACACATCCTGGCTGGTTTTGGTGCCGGATAGCTTTTGTGCCACTGGTTCCGTTACCAGCACCGTTTTGCCCGCAAAGGCTTCCAGTTCCGGGGTGTGGGCCAGGGCTTTTTCGGTTGCATACAGGGTCTGCAGGGTGCAGCCGCGGGCCAGTTCCAAACAGAGCTTGGGCCCCTCAGCAAAAAACAGACCGTCCGCTGCGCGTAGCTTTTCTTCTTCCCGCAGGCGGCAGGCGTATTTGATTTTGGCGTTTTCGCGGCTGGTGATGGTTTCCATCTGGCACCCCCGTATGATCTCCATATAAACAAAATGACGCACGCGCGCGCGGCGCATGCGTCTTTGAAAAAGCTGATTCTTACAGCGCCTTCTTGGCGGTCTCGACCAGAGCGTTGAAGCTGGCGGGATCGTGGATGGCCATCTCGCTCAGCATCTTGCGGTTCAGCTCGATGCCGGACTTCTTCAGGCCGTTCATGAAGGTGGAGTAGTTCATGCCCTGGGCACGAACAGCATTGTTGATGCGGGTGATCCACAGGTTGCGGAACTGGCGCTTCTTCTGCTTACGACCAACGAAAGCATAGTTGCCAGACTTCATCACAGCCTGTTTGGCCATACGGAAATGCTTGCTCTTGGAGCCGTAGTAGCCCTTAGCCAGCTTCAAAGTTTTGGTGCGACGCTTATGCGTCATGGTTGCGCCTTTAATACGAGCCATGGTAATATCTCCTTTTACACAGTCACATTAAGTCAAGTCAGAAAATGATTCAGCCGAATCAGCCGCCGTAGGGCATCATCTTGCGGACAGTAGCCTCGTTGGTCTTGTCAACGTACTTGGGCATACGCAGGCCGCGGGTGAGCTTGGTGGTCTTCTTGGTCAGGATGTGACGGCGCTTGGAAGCGTTGCGCTTGATCTTGCCGGAAGCAGTCATCTTAAAGCGCTTTTTGGCACCGGAGCAGGTCTTAAGTTTCATTTTAGCCATTTTCTTTTCCTCCGTAAGATAGAGTATTTACTTGGTCGGGCTGGGGGACAGGAACATCATCATGCTGCGGCCTTCCAGCTTGGGCTGCTTATCAACCACAGCCTTGCCTTCCAGCGCCTGTGCAAAGCGCTGCTCCACATCAATACCCAGACTGGTGTGCGCCATTTCGCGGCCGCGGAACCGGATGGAAACCTTTACCTTGTGGCCCTGCTGCAAGAACTTTGCGGCCTGGTTGACCTTGGTGTTAAAGTCGTTGGTATCAATGTTGAGCGAAAGGCGGATCTCCTTCAGCTCGATCACTTTCTGGTTTTTCTTGGCTTCCTTTTCCTTCTTCTGCATCTCAAAACGGTACTTGCCGTAATCGAGAATTTTGCAGACAGGGGGCTTGGCCTGGGGAGCCACCTTGACCAGGTCCAGATCCAGCGCCTGCGCCATTTTCAGCGCATCGCGGGGGCTCATAACGCCCTTCTGCTGGCCGTCCGCGCCAATCAGGCGGACTTCCTTATCACGGATCTGCTCATTGATTTCCAGTTCCTTGGAATTGCTGTTGCTCGCGATTGGAATACACCTCCGTTACAAGTCTTGAAAGATTGAAATGAAAAAGCGGCTGCCCCTAAAAGCAGCCGCCTGAATACGAAGTTGGCACGCAATGATTGCGTGAGCTTTGTATGACCCGGAGCCCTTTGGCCCACAAGGTGAACGACGGCACACTGCCGGACGCTGCTTTTTTTACCTCAAACACTATACCACAACGCAAATGCCGTTGTCAATACAAAAGCGCAAATTTCCCCGCAGATTTTTTCGCAGGGGCGCATTTTGCGGTATCTCAGCCCTTAACAGCCACGCACTCGATCTCCACCAGCGCACCTTTGGGGATGCCTGCTGCCTGGAACGCAGCACGGGCGGGGTACGGTTCGGTAAAGAACTCGGCGTACACCTCGTTCATGGCGGCAAAATCCGCAATATCGTTCAGCAGCACCGTGGTTTTTACCACATCGGCCATGCTGGCGCCGGCTGCGGCCAGAATGTTGGAAATATTGGTCAGGCTCTGGCGGGTCTGGGTCTTGATATCCTGCCCGGCAAATTCGCCGGTGGCCGGGTCAATGGGGATCTGGCCGGAAACATAAATGGTATTGCCTGCCTGGATGCCCTGGGAATACGGGCCGATGGCGGCGGGGGCTTTATCAGTATGCAGTGCGGTGTTGCTCATCGTTTTTCACTCCTATAATATAATAATGTTGGAACATTTTGATTATACCACGCCCCCTGCCCGCCTGCAAAGCCCCCGGCGCAAAAACATTCCGCCCCTCCCCTTGACACCCCGCACCGTGTATGCTATTCTATACCTACTAAAACCCGGTGTGGATTTTTACAGCACTGCTACTTTTCGCCACACAGCCACGCACTCTTGCGTGGTTGTGTGGTTTTTTTGTGCCATTTTTCGCCCACCTCTCACCCGCTGCATTTTAACCAAAAAAGGAGCTGTGTTTTCTCGTGAACGATACTTTTATGAAAGAGCGGCCGATTTTTCCGCTGCTGGTCTCGATGGCGCTGCCCATGGTGCTTTCCATGACGGTGAACGCGCTGTACAACATTGTGGACAGCTTTTTTGTTGCCCAGATCAGCGAGCAGGCCATGACGGCGCTCTCCCTCGTGTACCCGGTGCAAAACATGATCAACGCCACCGCCATCGGCTTTGGCATCGGCATCAACGCCCTGATTGCGCTGTACTCCGGCGCGGGGGACCGCCACCGCGCCGATACCTCCGCCACCCATGGCCTGGTCTACTCTATTTTGCACGGCCTGATCGCCGCCGTTGTCTGCATCGCCATGATGCCCGGTTTTCTGCGGCTTTTCACCGGCGATGAAACCGTCATCGCCCTCGGCGTTCGGTATTCCAGCATCGCGTTCTTCTTTGCCCCGGTCATCATGGCGGAGCTTTGCTTTGAAAAGCTGTTCCAGGCCGTTGGCCGCATGAACGAAACGATGGCCGCCCTGCTGTGTGGTTCCATCACCAACATCATTCTGGACCCCGTACTCATTTTCGGCCTTGGCCCCTTCCCCACGCTGGGCATTTCCGGCGCCGCGCTGGCAACCGGCATCGGGCAGTGCGTTACTCTGGCCGTCTACCTTATTATTTATTGCACCCGCCGCTTCCCCGTACAGCTGCGGCTCAGCTGCATCAAGCCGGACTGGCGGCTGGATGCCAAGCTCTACTCCATCGGTGTTCCCGCCATCCTCAACCTGGCGCTGCCTTCGGTGCTGGTTTCTTTCCTCAATTCTCTGCTGGCCGCTTACTCGCAGGGGTATGTGGTCATTTTGGGCATTTATTATAAGCTGCAAACTTTCCTGTACCTGCCCGCGGGCGGCATTGTTCAGGGCATGCGCCCCCTCATCAGCTACAATTATGGTGCCGGGGAGCATGGCCGCGTGAAAAAGATCTATAACCTCGCCATGGGCATGAACGCCGCCATCATGGCCGCCGGCACCATCATCTGCCTGGTGGGCAGCCCCGCTTTGATCGGCATGTTCACCACCAACGCCGATACCATCGCCGCCGGTCAGGTTGCGCTGCGCATCATCAGCGCGGGCTTCCTGGTGTCCACCATCTCGGTCACGGCATCCGGCTCGCTGGAAGCCTTGGGCAAGGGCACCCAGTCCCTCGTCATCTCGCTGTGCCGCTATATCATCGTCATGATCCCCGCCGCATGGATTCTCTGCCGCCTGTTCGGACCCGTCGGCGTGTGGCATGCTTTCTGGGTCACCGAACTCCTCAGCGCCCTCGCCGCCGCCCTCGTCTATAAACACACCGTCAAACTCAACGTTTAACCTCACCCCAAGAAAATTTTCTTTATCCCGCCCGGCCCCACCGCCGGGCTATTTTTATCCGTTGCCCACCCTGCCCCACCTCCCCAATTCCTAATTACTAATTCCTCATTCCCAATTAACTCCTAACTTCTCCCTCCTAACTCCTAACTTCCCATCCTCCCCCATTTATGCTATACTCTACCCAACATGACGCCCCGTGTCCGGCCATTTTTGCCCCGGTTCCCGCACTGTGTCGTGGTGTTTTTTGCTTCGGCTGTGGTATCATGCAGCTATAGGGAGGATGAATCCAATGGATCAACAGAAAATCGGCACCTTTTTGAAGCAGCTCCGCCAGGAGCGCCAGCTGACCCAGGAAAACCTGGCTGAAATCATGTGCGTAACCAACCGCAGTGTTTCCCGCTGGGAAAATGGTGTCAACCTGCCCGACCTCCCCACCCTCATCCAGCTTGCCGATTTTTACGGCGTGGAGCTGCGTGAACTGCTAGACGGAGAAAGGAAGCCTGATGCTATGAACACCCCCGAAACAAAAAGCGCCACCGAAGAAACCGCCCGCAAGGTTGCAGACTACAGCAATGATGTGATGGAAAAAGTGACCCATCGGTTCCATTACATGTACCTGATCTCGATTGCCACCGTCCTGATCTACCTGGTCATGAACCACTTTGATTTCAGCTCGCCGCTGCTTCAGTTCATCCAGGGTGCCTGCCTGGGCATTGGGCTGGGTATGCTGATCGTGGGGGCTGTCTTTACCAGCAAGCGCGGCAACGGTGCCCTGTTTTTCAAAGCGCACCGGCTGAACTGCCCAAACCGCAAATAAAGCATAAAAAATCCGGCACCCTGGCCGCAAAAGTCAGGGTGCCGGATTTTGTTGTATTGTATCGGAGAGAGTATGTTGGAGGCTGTTAAAACTGTTTTCCCTCTTATTTCAGCAGCGCTTGCAAGCTGCTATATATAAGGTAGGAAATTACTCAACGTCCTGCAAAGCGGCGTAGTTCACTTCGCCGGTGCGGACCTTGACCACCTTGGCCACATTGTAAACAAAGATCTTGCCATCACCGATATGGCCGGTGTACAGAACCTTGATGGCGGTGTCGATGATTTTGTCTACTGGGATCTTGCTGACAACGACTTCAACCTTGACCTTGGGAATCAGGGTTGCGTCAACTTCAGCACCACGGTATTTCTCGCCGCTGCCTTTCTGCAGGCCGCAGCCCATAACCTGGGTCACCGTCATACCGGTCACGCCGACAGAGTTCATGGCAGCTTTCAGGGCCTCAAACTTGGCCAGCTGCACGATCATAACGACCTTGTGCATACCGGAATCCAGGTCAGCGGGCAAGGGTTCTTCCTTGACGACCTTGACTGCGGCGTTGATCTTGGCCTCGCTGGCCTTGGTGATATCGTCCTCGCCCAGGTCGGTGTTTTCGTTCACGCTCATCTCAGCGTAAGTCGGGTCAGAGATGGAGAAGCCGGAGTAAGCGGAAGCCAAGCCGTGCTCGTGGATATCCAGGCCGTCGATCTCTTCCTTTTCCGAAACACGCAGGCCGATGGTCTTTTTGATGATGGTAAAGATGATGGTCATGGAGATCAGAACCCAGGCAGCCACGCAGACAACGCCCAGAACCTGAACGCCAAAGAAACGGAAGCCATGGCCGTACAGCAGACCCTCGCTGGTGGAGAACAGGCCGGTTGCAATGGTGCCCCACATGCCGTTCATGCAGTGCACGGAAACAGCGCCGACAGGGTCATCGATCTTGGCAACGTTATCAAAGAATTCAACGGAGAAGATGCAGAGCACACCGGCAACGATACCGATGATGGCAGCACCGAACGGATCGACCATATCGCAGCCTGCGGTAATGGCAACCAGACCGGCCAGAGCGCCGTTAAAGGTAAGGGAAACATCGGGTTTGCCGTAACGCACCCAGCTGGTGATCAGCGCGGCAACGGTAGCCAGCGCAGCGGCCAGGTTGGTGTTGAAGCAGACCAGACCAGCGGAAACCATGGCGTCATCGCTTGCCATTGCCACGGTGGAGCCGCCGTTGAAGCCGAACCAGCAGAACCACAGGATGAACACGCCCAAGGCCATGGCGGTCAGGTTGTGGCCGGGGATTGCGCGGGCCTTGCCGTCCTTGCCGTATTTGCCGATACGGGGGCCAAGCATCCAGGCGCCCAGGCAGGCGGTAACGCCGCCGACAAAGTGGACTGCGGTGGAACCGGCAAAATCATGGAAGCCCAGCTGTGCCAGCCAGCCGCCGCCCCAGATCCAATGGCCGGAGATGGGGTAAACGATCAGGCTGATGGCGGCCGAATAGCAGCAGTAAGCGCTGAACTTGGTGCGCTCTGCCATGGAGCCGGAAACAATGGTGGCTGCCGTTGCACAGAACACAGTCTGGAACACGGCATAAACCCAAAGGGGCACGCCCTCCGGCAGGATGGCGCTGTAGTCGCCGCTCATGAAGGGGGCAAAGCCGCCGATGAGCGGGCCGGAACCTGCAAACATGATGCCGAAACCAACGATCCAGAAGCACGGTGTGCCGATGCAGAAGTCCATCATGTTTTTCATCAGGATGTTGCCGGTGTTCTTTG
>CAVFVI010000035.1:0-14318 GCA_963626055.1 Acutalibacteraceae bacterium
TAATTGATTCAATTCATTTGCTTGCTGATTTTCCCTTAATTAATCAGTGGTTACTATAATGGAGAGGAAGAAACCACCACCCCGCAGGCCGTGCAGTATCAGGCGCTGCGCACCGGCACGGTGGTCAAGCGTGTGGTGGACGCCTGGCCGTGGATCGCGGTAACCGGCAGCATTGTGATCGGCGGCGAAGCGCTGCTGTTGCTTTTGTTGCTGCACCGCTGCAAAAAGCGCGAGGAGGATGACTAAATGGGAAGGCTGATTGCCAAAATTCTGGCCTGGCTGGCCATTCTGCTGGGGCTGGCGCTGTTGATACAGCCCACCGCCGCCCAGTGGTGGACCAGCACCCGCAACGCCAAAACCGCCGCGCAGTTTGCCGCCCGTGCCGAAGCCCAGCCCACCGCCCCCGCGGCGGCCGAGGCTGCAGCCGAAGCGCCGGAGCCGGAACGCGCCTACCCCGAACTGTACGCCGCCATGCAGGACTATAACGCGGAAATTTACGCCAGGGGCCAAAGCGGCCTGACTGACCCGTTCGCCTATGAGGAAGCCCCGCTGGACCTGGCCGCCTATGGCTATGATGATGATGTGCTGGCCGTGCTGTGGATCCCGCGCCTGAACCTGGAGCTGCCCGTTTACCTGGGGGCCAGCCGCGAAAACCTGGCCAAAGGCGCGGCGCTGTTGGGCCAGACCTCGATGCCGCTGGGCGGCGAAAACACCAACACCGTGATTGCCGCCCACCGCGGCTATTATGGCGCGGAAATGCTGCGCAACGTGCAGCAGATCCAGGTGGGGGACAAGATCCAGCTGACCACCCCGTGGGAAACGCTGATCTACCGCGTGAGCGAGCTGAAAATTATTGACCCCAGCGACATCAACGCGGTGCTGATCCAGCCGGGGCGGGACCTGCTGACCCTTTCCACCTGCCACCCCTACACCCGCAACAGCCAGCGGTACCTGGTGATCGCCGAGCACGACACCGCCGCGGCTGCCGCCACCAAAGAGGAAGACTTGCAGGAAAGCGCCGCCACCTGGGACGAAACCCCGCGCCAGGTGACCGTGGAGGATGCCAGCGGCAGCTCCATTGCCGAAGTGGCCCCCCAGGCCCTGACCCCCCTGCCGGGGGAGGGCAGCGCGGAATCCGAGGGGAGCGCCATCTCCAATACCATGATCTGGCTGGAAAACAACGCACTGTGGGCCGGGCTGGTGGTCATCGCCGCCGCCGTTGGCATTATGGTGATATGGAAAAAACACCGGGAGGATTAACCATGCAGTACACACAGCAGGCCGCCGCCGTTGCGGCCGAAGTAAACAAGGCCGTGCAGGGCAAACAGCAAACGGTAAACACCATCTGGATGGCCATGCTGGCGGGCGGCCATGTGCTGATCGAGGATATTCCCGGCGTGGGCAAAACCACGCTGGCGCTGGCCTTTGCCCGTGCGCTGGACCTGAAAGAAAGCCGTGTGCAGTTTACGCCGGATGTTCTGCCGTCTGATTTGGTGGGCTTTTCCGTCTACCAGAAAGAGACCGGCAAGTTTGTGTACCACGCCGGTGCGGTAATGTGCAACCTGTTTTTGGGCGATGAGATCAACCGTACCTCCTCCCGCACGCAGTCCGCTTTGTTGGAAGTGATGGAAGAAGGCACGGTGACGGTGGACGGTGCCACCCGCCCGGTGCCCGCACCCTTTACCGTAATTGCGACCCAGAACCCCATCGGTGCCGCCGGCACGCAGATGCTGCCGCAGTCCCAGCTGGACCGTTTCATGGTCTGCGCCGTGATGGGCTACCCCGATGAGGAAGCGGAACTGGCGATTTTGGCCGGGCAGAGCAAAGGCCGCCTGCTGGACCGTGTGCGCCCCGTTGCCGGGCAGGCTGACCTGCTTGCCATGCAGCAGGAGGTCAGCACGGTATATGTGCATGAGCTGATGTACCGCTACATTGTGGCGCTGGCCCAGGCCAGCCGCAAGGACCCGCGCCTTGCCCTGGGGTTAAGCCCCCGTGCCGCCCTGGCGCTGGCCAGCATGGCGCGCGCGGCGGCGTACCTGGCCGGGCGGGATTTTGTTGCCCCGCAGGATGTGACCGCCGTGTTTGATGCGGTTGCCCGCCACCGCCTGGTGCTGAACGACCAGGCCCGCGCAGGCGGCGAAACAGTGGACAGTGTGATGCAGGACCTGCTGCGCACCGTGCCGCGCCCCCGCCCCGAAAAGGCTGACCGCCATGGCAGGTAAGCTGGGCCGGGTGCTGGTGCTTTTGGTGCTGCTGGCGGCGGCGCTCATCACCCAGGCACCGCTGGCGGTGTTCCTGTTAGCGTTTGCGCTGGTGCTTCTGGTGCTGCTGCGGCTGGACGCCGCCTACCTGCGCAGGCAGGTAACGGCAGAACTGCTGGTGCCGGACAAACCCGTGATACAGGGCGAAGATTTTACCCTGACGGTTCGGCTGCACAACCGCAGCCGGGTGCCAATCCCCGCGCTGGTGGTGCTGCTGAACGCCGCCGATGAATGGGGCGGTGGGCAGATCACCCTGCGCTGTGCCGCCATGCTGGGCAGCAAAGAGAGCGCCGAACAGCGCATTACCCTAAATGCAGGCAAAAGCGGCGTGTGGAGCGTTGCGGTGCAAAGCATCACCCTGCGGGACCACCTGGGGGTGTTCGCCGCGGCATGCCCGGTCACTGCGCAAAGCCGTACTATCTGCGTGCTGCCCGCCGCCGCGGCTGGCAAGGCCAAAGCGGAAACAGCCCCCGATGAGGACGGCAACGAGGCCGACACCCGCGCCGCATTGGGCGGCAGCTATGAGCTGCGGGAGTACCGGGACGGGGATTCCCTCAAGCAGGTACACTGGAAGCTGAGCGCCAAGCTGGACCGCCTGCTGGTGCGCGAACCGCTGGCCGCCCTGCGCGCTGCCCTGACCCCCGGTGGGGAACTGGACGGCGCAGAGGAATGGGGGGACTTTCCCCAACAGGCGGCGGAGCACCGCAAAAACCCGCCAAAGTGCAAAAAAGACCATACTGCCCTGAGCCGCTGCGGCGCTGCCGACCCCAGCAGCGGGCTGAAGTTTGTGGACCGTGTGCTGGTCAGCACCCAGCGCCCCGTGCCGCACCCGGCGTTGTGGCTGGCGGCGGATGCTTCTCTGCTGCTGGCGCTCACCTTTGGTTTGCTGCTGGTGCTTTCCACCGGGTTCGGCATTGCAGTGCCGCTTTGGGTGTGGCCCGCGGCAGCTGCTTTCTGCGCTGGGTGGGCGCTGGTCCTACGCGCGCCGCAGACCCTGCGCCGCTGGGGGCTGCTGGCGGGGGTCATTGTGTACCTTGTGGTGTTGTTCATCTGCCAGCGGAACTTTCTGGCCGGGGCGCAGCAGTGCGCCGGGGCCATTGCCCAAAGCCTGAATGCCCGCCTTGGCAGTGCGCTGCCGGTGGCCCAGGGCGGCGGTGCCGCGCAGCTGGGGCTGTTTTTGCTGTTGGCTGCCCTACCCCCGTTACCGGGGTGCTGGCCGCTGCGGCCCTGCGCCGTGCGGACGCCCTGCTGCTGGATCTAATGTTGCTGCCCGTTGTGGTGCTGCTGGCGCTGGCCGGTGCCGCGCCGGCTGTACCCGCCTGCCTGCTGCTGTTGGCCGGTTGGCTGGGGGCGTGGGCGGCTTCCTGCTCAGTGCAGCGGCGTGCCCTGTGGGGCAGGCGCGATACCGAAAACTACCGCCAGAACCTTTGCCGCCATTATAACATCCAAAAGTTTGCCGCGCTGGCGGCGGGCGGGCTTTGCCTTACGCTGGCGCTGCCCTGTTGGTGGCTGCTGCGCCCGGCGCTGGGTGTTCCCCTTGGCTGGCTGCAGCCCGCGGCCCAGCGGGTGGAATCCGCCGCGCTGAGTACCGCCATTACCTGGCTGCCGCGGGTCAGCGGCGGCAGGCTGAACATTCAGGTAGAAGCCGCCGCCGGTGGTGTGGCGGATGGTGCCTTGAGCCAGGGCGGGGGCATCCAGGTCAGCGGAGTGACGGATCTGGCCCTGACCGCCAGTGACAAACCTGAAGAAACCGTATACCTGCGGGGCTTTATCGGCGGCAGCTATGATGGCACCGCCTGGCAGGCCCCCGATGCTGACGCCTTTGACAGCGCCGCCATGAACTGGAAAACCGAGGATAACGCCCGGCTGACCATTGCAAGCCTGCCGTTTTTGCGCACCGCCTATGACGGCACCGCCCAGCCCCAAACGCTGGCGGTGGAGCGCATCCATGCCGATACCCAGTACACCTATGCGCCATACAACGCCTACTGGAACGATTATTACACCATCCAGGGCGATGGCGCCGCCGCGAGCCAGACCGCGCAGGACGATGTGTTCCTGTATTACCCGCGGGATACCGCCCAAACCCAGCTGGAAGCCCGCGCCGATGCTGACCCCAGTGTGCTGGACAGGATGGAGGCATCCTATGCCGCTTACGCCGTCAGCCGCTATACCGCCGTGCCGGACGGCTATGACGAGCTGCAAGCCCTTTGCGATGCAGCCAAAAAGGACCAGAAGCTGACCGAAGCCGCGGACATTGGCGATTACATCCGCGCCTACCTGAACACCAACTACCAGTATAACGCCAATGCTCCCCAGCCGCCGGAAGGGGCCGACCCCATCCGTTACTTTTTGACGGAATCCAAACAGGGGTACAGCGTGCAGTTTGCTTCGGCAGCGGTGGTCATGTTCCGCATGTTCGGGCTGCCTGCGCGCTATGTGGTGGGCTATGCCGCGCCGCAAAGCCTGTTTACCCAGCAGGCGAACAGCAGCTGGCACGCCGTGCTGCAGGACGATAACGCCCACGCCTGGGCGGAGGTGTATATTTCCGGCCAGGGCTGGACCCCCATGGAAATGACCCCCGGCGTGCTGGTCAGCGCCCAACAGGCCGACCTGCGCACCGAGCCGTTGCCCGAAACGCAAGATCAGGACACCGCCCCCGCAGCAGGGGAGAGCAGCGCAAACGAACCCGCAACAACCGGCGTGCCCCGCAGCAGGCTGGTTCTGGCGGCGCTGCTGGGGCTTTGCCTGTTGGCGGCTGTGGTGCTGCTGGTGCTGGCCCGCCGCCACGCCATGGGCTATGGCCGGGGCAGCTGCAACGCGCGGGTGCTGGCCGTGTTTGGCAGCATCTACCGCCTTTTGGTGCGCCGCGGCCTGCCGCCGGATACGCCATCCGATGCGCCGGAGTTTGCCGCATTTTTGCAAAGCCATGCCCCGGCTCTTGAACCCCAGGATGCCGAAGCCCTGCTGGCATTGGCGCAGGCCGCTCAATTTGGCGCAGGTACGCTGACTGAGCAGGATGTGAATAAAATGAGAAAACTTTACCAACTTGTAAAATACCCTGGAAAACGAAAACGGGGGCCAGAAACCGGTTGAAAAACAGGGCCAGGAGTGATATAATAACCCTAAGTTGGATCAACATATTCATTGCGCTCTTTGCGCATGGCGCAAAAGGTGTGATACAATATGTTAAACCCATTGACCGAGTGGGAAATAACCGGGGTAGGGTGTTTGTTCCCGGAACAGCACCCTGGGCGCTGCCTGTGGGGCAGCGAAACCGGCAAGGAAAGAAGCATCTTACACAGCAAAATTTAACAGGAGTAAGCCCATGCCGCGCCGCAGACAAACAGACGGAGAGAAAAAAATCGATATCAGCCAGATGGCTGAAGACCTTGGCGTGTCCAAGACTACGGTATCCCGTGCCCTTTCTGGCAATGGCCGTGTCAGCGAAGCGACCCGCGCCCGCGTGGTCCAGTACGCCAAAGAGAAAAACTATGTGCCCAATATGCTGGCACGCGGGTTGGTGACCCAGCAGTCTTATAATATCTCGCTGGTGTTCTCGCGCCAGTTCGGCAACCTTGCCGCACCGTTTTTGCGCAAAACCGTCAGCGCCGTGTACGATATTGCCGCCCGCAATGATTACGATGTGCTGATGACCATGGTGGGCGAGCAGGAAACAAGCCCGATGCAGCGCCTGCTGGTCAACCGCAAGATCGATGGCGTCATCCTGGCCCGCACGCTGGAGCGCGACCCGCTGATCCCCATGCTGCAAAAAAGTGGCATCCCCTTTGTTGCCATTGGCCGCCCGGCTGACCAGGATGTCATCTCAGTGGACCATGACCAGGTGGGCGGTTGCCGCGAGCTGGTCAGCCTGCTGCTGATGAAAGGCATGCGCCGCATTGCTTTGCTGGGCGGTTCCATGCTGTACACCGTCAACCAGTCCCGCCTGGAAGGCTATAAGCAGGCGCATGACCGTGCCCGCTGCAAGATTGATGAAAGCCTGCTGTTTTTGGAGCTGGAAAGTGACGATCTGCGCACCAGCGCCGTGGAACGCGCCGTGCAGCGCGGGGCAGACTGCATCCTGTGCATGGACGACCAGGTTGCCCTGCTGGCTTTGAGCACCCTGAAGCAGCTGAATCTGCGTGTGCCGCAGGATATCCGCCTTGCCTCCCTGTATGACGACGAAGCGCTGCAGGAGTGCACGCCCCAGATCACGGCGGTCTCCTTTGACGCCGAACAGCTGGGCCGCCGCACAGCACAGCAGCTGCTTTCCCTCATCCGCCACCAGCCGGTCGAGACCCGCACCTTGCTGGGGTACCAGGTGGGATTGCGCACATCGACCCAGACCTGAGAGAAAATTATAAAACATAAATCAACTGCCCGCACACGGTATTTTGAACCGGTGTGCGGGCAGTTTTTGTTGATAAGGCGCTTTGAAAAGATATGACAGTTACATGTTCAACATGTTGTGATAAGGCATTGGGCTGGTTGAGTTCTTCCCGCATTACACTGCCTGCGGCACTGCCGTGCGGTGCAGGGTGGTAGTGATTTCCAGCAGGTTAATCGGTTTGGCGATATAGCCGCTCATTCCGGCGTCAAAGCAGCGTTTGCGGTCAGAAGCAAAGGTGTTGGCCGTCATGGCAAAAATGGGAACGTTGTGGTCTGGGCGGCTGCTGGCGCGGATCTGTTTGGTGGCTTCCACGCCGTCCATCACGGGCATCTGCATATCCATAAACACGGCATAAGTATGGCGCTGCAGCAGGCCGATGCGCAGACCGTTGTAGGTAGAATAATCCCCGGCAACCACGTGGCTATTGCCCACTTTCACGTTCATGCAGGTGGTGGCGGTAATGGCCGGGTGGGTGGAGACCGCAAACTCTGCAATCCGCTCCGGCGTGAGCTTTGCGGCGGTATAAATATCCAGCTCACCGCTGCGCAGCATATCCAGGCATTCGGCGGCGGTCTTTTCGTACCCTACATAACTGAACGTACATTGCAGGTATTTGGATAACCCCTGCATCATATCGTACCCGTACCCGCTGCGGGTGCCGGTTTCGTCCTGCATATTGTAGCAGTCGAACGCGTAAAACGCGACCCGGTAGTTGGGGGTGTCCAGCTGTGGAATATCACTTGCAGCGAACGCCGGGCAGCAGAATACAAGGCTGAGCAGCAGTGCAATGCAGCAGGTGAGGATGCGCTTTTTCATGGTCCGCTCTTTCCCCTTTGGTATAACCCAAAAATGGCCGAACGGCTGCAAGGCAAAAAAATAAAAGGGGCGCACTATACCCTACAATGCGTCCCAGCAAGTTGATATTCGTGCAACTGGCTGCCATTTTACAGGCCCTTTAGCTTTGCATCGCAGCCTTTCGGCTGTTTTGCTATATGTATGTTGTGCTATTGTTGTAGTATCAGTATAAAAAATATAGGAAGCGTTGTCAATGTTTTGAAGGGAAAAAGTCGCACTATTTTGTATAAAAATAGCATTAAGATGCAAATGAATACAAAAAGGCCGGCAGCAAGCACCGGCCTGATTTGGTATGGGATTCAAATGGCTCTTCAAATGGCTTTGGGCATTTCGTCCGGCAGCTGTTCGGGAACATCCTGCAAATGCTGGCGCACGCTGCGGAACCGGGGCGGAATGTCCTCCAGCGACATCTGCTTGGGGGCGTCCGTGCTGCCGGCGGCTTTGGCGGTCTCGTAAAACCAGCACTTATAATCCAGCGTGGCCAGGGTCTGCTGCAGCTGGGCCATCTGGGCCAGCAGGGCTTCGCGCTGCTTCTGGAACAGGGCCAGGCGGGCGTCAATGGTGCTGTCGCCCTGCATGGCAAGCTCGATATAGGTGCGGATATCCTTGATGGACATGCCCGCGTTTTTCAGGCAGGCAATCACCCGCAGCCATTCCACATCACTTTCCTGAAACATGCGGATGCCGCCGGACGACCGCACCACAAAGGGCAGCAGGCCCTCTTTATCGTAATAGCGCAGGGTAGAGGCGGGAACATCCAGCAGGCGGGCCATTTCGCCAACGGTATAAACCATAGTTCAGCAGCTCCTTTGTGCAGTGATTTGCAAAAAAATCAGAAAAAACACTTGACTTAAAGTGTACTTTAACATGTAAGATAAAATTACACTTTAAGTATAGTATCCCCGCGCCGCAGCGTCAAGCACAACAGGGCAGGGACACCGAAAAACAGGAGGCAACAAGTATGAAGTGCATGGATAAACATGAATTTGAGCAGCAGAATGTTTTTGGCACCGGTGCCGCAAACACCGCTTATGCCAAGTTTTTCATTGGCCAGTCGTTCCTGAACCCGCTGACCGACCCTAAAACCGGCCTGTTTTTGGCCAACGTTACCTTTGAGCCCGGCTGCCGCAACAACTGGCACATCCACCATGCTGCCAAGGGCGGCGGCCAGCTGCTGGTTTGCACCGCGGGCGAAGGCTGGTACCAGGAAGAGGGCAAGCCCGCTGTCAGCCTGACCCCCGGCACCGTGATCACCATCCCGGCCAACGTCAAGCATTGGCACGGCGCTAAGGCTGACAGCTGGTTCAGCCACATTGCTGTGGAAGTTCCCGGCGAAGATTGCAGCAACGAATGGTGCGAGCCCGTTACCGATGAAGAGTACGCCAAACTGAACGGCTGAGCAGCCACGAATAAAAAATAAAATCCAACCGGCACGACCCGACAAAGAGCAGCGGGTAGTGCCGGTTTTACTTTTGGATGCTTTTTTGTCTACAGGTTCTTGCGCTGGGGCGGGCAATCTGCTACACTGAAAAAAATGCAAAATGCAGGAGGTTGCAATCATGTATTATCTGGGTGTGGACCTTGGCGGAACCAACATCAAAGCTGCCCTTGTGGATGCAGACGGTGCTATTATAAAGGAAGCAAGTACCCCCACCAGACTGCCGCGCCCGGCCGAGGCTGTGTGCGATGATATTGCAGCCCTCTGCAATCAGCTGGCGCAGGGCCAGCAGGTGGCAGGCATTGGCGTCGGCTGCCCCGGAACGGTGGATGGCGGTATCGTGCGCTACTCCAACAATCTGGACTGGCATGATTTTGCCATGGGGGATTATCTTCGCGCCAAGACCGGCCTGCCGGTTGCCCTTGCCAACGATGCCAACGCCGCCGCTTTGGGCGAAGCGCTGGCGGGCTGTGCCAAAGGGGCCGAAAGCGCGGTGATCATCACGCTGGGCACCGGCGTGGGCGGCGGTGTGGTGCTGGGCGGCAGGCTGCTGACCGGTTACACTGGCGCGGCAGCGGAGCCGGGGCACATGGTCATTCTGGATACCCCGGATGCCCCCCGCTGCACCTGCGGCAGCCCCGGCTGCCTGGAAAGCCTGGCCAGCGCCACCGCCCTGATCCGCATGACCAAAGAAGCCATGGAAGCCAACTCCGAAAGTGCCCTGCATAGCTTTGCCGCACAAAGCGGCGGGGTAAACGGCCGCACCGCTTTTGATGCCGCGGCAAAAGGTGACGCCGCGGGCAAAGCTGTGGTGGAACAGTACATCCATTACCTTGCGGTGGGCGTTGCCAACATGATCAATATCTTCTTCCCGGAAGTAATCGGCCTGTCCGGCGGGGTGGCCAACCAGGGCGAAAACCTGCTGGCTCCCCTGCGTGCCGCGGTGGAACCAATGGTGTTTGGCAATGCTTACGCCCAAAAGCACACCCGCATTACCACCTGCACCCTCGGCTACCGCGCCGGGGTGATCGGGGCCGCGCTGCTGGCAAAAAGCCAGGAATGATGCTTTGGGCGGGATAAAGCAGAAAAGACAAAACAAAAAACAAGAAGGAACCACCTTGAGTTTGAACCATAAAAAACCAAATAGCTGTCTGCCGCGCCTGCTGGCTTTGCTGGCGGCGTTGGTGCTGTGTGCCGCGCTGCCTGCCGCCGCGCTGGCGGAGGAAGATACGGCCAGCATCCAGACGCAGGCGAGCGAAACGGATGAGGAGATCCCCTGGGCGGACCCGCCGCAGAGCACCCCCGAAACGGGCCAGCCTGACCCCGCCGTACCGACCCCGCAGCCACAGGACCCCGCCACCCCGGAAACCGCCCAGACCGGCGAGCACCTGGAGGGCTACAGCCTGAGCCTGGGGGAAACGGTTACGATCTATTTTTACGTTATCCTGCCGGAAAATACCCCGCAGGATGCCGCGATGCAATTCACTCTGCCGGATTCCAGCGTGACACAGGCGGCTGTGGCGGATGCCAGACAGGTGGAAGTGGGCGGCAAAAGCTGCTTCGCGTTCCCCTGCCGGATTCCCGCCAAACAGCTGACGGATGACATCAGCGCCCGGATGGTGATAGACGGCAAGTTTGGCCCGGTTTATACTTACACCGTAAAGGATTACCTGAACTACCTGCTGGAACACGATTATCCCCAACAGGCAAGAGAGCTGGCCAGCACCCTGCTGGTGTATGGCGGCAAAGCACAGCTGTACTTTGGCTACCGGACTGACGCGCTAGCCAGCACCGCGGAGCCAAACTCCATGGCCAACTGGGGCAGCTATCAGTTTGAAAGCAGCGGCACCAACACCGATGATTATTACGGCAGCAGCCTGCTGCTGGAACCCGTTATCCAGATCCGCCACTATTTTATGGTGCCGGACGGCGCTGACTGCACTTTTACCTTTGCCTGGAACGCGGGTGAGCCCGAAACCGAATTGCAGCCCGTGGATACCAACACCCGCTTTGACGGCAAAGAAGTATATTATGTCGTTACACCGGCCATTGCGTTCCGCCGCGCGGATGCCATGCCGGTGGTTGCCATGCGGCAAAACGGGGCGGACCTGTGCACTCTGCGCTATGGGATATTCAGTTACGGCGATATGGTCAGAGCGCTGGCGGCGGTGGATGAAAGCCAGCAGCCGCTGCTGAACCTGCTCCGCGCGCTGGACGACCTGACCGCCGCCACGCAGCGTTACAGTGCCGCAGGCTGACATCCAAAAAGGCAAAAAGGAAGCACAGCATGAAACAAAAATTGATTTTGGCCGCCGCAGTGCTTGCGGTGGCGCTGGCCGCAGCCTTTGCACTGCACCGGCCCCAGGCCGACAGCCAACCCATCCCGGAGCCGACCCGGCAGGCAGAAACAAGCGATGCTGCAAATGATCTGGTAGAACCTGCGCCAACGCAGCAGCCCGCCGCGACAGCTGAACCACAGCCCACAGCCACCACGGCCCCGCAGCAGACCGGCACCCCCAAACCGGCCCAGACCCCGGCCACGAAAAAGCCCCCGGTGCTGAACGCCGCCGGCCAGCCCACGGCCAGTGCCGCGCCCGCAGAAAGCGATGATACCGAACCGGCGGATAACGCGGAAGAACCAACGCAAACTGCCGTCCCCAGCGCGACCCCAACCCCCGCTCCGGGCAGTGAAACCATCGAACTGCCGTTTGTTCCGGCAGAATAAAGCTGCGTTGATTGTTGATACAAAGAAATAGCACTTGGAATGGAAAGAGAAACACCGGAGGAAAGCAAAATGAAGCAATATATTGTGGACGCATTTACCGCTAAGCCCTTTGCGGGCAACCCTGCCGCGGTTTGCGTGATGGAAAGCTGGCCGTCCGAAACATCCATGATGAAGCTGGCGATGGAAAATAATCTATCCGAAACAGCGTTTATCGTAAAAGAACCGACCGGCTACCATCTGCGCTGGTTCACACCGGGGACAGAGGTTGAGCTGTGCGGTCATGCAACGCTGGCATCCGCTTACGTTATCTTGAATCACTATGAGCCGGAAAGCAATGAAGTAAAATTCAACACGCTCAGCGGGGAGCTGACGGTTTGCCGCAAAGGCAATTTGTATGAGATGAACTTCCCCACATATGAGCTGCACGAGATTCCCGTTACAGATGCCATGGAAAAAGCCTTTGGCGCACGGCCCATAAAAGCAGTGCTGGGGCTGGATTTGGTATGCGTATTTGAATCGGAGGAAGTCGTAAGAAATATGGTCCCCAACCAGGAGCTGTTGGCGGGGATCGAGGGCAGAATCCAGAACGCTACCGCGCGCGGAAAGGAAACGGACTGCGTATCCCGCAGTTTTTGCCCAAAATTAAGCATCGCCGAAGACCCTGTCTGCGGCTCAGCACACTGCCAGATTGCTGCCTATTGGGCCAAAGAGCTGCAAAAGAATGAAGTTTACGCCTACCAGGCATCCAAGCGCGGCGGGTACCTGTATTGTGCGCTTCAGGATAATGGCAGAATCACCATCAGCGGAAAAGCTACGCTGGTTGCGGTTTCGGAAATTGTGGCGGCGCTGTAAGGGGAAAGCCCGGCAGGCGGAATGAAGCAAAGCACCGTTCTCTAAAAATTTGGGTTAGATTCATTGCGCAACTGTAATGTGCAATGAGGCAAGGCAGCGGGCGCACGATGTGCGCCCCTACGGTCTCTATGGACAGAGATTACAATTTTCCAGCATAAGCATCAACATAATAAAAAGCTCAAGCCACCCCTAACCGGGCGAGACTTGAGCTTTATTTTTATATTTTACGGCAAAGAGAATAAGGAAGCATGGTTATATGATGCCCACGGCGTAACATTTCAATCAGGGCAGCCGCTCCGGCAAAAAAAGTATTCCGGCCAGAGTAGCTAACTCTATTTTATTCGCACCGCCATTATTCTTTATTCATTATTATTTATTATTTTATTTCACAGCACTTTGGCTCCGTTGGCCGTCAGCTTAAAGGTAGCGCCCAGCATATCGGCGGCGCCGCGGCACATCAGCATGCGGTTCAGGAAAATCTCAAAATATTCGTACATCGAGCAGATGTCGGTGTCGATCTGCAAATTCAGCGAGATGACTTTTTTCTCGGTGTTGATCTTCAGCGTCTGGTCCGTTACCGCATAATTGACCCGGTCGTGGATATCAAAGCTGGCTTTGGGCTTTTCCCGCACGCGGCTGCGGCGCACATCGGTTTTATCGCCAATGATCAGCGCGGCCGAAATGGGGTCCACCGCGCCGCCGGTGGATTCATCGTGGTTGGAAATCGCCGAAACAATGGTAATGCGATCCGCAACGCTCAAATCATACTGCTTCAAAATCTCGTTGGCCAGCAGCCCGCCGTATTCTGCATGGTGGGTGCGGTTGATGGCGTTGCCGATATCGTGCATGTACCCGGCAATTTTGGCAAGCTCAATATCATGGGCGCTGTAATCAAACTTTTTCAGGATGTGCGCGGCGGTTTCCGCCACGTGGATGCAGTGCGCCTGGGAATGGTCGGTAAAGCCCAAAAGCCCCAGGTTCTGATTTCCCTTTTTCAGCAGCTCGTTCACTTCGGCGTTGTGTTTGATGTCATGGTAGGTCATAGCGGTCCACACTTTCCTGTTGGTTCATAATTCCAGTATAGGCCATTTGGCCGCAGCCTGCAACCATACCGCTGTAAAGTTGCGGTGAAGCTTTTGCAAAATGCGGGCTTACCCCAGCTTTTCCAGCGTGCCGTCCGGCAGCAGGGTAATGGCATCGCCCTCCTGGATGTTCTGGGCGGTCAGGGCTTCATCGGGGTAGGGGAGTACCCGCTGGGCACCGGCTGCATCTGCCAGCAGGACATCACACAGCACTGGCCGCCCGGCAGGCAGCTCCTCACAGCCATACAGCTGTTCATCAATGCGCAAAACGCGGTAGGTCATAATAAAATACACTCCTTTGCCCACAGGGGCGGTCATCCATCATATTTTAAGGATACCGCACCCGCCCGCGCCTGTCAAACGCTGCTTGCAATTTGGGCGGGGGTATGGGATAATGGCTTACAGCAACGGGCCGTGCCGTTTGTACCGGGCCGAATTGACCGGCGAAACGGGCACAGGAACGCCCCGATTTTTCCCCGAAAGGTGGATGTTTTATGTTGATACGCACCGCGACCCCCGCCGATGCCGCCGCGCTGGCGGAGGTGGAGGCTATCTGCTTCCCCGCAGCGGAAGCCGCGCCGGAGCAGCAGTTCAAAGACCGTCTGCAGGCTTATGCCGGGCACTTTTGGCTGATGTTTGACGGCGGAACGCTGGTTTCTTTTGTGGACGGCATGGTAACAGACCAGCCCGATTTGACCGATGACCTGTATGAAAA
>CAVFVI010000035.1:14328-33516 GCA_963626055.1 Acutalibacteraceae bacterium
ACGCCGCCCTGCACAGCGAAACCGGCGCATGGCAGATGATTTTTGGCGTGGTGACCCGGCCGGAGTACCGCAAAAGCGGCCTGGCCGCCCAGCTGCTGAACCGCGCCATTGCCGATGCCCGCCAGCAGGGCCGCAAGGGCCTGGTGCTGACCTGCAAGGATAAACTGGTGCACTATTACGCCAAATTTGGCTTTGTGAATGAGGGTGTCTCCCAATCCACCCACGGCAATGTGGCGTGGAACCAGATGCGGCTGACATTTTAAGCGGATGCACGTTAGAATAAAACAAGCCCCCGGCAGGCAGCGGAGCACGCTGTAAACCTGCCGGGGGCTTGTTTATTTTTGGCATGATACCGTTATGCAAAAAAAATCATCACAGAATCGACATGAACCACTCAACGGTTTTGGGGTCATAGTGGGAGAAGAAAAGGCTTTCGCCCTGGTCCAGTGCCTCAATGGCGGCCATATCCTGGGCGGAAAGGCTGAAATCGAACAGGTCGAAGTTCTGCTTCATGCGGTCTTTGTGCACCGATTTGGGGATGATGACGACATCCTTCTGCAGCAAAAAGCGCAAGGCAACCTGGGCGGCGGTTTTGCCGTACTGCTTGCCGATGGCGGTCAGCACGGGGTTGGTGAACAGGTCGTTGCGGCCCTCGGCAAAGGGACCCCAGGATTCCGCCTGGCAGCCGTACTTTTTCAGGTATTCGCGGGCAACGTTCTGCTGCTGGAACACATGGGTCTCGATCTGGTTCACGGCGGGCTTGACGGTGGCGAAATGCTCCATGTCCAGGTAACGGTCCGGCCCAAAGTTGGAAACACCGATGGCGCGCAGCTTGCCAGCCTGGTACAGCTCTTCCATGGCGCGGTAGGTGCCGTAATAATCGCCGAAGGGCTGGTGGATGAGCAGCAGGTCCAGATAATCGGTGCGCAGTTTCTGCATGGATTCCAGGATGGAAGCTTTGGCTTTTTCGTACCCGGCATTGGTGATCCATACCTTGGTGGTCAGGAAAAACTCCTCCCGCGGCAGACCGCTTTCGGCCAGGGCAGCGCCAACGCCCTCCTCGTTGTGGTATGCCTGGGCGGTGTCAATGCTGCGATAGCCGACTTCGATGGCGTCCAGCACGCAGCGCTTGGTATCCTCCGGCGGGGTCTGGTAAACGCCATAACCCAGCTGGGGCATCTTGATGCCGTTGTTCAGTGTTACATATTCCATGGTACAAACCCTCCTGTTTTGTGAAATGCTTGGTTTTGCCTGTACCACTACTTTACAACGGAACGCCGAAAATGTAAAATATCAATATCGTAATCTGCTTTGCAGAAAATGAAACGTGAAAAGGGGCAAAGAAAGATGCTGGACCTGAACGAATTGCAGCAGCTGGTGGCGTTTGCGGAGCTGGGAACCCTTTCCAAAGTGGCGGAAAGCTGCCACATTTCCACGCCGTCCATCACCCGCAGCATGCAAAACCTGGAGCAGAGCTTTGGGGTGCCGCTGTTTGCCCGCAGCAAAAACAAAATTGAACTGAATGAAACCGGCCTGGCGGCGGTGGAGCAGGCACGCAAGCTGCTGAACGATGCCCGCCAGGCGGTACAGCAGGTGCAGGCGTTTGACCAGCGCCGCAAAACCATTGTGGTGCGTTCCTGCGCGCCCGCCCCACTGTGGGAGCTGCTGCCCAAGCTGACCGCCAGCCATGCGGGCATGACGATTGCCAGCAGCATCTGCCAGAACGAGGAAGTGCTGGCCGCCTGGGCAGACGGCAGCTGTGATATTGCCATTCTGCCGTTTGCCTATCCGGGCAGCGGCGGGCCGGGGGAGGTGTGCATGCGGGAAAATCTCTTCATCTGTGTGCCGCCGGACCATGAGCTGGCAAAGTACCGGGAGCTGACCTTTGCGCAGGCGAACGGCTTTAACTTTTTGCTGCGCACCGAACTTGGCTTTTGGGATGCCCTCTGCCGCCAGAAAATGTCGGCCTCCCGCTTTTTGGTGCAGACGGATGAATTTGCTTTTGACGAGCTGGTCCATTCTTCGTCCCTGCCGTGCTTTACCACGGATTACTTTAAGAACCGCGAGGAGCGCTACCCGGGTCGGGTTCAGGTTCCGCTGGCGGACCCGGAAGCGCATGTGACGTTTTATATGCTGGTACGAGGAGAGCGCAGAACCGAAAAGAATAAAGAATAATGAAAAATGAATAATGGTGGTGGACCGCGGCGCATTTGCGCTGCTCAAAAAATATCAGGTTGGTGTTGTTCCCAAAGTTTGCGGCAACCAATAAAACATTCCGAAGGGCGCGATGCCCTCATCACGCTGGGGAGAAACGGCAAGCATTTACCATGGTCTTAAAAACGTTTGTAGGGGACGATGCTTGTCATCGTTCCGTGCGCTTTTGCTGCGCGGCGAACGGAAAAATTGGTAAGATTCCTGGTGTTACAGCAACATCATGCACTTGTGGTTGTTTGCCGTGTTTCGGGATAAAACATCTGGCTGGGCCCGTCATTCGGGACGATGCAAGCATCGTCCCCTACAAATAGGAGTCGGTTGTTTGTCACAAATTTTGTAATGCGCAACAGGGCAAGACTGCGGCGGGGTGAGGGCACCCCGCCCTACAGAACATTTTATATGTTTGCAGCACAATATAAAAAGTTCTGTAAGAAACGGTGGGTCACTGAAACGCGCCTGTGGGCGCAGAGTCCTCCCGGCCACCGCATGTAGGCATCGCACAAAATCCCATAATGGTGTTTATAATATGTGTTCCGGAACAGTCAGGACCGTTCCCTACAGAACTTTTTATTACGCATTGCGAACCAACAAACAATCTGTAGGGCGCGATGCCCTCATCGCGCCGGGGAGAAACGGCAATCATTTGCCGCGGCCTTAAAAACGTTTGTAGGGGACGATGCTTGTCATCGTCCCGTTTGCGGGCCTTGTCTAATCTTTCACACCAACCCCCGCCGCCAGGCCGCGGGCGCACAATGTGCGCCCCTACGGTTAAAATGCAGCCTTTTCCAATCAAAACGCAAACCTAAATATAAAACGCGGGGCACCCAAATCAAAATCCGGGTGCCCCGCGTTGCTGCGTATTGAAATATACAAAACCCAAAACGATATTTTAATTTTGTTCCTGCATCATCCACCCCGCCACAGCATCCGCTGTCAGCGTGATCTGCTCTGCGCCGGAAATGCTGGGTGTGCCATCGCCATCCTGGGGGCCGTAACTGCCAAACCCGGCGTGGCATCCGCTATCGATCACCCATTCCACCGTATTATCCGGCAAGTTGGCAAAATCGGCGGCATAGGTTTCGCGGTTCAGCACGCCGTCCGCGCTGCCGTAAGCGGTAAACACGCGCAGGCCGCTGTCAGTCAGGTCCTTGGTGGAATAGGCGGCCAGCAATACCAGGCCGTCCAGCTCATCCGTATGGCTGGCGGCGTAATTGGCCGCCATGGCCCCGCCGAGGGAGTGCCCGCCGATGTACCAGTCGGTCACATCGGGGTACTGCGCGGCAATACCATCCGCCGCGTTGGGGGATAGGATTGCCAGGTTGCCGGGCATTTTGACCAGCACGCACAGCACGCCGTTTTGCGCCAGCTCATGCAGCAGCGGGGCATAGGCGGTGGCCTCCACCTTAGCGCCGGGGTAAAAAATCAGCCCAGCCTGCGGCTTCTGCGGGGCAAACACCCAGGTGCTGCCCTGTTGGGTCACGGTAACACCGGGATCCGAAGCCAGCGCTGCCTGTGCGGCGGCATCGGCGTGGTAATAATCATGGAGATACAGCCCCACCGCCAGTGCCAGCGCGGCCAGGACCCCGGCCAGCATCAGAAGGACACGATGCAAAAGGGAACGCTGTTTCATTTTTGGCCTTTCCTTTTATAATAATGGAAGCAGGGGCTCAATCCACCACTGGAACATCCAGCCCGAACTCCAGCGGGCGGAACCGCGGGCAGACGTTTTCGGCAGTGCAGATGACCGATGCTGCCAGACGGCTGCCAATGCCGCAGGCTTCCGCCATCGTTTTGCCATAGGCGCGGCCAATGACCGTGCCGGCAAAGAACGCATCGCCTGCGCCGGTGGTATCGATCACATTCACCTTTTTGGCAGGCACAATGCCGCTTTCGCCATCCGCGCAGGCGTACACTGCGCCTTTGTCCCCCATGGTGACCACCATGCAGGGAATGTTGGCGCTGCCCACATTGGCAGCCAGCGTGCGGCACATTTCCTCCGGCCCCATGTGGTCGTATTCGTCAGAGAAAAGGATCCCCGCTTCCTGCTGGTTGCAGACAAAGCAGTCAATCTGCTGCAAAAAGTCCCGCCGTTCCATGGCAATGCTCATGTTGGAAACCGCGGCGTATACCTTTTTGTGGTACTTCTGGGCAAAGTACAGGATCTGCTTCACGGTGTCCTTTTCCAGGTCCAGTTCCATGGCAATGCCGTCACAGTCCTTAAAAATTTCATCGCCTTTTTCGGCCAGCAGGTCGGTCAGGGGATTGGTGTCCGGCCGCTTGGAAATAGCGGCTACCACATCGCCCTCATTGTTGAACACAGCCAGCCAGGTGCCCATGCCGTCCGGCACACGCTGCACGTAGCGGGTATCCACCTTGTGGCGGGCCAGTTTGTCAATAACGTCCTGCCCGGTGCCGGTGTCATCCACCAGGCTTACAAAGGTGGGGCGCAGCTCCACGTTGGCGATATCCTCCGCCACATTGCGGCACACACCGCCGTGTACCTGTTCCACCCGCCCGGCGTTGCGCCCGCCCGGAATATAGGTGGCAAGGGGGTACCCCTTGATATCAACAAAAACTGCGCCGATGACAACGATCCCCATCTAGAAACGTCCTTCCTTAACTAGAGTGCAGCAGAAAAGCCGAAAATTCAGCCGATTCTACAACCACAACCGGATTTTGCGTTTGCGAAATGGTCGTCATTTTCTTTGTTTTCAGCTACACCGTAAAACTGTAAACTTATGATGAACAGTTTACATGATTGGGGCCGAAAAAGCAAGGCTGGCGGCGATTTTTGCCGCTTTTGACGGCGGAATGTGCCGCGTGGGCAGAATCTTTATCTTCTCTTTACAACGCATTCCATTTGGTGGTATAATAGCACCGAAAAACCGACCGACCGGTCGGTCGAGCGTGGCTCGCTAACACATACGCCCGCCCAAAATGCGGGCAAAGGGAACAAACACATGTCAAAATACAGCGTTAAAAAGCCATTTACCGTACTTGTGGCGGTCATATTGGTCATTGTGTTGGGCTTTGTAAGCCTGACCGGCATGCAGACGGATCTGCTGCCCAATATGAACCTGCCCTACCTGCTGGTGATCACCACCTATCCCGGTGCCAGCCCGGAACAGGTGGAAAGCGATGTGACCCAGCCGCTGGAAAACAGCCTTTCCACCCTGAACGGGGTAAAGAACGTGACCAGCCAGAGCAACGAAAACTACAGCCTGGTCATTCTGGAATACCAGGACAACACCAACATGGACAGCGCTATGGTCAAAGCCAGCACTGCCGTGAACCAGCTGGGGGACAGCCTGCCCGATATGGCCACTACCCCCATGCTGATGGAGATGAGCCCCGATATGATGGCCACCCAGTATGTTGCGGTGGACTACGAGGGGCTGGACATCTATGAACTTTCGGACTATGTGGAGGAAACGGTGATCCCCCAGCTGGAGCGCGTGGACGGCGTGGCCAGCGTTTCCTCCATGGGCCTTGTCAAAAAAACGGTGCAGATCACGCTGGACCAGGATAAAATTGATGAGGTGAACGACAAGCTGCTGGTCAAGGTGAGCGACCGCCTGGCCGAAGCCAAACAGCAGCTGGATGAAAACGAAGCCAAAATCAAGGATGGCCTTGCGGAGCTGGACAGCGCCCAGAGCCAGCTGGATTCCGGCAAGGCCCAGCTGAACACCCAAAAGCAGAGCCTGACCCAGCAGCTGCGGGACGCCATCGACCAGCTGAATGAGGAGATCCCCAAGCTGGAAGAGCAGATCGCGGGCCTGAAAGGCCAGCTGGATGCGGCCCAGAGCAAGCTGAACCAGTTGAAAGCGGACCCAAGCAGCCTGCCGGAAGTGACGCTGCCGATCGACGATGCGCTGTTTGCTTCCTGCAAAGAAATTTTGGCAAAATATGACCCCCAGTACGATGCCAACGCCATGCCCGCCAATTTGGAGGAAGCCAAGAGCGACCTGACCAAGATGGCGGCAATGCTGGCTTCCATCGAGCGCGCCCAGCAGGCCGTTGAGGCCGAAGCCGCCGCCCTGACTGGCGGGCAGAGCATCAGCGATGCCTGCACGGCGCTGGATGCCCAGATTTTGATGCTGACGGTGCAGGTGCAGCAGAAAGATAACGAGATTGTTCAGCTGCAGCAGCAGCTGGAAACCGCCGCCCCGGAAGAGCAGGATGCCATCCGCGCGGAGATCGAGAGCAAAAAGGCCGAGCAGGCCGCCCTGCAGGCCCAGCTGGACGCTGCAACCGCCCAGCGCGCGGCCCTGGATGATTACAAGAGCGCCGAAAGCACCCTTTCCACCACCCAGACGGCCCTGCAGAACGCCACGGTGCTGCTGAAAGCCCGGCAGGAAGCCGAAGCCAGCCTGAACGAGAGCACCGAGGACCTGCGCCAGACCCTGCAGCAGACGATTACCACCCTGAACGCCCAGATCGACAAAGCCGAAGCCATGCTGGCCAATTTGAACGACCAGCGCGGCAAGCTGCAATCCATGCTGGAAAGCCTTTCCGCTAACCCGACAGACCCCCAGCTGGCCGATATGGCCGTGCAGCTGCTGCTCAGCGGTACCGAAGCCCAGCTCAGCCTGGGCGAGTTCCAGATCAGCAGCGGCCGCACCCAGCTGGAAGCCGGCCAGACCCAGCTGGACGCCGCCCGCAAGGAGTATGAATCGGCCCGCGAGGAAGCACTGAAAAACGCCAACCTGGACCAGCTGCTGAACATGAACACCCTGAAACAGCTGATTGCCGCGCAGAACTTTTCGATGCCGGCCGGCTACATTGACGGCGGGGAAGGGGACGATGACCAGTACATCCTGAAAGTCGGCGATGCGTTCGACAATGTGGATGAGCTGAAAAGCATGATCCTGTGCAACATTGACGGCATCGGCGATGTGCGGCTTTCGGATGTGGCGGACATTGAGCTGACCGATAACGCCGATGACAGCTATGCTAAGGTGGGCAAAAACCGTGCCGTGCTGCTTTCGATCTATAAAAGCTCCACCGCTTCCACCTCGTCCGTTTCCAATGCAAGCACCGCCGCCATGAAAGACATGATGGCGGAAAATGACGGCCTGCACATGACCACCATCATGGACCAGGGCGATTACATCAAGCTGATCGTGAACAGCGTCATGTCCAACCTGATTCAGGGCGCTGTGCTGGCCATCATCGTTCTGGCGCTGTTCCTGAAAGACATCCGCCCCACGCTGGTGGTTGCCATCAGCATGCCGCTCAGCGTGCTGTTTGCCATTGTGCTGATGTATTTTACCGGCATTACCCTGAACATCCTCAGCCTGTCCGGCCTGGCGCTGGGCGTTGGTATGCTGGTGGATAACTCGGTCGTTGTCATTGAGAACATCTACCGTCTGCGCGGGCGCGGCATCCCGGCCCCGCGCGCGGCGGTGCAGGGCGCACGCCAGGTGGCGGGGGCTATCATGTCCTCCACCCTGACCACGGTCTGTGTGTTCCTGCCCATGATCTTTACCACCGGCATGGTGCTGGAGCTGCTTTCCGATATGGCATGGACCATCACGTTCAGCCTGCTGGCCTCCCTCGTTGTGGCCCTTACCGTGGTGCCCTGCGCCGGTTCCAATGTGCTGCGCAAGCAGAAAGAAATCAAGCACCCCTGGTTTGACCGTTTCCTGAACGGGTACGAAAAGCTGCTGCGCTTCTGCTTAAAGCGCAAGGCCGTTCCGCTCACGCTGGCCATTGTGCTGCTGGCGGTTTCGGTCTGGCGCATTGCCACCATGGGCGTGGTGCTTATCCCGGATATGGGTTCCAACCAGCTTTCCGTTACCGTAACGGTGCCGGTGGATACCGCCAAGGAGGATGCCTTTGCCACCGCTGACGCCGTGATGGATGCCATCACCAATATTGACGGCGTGGAGACCGTGGGTGCAATGTCCGGCGGCAGCGACAGCACCAGCAGCATGCTGATGATGACCGGCACCGAGGGCGCAACGGATAACACCAGCTTTACCTATTATGTTCTGCTGACGGACCAGGGTGCCAGCAACGGCAAGGCCATCCAGCAGCAGATTGCCGATGATACCGCAGATTTGAACTGTGAAGTAGCCATCAGCGCCAACGGCATGGATATGAGCGCACTGTCCGGCAGCGGCGTGGAGGTGGACATTTACGGCCAGGACCTGGATGATCTGACCACCGCCAGCCAGCAGGTAATGGACCTGCTGAACAGCGTGGAAGGCGTCGAGAATGTTTCCAACGGTCAGGAGACCGGCGATGAGGAAGTGCACATCGTCATCAATAAGGACAAAGCCATGCGCCTTGGCCTGACGGTGGCGCAGGTGTACCAGCAGATCGCCGCAAAGCTCAGCACCGATACCACCGTGACCACCCTGAAAGTGGGCAGCGATACCTACAACGTGACCATTGTGGATAAGACCGATACCCCGGACCTGGATGATCTGTTCCAGATGGAGTTCACCACCACAGGCACCGATGATGACGGCAACACGGTGAACGAGACCCATACCCTTGGCGAGTTTGCTTCCCGCACCAACGGCAACGCGTACGCTTCCATCTCGCGCGAGAACGGCTCCCGCATGATGACGGTGACCAGCGAAACCGCCGAAGGATACAACACCACCCTGATCTCCCGTGACCTGGAACCCCAGCTGGCGGCGCTGAACCTGCCCGATGGCTGCACCGCCGAACTTGCCGGCGAAACCACCCAGGTGACCGAGATGGTCCAGCAGATGGTAAAAATGATGGCTCTGGCGCTGCTGTTTGTCTATTTCATCATGGTGGCGCAGTTCCAAAGCCTGCTTTCCCCCTTTATTGTGCTGTTCACCATTCCGCTGGCCTTTACCGGCGGCATGATCGGCCTGATGATCGGCGGCGAACAGCTTTCGGTCATTTCGCTCATGGGCTTCCTTGTGCTGATGGGCGTGGTGGTCAACAACGGCATTGTGTTTGTGGATTACGCCAACCAGCTGCGCATTGGCGGACTGGAGCGCACCGACGCCCTGGTGGCGACCGGCCGCACCCGTATGCGCCCCATCCTGATGACGACCCTGACCACCGTGCTTGCCATGGTAACGATGATTTTCAGCAAAGATGCCGGCAGCGAGATGGGCAAGGGCATGGCCATTGTTATTGTAGGCGGCCTTTCCTATGCAACGTTGATGACGCTGTTTATTGTGCCGGTGATGTATGACCTCTTCTACCGCAAGCCGCCGGTCAACATTGATGTGGGCGATGACGGCATGGACGACCTGCCCGATGATGCGGCCGAGTTTGCCGCAGAATTTGCCGCCCGCCGCGCGGCAGAGGGCCAGAACCAGCCGGAACCCGAAACACCGGACAATGCTGAGCACCGCCGCTTAAAGCTGCCCGGCAAACCCGATACCGAGAACGGGGAGGGAACGCCGCAATGACACCAGATACCCGCAAAGAACGCGAAACCGCCCTGTACGAAGCCGCCCTGCGCCTGATTGCCAAGGGGGTAAACCCCGCCGCCATGAAGGTGCAGCAGATCGCGGACGAAGCCGGAATCGGCAAGGGCACCGTGTATGAATACTTTGCCTCCAAAGATGAGATTTTGCGGGGGATGGCCCTGCACTGCTTTGATACCGAGATTGCCCGCGTTGCCATGCGGCTGGAACACTGCACCACTTTGAACGAGCTGGAAGACGAGCTGCTGGCCTACCTGCAGGACCTTTCCGGCAACCGGATGGGAACCTATCAGGTGATAGCATCCAGCGTTGGTGCACAGGAGGAGCCCAATGGCATCGACGAGCGTGTGCAGGCCCTGCGCGGAGTGCTGCACAGAACCATGGCAGCGCTGCGGCAGAAAGGGGAGATCGACCCCGCCCTGCCGGATGATTACTGTGATCTGGCCCTGCTTTCCGCCGCAGCGGGCGGGTTGATGGGGCTGTGCTATGCTTCCAAGCATCCGGGCGTTCCAACGCCCATGCAAAACCTGCGCATGTTGATCCACCGCGCACTGAATCCGTAAACCAGCAAAAATAAAAACAACCAGCCGCCCTGCCTGTGGGAATGTTCCACGGCAGGGCGGCTGGTTTTGGTATCGGGGGAAAGCGGCGATGAAAAGATACGCTTTTGCCGCCGATACCCAAACCGCGCAAAGCATGGTATAATGGTGGCAGGATAAACGCAAAAATCAACACACAAAACACGGAAAGAACACAGGAAAGGAAAGACCATGTACTTTCAATACGGGCAGGAAGAAATAGAATACCTGAGCCGCAAAGATGAAAAGCTTGGGGCGGTGATTGCTCAGGTGGGCCGGGTGGAGCGCGAGGTGGATACCGACCTGTTTTCCGCCGTGGTGCACCATATTGTGGGGCAGCAGATCTCCACCAAGGCGCAGGCCACCATCTGGCAGCGCATGCGGGATGCCCTTGGCACGGTGGATGCCGCGCATGTTCTGGAAGCAGGAATCGAGCAATTACAGCCGCTTGGCATCAGCTACCGCAAGGCGGAGTACATCACGGACTTTGCACGAAAAATCCAGAATGGCGAGTTTGATTTGGAGGGCATCTGGCAGAAGCCGGACGAGGAAGTGATCCGGGAATTGAGTGCCCTGAAAGGCATTGGCGTGTGGACCGCGGAGATGATTCTGCTTTTCTGTATGCAGCGGCCCAATGTGTTCAGCTATGATGACCTCGCCATCCAGCGCGGGCTGCGCATGGTGTACCACCACCGCAAAATTGACCGCAAACTGTTTGAAAAGTACCGCAGGCGGTTCAGCCCCTATTGCAGTGTGGCGAGCCTTTACCTGTGGGCCGCCGCGGGCGGCGCGGTGCCGGGGTTGAAAGATTATGCCCCCAAAAAGAAAGCCCCGGCCCAAAAGGCAGCGCCCGCTGGTTCCCACGCAGGGAAAACATCAAAAGCATAACGAAAGTACAACAGAAAGAGAAGATGTTATGATGTTCACCGCGCATTATCAGTCCCCTTTGGGCGGCATCCTGCTGGCAGCGGATGAAGCGGGCTTGACCGGCTTGTGGTTTGACGGCGCAAAATATTATGCGGCGGGCCTGGCCCCGCAGAGCACGGAGCGCGAAACCCCGCCCCTGACCGAAGCAAAGCGCTGGCTGGATGTGTATTTCAGCGGCAAAATGCCGGATTTCACGCCGCCGCTGCACCCCACCGGGTCGGACTTCCGGCAGGAAGTGTGGGCGCTGCTGCTGCAAATCCCATACGGGCAGACAACTACATACGGCGCACTGGCCGCCCGGTTTGCGGCAAAGCATGGCAAGGCGCGCCTGTCCGCCCAGGCGGTAGGCGGGGCGGTGGGGCATAACCCCATTTCGCTCATTATCCCGTGCCACCGCGTGGTGGGAGCCAGCGGCAGCCTGACCGGCTACGCAGGCGGCGTTGAGCGAAAAATCCAGCTTCTGAAATTGGAAGGCACCGACTGCACAAAGCTGTTTGTGCCCGCAAAGGGTACCGCGCTGTAAAGCGAAAACAAGAATAAATGCCACATGAGACAGGCGGTAAACAAGAAAAAACTTTGTTTTCTGTCTGGACAAATGCGCAGGAATTTTGTAGAGTATAGGTAAAACAACCCGGCAAAAGGAGCATTGCCGGGTATGGATGGAGGCATAACACCATGGCAGGGATCAAGGACGTTGCGCGGGAAGCCGGGGTTTCCATCGGCACGGTGGACCGTGTGCTGCATGACCGTGGCAGGGTAAGCGAGGAAACAAAGGCCAAAGTGCGCGCCGTGATGGAGCAGCTGCACTATAAACCCAACACCGCCGCCCAGGGCCTGGCTGCTGCAAAAAAAAAGCTGAACCTGTGTTTTGTTGTACCGGAACCAACCCACAACCCGTTTTATTATGATATCATCGAAGCCGCCCAGCGGCGGGCCGAAAAGCTGAAACAGTACGGCGTAAATACCGATATCTGCCTGTTGGGGGCAGATACGGGCAGTTACACCACGCAAAAAATTGTGCAGACCATGCGCCAGGCGGACGGAATCGCTGCCCTTGGCTTTCTGGATGGAACGCTTTCGGCCGAATTGAAAGCTGCCACAAAGCGTGGGGTGCCCATTGTGCTGTATAATACCGACCGGCCAGACCTGGAACGCCTGGCCTTTGTGGGCTGCAACTATGTGGATGCCGGGCGGCTGGCGGCGGGGCTTGCTGCCCGCGTGGCTGGGCCGGATGCCAGCATTGCAGTATTCAGCCAGGGCCAGGATGAAAACATGGAGGTTGCCAGCTACACCGAGCGTGTGCAGGGCATCCAGCAGGAGATAGACCGCCACTACCCCCAGATGAAAATTGTGGCCAAGCGTGCCATTACCGTAAACCGTGCCGAGAACGAGCGTGTAGTAGAAGATGTGCTGCGCAGCTGCCCGCAGGTGAATGTGGCTTACATTGCCAACCCGGTGGATTATGATATCTGCCGCATTCTGCATGAGCATGACCCCGAAGGAAAGATTCACATTATCACCAACGACCTTGTGGGAAACCAGATCCGCATGGTGCGGGATGAAACTATCTGCGCCACCATCTGCCAGGAGCCGGAAAAGCAGGGCGAACAGCCGCTGGCGATCCTGTTCCAGTACCTTGCCTATGGTGTGCGCCCTGCACAAACAGTACAATATACCAATTTGAGTATCCATATTGCACAATCTTTGCCCGTGAACGACTAGCCAAATCAACAAAAAACATT
Organism: Acutalibacteraceae bacterium; assembly: GCA_963626055.1. Lineage (GTDB taxonomy): Bacteria > Bacillota > Clostridia > Oscillospirales > Ruminococcaceae > Gemmiger. Next base: position 27,211 of record CAVFVI010000035.1, read on the forward strand.
TATATTGTGTAAACCCCGTTGACAAAACTGCCAACGGGGTTTATTCTTTAGTCATGCGGTAACGTACACGCAACTGCGCGGTAACGTACACACAAAATGTGTGAAGCAATAGATGCAAAAAACAAGATGAACAGTCAGGAAGGAGAACATCCCATGCGAGCGACCAAAGCATACCGGCTGGCTATGACGGAAAAGGCCAAAGAGCTGGTCAGCAAGATGACCCTGGAACAAAAGGTTTCCCTGATGAGCGGCAACATCAACATAACCAAGCTCTCCCATGAGCAGCTGGCAAAAATGGCCGAGATGATGTCCGACCCCAAAAACCACTACAATGTTACCCCCTATGAGGCAGGCGGCATTGAAGAGATCGGCCTGCCGCCGATGAAGTTTGTGGATGGTCCCCGCGGTGTTGTGTGCGGCAATGACCAAACCACCTGCTTCCCGGTATCCATGGCGCGCGGTGCTACCTTTGACCCGGAGCTGGAAGAAAAAGTAGGCCACTGCATTGGCCGCGAAACCCGTGCCTTTGGCGGCAACCTGTTTGCCGGTGTCTGCATCAACATGCCGTATAACCCCGGCTGGGGCCGCAGCCAGGAAACCTATGGCGAAGAAACCTATCAGATCGGCCAGATGGGCGCAGCGCTGGTGCGCGGCGTTCAGGATGAGGATGTAATGGCCTGCGTAAAGCATTACGCGTTCAACGATATGGAAAATGCACGCTTTAAGTGCAGCGTGACCTGTGACCAGCGCACCGAAAAAGAAGTGTTCCTGCCCCACTTTAAGGACTGTGTGGATGCCGGTGCCGCCAGCATCATGAGCTCTTACAACCGTTACAACGGCGTGCAGTGCGGCCACCACAACTACCTGCTGAACCAGGTGCTGAAAAAGGAATGGGACTTTGACGGCTTTGTCATGTCGGATTTCTGCTGGGGCGTGCTGGATACCGTGGAAGCCGCCAACGGCGGGCAGGACATGGAAATGCTGTGGACCCAGTATTTTGGTGACCGGCTGGTAAAGGCGGTTCAGGATGGATTTGTTCCGGAAGAAAAGATTGATGAAGCCGCCCTGCGCATTGTGCGCACGATTTTGGCGTTCGATAAAGACCACAAAGAATATGATATGTCTGTTGTGGGCTGCAAAGAGCATATTGCCGTGGCAAAGGAAGTTGCCGAAAAAGGCATTACGCTGGTAAAAAATAACGGCGTTCTGCCGCTGGATAAAGCAGCCACCAAAAAGATTGCCCTCATCGGCAAATTGGGCGATACCGCCAACATTGGCGACCATGGTTCCAGCTGGGTGCGCCCGCCCTATGTGGTAACCCCCAAACAGGGCCTGGAAGCCGCCAACCCGGACAGCGAAGTGATCTACTGTGACGGCAGCGATGTGGCAGCCGCCAAGGCAGCCGCCAAAGCCGCCGATGCCGTGATTTTTGTGGTGGGCTTTAACCATGATGACGAGGGCGAGTTTGTTTCCGCCGACCAGGCCGAAAATTATACCGGCGCAATGGGCGGCGACCGCAAAGAGACCCTTGGCCTGCATGCAGATGATATTGCCCTGATTCAGGCCGTTGCCCCGGAAAACGAGAAAAACTGCGTGGTGCTGATCGGTGGCAATATGATTATGATGACCGAATGGTATGATGCGGTTTCCAGCGTGATCATGGCCTATTACCCCGGTATGGAGGGCGGCACGGCGCTGGCTGAAATCCTGTACGGCGATGTGAACCCCAGCGGCAAGCTGCCGTTTGTGGTGCCGGTGAAAGAAAGCGACCTGCCCTATGTGGATTGGGAAGCCACTGACCAGTATTACGAATATTACCACGGCTATACCCGCCTTGAAAAAAACGGCGTAAAACCGCTGGTTCCCTATGGCTTTGGCTTGAGCTACACGACTTTTGCCGTCAGCGATGTGACCGCTGCCGTGAACGGCGATACGCTGGAAGTGACCGCGAAAGTGAAAAACACCGGTGCCCGCGCGGGCGACGAAGTGCTGCAGATGTATGTGGGCGTTGAACATTCCGCTGTGGACCGCCCCGTTAAGCAGCTGCGCGGCTTCAAGCGGGTACACCTGGAAGCAGGGGAGGAAAAGACCGTTGCCATTACCACCCCGCTGGAAAAGCTGAAATGGTACGACCCCAGCCACCGCGAGTGGAAGCTGGAACATATGGATTACACCATCTATGCGGGCACCAGCGCGGACAACAGCGACCTGATCGCCACCAGCGTGACCCTGTAACCCTTTGGATTGCGGTGTGAGGGAAGGCCCCGAACACCTTTGGAACGGAATCAATACAAAACAAAAGGAGTGACCTCCAAATGGAAGAAAAGAAATACCTGAAATGGTATAACAAAGTGGGCTATGGCTCAGGTGACCTTGCGGCAAACTGTATTTATGGCTTGCTGACGAGCTTTGTTATGATCTACCTGACCGATACGGTAGGCCTGGAAGCCGGTATCGTTGGTACTTTGATCATGTTCTCCAAGTTTTTTGATGGTGTGACCGACGTTTTCTTTGGCACTTTGATCGATAAGACCCACAGCAAAATGGGTAAGGCCCGCCCCTGGATGTTGTATGCCGGTTTTGGCAACGGCATTCTGCTGGCCGCTACCTTTGCGATCCCCCTCAGCTGGGGCAAGACCGCACAGTATGCTTACTTCTTCATCGCTTATACGCTGCTGAACGCCGTGTTCTACACCGCCAACAACATTGCGTATGCCTCTCTGACCTCCCTGATCACCAAGAACGGCGATGAGCGTGTGCAGATGGGGTCCATCCGCTTCATGTTCTCCCTGGTTACCAACATCACCGTGGCTTCCATCACCGTCAACCTGGTCAACAGCTTTGGCGGCGGTGCTGTGGGCTGGCGCAATGTGGCGCTGCTGTACGCTGTGATTGCTGTTGTGGTCAATGCCATCTCCGTATTCTCCGTTAAGGAACTGCCCGAGGAAGAACCCGCTGGTGAAAATCAGTCCAAGGGTGAGACGATCAAATTTGGCGAAGCCCTCAAACTGCTGCTTTCCAACAAGTACTTCCTGCTGATTGCTGCGTTCTATATTCTGATGTACATCCAGACCGGTATCACCGGCATTGGTATCTACTACATGACCTATGTTCTGGGCAACCCGAACCTGTTGGGCACCTTCTCGATGGTATCCATGCTGCCCATGGTGGTTGGCCTGGCCCTGACCCCCATGCTGGTCAAAAAGTTCAAGGGTATGTACAAGCTGAACCTGTACGGCTACTGTGCTGCCATCGTGTTCCGTGTTCTGTTTATCTTTGCCGGTATGAACCGCAATGTTCCTTTGATGATGGCTTTTGCTGCGATTGCATACCTGTGCGTTAGCCCGGTTACCGGCGATATCAATGCCCTGATTTCTGCTGCTTCTGATTACACTGTGCGCACCAAGGGCAAGCACATTGAAGGCACCATGTTCAGCTGCTCCTCCTTTGGTATCAAGGTTGGCGGCGGTCTTGGCTCCGCGATGTCCGGCCTGCTGCTGTCCGCCGGTGGTTACGTTGCGAACGCCGCCCAGCAGTCTGCACGCTGCATTGCCATGCTGGACTTCATGTACCTGTGGTTCCCGCTGATTGCCGTTATTCTGATTACCATTATCATGTACAACCTGAAGGTTGAAAAGGCCAACAGCGATTGGGATAAGGCCCATGGCGTAAACTGAATTTGAACTAATATAGGCAGGCGAATGTTCCGCCCGGAGCATCCGCCTGCTGCTTGATAACGACAAAATAAATAATTAACGAGGTGAACCAATTATGCTGCGTGAAAAATTTGATGCCGGCTGGAACTTTGCCAAGGGCAGCCCCACCCTGATGTCCGCCTTTACCGGTGGGATGGAATACCACCAGGTCCAGTTGCCGCATGACGCCATGATCCATGAGGAACGCACCAAGGATACCCCCAACGTGGCCCAGACCGGCTTTTACCCCGGTGGCACCTATACCTATATCAATAAAATTGACGCCCCGCAAGACTGGCAGGGCAAAACCGTCATGCTGGAATTTGAAGGTGTGTACGAGTCCGCCATGGTGTATGTGAACGGCGAACTGGCCGCCACTAACCTGCACGGCTATTCCGGGTTCTATGTGGTGCTGGATAAGTTCCTGAACTTTGGCCAGAGCAATGAGATCAAGGTGATTGTAAACAACCTGGAAAAGAACACCCGCTGGTACAGCGGCAGCGGCATTTACCGTGATGTCAACCTGCTGGTGGGCAACCGCATCCACATCAAGGCGGATGGCGTGAAAATTGATATCGCCCAGGCGGAAGAAGATTACTCCGCCGCCGAAATTGCCGTGGATGTCAAAAACCTGAACCGCACCCGCCACACCATCAGCGTAAAAACCACCCTGCTGTACAAGGGCGAAGCCGTTGCCGCGGATGAAAGCACCGTGACGATGTTCCCCGAAGCAGAGGAGACCGTCCACCAGCGCATTGGCGTGGAAAATGCCAAGCTGTGGAATGTGGATACCCCCGAACTGTATGAATGCCTGGTGCAGATCTATGAGGGCGAGGAACTGCTGGATGAAGCAAAAGAGACATTCGGCTTCCGCAAGCTGACCCTGGATGCCCAGCACGGTCTGCGCATCAACGGCGTGCCGGTCAAACTGCGCGGCTCCTGCATCCATCATGATAACGGTGTCATCGGCACCGCAACCTATGAAATGGCCGAAGACCGCCGCTGCCGCCAGATGAAGGAAGCGGGCTTTAACAGCATCCGCAGCGCCCACCACCCCATGAGCAAAGCTATGCTGCGTGCCTGCGATAAATACGGCATGCTGGTGATGGATGAACTTTCCGATATGTGGACCCGCCACAAGAACGCCAACGACTATGCCCTGCACTTTAAGGAGCATATGGACAGCGAAATCGCCCGCATGGTGGCAAAAGACTATAACCACCCCTGCGTGGTGCTGTATTCCAGCGGCAACGAGATCCCCGATGTCGGCAGCCCGTTCGGCGCCCAGATGAACCGCCATATCTGCAACCTGTTCCATGAGCTGGATTCCTCCCGCTACACCACCAACGCCATCAACGGTATGCTGGCAGCGGGGGCCAAGCTGGGTGTTATCATCGGTGATTTGATGAAGAACATGCCCAAACAGCCCGAAAAGCCCAAAGCAGAAGGGGACGACGAGGGCGGTGCAGGCGAGCTGAACGGTATGATGGCCCTGATGAACGGCCCCGCCGCCGATGCTTTGGCCTGCCACCCTGTAATGACCGAACTGCTGAAAGAACCCAGCGAAGCAATGGATATTACCGGCCTGAACTACCTGACCGGTCGCCATGTGCTGGAAAAGCAGCTGCACCCCAACAAGTGTGTGCTGGGAACCGAAACGTTCCCCGCTGATATTGCCCGCCTATGGACCATTGTGGAAGAAAACCCGCATGTTCTGGGCGATTTTACCTGGACCGGTTATGACTACCTGGGCGAAGCTGGCTGCGGTATCTTCTATTATGACGGCACCCAGAACTTCAGCGGCGTGTACCCGGACCGCTTGGCCTATATTGGCGATATCAATCTGATTGGCAGCCGCCGCCCCATCAGCTACCTGCGCGAAATCGTGTTCGGTCTGCGCAAGGCACCCTACATTGCCGTGGAGAAAGTGGATAAGTATGGCATGAAGCATTCCCAGACCGCCTGGATGGATAAGGATAACATCGCCAGCTGGACCTGGCCCGGATACGAGGGCAAGCCCGCCCGCCTGGATGTGTTCAGCGCAGACGATGAAGTGGAGCTGCTGCTGAACGGTTCCAGCCTGGGCAAAAAGCCCGCCGGCCCGGCCAACGCTTACCGCGCTACCTATGATCTGACCTATACGCCGGGTGAACTGGTTGCCATCGCTTATAAGAACGGCGAAGAGACCGGCCGCTGCACCCTGCAGACTGCGGAACCCGATGTGCAGATGCAGCTGACCTGCGAGAACAGCCAGCTGAAAGCAAACGGCGAAGACTTGGCCTTTGTGACAGTGAACCTGATGGATAAGAATGGTGTGCTAAACCCGTTTGGCAGCAAACAGGTGACCGTGACGGTGGAGGGCGACGGCACCCTGCAAGGGTACGGCAACGCCGACCCGCGCGCGACCATCCCATACGATGCCACCACTTGGGATACCTTTGAGGGGCAGGTCATGGCGGTGGTGCGCGCAGGCACCAACCCCGGCAAGATCACCGTGCGCTTTGAATCCGAAGGCATGGAACCGAAAGAAACCGTGATTACCGTAAGGTGAATCTGAAAACAAAGAAAATGACGGATATTTCGCAAACACAAGCAGGATTTAAGGCAAAGA
>CAVFVI010000036.1:0-33142 GCA_963626055.1 Acutalibacteraceae bacterium
ACAGATTGGTTTTATGTTTGTCGCCCATTATAAAATGCTCTGTAGGGAACGGTCTATCTCCGGCCTAAGAGCCGGACCTTCGGTCCGGTTGGCCTCCGAAACGCGCCTGCGGGCGCAGTGACCGTTCCGAAACATTGCCGCACATGCCGCAAAGAAATTCACCTCACGACCCGCTGATGACACAATCCGTCCATCCCCTGCCACATCTCACACATCCGCATTTGGATCAATGATTTCTTCCACCGCAAACTTCCCGTCTGCATAGCGCAGCTTTGCAATGCCGCAGTTGCCCAAAAAGCCGAGCGCCTGCGGCTGGCATCCGGTCACGACCGTCAAAAAACGGCGGATGGCTAACCCGTGGGAAACGACCAGAATCACATCCCCGGTTTCGGTATCCGCAATTTCCTTGACCGCATCGTACACCCGCTGGGTGAACGCGTCCAGGTCCTCGCCGCCGTACTTTACAAAGTAATCGCCATAGGGGTAGGGCGGGTTTTCGCTGTTGGGGCTGGCTTCTTTTGTGCCAAGGTAGATCTCTTTCAGGCCTTTTTTGCGGATGTAGGGCATGCCGCCGCTTGCCAGTTCGGCGGTATCGCAGGCACGCTCCGAAGTAGAGCTGTAGACGGCATCAAAGTGTACGTTATGGCGTTGATACCACGCTTTGGCGGCCAGCGCCTGCTGGATGCCCTGCTCGGTCAGCGGCGAATCGCACTGGCCCTGGTTGACATCCATCGTGTTGAACAGCGTCTGGCCGTGGCGCATCAGGTAGATCGTTTTCATGCTTTTCCTTCTCACCCGCTTATTTGGAGCAGGTCAAATCGTTTGCCCTGGCCGCATAATCAAACAGACCATCGTTCTTTTCTTCCAGTGCCTTGATCATGTGGTAGGTGTATTCATTATACGGCGTGGGGATGCCAAGTTCCTGCCCCATCCGCATCAGCGCACCGGAGAACATATCAATTTCGGTGTGCCGCCCGGCGTCCAGATCCTGCAGGGTGGAATAACGCGTTGCGGGCGGGACCAGGCTGCCATGACGGGAGCTGGCATCCACCTTGCTCAAATCAACGCCCTTTGCCGCGGCGATGGCTTCCAGCTCACGGCACAAGCCATCGCTGATGGCTTTCATGTGGGCGCTGCTCTGGTAGCAGCCAACGCCCGCGCCCAAAATGGCCTGCGGCAGATTGTTGCAGACGTTCAGGCGGAACTTGCTCCAGATTTCTTCCTTAATATACGGGGTAACGCGGGAGTGGATGCCCGTACCGGCAAACAGCGCTTCCACCGCCTGCACGCGCTCGCTTTCCAGCGGGGCAGCCAGCTCGCCATAGATAATGCCGATGGTGGTTTCGGGGGCAAAGTGGTAGCCGTCCTCTTCCTTATGGGAGGCCACCTTGATGAGGGAGGGCAGAACATGTTCCGCGCCGATTTTGGCGGCGATGATTTCCTCGCTGTCCACACCGTTCATCAGGCTCATCACGGTGGTGTTAGGGCCAACGGCGGCGGCAATGCTGTCCACCGCGCCGGGCAGCGCACCGTATTTCAGCGCAACCACCAACAGATCCACGCCGTTTGCTTCCTGCGGGGTCCAGACCTGCGGGCGGTAGGTGGTGCCGTTGATGGTGATTCCCTGTTGTTTCAGCCGTTCAGCACGCGGGCCTTCGGCAATTACGCCAAGGCGGATATCCCTGCGGGAGCTGAGCCCCCAGATAACATAAGAGCCGACCGCACCGGCCCCCAGAACGGCAACAGATTTGATTTGCATGTTTCCCTTTCCCCTTTCGTTTGCAGTGCTTTTCTATTCCCGCGAGTGATCGCTGCATTTCTTTGGGGCTATTATACCATAAAGGAACGCACTGGTTCAATTACTGCCCCATCGTATAGCTGACCCGATACCGGCCGGAGCCCGCCTGGGCGGTGGGGCATCCGTTTTGTTCGGCAAAGGTCAGGCCGTCCGCTTCCAGCAGTTTGGCGCCGGGTTCCAGGCAGATCTCCGCCGCCGCATTGGGCGGAATAATCGCCGTAACGGTGATTTTTTCGTCATCAATCTCCCACCGCAGGGCATAGCGGCCAAAGGGGGTCTGGTGCCAGGCCTGGGCCCAGCGCAGCCCGCCACCGGGGCGCGGGGCCAGCCGTGCGGCGCAAAAGCCTGCCGTGCCTGGCTGCTGGCCAATACCGGCGCACTCGCCGTACAGCCATGCCCCCACTGCGCCGTATGCGTAATGGTTGAAAGAGTTCATCCCTGCGGACCACATCGTGCCGTCCGGGCGGCGGCCATCCCAGTGTTCCCACACGGTGGTGGCACCCTGCAGCACCTGGTACAGCCAGCCGGGGTAATCCTTTTTCAGCAACAGGTCATACGCCTGCTGCCAGCAGCCGTTCTGGCTGAGCGCCGCGCAAAAATACGGCGTGCCCAAAAAGCCGGTGACCAAATGCCCATTCTGCTGTTCCAACAGTTCCAGCAACCGCTGCACGGTTTTCTGCTTCCACTTTTGCGGGGTCAGGCCAAAACGCAGGGCCAGAATATGGGCCGTCTGGGTTTGGGCGGTCATTGCGCCATCCGGGGTAAAAAAGTTTGCGGCAAAATCCTGGGCCGCCTGGCGGTGAACCCCCGCGTAAAGCTCTGCATCCTGTTGGTTGCCCAGTACCTCCGCCGCCAGCGCCAGCAGCTGGGCCGAAAGCGCATAGTACGCCTGGCTGGTCAGCGCCGTGGGGGTTGCGCCAAAATAGCTGCCCGGTTCGGCGTCCAGCGCCACCCAGTCGCCCAGCTGCATCTTGAAATCAAACAGGCCGTTTTGGGTGTTGGCACGCATAAAATCCACCCAGCGCTTCATGCTGGGGTACTGGCTGCGCAGGATGGTATCATCGCCGTACATCTGGTACAGCACCCAGGGGATCACGGTGGCGGCATCGCCCCAGCCGGAAGCGCCATACGGGCAGTTTTTCATCAGCCAGTTGGCTTCGGTGTGGGTTTCTTCAATATTGGGCACCACGTTGGCCACGCCACCGTCCGGCAGCTGGTCCACGGCAAGGTCTTTCAGCCACTTGCTGTAAAAAGTCCAGGTATCGGCCAGCCAGCAGGCAGTCTCGCAAAAGATCTGGGCATCGCCGGTCCAGCCAAGGCGTTCATCGCGCTGGGGACAGTCGGTGGGCACATCCAAAAAGTTGCTTTTCAGCCCCCACAAAATGTTATGGTTCAGCTGGTTCACCAGCGGTTCGGAGCAGGTAAACTCCCCCGCCGGCTGCATGGCGGTGTGCAGCACGCAGGCGGTAAAATTGGCCGGTTCCGGTTTGCCCGGCCACTGCACCACCAGCGCATAGCGGAAGCCCATATAGGTGAACTGCGGCTGCCAGGTCACCACTTGGCTGCGGGCAAAGGTATACTGCATGGTGGTGCGGGCTTTGCGCAGGTTGGCCAGGTAGGGGTTGCCGTCGGCATCCAGTTCCTCAAAGCAGCGCAGTTCGGCCACCTGACCGGCTGCACCCTGCACGGTAATTTCCACCCGGCCCGCCATGTTCTGGCCAAAATCCACCACCGTGCTGCCATCCGGCGTGGTGAATACCCGCTGCGCCGGGATGCGCTGCTGCACGCACACCTTGCCTGCGGCCTGGGCAGCCAGCTTGGCGGCGGGGTACGGCACGGTGCGCACGGCGTGCCAGCGGCCCGCGGGGGTGTTTTCCGGTGTTTCGCATTCGGCCCAACGGGGCAGTTCCAACGCGGCATCGTATGTTTCGCCGTGGTAAATCTCCGAGAAGGTCACAGGTGCCGCCGTTCCCTGCCAGGCCGGGCCGGTGCACACGGTTTCGCGGGTGCCATCGGCATACACAAGGGTCAGCTGCATGGCAAAGGCGGTGGTATCGCCATAGTTGTTGCGGGAACGGGTCAGGCCCATCACGCCCTTGTACCACCCGGCCCCCAGCATCGCCCCGGCCATGTTGGCACCGGGGTGCAGCATCGCGGTGACCTCATAGGTCTGGTAGAGCAGGCGGCGGTTATAGCTTGTCCAGCCGGGGGTCATCTCATCAGTGCTGACCTTTTGGCCGTTGAGGTAAACGTTATACAGCCCCAGCGCTGTGGTGCAGGCATACGCCGCCTGCAGCCCCGGCTTTACGGTGAACGCCCCGCGCACCATTGTACCGGCAGAGGATTCTTTACAGTTTTCGGGGCAGGTTTCGGGGGATTCTGCGCTCACAAACTCGGCTTTCCACTCGGCTGCCGGGTCCAGCAGGGCGGTGATGAACGCCGCCGGTTCGCTCCACGGGGTCTGCTGGGAGCCAGCAGCGGTATCGGCCAAAACCCGCACACGAGCGTAATATTTTTGCAGTGATTGCAACGTCAGCCCCGCCGCGTGCACCGCGGTGGAGTTGCCGGTTACACAGGTTTCATCGTACAGCGGCGCGGCAAAATCCGGGGTCAGGGCAACTTGCAGGCGGTACTGCGTTTGGCGGATGTCCCGGCAGTCCCCTTCCAGCTGCCAGCCGAACACGGGGGTATGGTCCAGCCCAACGGGGGCCTGCTCATGGTCAAACCAGAGGCCGGTTACAGTCAGCATGGTTCACTCCCCCTTTTGCGCCATATACTGGGCAAACAGCGCCAGTTTGGCGTACAAATCATCCAGGATCAGGCGGCTGTCGATCCCCTTATACACCCGGATGGGCCGGTTGCGGCCGATGGCGGCATAGGTCTGATCCGCCGTTACATAGGGCGCGGGCACCCAGTCAAACTGGAAGCGGTGTTCATACAGCAGCAGGCCGGGGGCGGGGTTATCGCCCAGCACCCAGCTTTCGCCGGTGCGGAACGCGCTGGCGCGGGATTCCGGCGTTTGGCTGTAAGCTACCAGCTGGTCAAACAGGTAGCGGCCCACGGCCCCCTGGGGGCGCACGCGGTATTCCAGTTCCGCCATGCTGACCGGCATCATCTCGTACACATTTTTGGGCACCTGCCACACCGGCATGGTGCTGCCAAACACCACGTTGACGGCGTTGATATCATTGCCCAGGTTGAACTCCGGCCCGCCCACGGGGTACGGTGCGCCGCCGATCCAGATGGCGGTCAGCCGGCCCGCAATGCGGGGTTCCTGTAAATAGGCGCTGGCCAGGTCGGTCAGCGGGCCAAGCAGCAGCACAAACAGCGGGCGGGTATCCTCTTTCATCGCTTCGCGGATGATCAGCTCCGCGCCCTCGCTGGGCACCGGGGTAGCGGTATCCGGCAAAGCGTGGGGCGCACCATGCAGCACAGGAACCGGCAGCTGCATTAAGGCCGTCAGGTCTTTCAGGCCCTGCCAGCTTTTCTGCATGCCGTTGGGGTCGCGGGTGCCAAAGTGGGCGGCCACCACGCCGACATTATCAAACTTGGGGCTCAACAGCGCCTGCACAACGGCAAACGGATCGTCCGCTTCGTTGTAAAGGTCGGTATCGGTAATTACGCGCACCATTTTTTCTTCCGGCACGGGGAAGTTGTAGTAGGTACAGGTCATGGTTGTCTCCTTCTTATTTTTGTCTTCCGGGCGCTGCTGTTTGCAGTGGGGGCAGCAGCCCGGTTTTTATTAAAGTATCGCGTATCTTCCACACCAAAAAGGGGCGGCTCTGTGTGAACCGCCCTAGTTTTGTGTTAGGGTGTATCTGAAAAGTCGAAAATTCAGTCTATTTCTACAAACACAGCCGGATTTTGCGTTAAAAAACCTTGGAATCCACAAAGGATTCCTGCGGCTCTTTGCCTTAAATCCTACATGTGTTTGCGAAATATCCGTCATTTTCTTTGTTCTCAGATACCCCTTAGCCTGCCAAAAAGGCCGCAAACTTTTTATGCAGTTCTTCCTCGCTCATGGCTGGGCTGTCCACCGTCAGTTCGCGCGCCAGGTTCAGAGAAAAAATACCCATGATGGATTTTGCATCCACGCAGTAGCGCCCGGAATGCAGGTCCACATCACCAGGCACGGTGGCCGCAATGCGGTTAAACTCTTTCACTTCGCCAATGCTGTTCAGCCGGATGGTAACGCTTGCCATTGCCAGTTTGCTCTCCTTTTTGCCGCGGGCATCTGCGGCGTTCTGCCGCCAAAAGTCCGGTTAAAATGTAATGTTCAGTTGCTTGATGCAGGCGGTATCCCCTTGGGTGCCGCCGCGGGCATACAGGGCCAGGCGCGCGCCGGTCCAGGTTGCCTTGGCAACAGGCTGAGCGCTCCCCAGCGGCACTGTGGTGCCGTCCGCCGCCAGCAGGGCATACTGCACCTGCTTGGCAGCCGTTACTTCCATTGTAACGATTATTTCATCCGTGTCAACCACTTTTTCGGCAAGGATCGTTTCTTCTGCATCGCCGGTGGGGGCAAGGTCTTTCACAATGCCCTGCACCAGCTGCACGGTACAGCCCTGCGCGGTGCGGCAGAGCTCAATGGCGGAATATTTCTGCCCCATCACGCTAAAGCCAGCTTTAGCCCCAGCGCTGCACCCGGCAAGGCCGAGGGTAACGCTTGCGGTAAAATCCGCTGCGGGCAACATCTGGCTGAGCACATTGGGCTGCCGCCACAAACTGCCGCCGGCCCCACAGACCAGATGCAGCGCATCCCCCGCCACCGGGCGCAGCCAGGCTTCGGGCTGGGGGTTGGCCTGCCACTGCCATTGCAGGCCGGGCTGGCCTTTTGTAAAGCTGTCCCCTATTTGCAGGCCGGGACCAGCCTTCCCTTTGGGGCATTCCCACTCGGTCACCGGCTCGCCGATGCCATCGCCGTTTTGTTCCAGGCCGATGAACGGCCAATCACTGTGCCAGCACATGGGCTGCAGGTGCACCACGCGGCCCAGTTCAAACCGATCCTGGAAATGCAGGAACCAATCGCTGCCGTCCGGCGCTGTGACCCACGCGCCTTGGTGGGGCCCGTTGATGGGGCTGGCCCCCTGGTGCATGACGATTTTTTCTTCATACGGGCCGTACACATTGCGGGCGCGCAGCACAGTCTGCCAGCCGTATTCCACACCACCTGCCGGGATAAAGATGTAATACCAGCCGTTGCGCTTGTACATTTTGGGGCCTTCGGCGGTGGGCTGGCTCAGGGTGCCATCAAATACGATGGGGCCATCCTCCACCACTTCCAGCGTTTCGGGGTCCAGGCGGGAAAGCTGGATCTTGTGCTTGATGCCGCAGCGGCTTTTGGCAAAGGCGTGGGCCATATACACACTGCCGTCATCATCCCACAGGGGGCAGGGGTCGATCCACCCGCTGGCGGATTTTACGCAGTGCAGCTCACTCCATGGGCCGGCGGGGTCGGTAGCTTCTGTGTAAAAAATTCCCTCGTCCGGCAGGGGGATGAACGCATAGAATTTGCCCGCATGGTAACGCAGTGCCGGGGCCCAGGTGCCGCATCCGTGGGCGGGCTGGGCATAGCGGTCAAACGGCAGGCGCTCCACGCAGTTGCCGATACGCTCCCAGTGGACAAGATCCCTGCTGTGCAGCACCGGCACACCGGGCAGGTAGGTAAAGCTGGAAGAGATCAGGTAATAGTCCTCCCCCACGCGGATGGCGTCGGGGTCACTGAAATCCATGGGCAGCACCGGGTTCTGGTAGCAGCCATTTTTGATATCGGTCACATAACGGTCCATGATACATGCATCCTTTCTTTATACACAGGTGCAATCGTTTTTCCCAAAAACAAAAAACGCGGGCCGGGCAGTGCCGGCCCGCAACGGGTCAACGGTTTTTAGGAGGGACAAACAAAACAGAGGGAAATGAAGATCAGCCTTTCAGGCCGGAGGTTGCAATGCCTTCCACAAAATATTTCTGTGCGGCAAAGAAGAGGAGAACCAGCGGCAGAACCGCCACGCAGGCCATGGCCATAACGCGGCCCCATACCACAACGCTCTCCGCGTCAACGGAAAGGCGCAGCGCCAGCGAGATGGTGTATTTTTTGACCGAGTTGATGAAGATCAAAGAGTTGAAGTAATCGTTATAGGTCCACAGGAACTGGAACAGGCCAGCGGAGAAAAGGGCCGGCTTCATCAGCGGCAGCAGGATTTGCCAGAAGATGCGGAAGGTGCCGCAGCCATCAATACAGGCGGATTCGTCCAGATCGCGGGGGATGCCGCGCATAAACTGGATGAGCTGATAGATGAAGAAGGGGTAGCAGGCCAATAGGGCGGGCACCCAGAACGGCATGTAGGAATCGACCCAGCCGAACTTGTTGAACAGAACGTAACGCGGAATGATAATGACCGAGTTGGGCAGCATCAAAGTAGCAATCAGGATGGCAAACAGCTGCTTTTTGAACGGGAAGTTGAACCGCGCAAAGCCATAGGCAACTAACGCGCTGGAAGCAATCGTCAGCAGCGTGGTAGGGATGACCATGATGAAAGAGTTGATGAAGTAGGTTGCATAGGTATAAATACCGGCGCTTTTCCAGCCATCAATAAAGTTCTGGAAGCTGAAGCTTTTGGGCAGCAGTGCAATGGAACCAAAAATTTCATCGTTGGTTTTGAAGGCTGCCGCAATCATCCACGCAATGGGGAACAGCAGCAAAATGCCGATCAGAACAATAACCACATAGGTCAGCACCAGGTTCAGGGTGTTTTTTTGTTTTCTTGTCATAATGCTCACGCGCCCTTTCTCAGCTTTCGTCGCCATAGAAGACCCACCACTTGGAGGTTGCGAACAGCACCACCGTGATCAGCATGATCACAACAAAGATGGTCCAGGAGATGGCACTGGCGTAACCCATCTTGAAGTAGGAGAAGCCTTCCTTATACAGTTTCATGCCCAGCACATAGGTGGACTTCATGGGGCCGCCATTGGTGATGACAAAGGCAGAGGTAAAGTTCTGCAAAGCCTGAATGGTCTGCATGATGAGGTTGAAGAAGATGATGGGGGTGATCTGCGGAACGGTGATGCTGAAAAACATCTTAGCTTTGCTGGCACCATCGATCTCGGCAGCTTCGTACAAATCTGCCGGAACGTTTTTCAGCGCAGCCAGGAACATGACCATGGAAGAACCGAACTGCCAGATCTCCATCATGCAGATGGTACGCAGGGCCTGGTCAGGGTCGCCCAGCCACTGCACATTGGGCAGGTGCAACGTGGTCAGGATAGCGTTGATAACGCCGTTATCCATGAACATAACTTTCCACAGCAGAGCGATGGCAACGCTGCCGCCGAACAGGGACGGAATGTAATACAAAGTACGGATGAGGTTGATGCCTTTGATGTTGCGGTTGAGGAACACCGCAACAGCCAATGCCATAACCAGCTTGCCGGGCACGGTGTACAGCGTGTAGACCAGGGTAACTTTTAAGGAGTTCCAGAACTCGTTATCCATGGTGAACAGCTGGATGTAGTTGTTCAGGCCGGCGAACGTGGGGGTACCGGTGATTTTGTAGTTGCAGAACGAGTAAACCAGCGAGCTTAAAAACGGGTACAGCTGCAGGATCAGCATACCGATGATCCACGGGGCCAGATAAGCAAACGCCGCGTAATCGCGCTTGGTATAATGCTTGATTTTGGTTTGTTTTGTCATAGGATCACACCTCTTTGGAAAAAATCCGCCTTTTCACTATGGTGTAGCTGAAAACAAAGAAAATGACGGATATTTCGCAAACACAAGCAGGATTTAAGGCAAAGAGCCGCAGGAATCCTTTGTGGATTCCAAGGCTTTTTAACGCAAAATCCGGCTGTGTTTGTAGAAATAGACTATATTTTCGACTTTTCAGGTACACTTTAATAAAACGGATGCCTCGGTTGGAGACACCCGTTTTTTGATGTTCGCTGAGGTTTACTGGGCGTTGATGTAGCTGGACAGCTGGTTGTACATATCAGCAGCAGCGCTTGCGGGATCGGTGGTGCCATAGCCGATGGCTTCAACGGTATCAGCAACGATCTGCTTGGATTCCGGTGCGGAGGAGTACTTATCGTTGGTCAGGCCGCTGTATTCGCTGGCAATGTTGGCAGCAAGCATCATGTTGTGGTCCAGGGTGCCGTCTTTTTCGCAGATTGCGCGGGCTTTTTCCGTCGGGGGAACACTGCGCACACAGGCCAGGGTGCTTTCGGCGTAATCGCTGTTGAAGAAGTAATCCAGGAACTTCATGGCTGCTTCGGGGTTCTTGCAGGTGGAGGTAACTGCCAGAACCTGCGGGCAGTTGCAGCCCCAGCCGGTATCTTTTGCGTCCGCCATGATGGGCAGGAAGCCGGTGCCGTAGGTTGCACCCTCATTGGCGGCGGTCATAACGTTCATGGTAGAGATGTAAGCGAAGGTGCAAACGTACTTGCCAGCGATCCAGTTAGGATCAGACTGCAGGTCATCGTTGCTGTAAGCGGAAGAGTAGGAAGCCGGTGCGCAGACGTTGTTATCGTACAGGCTCTTGACGATCTCCAGGCACTTCTGGATGTCATCCTGGGTGCAAAGGAACTGTTTGGTGTCTTCGTCAAAGATTGGCTTGCCGGTCAGCTGGCTCATGTAGGTAAAGAACACCAGGTTGGTCACATACTCTTTGTTGGTGCACAGCAGGTAGGTATCGGGGTCTGCTTCATGGACCTGCTTGCCCCATTCAATGAACTGGTCCCAGGTGTACTGGGTGTTGAAGTCAATGCCGTACTTTTCAGCCAGCTCTTCATTCACCACCAGTGCTGCACCGGCAATGCCGGTGGGCAGGCCCAGCTGCTTGCCATCAAAGTTGCCGTTGATGCGCAGGCCAATGTAGTTGGGGTCAAAGTTGGAAAGATCGATATCATAATCGTTGTAATCCAGGAAGTAATCGCCGGTTGCAACGAAGGTAGGCATGGTAGCAGGGTCAACCTGCACGATATCGGCGGCGGTGCCGGATGCCAGCTGGGTGGCCAGCTTATCATGGTAGCCGTCCGAGGAGCCATACTCGGCTTCGATCTTGATGTTGGGGTTTTCTTCCATAAACTTGTTGATGACTTCCATGGTGGCGTTGGCGCGCTCATCGCCGCCCCACCAGGCAAAACGCAAAGTCACCTGTTCATCGCTGGAAGTGGAAGCTGCGGTGCTGGTAGAGGCAGCGCCGCTGGTGCTGTCGGCTGCCGGGGCTGCGCTGCTGGCAACACTGCCGCCGCATGCGGCCAAAGACAATGCCATGCTGGCGGCCATAAAACCGGCCATAAGTTGCTTTTTCATTTTTTTGTCCTCCTTCATTTCGACCCTTTGTGGTGGGCGCTTATCATGGTTTTATTATAATTTGTTCGGCAAATTTATAAAAGGATGCCCGCTTGTTAAAAGGATTCATCTTTTGACACAAAAAACCGGGCAGGTATCATCTTTTGCGTTTTGGTGCAATTCAAGATACCTGCCCGGCGTTTTGTGGTTCATTTTATGCGTGGTCCAACGGGTCCGGGGTATATTTTTTGTACGGGATGCAGAACGACACGCTTGTGCCAAAGTTTTTGATGGAACAGATGCGCAGTCCCGTTTCCTCCGGGTAGCGCAGGCGCAGGCGGCGGTCCAGGTTGGTCAGCCCAATGCTGCGGCTGTTGCGGTCCGCAATGCGCTTGCGCAGCGCCTCCAGCTCTTCCCGCAGGTTGACGCTCTTTTGCGGGTTGGTCAGCGAATACTTTAAGATATCCGATACATACCCCACCACCGCGCTGATGCGCCCATCGTTGTTCAGCTTGCGGGCTTCCATATCCAGCGTTTGCAGGGTGTTGTACAAAAAGTGAGGGTTGATCTGCAACTGCAGGGCGGCCAGCTCGGCGTTCTGCTGGCGGTACTGCTTTTCTTTCAGCTGAATGTTCAAGTAGGTGTTGTTCAAAAACATCATCAGGATGTTGTTCATGATAACGTCATATTCATCATTCACCTTGCGCTGGGGGCGCTGGATGGTGCGGCCCGCCTCGGCGTCTTCGAACATCTGCAGCATCAGGTTGATCTCGTCAAAGCTGCGCTTGGTGTTGGCATATGCCAAAAACACAATGGCGCACAGCGCCACAACCGCCATCAACAGCAGCGGCATCAGCCGCTCGCCCAGGTTTTCCAGGATCATGGTCCGGTCAATGGTGGATACGATGTAAAAATCCGGGTCCTGGTAGCTCTGCCAGTTCAGCAGGCAGTCCCGGCCATCCAGCTTGGTCCAGAACTCCTGCTCCGGTTCCGCTGTGTCCCCTGCCCCGCTCAGTGTTTTGCCCATCAGGTTTTGCAGTTCTTCTGCCGCGCCTGCGTCCCCTGCCGTTGTCAGCAGGCGGCCGCTGCCGTCCACCAGGTACAGGTGCTGGTTATCGGACGGGCGCAGCACGGCGAACATCTCCTGCAAATGGTTAATGTTCAGGGTAACGGCTACGCAGCCTTCCATCGTCAGCATCCGGGCGCACACCACCAGCTGGCTTTTCTCGCTGGCTTTGCCTGCGTTCACCACCACCGGGGCAATGCAGGTGCGCTCGGTATCCGGCATAGCAGTATACACGCTGTACCAGCCGCTGTAATCATCCGCCGAAAGGCTGACCAGCCCGCTGGACGTCAGCGCACGGTCGTACCCGTCCATATAAATCAGAACGGAATCCACATAATCATACGCGTTGGTCATGCCGTTCAGCGAGGATACCAGGCTGCGCAGGTAGATGGCATCGGTGTAAGAAAGGCTTTCCCGCTTCAGGGCTTTGTTCAACACCATGTTGGTGCGGGTCATGCCGGTCATGTAGCTGTTCTGCGCCAGGACGGAGTCCAGCACCAGCGAGATATTGGAGCGCACGGCCTCAATGCCGCGCTCATTGTCCTGCGTCATGCGGTGCATCTGGGGCACAAGGGTCATGTAGGTAGTAACAGCCACCAGCAGCAGCGTCGGGATCAGCATAACCACCACAAAGTTCCACATGCGCTTCAAAAAGAACTTCCGCTTCATTCCTTTCATAGCGCGGCACCATCCAGGCGGGATTTGCGGTATTCCGATGGGCTCTGCCCATAATACGCCTTGAACGCGCGGGAGAAGTTTTTGGGATTATCGTACCCGACATAATAGGCGATATCATAGCTTTTATAGTGGATATCCGCCAGCATCTCGCAGGCTTTTTCCATCCGTGTCTTGAGCAGCAGCTCCGAAAAGCTGGTTCCGCTTTTTTCCTTGAACACGCGGGAAAGATAGGCCGGGCTCAGGGAAACCTTGGCCGCGGCTTCTTCCAGCGTGGCGGTGCGGTAGTTATCTTTTAAGTATTGCTGCACATCGTACACGATCTGGTCGTAATAGGCTTTGGGGGCGGTTTCCTGCACGGCGCTGCGGGCATCCAGCCGGGCTTTGACCTTTTCAAAGCACTCCAGCAGGGCGCTGTAGGCCACCGGTTTCATCAGGTAATCCGCCACGCCATTTTGCAGCGCCGCGCAGAAGTATTCATAATTGCTGTAGCTGCTGAAAAATATTTTCTGGATATTGGGGTATTCCATCAGCCGCTGGCTCAGCTCCAGGCCGTTCATATCCGGCATTTCGATATCTGTCAGCACCACATCCACCGGGTTCTCAGCAATATATTGCAGGGCTTTGCGTGCACTGGTGAACACCTGCACCACCTCAAACCCAATGTTCTGCCAGGGGAACAGCTGGGCCATTCCGCTGGCGATCTTCTCTTCATCGTCAATAATAATCAGTTTATACATCTTGCAGTCCCCATCCGCGTTCAGGGCAAAACCGTTCTTTCTGCCTGCCCTTACACCAGGGCAGACCACCACTTGTATACCAGTATAAAACCCTTTTGCCCCAAGGGCAAGACAAAAATCACGGAATGATGGTCAGCTTTTTGCGTATTTTTGGGGGTGCTGTTTGGCGGTTTTGGGACTGTTTATCTTTCTCTTTTCCCTAATTTCTTCTTGACTTTCTACTATTGATTCACATTTATCGAAGACCGCAAATCCATATTCTTCTCCATTTTTTCATCCTGCCCGCATGGAATTTTTCCTCTATCCCCTGCACACCGGCCGCACATATTTCAAAAAGCGGGTGCAATCGTGGTACATATAAAATACGCGGCCCTGGGTTTTATCCAGCTGGCAGTGGTTTGCGGGGTAATCAAAGGCTTTCATGGCCTGCTCCATCTCCGCTTCCACCGCAACGCTTTCCGATGCAAAGTCAAAGGGGTCGTGCTCAAATACGAGGTAATCCCCTTCGGCAACGGTCATCAGCTGCATCTGTTCCGGCACCGGGCCGGTATAATCCAGCGGCAGGCGCACACCGTATGCTTCCGCCAGCGGGATGCCCCAGCTACAGATCCGCCCCGCCGGTTCGTTGATCCATGCCATCAGCTGGCCGCTGGAGGCATCATTTCCTGTGCCGCCTGCATCGTCCAGTTTGCCGGGGATGCTATCCAGCAGGGCGCAGATGGTATCATGGTCCTGGCCGGGGATCTGCGCCTGCCACTGCCAGAAATCCCAGTACCCAACGCTGCGGTAATTGCGGATGTGCAAAAACTTATGCGCCGGGATGTGTACAAAATAGGTGCAAACAGTACCCGCCCCCGCCTGCCCGGCAGTGCTCTGCGCCAGGTAGCAATCAAACGGTTTCAGCACTGTATGCAGCGCAACCGGACCCGGTGCCGCGCGGTATGTGCTGGGGCTTACGCCGTAAACCACTTTGAACGCCCGCGTAAACGCTTCGTTGGAAGAAAACCCATACCGCACCGCAATGGTCAGTATGGCATCCGTTGTATCCCGCAAATCTTTCAGCGCGAAAGCCAGTTTGCGGCAGCGCAGGTATTCTTTTAAGGTCATGCCGGACGCCGCGCGGAAGCTGCGCGAGGTATAATAATCCGAATATCCCAGCTGCACCGCCAGTTTATGCAGGGTCAGCGCTTCATCCTCCTGCGCCAAAATACAGCTGTCAATGGTGTCGATCATCTGCTGGGTTTGCTGGTTCCACTCTGCCATTGCGTTCCACCCTTTCGGTTTTATCGTTCTGGCTGTATCATACCACATCCTGAATGCCGCCCGCTTGATATTACTTGCTCATTTTTATTTTTCAGCGCATCGGCCTGAATTTTGTAGTTTTATCTCTTCGTTGCTGGGGCGCCGCGCAAAATTCAGCTTTCCTCCGCGTTATTTGCCGCTGCGCGGTACTGGCGCGGGGTCAGGCCGGTCTGTTTGCGGAACACGCGGTAAAAATAGTTATAGTCCGTAATGCCGATTTTGCGGCAGATCTCCGCGTTGGTCAGTTTGGTCTCGGCCAGCAGTTCCATGGCTTTCTGCACCCGCAGGCGGGTGACCTGCTCGCTGATGCCGCAGCCGTATGTCTGGCAGGAAAGATGATACAGCCCTGTGCGGCTGATGGACAGCACCCGGCACAGCACATCGTTACTCAAGTCCTCGTCCAGGTGATCATTCAGGTACTGGCTCAGGCGCGCCTGGGCGCTGCCGGGGGTCAGCCGGGCAAGGCCTTTCTGGTACAGGGCCGCGGCTGCCAGCGCCAGCAGATCCGCGGCAGATTTCAGCGTCTGGTAACTTGTGCGCGGCAAAGCTGTATAGGCCTGTTTCAGCGCTGTTTCGTCAATATCATACAAGCCGCAGCAAGCCTGGGCGCGCTTCCATTCGGCCTCCTCGTCCGCGCCCTGCACAATATGACTCAACAGCAAAAAGCCCACTGCAGCATCGTTGATCAAAATAGGCGTGATGACCTCGATCAGCCCCGCGTGGCAGGGGTAGATAATCGTCTGTTTGCGCTGGGTAGCAGTGCGGCAGGCGTTCTGGTCACACAGATGGCAGCCGGTAGCCCCCTTGGGGCTTTGGCGGATGAGCCTGCAATACTCTGGCAGCTCCGGCGGATAAGAGAGAACATCCATACCGTAAGCATCAAACACCACAGCACGCAGGCCTGTCAGCTGGTGGAAGTCCTGCAGCAGCACCAGCAGCTCCGTGCGGTTAAAAACAGCCCCCATGTGTTTCGCCCTCCTACCATTTCCGCTTGTTCTTTATTCTGGTTTTATCATAAAAATTTCTTGCAGTTTTGTCAAGCAAGGACGGAGGAGGCTGCCTGGAAAGAATAAATAAGAATGAATAAAGAATAATGATGGTGGACCGCGGCGCAGAGCGCCGCTCAGAAAATATCAGGTTTCGTTTTTTTGAAAAATTGTGATACATAAAATGGGGCGGGGTCACTGACCCCGCCGAAACTCTGCTATATTGCGCATTAAAAATTTGTGATGCTGCCTGCCATCGCGGCATGTCGGGATTCCATCGTCTTTCCGTGAAGAAACCTCGCCGATGGTGATAAACGCTATGAACGACCGGTACTGCCTGTGCTGCGCTTGAAATTTCTTCCTGCCTTACAAATTCAGCTCCATTTTGTTCTCGTCATTCTTTGTAAGCCCACCCATCTTATTTATAACAAGCTCACCACCGCTGCGCTCAGTGCTGCCACAGCGGCGAACATGGGGATGCCGCGCACAAAGGAGCCGATGTGTTTGCCGGGGTCCTGGTACATGGCTTTGTCCGGCAGAAAGCTGAACCGGGTGCGGCGGGTATTGCGCCACCACAGCAGGTCAATGATGACCAGGTCAAACAGGCCCAGCCCTTCGCCCAGCGCCAAAAGGTAGGCAAACGCTGCGGCAAAACTATCCAGCCCCAGCACAGGTTTGAGCGCAAGGCCCAGCACGGCAAACACCACGCTGAACAGCACAATGTTGCTGGCAAGGATCTGCCACATTGGCTTTGCGGCCGGAACTTTGGCCCCCAGCTGCGGGTTTTGGCGCACCGCCTGCTGCACTGCGTCCGGGTAAGAGCGCAGGCCGATCAAATTTTTGGCGTCCGTGCCCGTGCCCAAAAAGCAGATGCCCCAGTACACAAAATAAAAAATCACAGCGGTCAACACTTTTGCGCCCATTTTCAGCCTCGTTTCTTATAGCCGCAGTCACAGTACGGCCCGCCGGAACCAAGGGTGTACTGCCGCACAAAATTGCTTGTACCGCCCGCTTCGCTCATCGTGTAATCCAGGTGGCACAGCGCGGGGGTCAGGTCATACAGGCCCAGTTCTTTCATCATGGTGCAGATGCCGCAGGTGAAAAACCGTGCTTCGTACCCGCTGCCATCCGGGTAAAGGTAAAAATCCATGTTCCAGGAATAGGGGTTGCGGTCCCCCGCCCGGAACGCGGCGTTGTGCTCCATGTGCTGGATATCCTTGGGGGTGAACTTGCTTTTGCCCCCCATGCGGCAGAACAGTTTCATCACCGGGGTCATCATGGAGTTGGCGTAATAATCCGTCAGGGTATTCACATCGGGGCGCTGCGGCATGCACAGGATGAACGCCGCCACAATGGCGGTGCCCACAATGTTCATCTTAAAGCGGTCGCCTTTTTCAAACTCCGGCAGGCCCGCGATGATTTCCTTATATTTCTGTTTTGCCTGCACCGTGATGGTTTTTGCTTGCCGCGGCGGAATGTTAAATTCAATGCTCAAATGCTTTTGGAACGATTTATGGAACACGATCCAGATCAGGTCTGGCAGCCCTGCGTATTTCATAGGTATTCTCCCTCTTTTATATAAGCGTATCGGTTTACACTTTCAGGTAGTTGATCATGCGCTGGCGGCCCGCTTTTGCTTCCGGCACAAACGGCATGGCGGAATAGCAGTGGTACAGCCCTTTGCCCACCTCCAGCGTTACCTGCACGCCGCAGGCTTCCAGCCGGGCGCGCAGTGTCTGCGCCGCGGCGGAGAACAGCTCATCCCCGCCAAAGCAGAGGTACGCTTCTTTCAGGCCGGTATAATCGCCCTTTTGCAGCCAGCGCATATAATCCGGCACGGCTTTGCCCGCGGCCATGCCGTCAAAAATGGTTTCCAGTGCCTTGCGGCTCATGATCAGGTCGGTCTTGTCCAGCTGGGCGGCCTTTTCTTTCTCTTCCAGCGTGCAGAGCAGCGTACCAGGCGAGGACAGATAGATCTTGCCCGGCATGGGCAGTCCCTCGCCCTTGGCGTTGATGTAGGAGATCAGCCCCAAGGTATGGTTGCCGCCGGAGGAACCGCCCAAAAAGGCGATCTCTTCCGGTTGATACTGGCCCAGCAGCTGTTTGTACAGCTCATGCAGCATGGCGTATACATCCAGCAGGCTGTGCGGCACCAGCGGGTAATAGGGCAGCACCATATCCCGCCCGGTGGCTTTGGCCAGGGTCAGCTGTTCCTTGGCCTGGCTGGGTTTGGGATATTTGAGCATTCCGCCGCCCACAACATAAACACAAACGGCGCGGGCCGGCTTTTTGTGTTTGACATACAGCACCGGCTGGCCGCAGAGGGTTCTGGTTTCCACCGTCAGCTCCGGGTCCTGCATATTGGGGATGTTGGGCACCGCGGTTGTGGTGTGGAAGGTATTTTGCAGCTTATCATACGGCTGCGCCATGATTTTTTGGAAGTTCAGCAGCCGCGCCGCTTTTTTGAGCACTGCATATTGAACGGACATCTTCCCTCACTCCCCCATTGGCTGGTTTTTCCATGCGGCGATGGTCCGGGTCATGCGGCGGTCAATATCCTGCCGGGTAGCCAGGCATTCTTTGGGGTATTCTCTTGCTGCTTTGAACGCCCATTTGACAAACAGCCCGGACCCCACCGGCAGCATGATCTTAATCATGCTTTGGGGGAACACAAAGTGGGTGCCGTGTTCATACACCACGGCTTCCACCTGGCAGGTGTGGGGCTTTTGGGCCAGGCGTTGCTGCATGCGGCGGATGTATTTGGCGGTATCCCATAATACATCGTCCTGCGCGCCGATCAGCAGCAGTTTGCCGCGGATGTTTTCCACCTTGATGAACTCATCCTCTGTGATGGGGTGGGCGGCCTCGGAATCATTGAAGAGCCGGAGCGAGTTGAGCATGTTCCCGGTGCGCTTGCTGTCCGCCTTGACGACCTGCCAATATTTGGGGTGCTGGTAGCAGAACGGCATATACGGCAGCGGTTTTCCTTTATAAGAAAAGAGAGATTCGCCCTCGATGGGCCATTCTTCGCAGCCGTCCTTTTTGCCCTGCATAAAGCCCTGCCAGACAAAATCGCTGGGGGTCATGCCGATGGTCAGAGTGATAGCCGGGAAGTACGCTGCCGCTGTCAGCGCCAGGGTGCCGGTGGTGGAAGCGCCCGCAATGCCGATCTTTTTGCTGCCGTGGGCCTGCAGCCACCGGATCGCAGCTTCGACACGTTCCAGCGGGTAGTTGTGGTGGCCGTAATCCTTTTTGTTGGGGGACATGCTCAGCACATTAACGCCCTGGCGCTGCATCCACTTTACGCCGGAGCGCGCCATCCAGTCCTCCGGGTCATCACCCAGCATCATGATGACGGTGCAGTCTGCCTCGGGTTCGCAGGGCCAGTAGACACCGTAAAAGCCATCGGCTTCCGGGGTAAAATGGGTGCTTTTCATATTACAATTCCTCCTCTATACGCAAAAACGGCAGGTCCGGCAGGGCGTTTTTCTGCATAATATCGCACAGCATGGCCGCAAAGCCCTTGGGGTCCCGGATCTGGTACTGCATGTGGTTGTGGCCCTCGAACACAGGGTAGTGCCCCTGGGGGTAGGCCTGCATCACGGCGGCGCGGTATTTCATGTGGTCCTCCACGCTGCCAAATTCAAAGAATGTATGTTTCTGCAATTCTGCGGGCAGCGGCGGGAACGGGGCATCCTGCAGGCTGTCTGCCATCTGGCGGCGCATGTTGCCGTATGTCAGGGCCTTGCCCGCCGCAATAAAGTAGGTTTTGATGGCGTCATCGCTGCACCACATGATCTTGCCCAGCGTTGCGCCCTTGGACCAGTACAAACTTTTGATGGCCAGGTACAAAAACGGCACCATGATGCGCCGGGTGCCCCGGCTGATCTGCGCAAACTGGCCGCCGTCAAAAAAGGCGTGGTCCACCGGCAGATTTGTCTGCGCCAAAAAGGCCGCGGCCAGGTCCGCCCCAATGGAGGATGCCACCACCAGCGCCAGCCGGGTGATGTTATGGCTGTGCAGAAATTCTTCCACCTGGCGGATCTCATCGGCTTTACTGATGTAGCGCTGCCCGGCGCAGTACACGGTGGAGGTGGGCAGCACGCAGTAATAGTTCTGCTGCAAACATTCCGCCACCGGGCGGCTGCTGGCCCCCGTTACCCCCATGGCGTGGAAAAACACCACGCAGGGGTTGGCCGGATTGCCCAAAGTTTCAAATATCATTTCGGAACCCTTCTTTCCACAAACCTGCCCTTACAGCAGGGCAAACAGCCCCAAAAACATGATGGCGCAGGCAATGTTGCCGGTGCCCACCAGATGGAACGGGGCCAACACCAAAAACAGCGGGAGCACATTAAACAGGCACGCCCAGCGCGGCAGCGTTGTCATTCCGCCCGCCACCGCCGCAAGCAGGCCAACCGCAAACAGCAGCAGCCCCAGATAACAGACATACATGGTGGACGATGTTTTTTGGAACAGTTCCAGCACCTGCCGGCGGGCCTGCTCGGTACGGCCCATGTGGATGTAGAGCCATTCCAGCATGCCGCACAGCATATGGTGCACGGCCCCCACCGCCACATACAGCACGCCGCCCACCAGCATGAGGGCGGAGCAGGCAGGTGCAAACGGTTTCACCCATTCGCTCAGGGCCAGGTAGCCGAACAGCTCCACCGCCATGCCAAAAACACCGGCCATTGCCGCCCACAGCGGGCGGCTGGGCGGGGTTTGGCCAATCACAGCGGAAAAGGCCGCGTTATCCTGCAATGCCTTAAAATCGAACCGCCCGCCATCCAGGCAGGTCAACATCCAATCGCAGCGCCAAAGCAGCAGGTGCCCCGCGCCGGCCAGCAGGAGCAGCGCTTTTATGATAGACGGTGTCATGTTTATCATCCCTCCTTGGGGAATGGCCGTGTACCGGGCGTTTTGTGTTAGTTCTGGCTAACTTTCAGCCGTTCAAAAAGCCGCCCTGCGGCAGCTGTGCTGGTGTGCTTTACTATGGTTCTATTATAGTAACGGCGGGGCGGCAATGTCAATATGGCAGGGTTAAGCAATTTGCGTGGTTTTGTCATGTTGCGCAGTGTTTGCGCAAAAAGCGCTACCCGGAGTGACGAGTTGCTTTGCAAATAGCGGGGATTTTTGGTATAATAAAAGATATATTGTCAGTTGGGGCGGCGGGACGTGGTAAATGCCATGCCGTTTTCCCGGAAGAGTTTTTTATTTTAGGTTGGCGGGCGCACAATGTGCGCCCCTACGTTCTCTGCGGGATTAAAGCGTATCCCCGTACACTTGCGCCCGCCGCGGCCCAATCATCCCATCACTTTTTCGGGAATCCCATACAAACACTTAAACCATACAAGCGATACCGTGAACAACTCCCATCAGGATAAAGGTTGGCGAGCGTGGGTATTAAGGCAATACGTTTTCCTTCTGTAGAGACTCGTAGGGGCGCACATTGTGCGCCCGCCAGCCTAATCCCCTTTCGCTTTTTCGGGAAGTCTCACAACTGCTCAAATAGACAAACTACTTAAACCTACAGGTGATACCATGAACAACACCCATCAGGATGAAGGATTAAAGGGCAATGAGCGCATTGAGGATGCCATCCTTGCCTTGCAGCAAAACGCCACGCAGGAACTGCTGGCCCATGCGCTGACCGTGGTGCGGCGGCGGATGCAGGCGGGCGGGCAGCTGATTGCCGCGGTGGAACCCGCCCCCGGCAGCACCCAGCTGAACCTGAAAACCGTGCAAACGGCGGACGGCGGCCAGTGGTGGTACGCCTTTACCACCTTTGCGGAGGAAACCAAAGGCCCGGAACAGGTGCAGTCCACTTTTCTGGTGGATATGGCCCAGCTGTTCCGGACAGCCTGCACCGTACCGGAAATCAAGGGCGTGATCCTGAATCCATGGAACCGCACCCTGATGCTGGATAAAACACTGCTCCAGATCATCCAGCCCCAATAACTGCTCCCCCTGCCCTGCTGCAAGTACAACAGCAGAACAACACAACTGCAACAAGCCCCACCAACCGAAGCGCAAAACCCATTCTTCGGCAGGCGGGGCTTGTATCATTTCATTCTTCGCCGAGTATGCTATCCGCGTTTTATTTTGCCAGGTAGCGGGCAATCAGCTGCACCAGCTTTTTGCTGTCCAGCGGTTTGGCCACATGCTCATTCATACCGGCAGCGATGGATTTTTCCACATCCTCGCTGAATGCGTTGGCCGTCATGGCAAAAATCGGGATGGTCTTGGCATCGGCGCGTCCCATATTGCGGATGGCGCGGGCGGCATCCAGGCCGTTCATTACCGGCATCATAATGTCCATCAAAATCACATCAAAGGTACCGGCGGGGTTCTCCACAAAGGTATCCACGGCGGCCCGGCCATTTTCGGCTTTGGTGATCACCGCCCCGGCATCCTGCAGCATGAACTCCGCAATCTCCATGTTCAGCTCGTTGTCCTCCACCAGCAGGATGCGTGCGCCGGTAATATCGGCGGGGGCTTTCTCCCTTTCGGGCTGGGGCTTATGCTCGGAATGGTCGATTTCAAAGGGCAGCAGCACGGTAAAGGTACTGCCCACCCCAACTTCGCTTTCCACGGTAATGCTGCCGTGCATCTCGTCCACAATCTTTTTTACAATGGACATACCCAGCCCGGTGCCTTTGAACCTGGTACGGGGGCCGTTTTCGCCCTGCACAAAGGGGGTAAACAGCTTGTTATCCACAAAATCCTGCGTCATGCCAATGCCGGTATCCCGCACCGTCAGTTTCAGGGTCAGCACATCATCGGTGCGGCCGTATTCTTCCAGGTTGGTGTACAGCAGGCCGCCCGGCTTATTATACTTCATGGCGTTGGTGTACAGGTTGAGCATGATCTGCTTAAAGTGCAGCGGGCTGCCGATCAGCCAGATGTCCGTCCCATCCATATGCTCGGATATTGTTTGCAGCCCGGCTTCCTTGGCCTGGCCTTCCACCACGGCCAGCGCGTCCTCGCCAACCTGGGCCAGGTTGAACGGCACATGTTCCAGAATGACCTGCCCGGACTCCAACCGGCTCAGGTCCAGCACATCGTTGATGAGCTGCAGCAGGTGGGCCGACGATGTTTTGATCTTGCCCAGGCATTCCCTGGTTTTATCGGGGTCGTTCTGGTTTTTATCGATCATCTCCAGCATACCCATAATGCCGTTGATGGGCGTGCGGATATCGTGGCTCATGTTGGCAAGGAAGGTCGTCTTGGCACTGTTGGCGTACTCGGCGTCTTCCAGCGCCTGTTCCAGTTCTTTCTGTTTGCGAGTGATTTCGGCGTTGGCTTCCTTTACACTGTGGGCTGCCTGCAGCGTATACACCACAACCAGCAGCAGTGTCAAAAAGATCACCACGACCAGCAGCGCAATGGCGGAAATATTATCCTCCACAAAATCCCAGAAGGTATACTGTTTTTCTACATACGAATTCTGGGCCAGCACCGCGCCGCTCAGCAGGCTGCTGGCGGAGGTAATGCCCTTGTTGATAATGTTCGCCAGTTCCGGGTCCGCTTTCGCCACCCAAAGGCAGATATCGATCTGTTTGGCAACTTCGGCCACCTGCAGGTCCTGCGCGGCGCGCAGCTGCTTGACCAGGTTGATCTGCGATGCCGCCACGACCGCACAGCTGGCATGGCCGCTGCGTACCCGTTCCAGGCATTCCTCGGTCGTTTTGCAGACCAGCACGCCCGATTCCGGGAACAGGATGTGCACCACATCCGCCCAAAGGAAACTTTCGTCCGAAATGGCGATCACTTTGGTGGCGACCTCGCTGTTCTCGGTTTTATAAAACAGGACCGGCGTGCTGGTGATAACGGAGTTCGTCTGGATCACGTTGGATTGCTCCGCCAGCCAATAGTCACTGTAGGATGGGCCGATCGCGTCCACCTCGCCGTTTGCCAGCGCATTTTGCAGCGCGGTGTTGTTGGGGTAACAGGTTGCTTCCACCGTAACGCCGAAGCTGTTCTGCATTGCCCCCGCCAGAGCGCTGAGCACACCGACAAAGTTCCCGTCTGCATCCTGGTCGGAATACGGCAGGCTGTCGGCCAGGTAGCCAAGGCGGATGGTGTTATCATTATCCGCCAGCCATTGCTTTTCCTTCTCACTTAAAAAGGTATCCGAAACCATGCTTTGCTGGTACTTGCTTTCCAGTAGGGCGTTATAATTTGGGGATGCGTTCTGGATCTGGTACATCGCCTCGTTCAGTTCGGTCAGCAGATCGGGGCGTTTTTTGGACACGGCAAAGTAATACTCGCTGAAACCGATATCAATGACCATGGCATAGTCATAGCTGCTGTTTGCCAGCTTGGCAGCGGCAATGGCATCAACAATGCCGGTATCCAGCGCAGCCATGCTGGATGCGTACCCGTCAAACTCCACGATCTCGGCCGTGATATCGTTGTTCGTCAGCCATTGCTTTAACAGCATTTCCTGGTAGCTGTCCTTCGTTACGCCAATGCGGGTGCCGTTCATCTGGGTCATATCGCCCTTGAGCAGGTCGCTGCGGTCCGGCTTGGTGTAGATGGAATATACATCGTTACCTTGCGGGTAGGTGGAAAAATAGAACAGCTCCGCGCGCTCCGGCATGTAGGAGACATTACCGAACAGGTCGATCTCGCCATCCGCCAGCATATTGTACAGCTCTTTGAACGAACCATACGCATATTCGTACTGCCAGCCGGTAAAGTAGGATATTTTTTGCAGGTACTCGTACCCGGAGCCGGTCTTGTACTCCCCTGGGCCGCCTTCCTCATAAGTGGCAACATTCACATAGCCCACGCGCACAACTTTGCCCTGCTGGGTTTGCTCTGCATGGGCCGCCAACGGTGCCAGGTTCAGCAGCGCCAGCACCATAACCAGTGCCAGCAGCAAACCTGCTGCGCGGTTCCACTTATTTTTGGTTTTCACTTTGCCATCCCCTATGGTAAGGTGCAATCCAAAGTCCGGCACCTTATTATTTTGGGGGTCGTTTTCCCTTACCGGCCCCGGATACAACAAAAAAGTACATCACCACCGGCAATGTACTTCAATTTTAGCCCATGCGCAAAACAGCATTGCTTTGCGCACGGCTGCGCTGTTTTTTATTGTAATATAGGGATGGCGTTTTGTCAAACAGAGAATCTTTGTGAGATTTTTAGTCGTTATACTTTCTCACAAAAAACGGTCAGGCGGGTCTTGCCGCTGTAGGTGCAGCTGTACAGCACCAGCGGGTAGCCGCTGTTCTGCACGGCATCCACGGCATCGGGCTGCAAAATGCTGGTCAGCGCCACATGGTATACTGTGACCTTGCCGTTCACATCGGTAAAGTTCACGGCGTCCCCCACCTGCAGCTGGTCCAGGTAGCCAAAGTGAGTTTTGTAGTTGTGGCCGGCAATCACCAGGTCGTTGGTTTCCACGCTGCCAAACTGGCGGCAGGGGGCAATTTTCAGGCGGTCGTAATCCCAGTCCGCCATAATGGGCAGCGTCAGGTTCAGCGCGGGAATCTCCAGCACGCCAATGTAATCATACCCGTTGATCGTTTCCGCGGGCACAGTTGTCTCCCCTGCCGCATCGGGCTGGGCGGTGGGCACGGCGGCGGGTGCTGTGGTTTGTAGCTGCTGCACCACGCTGGCGGCTACGGCACCGGCAGCGGCATCCTCCTTCCGGTTATTTTGCAGCAGCACCAAAGCGGCGGCGGCCAGCAGTACGCCCGCTAAAATACAGATGATCCCCACCAGTTTATTCCTCGTCATGCTTCTTTGCTTTTTTGCGGGTCAGGGCAGCGCCCACAACCACCAGCACCACGGCCAGGCTGCCCAGCACCGGGATGGGCCAGTTCAGCTGGCCGGTCTGGATCAAAACGCGGGTAACGGGGGTAGGCTCCGGGGCAGGGTGTACCACCGGGGTTGCCGGTTTCGGCGTGGGGGCCGGGGTTGCCGTCGGGGGTGTGGTCGGGCGCGGGGCGTAAACATTCGTGAACAGCATCGCGTCCCGTTTGTCCGCGCTGGGGCCGGTGTGGGCCGTGACAGAGCTTTCCAGCCCGGTGCCGTCCTGCCGGTTGGTGATAGCCACCGTCACATCGTACACCGTTGCATCATAGGTGCAGCGGGTATCCGCACCGGCGGCGTGGCTGATTTGGTAGTAGTAGATGCCGGGGGCGGTGTAGGTGATCTGCGGGAAGGTATAATCCCCCGCGCCCTGCACGGTAATGCTGTACTGGCCGTTCTGCGCGCCATCCGGCATGGGGGCGTTATCCACGGCCTGCAGGCAGATGGTATACGCCGCGTTGGGTTCCGGGTCAGCCCCAGCGGTGCGGATGCTGACCGGCAGCGTTACCGCCACACTGCCCTGCGCAAATGCAGCGGTTGCCAGCAGCACCGCGCACAGGGCTGTGCCCAGCAGTGCGGCAACAAATTTTTGCATGCTTTTCATAACAGGTTCCTCCTTGGGGTCATTCGGGCTGCATCGCGGCCAGAACAACGGTTCTTGCATCCGTATAATCGCTGGAACAGGTGGACATGCACAGCACCTTGGGGTTCTGTGCGGTGCGCAGGGCATCCAGCTCCGCCTGGTTCACACACAAAGCGTCCGGCTGCAGGCGGTCCAGCAGGGTGGAGATAGTATCCGCCTGCCATTGCAGCGGCTGGTAGATCCGCTCATCCGAAGCCGGGAGCGACAGGCAGGCAAACACGCGCAAAGCATACTTGCCGCCCGGCACCAGCAGGGTTCCGGTGTTGGTCTGCTGCAAAAAGTCCGCGCTGCGGTACTTATCCAGGTCGCCAAACATCTGGCTGTTCTCCATATGGTGGCCGTACAGCAGGCTGAACGCATCCGCAAAGGTGCTGCTGTTGCGGGAATCCAGAAAGATACTGCCAGCGAGGGCAAAATTACCGTACACATCGGTATTGATGTAGGTCAGGTTGGTTTCCCCCTGCAAAACAGGGTAATCGATATTGGTGCCGTCCAGCGTCAGCCAGGCGCACACATCGGGGTTTACGGCAAGCAGCTCATCAAAGGTGGGGCCTGCGGCAGCGGTGGGGTCGGCCTGGGGTTTCAGGTGCAGCATACTGGCTTGAACATCCCCGGCCGCGCGGTACACCTGGCTGTTATCCCACAGCGCATACACCGAGAACGCCCCGGCTGCGCACATGGTTACTATCACCACCAGGCTGACGCAGAAATTGACCGCCTTGAGCAGTACCTTTAATGCCTGCATTGCATCTACTCCAACTATGGTGCTAATAACACCTTAAGGCAGCGCCGTTTTGGGGCGGCTGCCGGAATTTTCAAAATAAGATGGGGCGCGGGGGTTGCGGTTCCCCGCGCCCCGGGGTTCAGGCGGTGCGTATCACCGCCCGGCTATGGGGATATGAAGAAAAAAGATAAATGGGAATGGCTTTGGAAAGGGTGATGTATTTAGGGTGGTAAATAAGCAGTTCAGATGAACCTTAGGTAAAACTTAGTCTTCACGGCGCTTGCGGATGACAAAGACAGCCACACCGGCAGCCAGCACAGCCAGAACCAGGATGTAGGGCATGTTGTTCAGGGTTACGCCCATGTCGATGCTGCCGGTCTTGTTGTTGGTAAAGGCTGCGGTCTGTTCAGCAGCGTTGATGGTACCAGTATCACCGGTCTTGGTGGTGGTGTAACCATCAGCAGCGGTTTCAGTTACGGTGTAGGTAACATTATAGGGCAGGTTTGCAATACGAATGGTTTCGCCATGCTTCAGCAAGAAAGTGGTCTCTTCACCGATTTTGATTGTTTTCGGATTAGCACTGTTAGAACCACCGGTTACGGCATAAGAATCACGGTAAGTCTTACCATTTTCGCCCGTCAGCGTAACCTTGAATTCAAAGTACTTATTTTCATCGCCCAGGTTACCGGTAACGGTCTTGCTTACGTTCAGCGTA
This sequence comes from Acutalibacteraceae bacterium, assembly GCA_963626055.1. Lineage (GTDB taxonomy): Bacteria > Bacillota > Clostridia > Oscillospirales > Ruminococcaceae > Gemmiger. Next base: position 27,761 of record CAVFVI010000036.1, read on the forward strand.
CCAGCAGAGTAGGTGTTGGGGAAGTTATCAGATTTCGTTTCGCCAGTACTTTCGGTGTGTACTGCAGCAATACGCAACTTGTCATTTTCACCATTAACAACAGTAACAACCAGCTTGATGTTGTTGGCATAATAATCAACGCCAGCCGTCGTACCAGCAACTTCCTGCAACGTATATTCATACACGCCAACTGTATCATAAGTAGGGAGCGTAACAATAATGTCACCCTGTGTACCCTTACCTGTAGTTGCAGCACCCTCTGCATAGGTTGCACCAGTAATAGTTCCAAGCGCAGGTGCACTCTGAGCTTCACCATCTTTAACAGTGCCGTCGCCTACCTGTCTCAGAGTAAAGGTTTCTGCCGGGCTTGTAGTATTTTCATTTTCCAGCTTGTACATTTTGTGAATAGTTACGGTTTCCTGATCTGTCGGAGTAGTAGTGGTAGAAGAACCAGTGCCAGCCTCCGAAGCATCGCTTCCGGCTTCAGCAGCAAAAGACGTTGTGGCTAGACCGAAAGCCAGCATGGCGGCCAGGCCAAGGGATAGCAGTTTTTTCATTTGGGTTTTACCTCCTCAAAAAATTCTTGCGGTAGAATGATATTTATTCACACTCCCGTTCTCCGCGAGGTGTGAACCTGTGTAAATTGCAACCCTTTTGGGAGGTTACAGGCCGCGGCGGCGCAAAAGGGCCTGCACGGTGCCTTTTACGTCCCGCATGGGGATAGCGCCAAAGTTGCGGCTGTCGGCTGCGTTGGTGCGGTAATCGGCCAGGATAAACACGCTGCTATCCGGCACCTTATAGGGGTAGCTCAGCCCGGCCGCGGCATCGGGGTAGGTTGGGTACAGGATCTCGCCGCTTTGGGTGGTGCCGTTCACCATCAGGGTGCCGTCCTCGGTAATGTTCACCACATCGCCGCCGGTGGCCAGCACCCGCCCAATATGGGTGATGCCGTCCGCCTGATACACAACCACATCGTTTTTGGTGCAGCTTTGCTGCAGGCGGTAGGCCAGCACCAGATCACCGTCTTTTACGGCGGGGAACATTTCGTTGCCCTGCACGCGGGTCAGCATGAACACCACGCCAAACAGCACCCAGAACATGGCCGCCACCAGCACCACCCGCCGCGCCAGCGCCAGATAGCCCTTGCGCAGCTTGGCGGCTTCCGCCGCGCGGTCATCACTGTCCGGTACATCCGGTTCGGCCGGTGTATCCGGCTTGGCCGGTTTTGGTTTGGTTGTTTTTTTAAGGTGGAACAGTCCCCTGCGCTTTGCCGGTTCGGGTTCCGGTTTGGGCATTTCCATGTTTTCAATCGGCAGGGCCGGTTCCAGTTGTTCCGGCTCCGGTGTGGGTTCTGCGGTTATGGGCGGCTGTTCGGGCTGTACCGGCAGCTGCACGGGGGCCATCTGCACCGTATGATCCGGCCGGTGCAGGCGCACTGTCCTGCCCATCAGCTGCGCTTGCGGCGGCGCATCCACGCCGTGCCGCCCACCAGCACCCCAGCCAGCACCAACAGGTACGGCATGCTGTGCAGGGTGATGCCCATATCAGGACTGATTTCCTTACTATTGGTAAAGGCAATCGTGTTGCTGTTGGTGGTTGCTGTAGTGGTTGCCATGTTCCCTGTCATGCGCTCTCCGCCATCCACTTGGTAAGTTGTAGTGTATTTTTGACCGGAGTAGTTATCTTCCGTCACAGTAACCGTTGCACCGACAGGAATCTTATAGAATGTAATGGTTTCGCCGTCTTTCAGGGTGAACTCAAAGCCGGAAGTGTCGGAAGTAATGTTCGTTAACTCTTCGTTGCTGCCTTTTTGGTACTGCATCCCGGTAACAGGAGTACCGTTGTTTGTTACCGTCAGGGTAAAGTTAAAATCTTTGCCCTTATCCCCCAGCGTACCAGTAACGGTCTTGGTTACCGTAACGGTCGTCGTGTTCGGGGTGTAAGTATTGGTGATGGTTACGGATTTCTCGTTGTCTTCTTTGGTCAGGGTTACCATAGTTTCGGTTTCATTTGCCTGCAAAGTATACCCGTTTACCTGGGCATTACCTGCTGTTTCACCAATGGTATAATTTACACTGCCACCGCCAGCTGGAATGTTAACATCCAGATAATAGTTTGCGCTGACACATGCGTTTCCGTCCTCATCTATTGTTTCTTTCCAATCTGCGCTGGTGTATTGGATATAGGCGGGGTTTCCACCGTTTTTATAGTAAACAAACCCTTTATCGGACAGTTGGCTTTTGACCATACTCAAGTCTAAACCATATACATTCTTGGTAATGGTTACGCGGCCAGTACCAGGCAACGGTGGGGGAACTTCGGTGCTGAACCATACGTTATCAATATGGTTACCGATGGTTTGATCCCCTGATGCCGATTTTGCCGATACAAAGAAATACCGTGTCATATATTGGCCTGCCGGCACCGTGTAAGTATCCGAATAGTAATTCCATGTATCTGGCTGATTATCACTGCACAGTTTGCTGGTGGCTCCGGTATAGGTCACACCATCTATTGTGGTATTTCCTTTTGCAAGTTCCTGTGCAACCTTAACCAGCTGTGCCTGATTCTTCGCAAGTTTCTCTGCCTGATCTGCGGCCATAACCACAACATACATTTCATCGCTGCCGCGATATGTTGTCGAATCACTGTGAGAGCGTTTTGCATGGGCTACACGCCACGTCATTGTGGAACCTGGTTTTGTCAGAACATCCTGATACAATGAACTTTCATAATTTGCATTCAGCTCGGCGTACTGCGTTCCTTCCGCCGCTGTACTCATGCCATGCCATTTTTGGGATAGTGATTTATGGGTATTTCCGTTGTCACGCTTGGTATCCGATGCACTGACAATCTCAATTTGACCATCCGTTGCCGTTGTTTGCCAGTAGACATTGCTTGTCTTATTATCAACATACGGCTGATACTTATCTGTACATTCCGGCTGCTCAAAGCTGCCGTTCTGGATGGCATCAAACTGTTCTACCATTTTACTGGCAGTCGTTTCTGTGCCATCTTTTGCAACAGTCACAGTATAGGTTTTGCGCGCGCCTTCATCAAACGCCACATTCACCCACGCACCATCAACAGCCATATTGTACTGGTCCACGCCATCAATCGTAGCCGCTATAACACGCGTTACCTCTGTCCCATCTCTCTGCCAGCTGATGGTATATCCCGAATCTTTCAATTCCTGTACAGAGATTTCCTTGTTACTGGTATCATATGCTTTCAGGGTCAGGCGGCCGTCCGTTTTAACGCTGTCTACAATCTCTACACGGCTTACTACAGCGTCCGCATAGGTATCAATCGCGTTGTTTTCTTCCTGCTCCCCTTGCGTCACCACCCCATAGATCTCATACACCGAGAAACTATCGGTTTCAAAGCTCACCTGGGTGCGGCCCGCGCTGAACGCATCGGCTTCGGCCACAACTTCCGGGGTGGTAGTGCCGTCATCCTGCTGTACGCGGTGCACCACGGTGGGGCTTTCCACGGCCTGCAGGTCAGCGGCCAGGACTTTCGGCAGCTGGATGCTCACCTTTACCGTGTCGTTTGGCTCCACCGCTGCATCTCCCTTATAAAGGGTAAGGTCCAGCGCGGCGACACGCTCGCCGTATTCCGGCAGGGGTTCGGGCGTTCCCTCGGCGCTGTCATCCAGCAGGCTTACCGCCAGCTGTGCGCCATCCGGCAGAACGCCGGGATCCGCGGCGGCAGACACCGCAAAACCGGCGGCATCCTCGCTGGCACCATATTGGACCGCCTGCGGCGGTTCGGCACGGGCGGTTTCCGGCGTGGCTGTTTCGGCAAAAGCTGCGCTTGCAAAGCTTGCCGCCATGCACAGTGCCGCGAACCCCGCAAACAAACGTTTTTTCATGGCTGATTCTCCCCGTTCCCTCCTGCGCCAGCCGGCGCAGCCTGTTATGTTTTGCTGCATCATTTGCTGATCGTTTTACTTGTTTTTGACATTATCAGTAATGATGTTGTTTTTCATTCCTGAACATGTATCAGTATATACCAGTTACTACCCCAGCACCCCACCACCACCGCAACAGCAGCACAACGCAGCGCTTATTTTTTCAAAAAAATTTTGTTTTTGTGTGGTTTTTCTGCTGCCGCGGCGGGGGGGGATCAACCGTTTTGGCGCAGCAGATAGGGGTAACTATCGCTGTACAGGCTGCCGTTGGTAAACTCTGCCCAGCTGTAATTGGACATATACTGCCCCTGGTACGCCCGCTCGGCGCGGGTATCGCCATCCAGAAAGTCGTACATATCGCACTGTATCTTGCTGACGTCAATGGCGGTGCGGTTGCGGCGCTTGACCAGCACATCGCCCGCGCCCACGCTGTTCAGCGTTTTGCGCAGCGAGGAGATGATCGTCTGCACATTGCGCACCTTGGCATCATCCCCCAGCAGCACAAGGGCGATCTCAGTGCTGGAAACCGCCGCCCCGCGCCGGTCCACCAGGTAGGCCAGCAGTTCTTTGGCTTTGTTCCGCTCCCAGTCCAGCGGGCGGCCTTTCCAAAAGGCTTCAAAGTTGCCAAAGGTATGTACCACCAGGCGGGGCGGTTCGGGGATCTCCTCGTTCATCCGTTCCAGCTCGTTCAGCTCCCGGCGCAGCTTGTCCTCGGTGATGGGCTTTAATAGGTAGGCCGCCGCGTGCACGCTGAACGCTTCCAGCGCGTTTTCGCTGTGTTCGGTGCAAAAAATGATCTTGGTTTTGGGGTTGTATTCCCGGATCACCCTGGCCAGCTCAATGCCCGGCAGGCCGCGCAGGCAGGTATCCAGGAACGCATAATCCAGCTTGCGGTGCTCCCGCTCGTTCAGATAGGTCAGTACCTGCGTTACCTCGCAAAAAGCGGCGATGTTGGCGGAGGGATAAATGCCCCTGATTGCCTGCCGCAGATCGCACAGCGCATTTTCATCGTTATCTACTGCCAAAATTTTACGGTCTGTGTTCACTTTTGTTGTCCCTCCCTGTTAAAAAATGTTGTTGAACCGTTCGTCCATCTGGTTTTAAGTGAGTATACTCCACCATGTACAGCATATGTGTAACAGCTGTACACCCGCTGCAAAACATCCGGGAATTATTTTGTTGTGGTTTTGTTGTCTGCCTGTCGCCTGCCTTATTGTAGGGCAGGTGCAGCGGCGGAATTTGTCAAAATTTGGAATCTCAGTAAAATTTTCACCAACTTTTGCCATTGCGGTAAGTCATGACCCCCGGCCAAGCCGGGGGCTTGAGAAAGCCCTAGAAGGGCACATTACAGACAACGCCCCTCAAGGGGCCTCGAACGGTTCGGCCAACTGCATTGCCGACTCGTGGCAGGCCCCTTAAGGGGCGTTTTACTTATGCCTTGGTATTCTTGCTACCCGTAAACGGGTCAA
>CAVFVI010000037.1:0-31188 GCA_963626055.1 Acutalibacteraceae bacterium
CGTTCCTATTGTACACCATGCACGGCATTCTGGGAAAATTTAATCAGTGATTACTTGAGCTGCCCAATCGTAATTTTCTTCAAGTCAACGGAAACCACCTTATCCGGTTCACGGTGGCCTGCCGAGGATGCAAAGGCAAACAGCACATTCTTTTCCGGCAGGGCTGCGGCCAGCTCTGCCGCCTGCACATTATTGCCCACAAACACAATATTCTTTGTCTTGTTCGCACGCAGTATATCCAATATCGTATGGATCTGGGTATAGCGCAGCACAACAAAGATCACATCGTAAACGTCACTTGGCGCAAGTTCTGTTGCCACCGGAACCGGATGGTTCGATGTGACCGGGAGAACCCAGTTTTTAATGCGCAGACCGTTGGATTTTATCGTTTCCGCCCAGGTACCGCGCGCAAGCAGCGTTACATCTTTCCCAGCCTTAAAAAAGTTCCGCGCCAAATTGCAGCCCAGTACACCCGCACCGTATACAAGAATTCGCATGGTTGGTTTTCCTCCTCCATTTGTGGTTAATCTCTCCTAACCCAATAGCACAAGGATACGCCGGATTCGTAGCAATGTCAAGATGGGCATGGTTTTGCGGTTGATTTGGATAACATCTTACTTTTTGATGCGGGCGGTACTTTTTATGTGGCGGCCCCCTTTGGGAAACACCTTGGCAATTACATCAAACGCCGCAAATAATTTGTAGGGGGCAACGCTTGCATCGTCCTGCATAACGGGCCGCGCCGGATATCTCACTCCGCCACGCGGCAAACACCCGGGAGCACGTGCTTTCCCTGTAGGTGAAGTATATGTTTCATGTTCATTGCACATTATAAATCAATCCGTAGGGAACGGTCTTGACCGTTCCAAAAGTTTGGTTCATATGCTTTTTGGAAGGAAAATGAAACTAGGTATCGGAACGGTCAAGACCGTTCCCTACAGAACATTTTGTAATTGACTCCACCTCAAAAGCACAGCGTTCCATTATCGCACACCAAAATCAATGGGTGCGCCGCCCTGTTCGATTCCCTCGCATGGAAACACAAAAAAGTACCCCCGCATAAGCTGGAGTGCTTCCGGCGACCCACGCGGGAATCTCCCGCGGGCTAAAAAACAGTCCACTGGACTGTTTTTTACGCACTGCGGTGCGCCGCCCTGTTCGATTCCTCGCACGGAAGCACGAAAAAAGCACCCCAGCATGAGCTGGAGTGCTTTTTGGTGACCCGTGCGGGAATCGAACCCACGTTAACGGCGTGAGAGGCCGCTGTCTTAACCGCTTGACCAACGGGCCATGGCTGCAAAAGATTGCTTGTATAATATACCAGATGAAACGCGGTTTGTCAACATATTTTTCGGGACGAATGGAATAAAATGGAGAGAGATTTTTGGCTGGCGGCGTTATTGGGAAAATGCACGGTAGGTCACTGCGCCCGCGGGCGTGTTTTGGAGACCAGCCCGACCGCCGGTTTGGCTCCTGGGTCGGAGATAGACTGTTCCCTACAGAGCTTTTTATAATAGGCAGCAAGCACTATCACCAATCTGTAGGGCGGGATGCCCTCATCCCGCCGTGCCCCCGCCTTATTGTACATCGCAAATTTTGCAATGACTTTAATCCAAATTTGTAGGGTCCGATGCTCGCCAAACTACAAATGCCAATTCCGCAAGGTTTCTGTGGGCTGATGACAAGCATCGGCCCCTACAAACAGGTTTTATGTTCCGTATTACCAATATCATATATGTATATATTCCCGCCCCATGTCCACACACCATTTTTAACCATCTTTTTATTTTTATCTATCCCGATTTCCAAAAGTGTGGTACAAGGGTAAAGATATAAAAGAAAAAAGCACTTTAGCCTAAGCTAAAGTGCTTTTTGGTGACCCGTACGGGAATCGAACCCATGTTACAGCCGTGAAAGGGCCGTGTCTTAACCGCTTGACCAACGGGCCTTAGAAATACAGAGCTTCGCTAAAACCTCCGACTTCCATCGTTCACTGTTGCGAACGACCGTCCCCCATATCTTAGCGAAACTCTGTAAAAGTGGTAGCGGTAACTGGATTTGAACCGGTGACACTTCGGGTATGAACCGAATGCTCTAGCCAACTGAGCTATACCGCCATGTGGTGTGCATCTCAAACGGTGCTCCATTAGTATACGGGTTTCGGCACCATTTGTCAAGCATTTTTTTGAATTTTTTCAAAAAAGTTTTTTCCGCCCTTTTCTGCACCGGCAGCGCTGCGGCACAAATGGCGCAGCCATGGGCTTTGCGGGCATTGGCTGGCAGTCATTCCCGGTGTTGTTCCGGCTTTGGTTCCTGTATTATACAACAATACCACAACAAAGTGCAGTACAAAATTCTTCATTTTTTCGGGTTTTGCCCTGTTTGTCCATTTTATTTTAAGCTACGAAGATTTTTGCGGATTTTTCGCATTTAATATATTGACATAGTAGTACCCCAGTGTTAAAATAAGTTAAAAATCGGCGCTCGTTAAAAGTGTGTCGAAGATGAACCATCCGTAATTTTAAGGAGAACACTCACTATGAAATATTCTTGGCAGCGCCAGATCATTCTGGAAACCATTCAAGAGCATAAAGAGCATCTTTCTGCGCAGCAGATTTACGGTTATGCCCGTGAGCGCTGCCCCCACATCAGCCTGGGCACGGTGTACCGCAACCTGAACACCCTGGCCGATAACGATATGATCGGCCGCGTTGGCATGATCAGCGGTGCCGAATGCTTTGACTGGGACCCCAACTCCCACGAGCATTTTTATTGCCGCAAATGCCACAAGATCATAAACCTTGATCTGCCGGAAGGCGAGCTGAACGCCCTGATCAAAAATGTTCCCGGCCTGCGCATTGAGGGCCACTGCCTGACCGTGACCGGCGTTTGCGCCGAGTGCGCCAGCAAAGAATAACTTTGCCGGGGCAAAGCGCCGCGGTCCTGCCCTTGCAGGATTGATCCTCCCAACTTGTCATCATCTTTTTCCTCTCCGCTCTTCCCCATTTTGTGGGGAAGAGCTTTTTTGTACCCTTTGGCTCTTTTCTGCATCCTTTTTCGGCTGCGATATGCAGGCTTCATGCGGCAAATATTCAATTTTATGAATAAAAATGCAAATCATCTGTTTTGTTTTTTCTTTTTGATCCGCAAAAGGCAAGTTCTAGAACAAAGTTATACTTATAAGTTGAAACTTCCTTGTGCAATATGCCGTGTTGCAATTTGTTGCAGGGCGTGTATAATAAGAAGCATGAAATGAATAAATATTCAGCCGCTTCGGCGGATAGAATTTTGAAAGAGGGCAGTTCTTATGAAAAAGAAAAAGGAAGATATTAAAAAGGTTGTTCTGGCTTACTCCGGCGGTCTGGATACCTCCATCATCATTCCCTGGCTGAAAGAGAACTACAACAACTGCGAAGTTGTTGCTGTTTCCGGTGACGTTGGCCAGGGCACTGAGCTGGACGGCCTGGAAGAAAAGGCCCTCAAGACCGGCGCTTCCAAGCTGTACGTTCTGGACCTGAAGAAAGATTACGTTGAGAACTACATCTGGCCCTGCCTGAAAGCCGATGCCAAGTACGAAGAGTACCTGCTGGGTACCTCTCATGCTCGTCCGTGCATCGCAAAGGCTCTGGCTGAGATCGCTAAGAAAGAAAATGCCGACGCCATCTGCCATGGCTGCACCGGCAAGGGCAACGACCAGGTTCGTTTTGAGCTGACCCTGAAAGCACTGGCCCCCGAAATGGCCATCATTGCCCCGTGGCGTGAGTGGGACATCAAGAGCCGTGACGAAGAGATCGATTACGCCGAGGCACACAACATTCCCCTGCGTATCAACCGTGAGACCAACTACTCCAAGGACAAGAACCTGTGGCATTTGAGCCACGAGGGTCTGGACCTCGAAAAGCCCTCTCTGGAGCCGCAGTACAACAAGCCCGGTTTCCTGGAGCTGGGTGTTTCCCCGGAGCAGGCACCGGATACCCCGACCTATGTTACCATCCACTTTGAGAAGGGCATTCCCACCGCTGTGGACGGCAAGGAGATGGACGGTGTTGCCCTGATCGAATACCTGAACAAGATCGGCGGCGAGAACGGCATCGGCCAGCTGGATATCGTTGAGAACCGTCTTGTCGGCATGAAGAGCCGCGGCGTGTACGAGACCCCCGCCGGCACCATCCTGTACAAGGCTCACAATGTTCTGGAAACCATCACCATCGACAAGGACGCTTTCCACTTCAAGGAGTCCGTTGCCCAGAAGATGGGCGAGCTGGTTTACGATGGCAAGTGGTTCACCCCGCTGCGTGAAGCCCTGAGCGCATTCACCGACGACCTGCAGAAGACCGTTACCGGTGATGTAAAGCTGAAGCTGTACAAGGGCAACCTGATCAACGCTGGCGTTACCAGCCCGTTCACCCTGTACGATGAGCAGACCGCTTCCTTCGGCGAGGATGATGATTACGATCAGTTTGATGCAAACGGCTTTATCAACCTGTTTGGCCTGCCCATTGCCGAGCGCGCCAAGCTGGCAAAGAACTGGCCGGAAGTAAAGTAATCGCGTTTTCTCATTAACAAAACTGCCGCCAGGGAGGCATTGACCCCCTTGGCGGCTTTGGCGTTCCAGTATATACTATAAAAAGAAAAAAGAATAATGAATAAATAATAATGGTGGTGGACCGCCGTGCCTGCGGCACGGCTCAAAAAAGCAGGGTTTGCAGCAACCGTTTGGCTGTGCTTTAACCAAAAGGGTATGCCCTTTACCCATTTTATTCGTGCGCGCGCGGCGCGCACACCAGCATTCTTCATTATTCTTTATTCTCTATTCATTATAAAAACCGGAGGTTTTCTTATGCCCCAACTTTGGCAGGGACGTTCCAGCAAAGCGGTGGACAGCCGCGTGAACGACTTTAACTCTTCCATCCGCTTTGACGCGCGGATGATCGAACAGGATATCCACGGCAGCATGGTACACTCTGCTATGCTGGGCAAGCAGGGCATCATCTCCCAGCAGGATGTGGACGATATCCACAAGGGCCTGCAATCCATTTTGGACGATCTGCACAGCGGCGCGTTGGAGATTGACCCCAACGCCGAGGATGTGCACACCTTTGTGGAGCAGACTTTGACCGCCCGCGTGGGCGATGCCGGCAAGCGGCTGCACACCGGCCGCAGCCGCAACGATCAGGTTGCGCTGGATATCCGCCTGAACCTGCGGGAAGCATCGCTCCACCTGCAGGGGCAGATCAAGGAATTGATCCTGACCATCTGCGACCAGGCCGAGAAATCCTCTTCCTATGTTATGCCCGGCTACACCCATCTGCAGCGCGCCCAGCCGGTCACTTTCGGCCACCAGCTGATGGCTTACGCCTGGATGCTGCTGCGCGATTTGGGCCGTATGCAGGACGCTACCGCCCGCATGGATGCCGAGTGCCCGCTGGGTTCCGGCGCTCTGGCTGGCACCACCTACCCGCTGGATCGTTTTTATACTGCGCAGGAGCTGGGCTTCGCTGCCCCCTGCGGCAACTCGATTGACGGCGTATCTGACCGCGATTTCTGCATTGAGCTGACCAGCGCCATGGCCACCTGCATGATGCACCTGTCCCGCCTGTCGGAAGAGATCATCCTGTGGTGCAGCTGGGAGTTCAAGTTCATTGAGCTGGACGATGCCTTTACCACCGGCTCTTCCATTATGCCGCAGAAGAAAAACCCGGACGTGACCGAGCTGATTCGCGGCAAAACCGGCCGCGTATATGGCGATCTGAACACCCTGCTGGTTATGATGAAGGGCATTCCCCTTGCGTACGACAAGGACATGCAGGAAGACAAAGAGGCTATCTTTGATGCTGTGGATACCCTTGAGCTGTGCCTGAAAACCATCACCCCGATGCTGGCCACCATGACGCCGCTGCCCGCCAACATGCGCCGCGCCGCCGCCAAGGGCTTTATCAACGCAACGGACTGCGCCGACTACCTGACCAAGAAGGGTATGCCGTTCCGCGATGCTTACAAGTGCACCGGCACCATGGTGGGTGCCTGCATCCGTGCAGACAAAACGCTGGAAGAACTGACGCTGGACGAGTTCAAACAGTACAGCGATCTGTTTGAAGCAGATATTTATGATGCCATTGACCTGACGCACTGCTGCGAGGGCCGCACCAGTTACGGCGGCCCCACCCAGGCCAGCGTTCTGCAGCAGATTGCGGATGTAAAAAGCAAAATCAACGGCTGAACATTGTAATAGATAGGGGTTGTTTGGGATGGCAAAATATAAGATTTTTGTAGACGGTTCTTCCGGCACGACCGGCCTGCGCATTGCGGACCGCCTGGCCGCACGGGATGAATTCGAGATCCTGCACATTTCTGAAGCGGACCGCAAGGATGTAAACGCCCGCGCCGCCGTGATCAACCAGAGCGATCTGAGCTTTTTGTGCCTGCCGGACGCCGCAGCCAGGGAGGTTATTCCTTTGGTGCGCCCCGATGTGCGCATTCTGGATACTTCGACCGCGCACCGCACCGCGCCGGACTGGGTGTATGGCCTGCCGGAGCTGCATGGCAAGCGGGAGGCCCTGCGTACCGCCAACCGCGTGGCCGTTCCTGGCTGCTATGCCACCGGTTTTATCGCACCGGTTGCCCCGCTGGTGGAGCTTGGCCTGCTGGCTGCGGATTATCCGCTGACCTGCCACGGGCTTTCCGGTTATTCCGGCGCAGGCAAAAGCGGCATTGCCCAGTACCGTGACCCGGAGCGCGACACCGCCTTTGAAAGCCCGCGCCCCTATGGCCTGACGCTGGACCACAAGCACCTGCCGGAAATGCAAAAGATCTGCGGCCTTGCGGAACCGCCGGTGTTCTGCCCCATTGTAGACGATTACTACTGCGGCATGGAAGTTACCGTGCCCCTGCGCCTGGACCTTGTGGGCCACAGCGCCGAGGAGCTGGCCGCCGCCTTGCAGGAGTATTACGCAGGCGAAACCATCATCAAGGTGCATCCTTTGGGCACCGCCCCCAAGTTCCTGCCCGCCAACACGCTGGCCGGCAAGGATACGCTGGAAATTTACCCCACCGTTTCCCCCGATGGCAAGCGGATGCTGCTCATCAGCCTGCTGGACAACCTTGGCAAAGGCAGCTCCGGCGCCGCCGTGCAGTGCATGAACATCATGCTGGGGCTGGAGGAAACGAAGGGACTGGAATTGTAAGTTAGGAGTTAGGAAGTAGGAGTTAGGAGTTTTTCCGGTAAGTCAAGCTGTTGGCTGTATTGCAGCGTTTTGGTTCGGTTTGTAGGGAACGGTCTTGACCGTTCCGCCGCTTTGCCGCAGCTGTCTTTACCGGGTGGGTTCCATTTCTTCTAATTTTGATGTTATTTGTGGGAAAGAGGAAAAGTAACATGGCAAATTATAAGGTCATTCCCGGCGGTGTTTGTGCTGCCAAGGGTTTTTCTGCTTCCGGCGTACATGCCGGGTTCCGGGCCAACCCCAACAAGCTGGATCTGGCCATCATCAAGGCGGATGTGCGCTGCGCTGCGGCCGGTGTTTACACCACCAACAAGGTGTACGGCGCCCCCATCAAGGTTGACCGTGCCCACCTGGTGGACGGCCATGCACAGGCTGTTCTGGTGAACAGCGGCAACGCCAACACCTGCGCCGCCAACGGCGTTGACCTTGCCAATGAGTGCTGTGCCCTGGTGGCCCAGCAGCTGGGCATTGCCGCTGAGGACGTTCTGCCGGCTTCCACCGGCGTTATCGGCCAGCCCATGACCATTGACCCGTTCGCCCGCGGCATTCCCGCCGCAGCCGCCAAGCTGCTGGCCAGCGCAGAGGGCAGCAACGAGGCCGCCAAGGCCATTATGACCACCGATACTTACGAGAAAGAATACGCCATTGAGTTTGAGCTGGGCGGCAAAACCTGCCACCTGGGCGCGATCGGCAAGGGCAGCGGCATGATTGCCCCCAACATGGCCACCATGCTGGCGTTCTACACCACCGATGCCGCCGTCAGCCCGGAGCTGCTGCAAAAAGCACTGCGCGCCGTTGTGCCCACCACCTACAACCAGATGAGCGTTGACCTGGATACTTCCACCAACGATACCCTGCTGCTGCTGGCTTCCGGCCTGGCAGGTAACGAGCCTGTTGTGACCGAGGGCCCGGAATATGACAAGTTCCTGGCTGCCCTGGGCGCTGTGGCAGAGCACATGTGCGCCCTGCATGCTTCTGACGGCGAGGGTGCCACCCACCTGATCACCTGCGAAGTGACCCATGCCCCCACCCACGAGATTGCCCGCGCCGTGGCAAAGAGCGTTGTCTGCTCCAACCTGTTCAAGGCCGCCGTGTTTGGCCGCGATGCCAACTGGGGCCGTATCCTGTGCGCCATCGGCTATACGCCGGGGGATTTTTCCATCGATAAAGTCAGCGTGCGCATTGCCAGCAAGGCCGGTGAAGTGTTCGTGTGCGAAAACGCCGCCTACCATCCGTTCAGCGAGGACGAAGCCTATGCGGTTCTGGGCGAGCATGACATTTTGGTCAAGGTTGATATGGGCACCGGCGAAGCCAGCGGCAAAGCCTGGGGCTGCGACCTGACCTATGACTATGTAAAGATCAACGGCGATTACCGGACCTGATTTTTCAATTAGAAATTAGGAATGAGGAATGAGCATTAACGGCTCGTTTAGGTTTGTGGCTTGTGGTTTTTAATCTGTGCGCGTAAGCGCACATCGCAAACTCCTAACTCCTCCCTCCTAACTCCTACCTATGATTTTTACGTTTGGGGAGCGATTTATGAAAAACGAGGAAATGGCGCTGCTTTTTTCGGAAGCCACGCCCTACATCCAGAAATATCACGGCAAAACCCTGGTGATCAAATACGGCGGCAATGCCATGGTAAACGAGGAACTGAAACTGGCCGTTATGAACGACCTTGTCACCCTGACCCTGTTGGGTGTGCGCGTTGTGCTGGTACACGGCGGCGGCCCGGCCATCAACCAGATGCTGAACCGCGTGGGCAAAGAGTCCAAGTTTGTCAACGGCCTGCGCTATACCGATAAAGAAACCATGAGCATTGTGCAGCAGGTTCTGGCCGGTCAGGTCAACAAAGATCTGGTTGCGCTGCTCAAGGGCCGCGGCGTTGGTCTGTGCGGTCTGGACGGCCACACCATCACCTGCTCTCGCAAGAGTGATGTAGACCTGGGCTATGTGGGCAACGTGGAAAAAGTGGACACCACCCTGATTGAGCACCTGCTCAACGATGGGTTCATCCCCGTGATTGCCACGGTCGGCATGGATGAAAACGGCATTGCCTACAACATCAACGCCGATACTGCCGCAGCCGCCATCGCCATTGCCCTGCACGCCGAAAAGTTCGTTTCCATGACGGATATTGTCGGCCTGCTGTACGACAAGGACGACGAATCCACCCTGATCCCCGAAGTGGAGATTTCCGAGATTGAGGGCTACAAAGCCCATGGCGTCATCTCCGGCGGCATGATCCCCAAAATTGAGGGCATGGCCGATGCCATTTACGAGGGTGTGCATGAGGCGGTTATCATTGACGGCCGTGTTCCCCACTCTGTTCTGCTGGAAATGTTCTCTGACCGTGGTTCCGGCACCCTGTTCTACCGCCGCGGCAACCGATGATTTTGGATTTACGGGGGATTTTGTACCTTTTTTGAAAAAAAGGTACCGAAAAAACTTCCAATATATTATAATAAAATATGATAGTGGCTGGCCGTGGGTACGCAGCGTGTACTTGCGGCGCAGTTTTTTCCCGTTTATTATGATCCGGCTGCCAACCATTCCAAACCTCCCAAGGAGGGAATCACATGAATACTGAAAAAGTCATCAAACGTGACCAGAAATACATCATGCACACCTATGCCCGCAGCCCGCTGGTGCTGGAGCATGGCGAGGGCATGTATGCCTATGATGCGGACGGCAAAGCCTATCTGGACTTTACCTCCGGCATCGGCGTAAATGCGCTGGGCTACTGCCACCCGGCCTGGGTACAGGCCGTTACCATGCAGGCCACCCGTTTGCAGCATACTTCCAACCTGTATTACACTGCCCCCTGCGGCAAGCTGGCCAAGCGGCTGTGCGCCCGCACCGGGCTTGACCAGGTGTTCTTCGGCAACTCCGGTGCCGAAGCCAACGAGGGTGCCATCAAGTGCGCCCGCAAATACAGTGTGACCACCTATGGCCCTGACCGCAACAAGGTACTGACGCTGGTCAACTCGTTCCATGGCCGCACCCTTGCCACCCTGACCGCCACCGGCCAGGATGTCTTCCACAAGGATTTTGGCCCCTTCCCCGCCAACTTTGGCTACATCCCTGCCAACGATTTTGACGCATTCAAGGACGCTGTGGATGATTCCGTCTGTGCTGTCATGATGGAGATGGTGCAGGGCGAAGGCGGCGTGGTTGCGCTGGACGCTGACTATGTGCAGAGCGTTGCCGATTACTGCCATGCCCATGACATCCTGATCATCGTGGACGAAGTGCAGACCGGCGTAGGCCGCACCGGCACCTTCCTGGCCTGCGAGCAGTTTGGCCTGAAGCCGGATCTCGTCACCCTGGCAAAAGGCCTGGGCGGCGGCCTGCCCATCGGTGCTGTGCTGGCAAGCAAAAAAGTTGCCGACACCATGGGCCCCGGCTCCCACGGTTCCACCTTTGGCGGCAACCCGGTCGTCTGTGCAGGCGGCTGCGCTGTGCTGGATGCCATGGATGATGAGTTCATGCGCAATGTCAACGCCCGTGCCGCCCAGCTGCGGGAAGGCCTTGCTTCCCTGCCGCATGTCGCATCTGTCAGCGGCATGGGCCTGATGGTCGGCATTGCCTTTGCCGATGACGTAAAAGCCGCCGATGTGCGCGCTGCCTGCGAGCGCAAGGGCCTGCTGGTGCTGACCGCCAAGACCCGCCTGCGCCTGCTGCCCCCGCTGATTTTGAGCGAGGCAGACGTTGCCAAGGCACTGGCTATTCTGGATGACGTGCTTTCATCCATGTAATTGATTCAGGAGGGTTTTCATGGAGCATCTACTCAAGTTAAGCAGCCTGACCCCCGATGAGATCATCCACATTCTGGATGTCGCCGATGAATACAAGCGCCTGCACAAAGCGGGCACTGACCCCAAGGACCTGCAGGGCAAGGCCATTGCCCTGATGTTTGGCAAGCACTCCACCCGTACCCGCACCAGCCTGGAAGTTGGCATCTACCAGATGGGCGGCCTTGGCACCTATCTGAGCGCGGCCGATATGCAGATTGCCCGCGGCGAGCCGATCCAGGATACCGCCCGCGTGCTGGGCCGCTATTACGATGCCATTGTGTACCGCACTTTCAAACAGAGTGATGTGGATGCCCTGGCTAAGTACAGCGGCGTGCCGGTGGTTTCCGGCATGACGGATTATGCCCATCCCCTGCAGGTATTGACCGACCTGATGACCGTGCGGGAGTACAAGGGCAAGCTAGCCGGGCTGAAAGCCGGTTTTGTGGGCGATGGCTACAACATGGCCAACAGCCTGATTGTGGGCTGCCTGATGATGGGTATGGACTTTACCATCGCTTGCCCGAATGGCTACCGCCCCTCCGCCGATGTGCTCTTCTTTGCGCGGGAATATGGCGACCACTTTAAGCTGACCACCGACCCGGACGAAGCCGCCCGTGACGCTGATGTGCTGTTCACCGATGTGTGGACCAGCATGGGCATGGAGCGCGAAACCGAGCGCCGCCGCCGGGATTTCAATGGCTTCTGCCTGGATGCCGCCCGCATGGCGCTGGCCAAGCCGGACTGCATGGTACAGCATCCCCTGCCCGCCCACCGCGGCGAGGAGATCACCCCTGACATTTTTGAAGCCCACGCAGACGAAATTTTTGACGAAGCCGAAAACCGCCTGCATGTAGAAAAAGCCGTGCTGGGCATTCTGCTGGCCGGCAAATAACGCATAACCCTTTGCACCGCCCGCCCCCTGGGGTTGGCGGTGCTTTTTGCAAGCAAAAACGGGCACCACAGCCGCCTTGCACGGCATAGTGCCCGTTTGCTTTTGTATTTTTACTGGTAAGATACCACCTTGATGTGGTATTCGTTTTCCGCCATTCTGCGCCACGCGGCAAGCTGTTCCGCTGTGGGGGTGGCAAAGGATGCGCTGGGTTTTTCAAGCCCCAGCTGCGCGTATTTCGGCTCGCCATAGCGGTGGTAGGGCAGCAGCTCCAGCGCTGCACCGGAGCAGCTTGTATGGATAAAATCAAACGCTCCGCGCATATCCTGCTCGCTGTCATTCACGCCCAGAATGGCCGGGATGCGCACCACCAGCGGCACCCCCAGCGCCGCCGTGCGCTGCAAATTCTGTAAGATCAGGCGGTTATCCACCCCGGTAAACCGCTTATGTTTTTCGGGGTCGATTTGTTTCAGGTCCATAAAGATCAGGTCTATCTTTTTTAAGGTGGGAGCCAGCTGGTCAAAGTCAAACTGACCACAGGTTTCCAGCGCCAGGTTAAAGCCCTCATCATACAAAGCATCCACCATCTCCCGCAGGAACACCGGCTGCGCCGTTGCTTCGCCGCCGGAAAAGGTCACACCCCCGCCGGAATAGCGGTAGAACATGCTCTGCCGCCGGATCTCGCGCAGTACATCCTCGGTTGCAGCATAGTGGGTCATGGCGTTGCGGCAGGTCTGGCCTTCGGGGTTGGCGCACCACGCGCAGCGCAGCGGGCAGCCCGCCATAAACACGATGGTGCGGATGCCCTCGCCATCATTGACCGAAAAGTTTTGCAGCTGCATCAGGTAACCGCCCATCGGCTTTTCCTCCCCTCTGGCTTTAGCAGCTCAAAAACTTGCGTGCTCCGTGCGGGCGATGATGGCGTCCTGCATCGAGCGCGAAAGGTTGACGAACTGGGTGGAGTACCCGGCCACACGCACCAGCAGGTCGCGGTAGTTATCGGGGTTCTTCTGCGCAGCCCGCAATACCTCGGAAGATACACAGTTGAACTGCACATGGAACGCCCCCATAGCGAACAATGTCTGGATCATAGCGCCCAGGTTGGCCTGGCCGCGCTTGGTTGCCACCAGGTTATGGTCCAGCCGCAGGTTCAGCAGTGTGCCGCCGGAATGGACATCCTGGTTCAGCTTGACGGCAGAGCGCATGGCCGCCAGCGGGGTGGAAACATCGGTGCCGACATAGGGCGAAACGCCCTCGCTGGACGGTTCGCCCGCACAGCGGCCATCCGGCGTGGCCCCCAGCACCCGGCCCATGGGGATATAGTTGGAAATACCCATAAAGGCCGTCAGGAACGGAGAACCGAAAATATCGTGGTACTGGTGGATTTCATCATAAAAATGGTTGGCAACTTCGCGGGCAATGCCATCCACGCTGTCATCATCATTGCCGTATTTGGGGGCCGCCTTTGCCGCGGCGCGCAGTTCCTCGTACCCGTTCCAGTTGGCCTGCAGAGCTTTGGCCAGCGTTGCCATATCGCAGCGGTGCTCTTCAAACACCAGCTTTTGGATGGCGGCCAGCGAGTTTGCCACCACCGCCAGCCCAATGCCGGTAATGACCGGCCCAATGTTATACTGTGCGCCGCCGTGGCTCAGGTCCTTGCCGGTTTCCAGGCAGTGTTCGTTGCAGCTGGAAAGGAACGGCCGCGGCACCATCTCCCGGTGCAGGCGCTGGGCTTCCACCGTCAAAATCACCGAATGGCGGCACAGGTTATCAAACTGGCGGTAAAACGCAGCCTTTACTTCCTCAAAGCTCGTCATCTCCGCGGCGGGCTTTTCGTCCAGGCCCATCTTTTTTCCGGTCATCCGGCTGGCCCCCTGGTTCAGCGCGTATTCCAGCGCGGAGCCAAAGTTCATGTTGACCGCCGCCGTCCATTCGCCGGTTTTGCGGTTATGCGGCACCACACAGCCGCAGTTGTTCCAGTCGCGCGCATCCTCCGGCGCGTAACCGGCGTTCAGCAGCATCTGGTAGCCCACACTGTCGCTGTGGATGGCCGGGAACCCGGTCCCGGTGCTGACAAGGTGGGTCACAGCGTCCATAAATTCTTTGGGGCAATCCGCCTGCACCCGCACCGAAAGCCCCGGCTGGTGGGTCTTGCATTCCTCGGTAGCTTTCATTGCCATAAAGGTAACAGGGTTTGTACCGTCGCGGCCATCCCTGGTTTTGCCGCCCACCGTCAGGTTCTGGAACTGGTTGTACCCGGCAAAATAATCCGCCGTGTTGGCCGAGATTGTCCACACCCACTCGGAGTATTTCAGCCACAGTGCATCCACCAGCTCCTGTGCAAAGTCCGGGGTAATGGCCCCCGCGGCAATGTCTTTCTCGTAATAGGGGTCCATATACTGGTCAAACCGGCCGGGGTTGAGGGAAAGCGGGTTCTCGCTCAAAATGCCGCCGATCTGCACGAACCACAAAAACTGCATGGCTTCATAAAAGCTGCGGGGCGGGTTTTCCGGCACATGGCGGCAGTTGGCCGCAATGGTGCGCAGCTCCGCCGCACGGGCGGCGTCCGGTTCCTGCGCAGCCAGGCGCTCGGCTTCCTGCGCATAGCGGTTGGCATAGCAGATAATGCCCTTCGATGTCAGCAGGACCGACTGGTAAAACTCCAGCTTTTCTTCATCCTCTGGTTTGGTTTCATCCAGCGCCGCCAGGTGGGCTTCCACTTCTTTTATAATGCCGCCAAAGCCTTTTTTGAACAGCACATCCTGGTAATCCGGCGTCACTTCGCCCACGGCCTGCCGCCATTTGGAGTCGCTGTCGATCACGCCGGTGTCCACGCCGATCTTGCGGGTTTCTTCCGGCAGGCGTGCCAGGAACGCTTCCTCCAGGGAGCGGCCTTTCCAGTAGGGGAAGATTTCTTCCCGCACAAACTTCCGCTGTTCGTCCGTTATGATGTACGGGTCCTGCGGGCGGTCAGCAAAATGGTCCATCTCGCGGTCCACCCACTGCCACGAAAATTCCGGGGTCAGGATGCCGCACTTGCGGTATTCACCGATGGCACCAACGATCAGTTCGCCCTCAAAAATATGCACGCCAAGCTGGGCACAGCAGTCATAAAAAGCCTGTGCACTGCGGATACACACCGGTTTGCCCGCCGTTTTGCGGTAGGACTGCGTCCAGATTGCCGCACGCTCGCAGGAAATCTGCGGTTTTGCATTTACATAATTCTGCCGGATCTTTTCAATACGCTGTGTCAACATACCATCCACCCTCTCTGTGTATTACCCGTGCGTCATAACGCACTTAATGATGCTAAAATAGCACGCACTTGGGGGCTTGTCAACGCAGTTTTGCAAATTGCCGCAAATACAAAAGATTCTTTTGCCGCCGCGCGGCTGCGCTTAATAACCAAAAGCCGCTTTACGCGCGGGGCAAAACCACTTGCCATGCGGGGGCAGAGTGTGGTATAAGTGTGGTAACAAGTTTTGGGGTGCAGCTTTGCGCACTACCCCAACAGTAAGGAGCACGCCATGGAAACACAGCCTGATATGAACCTTGTGATTGCCGCCAACCTGAAAGCCCTGCGCGCCGCAAAGCAGCTGAGCCTTGGCGAGGCCGCCGAGCGCACCGGCGTGAGCAAAAGCATGCTGGGGCAGATCGAGCGCGGGGAATCCAGCCCCACCATTTCCACCTTATGGAAGATTGCAACCGGGCTGCAGGTATCCTTTACCTCCCTGATGGAGCAGCCGGAACCGCAGACCCAGCTGATCCGGGAAGCCGACATGCAGCCCCTGACGGGGGACGAAGGGCGCTTTTTGCTGTATCCGGTCATCCAGTCCTGTGCCGGGCGGCCCTTTGAAATTTTGGACCTGGTGCTGGAACCGGGGGCACTTTCGGCCAGCCAGCCCCATGCCGACGGCACGCAGGAGTTTGTGCTGGTGTATGAGGGTGTGCTGGAAGTTCGGCTGGGCACCGCACAGACAAGCTGCCTGGTGCATCAGGGCGAAGTACTGCACTACCATGCCGACCAGTGCCACACTTACCACAACCCCGGCAGCACGCCAACCCGCGCGGCCATGGTGATCCAATATACCGCACAATAAAAAACGCAAAAAAATAAAACCCGAACGGCCACTGCCCCGTTCGGGTTTTACTAAAAAGAAGGAGAAAAACAGAGCGTCCCCGATTGTTGCCTTAAAACGATGACCCACCCCTCTACTGATGAGCCCGTAAGCTCGATCCGGGGCGCTCTGGCAAACCTCTTCTTTTTAATGTAATATTTAAGTTAAAAAACAAAATGCGCCTTGGAAGCAGCGGTCCTGCTATTCCAAAGCGCCTTTGCTTCTTGCAAGTATAATACAATATTCCCATGCAAAATGCAAGAGTTTGCATGTACAACCTGCAATAATTATATGCTGCATTTTTGTGCAGTTTTACCACATGTTTCCGCGTGGTGTACAAAGCGAAACAGTGCACGGGGCTGCGATTTGTGCAGTTCCGTGCGCTGTTGTTTTTTGTTTTTATTTAGCTAAAAAAGCATAGCTGCCGGGCCGGATCAGACTTTCGGCTCAACCTTAACGGTCCATCCCTTGGTGTCGGGCAGCTTGCCCCACTGGATGCCGGTCAGGGTATCGTACAGCTTCTGGGTCAGGGGGCCGATCTTGCCGCCGCTGATGTTGGCAACCTTGCCTTCCCAATCCAGCTCCTTAACGGGGCTGACAACGGCTGCGGTGCCGGTGCCGAACACTTCTTCCAGCTTGCCTTCCTCGGCAGCCTTCATCACGTCAGCAATGGCCAGCTTGCCCTCGATGACCTCGTAACCCCAATCCTTGAGCAGCTCAATGATGGAGCGGCGGGTAACGCCGGGCAGAACGGTGCCGGTGCAGGCAGCGGTGTAGATTTTGCCGTCGATCTTGAACATGATGTTCATGGAGCCGACTTCTTCCACGTACTTCTTCTCCACGCCGTCCAGCCACAGAACCTGGCTGAAGCCCTTTTCCTCGGCCAGCTCGCCAGCCTTGATGGAAGCAGCATAGTTACCGCCGCACTTGGTAAAGCCGGTCAGGCCCGGAGCTGCACGGATGTATTCGTCCTCAACATAGATGCGGACGGGGTCCAGACCTTCGGCATAGTAAGCACCGGAAGGTGCGCAGATGATGCAGAACAGGTAATGCTTGGAAGCATGCACGCCCAAGCCAACATCGTTTGCAAACACGAACGGGCGGATGTACAGGCTTGCGCCGTCGCTGTGGGGAACCCAGTCACGGTCAACGTCAACCAGGGTCTCAACAGCCTGAACAAAATCCTCAACCGGGATTTGGGGGATGCAGAGACGGTCAGCAGAATCCTGGAAACGCTTTGCATTGCAATCAGGGCGGAACAGTTGCACGCTACCGTCAGCAGTGCGGTAAGCCTTCATGCCCTCAAAAATTTCCTGTGCGTAATGGAACACCACGGTAGCGGGGTCCAGCGGCAGGGAGGCATACGGCACAACGCGGGCGTCATGCCAGCCTTCACCGGCGGTATAGTCCATCAGGAACATATGGTCGGTAAAAATCTTGCCGAAGCCAAGCTTGCTTTCGTCCTGCGGCTTTGCCTTCGGTTCAGTAGTACGAACAATTTTGATATCCAACATTATTTCCTACTCTCCTTATTCAGCACCGCACGGAGGTTCGCACAAACCTGATTGTGGTGCAAAATTATAATTATTATAACGCTCTAAAGCGGCAAATACAAGAGCTATTTTTCCGCTTTCTGCACACATTTGCAGCTTTTATGCAAGATTTGACCGCTTTTTGATTGCACCGCCCCGCTTTATGGGGTACAATAATAGCGTAAGCCGCACCCGGCCGCAGCGCCGGGCAGCATTTGCACAGACAAGAAGAGGGATAACACACTATGGCACCGAAAGTAAAAGGCGTTATTTTTGATATGGACGGTCTGATGTTTGACACCGAGCGCATCTGGGACCAGTTCTGGAGCCCCTGCTGCCGCAAGATGGGCCTGCCGGACCCGCCGCCGGAGTTTTATTCCAATGGCCGCGGCCTGGCCGGGGAGCACCAGATCCAGTACATTGCCAGCTATTACGGCGATAAAGCCGAAGAACTGCTGCATGCCGTGTGGGCATACGGCGGCGAGCAGATCAAAAAGGGTGTGCCCTGCAAGCCCGGCCTGAAAGAACTGCTGGCCTACCTGGAAGAGCTGGGCATGCCCCGCATTGTGGCAAGTTCCAGCCCGCGCACCATGATTGAGCTGAATTTGCAGACCACCGGCACCGCCCGCTATTTCCATGATATCGTGTGCGGCAACGAGGTCAAGCTCTGCAAGCCCGCGCCGGATATTTTTTTGGAAGCCGCGCGCCGCATCAAGGTGGACATCCATGACTGCATGGTGCTGGAGGACAGCCACAACGGCATCCGCGCCGGCCACGCCAGCGGTGCCGAAACCGTGATGGTGCCCGACCTTTTGCCCGTAACCGACGAAATGCGCAGCCTGTATGACGATTGCTGCAAGGATTTGTTTGAGGTGAAGGCAAAGATGGAGCAGGGACTGCTCTGATTGGGAATCTGGTTGAGAATTAGAAATTAGGAATGAGGAATTGGAGGCAAGGCAGGGTTGCCGATATAGCTACGCTACGGTTCATTACATTATAAATAAATTTATATTGGTAAGCCAAAACACCTACACAAATGTGTCCCAGCCTTTATATTGGCTGGGACACATTATTTAATCGATATATGGTTTTAAGTATTTAGTGAAATGCTCAATTAGTTCTTTGTCCGTCATTTGTGGGCGCCACATAAAGTAATTTTTATCATACTTGTCAAACCAGAAAGCGATTTCTCGATTTCTTTTCGGGTCACGAGTAATGTCACCTTCTAGTACAACCCAAAATGGTAATATGTCCTCGCTTACAATGCCACTCAACTCTCTATATTTCTTTATAAGACCTGGCGCAAACAATTTGCACATTCTTTCGTGTGCGTTTCCGCGACCAGCACTAGGACTTTTTCCCTCTACCCAACCATCTTGACGTTTGATTTCACCAAAAAGGATCTTACCTGTTCTTTTATTCCGGATAGAAAAATCTGGAGATACTCCCCAACCTCTGCTTTGAGCATTTTTCATAGCAGCTTCACTAGGATTAAATATCTCAGATAATGTTTTATCTGATAATACCACATATTCATATAAATGTTTCAAATCTGTCGGGTGATCGTTAACTTCATAGATAGACAAATCAAGATTTACATTAAGTGCTGTAATCAAATCCTTTTCGTCAGAACCCGCAAGTCCTCTTGGGCCAGATTCTGTCTGCCAATTTTCTCTCTTTCTCAATGCAGTACCTGCCATGTGCAACCTCCTATAATCCTTTGAAAAGTTCTTCAAGTGATACACCAAGGCCACAAGCAATTTTATCAATATTATTGATAGAAATATTTCGTTTCCCACTCTCTACGGAGGCATAATAAGTTCTATCCATATTTATTGATAATGCGAACTTTTCTTGGCTCATCCCTTTAGCTTTTCTTAGTTCTCTTATTCTTTCACCTAATTGTTTTGTAATCATGAAAACTCCTCTCCGTCCAATTAGAGTGTACACATACGTTGTTTTTAAGGCAACGGATTATAAGTAACAAATCTATTGACTATTGATCTCTTACAAACTATAATCAAATTAAGTTATAATAAGTATTAGCCAAAGAAGCGGAGATTTAATATGGCAAACAATTTCAATAAAGAAATAACCGCATATTCATTATATAGTATTCAGCAGAAAGAAAGAATAAAAATAAACCCTCTTGACGATCTTTATCCACACTTACCAAATAAAAAGTATGATGTGATCTATGCAGATCCTCCATGGGATTACGGTGGAAAGATGCAATATGATAAGACTGTTATCAAAAGTGAAAACAAAGACTTCGAGAAAAGGATTTTTTTGAGCTCAGCTGAATTCAAATATCCAACGCTCAAGCTCAAAGAATTAAAGAGCCTTAATGTTGCTTCTATTGCAGATAATGACTGCATTTTATTTATGTGGACTACTGGACCACAAATGGCTAATGCTATTGAACTCGGAGAAGCATGGGGATTTGAGTATAAAACTGTCGCATTTGTATGGGATAAAATGGTTCATAACCCAGGTCGCTACACACTTAGCCAAACAGAGTTCGTTTTGGCGTTTAAGCACGGCAAGTTTCCTCAGCCTCGTGGTGCAAGAAATATCAGACAGATGGTTACAGTTCATAGAGGTGCACACAGCGTAAAGCCGATAGAAGTCATTGATGGAATAACGAAAATGTTCCCAGAACAAAAAAAAATAGAACTCTTTGCTCGAAACAATTATGTTGGTTGGGATAACTGGGGTCTTGAAATTCCCTCCAGCAAAATTGAGATTATAACGGGATCAATCTCCAAAAGCTCGGAACCTGAACAGATAGCTTTCAACATGTAAACAGTAGGCGCATCAATTCTCATCAAGTAACTGTTATTTTGTATCTCAACCACTAAAAGCGTTCAGCATTTTTACCATTCTTCCTATTTCATATAAAAAGAGCCATACCCGGCATTTCAACCTGCCTGGTATGGCTCTTTTCGCATATTTCTATAAAATCAGTTCTTCAATGCCTGCATCGGGGCGGGGATGCGACCGCCGCGGTGGATCATGACGGCGGGGCTGTACTGGCTGATGGGCATAATGGGGGCGTGGCCCAGCAGGCCGCCAAAGTCCAGCACATCGCCGACCTTGTGGCCAATGGCGGGGATCACGCGCACAGCGGTGGTCTTGCTGTTGACCATGCCGATGGCGGCTTCGTCCGCAATCAGGCCGCTGATGACCTCGGCGGTGGTATCGCCGGGGATAACCACCATGTCAATACCGACGGAGCAGACAGCGGTCATGGCTTCCAGCTTTTCCAGCGTCAGGCTGCCGCATTCGGCTGCCTTGATCATGCCGTCATCCTCGGAAACCGGGATGAATGCGCCGGACAGGCCGCCCACATGGTTGGATGCCATCACGCCGCCCTTTTTCACAGCATCGTTCAGCATGGCAAGGCAGGCGGTGGTGCCGCAGCAGCCGCAACTTTCCAGACCCATTTCTTCCAGAATGTTGGCAACGCTATCGCCAATAGCCGGGGTCGGTGCAAGGGACAGGTCAATGATGCCCGCGGGCACGCCCAGCTGCTCGCTGGCCAGGTTGGCCACCAGCTGGCCCAGACGGGTGATCTTGAACGCCGTGCGCTTAACAAGCTCTGCCACCTGGTCCATCGGGGCATCCTTGGGCAGCTTGGCCAGGGCGGCACGCACCGCACCGGGGCCGGAAACACCGACATGGATCTCGCAGTCCGGCTCGCCGGGGCCATGGAACGCACCGGCCATGAACGGGTTATCTTCGGGTGCATTGCAGAACACCACCAGTTTGGCATCGCCCATGCACATGTTATCTTTGGTCAGTTCAGCGGTCTCGCGCACCACGCGGCCCATCAGGCCAACGGCGTCCATGTTGATGCCGGACTTGGTGGAGCCGATGTTGACGCTGGAGCAGACCAGGTCGGTTTCAGCCAGCGCACGGGGAATGCTTTCGATCAAACGCACATCACCGGCGGAAAATCCCTTGTGCACCAATGCACCGTAACCGCCGATAAAGTTGACGCCGACTGCCTTTGCGGCGGCATCCAGCGTTTTGGCAAACCACACGGGGTCAGCATCCGGCGCAGCGCCCAGCAGCATGGCAATGGGGGTTACGCTGATACGCTTGTTGACAATGGGAATGCCATAGTCCGCGCTGATCTTGTTGACAACGGGAACCAGGTCCCCTGCCAGACGGGTGATTTTGTTATAGATCTTCTCACAGGCCTTTTTGCCGTCGGGATCAATGCAGTCCAACAGGCTGATGCCCATGGTAACGGTACGCACATCGAGGTTTTCTGCAGTCAGCATCTCGATGGTTTCCATGATATCGCCGCTGTTCAGAATTTTCATCGTGCGCCCCCTTACACCTTGTGCATTGCGTCAAAGACTTCCTGCCGGGTCACAGTGACCTGCATTCCCATCTCCTGGCCCAATGCGTCAAAACGGGCGCGGATCTCGGCCGGTTCGCTTGCGCAGGCAGAGATATCCACCAGCATGATCATGCAGAACATATCCTGCAGGATACTCTGGGTAATATCCTCAATGTTGATGTTCAGCTCGGCACACACGGCACTTACACGGGCAACAACACCCACGGTATCGTGGCCGATAACAGTGATAACAGCTTTCATGACAGGCACCCCTCTTTATTATCAAAATCACGTTCATTATAACAGATAATGCCGCATTTGGGTAGCACCTGTTCAAATAAAAAGCAGAAAAATTGCGGCAAAGTAAAAAACTCTCTACCCCAAAGCGGGGCAGAGAGCTGGTTTGTTCTATAAAATTATTCTTCTGTATCCGGGTCCTGCGGCTGTGCATCGCCCGCTGCGGGGGCGGTAAAGTGCGGTTTGTCGGGCGGGTACTCGCCCTGCATGGCGGCTTCCATGCGGCTCAGGCGGGCTTCCAGCGCACTGATGCGGTTGCTGAGCACATCAGGCAGCGCCTGCTGGTCCAGGTCGTCCGCCGGGCAGGATTTGCTGCCGCGCACACGGACCACTTCGGCCGGAACGCCGACCGCGGTGGTATTGGCCGGCAGATTTTTGAGCACCACGCTGCCCGCGCCAACGCGGACGTTATCCCCGATATACACCGGACCAAGCACCTTGGCGCCGGCGCCGATCAGCACGTTATTGCCCAAAGTGGGGTGGCGCTTGCCGGAATCCTTGCCGGTGCCGCCCAGGGTAACGCCGTGGTAGATGGTGCAGTTATCGCCGATCTCGGTCGTTTCGCCGAACACGATGCCCATGCCGTGGTCAATGAACAGCCGGTTGCCGATCTTGGCACCGGGGTGAATCTCGATACCGGTCAGGTGGCGGGCCAGCTGGCTGATGAGGCGCGCCAGGAAGAAACACTTGTGACAGTACAAAAAATGTGCAATTTTATGCGTTACCAGCACATGGAAACCGGGGTACAAAATGATGACCTCCGCCACATTGCGTGCGGCAGGGTCCTTGTCCCGGATGTTTTTTGCGTCTGCCCAAAGTCCCATCCAACTTACCTCATTTCGTTTGTGTCCTATCCCGAATATCCAAGGAAAACACTAGGATATCCTGAATCTTAAATATAGCACAATTTGCAGTAAAACGCAAGAATCAGACCGCGCTTCCCTGCTGTTTATCCGCCGCCCGGCTTTCCATTATAAAATCTGTGCCCGGCAGTGCATTTGCGCCGCAGTTATGCTACAATAAAATCAGAAAGCCATACCGGGAGGGATACCAAAAATGACGGGAAAAACTTATGCAGCGCCAAACGGCGTGATCCACTACTGGATGAACGATTTCCAACCGGAGCGGGCGGTGTTGGTGTTCCTGCCCGGCCTGACGGCGGACCACCGCCTGTTTGACAAACAAGTCGAAGCATTTGCATCCACTTACAACCTGCTTGCCTGGGATGCCCCCGGCCACGGCAAATCCCGCCCCTTTGTAATGGATTTTACGCTGGCGCAAAAGGCCGCCTGGCTGCATGACATTTTGCAGGCGGAGGGCATCACCGCACCGGTGCTGGTGGGGCAGTCGGTCGGCGGGTATCTTTCGCAGGCATATATTCAGGCTTACCCCGGCGAGGTGCGCGGCTTTGTCTCCATTGATTCCGCCCCGCTCAAGCGCAAATACATGAGCGACAAAGAATTCTGGATGCTGAACCACATGGCCCCCGTTTACAGCGCCATACCCTGGAAAATGCTTCGCAACGCCGCCGCGCAGGGCATCGGCATTACCGAATACGCCCAGCAGAACATGCGCGAGATGGTGGCGCAGTACAGCCGGGATGAGTTTTGCGGGCTGATGAAGCACGGGTTCATCATGCTGGCCGGAGCCATTGGGGCGGACCTTGGGTATGATATCACCTGCCCCTGCATCCTGCTGTGCGGCGAGCACGACAAAACCGGTGCTACCAAGCGCTATAACCCGATATGGGCCGCGGGCGAACATCTGCCGCTGATCTGGGTCAATGATGCCGGGCACAATTCCAACGCGGACAACCCGGCGTTTGTGAACGCAGAAATCGAAAAGTTTGTAACCGGGCTGCCGGGGTAAGCGCTGAACTGCAAGGGAGACCAACGCCATGAAAATCAAACAGCAGACGCAAGTTCGGGCTTTCCTGATTCAATCATTCGGCAGCACCAGGGGCCGTGCGCTGTTTGCCCAGCAGGAGAAAACGCTCCGCGCGCTGATGGAACGCGGGCGAAACAAATCCATCGCCCAGCGGCTCACACTTGCCCAGATGATTCTGCCCTGCATTGCGCTGTACAAAGTGCTGCTGAAAAATAATATTCCGCAGGCGGACGCATACGAGCACCTGCGGCGCTATCTGCTGGATACCGTTGCAGCGGGCATGCACGCTTCCATCACAAAAGTGGAGGCCATTCCGGGCTTTTTCTGGCTGTACCGTGCGGTTTTCCTTGCCGTGGTGCGCATTGCCGGTTTGTGGGAAAGCACACAGCACTGCGGCCGGGGCTGTTTTGATGTCACAATTCAAAAATGCCTTTGGCACACCGCCTGCACCGAACACGGCTTCCCGGAGCTGTGCCGCCTGTTTTGCGATGCTGACACCATAACATACGGCGGGCTGAACAAAATCGGCTTTACACGCACAAAAACCTTGGGCACTGGCGGTGACTGCTGCGATTTCCATTTTTTCAAAAAGTAATCCATCCAAAATTGTTGGTTCTATGTGATGAATAGCAAGGAGGGAGCCGAATGAAAAGGCAGTGCAAGCTCTTGATACCGGGCGCTTTTGCCGGTGCCGCATGCTTGCTGTTATCCGCCTGCGCAGGGCAAGCCGCGGAGCAGCCATCCGTTCAGCTACCCTATGCCGGGCAGACCCAGGACGCCGATGTTTTTATCGGCATGCCGAACCTGCGCCAGTACGGCGGCTACACCTGCGGGACCACCTGCGTGCAGATGGTGATGAACTGGCTGGATCCGTACCAGGCCGATTGGAACCTTGCCGCCTATGAGGAAGAACTTGGCACCAATGAGGAAGCCGGAACCCCGCCGGGCAGCATCGTCAGCTTTTTTGAGGAAAACAGCGTAACCGTCACAGCAAAAGAGAACCGAACCGCGCAGGAGCTGGTTTCGGCGCTGGACCAGGGGCACCCTGTGCTGCTCTGCATTCAGGCATGGGCCGCGGACGGTTACAACACCCAGAACCCCGATGATGCGGACACCTATCTGGCCGAGGGGCACTGGGTGGTCTGTGTCGGCTACCAGAAGCAGGAACCCGGCTATATATTTTACTTTAATGATCCGGCGTGCGTTGGCTATTGCATGATGAATGAACAGGATCTGGACAGCCGCTGGATCGATATGGATGCCGAGGGAAATGTTTACGACCATTACGGCATTGAGATTGACGAAGACGGAAACAGTTATAACCCGAACGGGGTGTTTTATCTGGAATAAGGAGGTATTTTCGATATGAAACCATCATCTAAAGCCGTCATTATTGGATGTATCAGCTTTTTTTGTTTTCTTATACGGAAACCTTCTATTCAGTGAACTTGTCGGGTCACTGATCCCTGGCGGAGATGATTTTATAAACTTCGCGTTTGTGAAGCGAAGCGAAACAATGAAAGCCCCAGTGGGGCTTTCAAGCGACAGAACGGTCTTGCGTTAGCAAGATGGAGGGATTTCATCCCGACAAGTTCCGGTTTCTACCCACTTTATACAGCTGTCACATTACTAATTTCTCTCGTGATTTCCTGCACATACTTGATTCTCAAAAAAATCAATCTGCTTTTAGACAAAATGGAAGAAAAATAAGATTGTGTTTCGCAAATGTGCGGATATTTGGCGAATTGAAGATTTGAGGTGATTATAAATATGAACAAAGAATCCAAACACACCAGACGACCCGGAATGGACCCTATCTTTGCTTTGGTGCTGATTTTTGCTGTACTAAAAGTAACGGGATTGATTTCATGGTCCTGGCTGTGGGTACTAAGCCCGCTTTGGCTTACCCTCTTATTTTTTGCCGCTGTTTTTTCTGCCATTTTGCTCGGCGGACGAGTTGTGAAAGGAAAATGGTAATTGCGCTCCGCAAACATAGACATGATAAGGTTACAGGGTGTTTATTATGAAAAAAATCGTTTGCATCATACTTTTGTTTTTATCTATCACAGGGCTGTTGAATGGGATTCGTTATTTGATTGAAGGCATTCGTTTAAGGGGATTCGACGGCGTAAATTACGGACGGGTTGTCTTTCCATTACTGGTTATAGGGATTGCTGTTTACTTTTTGAAAAAACAAAAGTAATAACAAACATTCTATGCCGGGCGTTTGAGTGATTGAACGGTCTTGCGTTAGCAAATGGAGAGATTTCATCCCGACAAGTTGGAATTTGTGGAGGAAGTAGGTATGCTAAACAACAAAGGGTTCGACCTTTGGGCTGATGAATATGACAAAACTGTCGGCATTTCTGATGAGGAAAACATATACCCTTTTGCCGGTTATAGAAAGGTACTTGGACTCATTTTTCAGACCATAATGAGAGCTGAAAATGCCGTTGTGCTGGATATTGGATTTGGAACAGGCACATTAACAACAAAACTATACGAGCGAGGTTGCTCCATTTATGGACAGGATTTTTCATCAAGAATGATTGCGTTGGCATCTGAGAAAATGCCAAATGCACATTTATATCAGGGGGACTTTTCAAAAGGGCTCGTCGAACCATTGCGGAATTTTCGTTATGATTATATTGTTGCGACATACTCTCTGCATCATTTGACAGATGCGCAAAAGAGCAACTTCCTGTTAGACTTGCGTAACAACTTAAAAGAAAGCGGTAAAATTATAATCGGCGATGTTGCCTTTGAAACACGAAAGGACTTAGAACAGTGTAAGTTGAAGGCAGGAGACACATGGGATAATAATGAAATCTACTTTGTCGTTGAGGAACTGAGAAAAGATTTTCCGGGCCTTTCATTTACGCAAATATCCGATTGCGCGGGCGTCCTGATTTTGGACTGACAAGTTCGCGTTTGTTGCAGAAATAATCAAGTACATTTACGGCAAGGTCTCGGAACGGTCACTGCGCCCGCAGGCGCGTTTCGGAGGCCAACCGGACCGCAGGTCCGGCTCTTAGGCCGGAGATAGACCGTTCCCTACAGAACATTTTATAATGCGCAATAAACATTATAAGCATTCGTAGGGCGGGATGCCCTCATCTCGCCGCAGCCTTGCCTTATTGCGCATTTACAACTCCGTAGCCAAACAATGCAGAGGTAATCCTATTTTGAAAAAATATCAATGTCCTTGTTGTGGATATTTCACCTATAACGTTCCACCAGACGAAGACTGCGGGTATATTTGCCCTGTCTGTTTTTGGGAGAACGACCCATTCATTGCTTCTAATGATGATCCCAGCGACTCTAACCATGGAATAACACTGAATGAAGCAAAATTCAATTATTTACGATTCGGTGCCTGTGAAGAAGACATGCTGTGTTATGTCCGTCCACCCCAAAATGATGAAAAGAGCGCTTTGAAATGACGACATAAAACCACGCCCATATCAAACGCGCCATCATATCATAACGTTTTTTACCCCTATTAAATTCAGGAGGTTCCCTATGGAAGATAAAATCAAAGGTATTGCATTGTTATTGTTCGGCATTCTGCTCAGCTGTGCGCAGGATGGGCTGAATTACACGATTTTTGCCAGCATGTCGGATATTCCATTCGCATTTGTCGGGCTGTGCGTTGGCATTGCCGGGCTCTGCCTTGTATTCGGCAAACCAAAGGACAAATAGCGCCATTTTACCCCCGGCCAGCCTGCTGCTTGCAGTTTGGCCGGTTCGTGTTATAATGGCTGTATACAAATTTGTCTGCCGTACCGGCAGCTGAATCAGGAGGATACCCCCATGCTAGATTCCCGCTGGGCGTCGATCGACGCATTTGCAGAAAATAACCGTGATAACATCCTGCGTGATATCACCCGCCTTGTTGCCGTGCCGAGCGTTGAGGGCACGCCGGAGCCGGGCGCACCGTTCGGCAAAGGCCCCAAGGCCGCGCTGGACAAAGCCCTGGAAATTGCCGCAGAGCTGGGCCTGGATACCCACAACGCCGAAGGTTACATCGGCTGGGCGCAGACCGGCCCCATTGCGGACGGCCAGAAGTACCTGGCCACCATCACCCACACCGATGTTGTGCCCGAAGGCAACGGCTGGGATGCTGACCCCTACACCGTGCGCGTGCGGGACGGCTGGCTGCTGGGCCGCGGCGTGGCCGATGACAAAGGCCCCAGCATTTTGTGCCTGTATGCCCTGAAATACCTGAAAGACAACGGCGTTGCCCTCAAGTACCCCGTGCGTGCCCTGCTGGGTGCCAACGAAGAGACCAACATGCACGATGTGGACTATTTTGCCGCCCACTTTGAGCAGCCCGCTTTCTGCTTTACCCCGGATGCCGAGTTCCCGGTATGCAACGGCGAAAAAGGCGGCTTTGGCGGCGAGCTGGTCAGCCCCGTGCTGGAAAACGGCGTGATCGTTGATTTTGTGGGCGGCGTTGCCCACAATGCTGTGCCGGACCGCGCAGCCTGCACCGTCCGCCTGCCGGAAAGCGCCCTGAAACAGACCGAGGGCGTGACCTTTGAAGCCGGCGAAAACGGCACCACCATCATCCGCGGCTGGGGCAAAAGCGGCCACGCCGCCATGCCGCAGGGCACCGTGAACGCCATTGGGCTGATTGTGACCTGCCTGCTGGAAAGCAAGGTCTGCACCCCTGCCGAGACCGCTTACCTGCAGGTGCTGCACACCCTGCACGCCACCACGGATGGCAGCGCCCTGGGCATTGCCGCCAGCGACGATGTGTTTGACCCGCTGACCATCATCGGCGGTACCATTGAGATGAAGGACGGCCGCCTGCACCAGAGCTTTGACTGCCGCTACCCGACTTCCACCACCGCGGAGCACCTGACCGAAGTGATGACCCAGGTGTGCGGCACCGCCGCCACGCTGGAGGATGTTTCTTCCCGCGTACCGTTCTACATTGCAGCGGACAGCCCGGCCATCCAGACGCTGATCACCACCTACAACGATGTGACCGGCGAAAACAAAAAGCCCTTTACCATGGGCGGCGGCACCTATGCGCGCCACTTCCCGTATGCCGTCAGCTTTGGCCCGGAGCACACCGACATTGCGCTGCCGGAGTTTGCCGGCCCCATGCACGGCGCCAACGAGGGCACCCCGTTTGAAAAGCTGATCGAAGCGCTGAAGATTTATATTCTGGCGCTGCTGCGGCTGCAGGAGATCGAGCTGTAATTTGGGGTTGTGCGCCTTTAGGCTCTGCTTGGTTTCATCGTTCTGTGTTTGTCTTAGACATTGCGTTTTTCGCACATTTTTAGCAGTTCATTAAACAAAGTTTCGGCGGGGTCAGGGGACGCCGCCCCCTACTGTGGGGCAGAGCATATCGTATCAAATTTATAAATGTGTAATAAGGCAAAGGCCTGCGGGACGATGCGAGCATCGTCCCCTACACATGGTTTGCAGGTTCGCGGCCAAATATTTACGCTTCTCCCCGGCGCGATGGGGGCATCGCGCCCTACAGAACATGTTATTATTTACCGCACATTTTCAAACACCAGCAAACCTAAAATTTCCTGAGCGGCGCTTTTGCGCCGCGGTCCACCACAATTATTCTTTATTATTTATTCTTTCTTCATTCAGAATCCCTCCGCCCCACCTCCAATTCCTAACTGCTCATTCCTAATTTCTAATTCAACAAAAGCGCCCGATGCAGGAAAATCCGCATCGGGCGCTTATTCAATCGCTTATTAAGCTATTGCTGTTGGATCAGGCGTTTGCCTGGGAAGCTGCAACAGCGCAGGCGACGGTCATGCCGACCATCGGGTTGTTGCCGGCGCCGATCAGGCCCATCATCTCAACGTGAGCGGGCACAGAGGAAGAACCAGCAAACTGAGCATCGCCGTGCATACGGCCCATGGAGTCGGTCAGGCCGTAAGAAGCCGGGCCGGCTGCCACGTTATCCGGGTGCAGGGTACGGCCCGTGCCGCCGCCGGAAGCAACGGAGAAGTACTTCTTGCCGTTTTCCAGGGCCCACTTCTTGTAGGTGCCTGCAACCAGGTGCTGGAAACGGGTCGGGTTGGTGGAGTTACCGGTGATGGAAACTTCAACGCCCTCAGCCTTCATGATAGCAACGCCTTCCAGAACGTCGTTAGCGCCGTAGCACTTAACAGCAGCGCGCTCGCCGTCAGAATACGGGATGGTCTCAACAACCTTCAGCTCGCCGGTCTTGAAGTCGTAATCGGTCTTGACATAGGTGAAACCGTTGATACGGCTGATGATCTGGGCAGCGTCCTTGCCCAGGCCGTTCAGGATAACACGCAGGGGCTCCTTGCGGACCTTGTTGGCGGTGCGGGCAATGCCGATAGCGCCTTCAGCGGCAGCAAAGGATTCGTGGCCAGCCAGGAAAGCGAAGCAATGGGTGTCCTCATGCAGCAGCATGGCACCCAGGTTGCCGTGGCCCAGGCCAACCTTACGCTGTTCAGCAACAGAGCCGGGGATGGTGAAAGCTTCCAGGCCTTCGCCGATGGCAGCAGCGCACTCAGCAGCGCTCTTCAGGCCGCGCTTGACAGCGATGGCGGTGCCCAGGGTGTAAGCCCAGACGGCGTTATCAAAGCAGATGGGCTGGATGCCGCGGATGATCTTGTCGCAGTCGATGCCCTTAGCCAGCAGCATTTCGTTGCAGGCGTCGAGGCTTTCCAGACCGTTGGCCTTCAGGCAGGCCTCGATCTTGGGCATACGGCGATTCTGGGATTCAAAAGTTGCCATAATCTATGTTCCTCCCTCTCTTATTCTTCACGCGGGTCGATGTACTTGACAGCGCCCTGCTCAGCAGAGAAGCGGCCGTAAGTGCCGATGTTCTTCTCGTAAGCTTCCTTCGGGTCCATGCCGTGGCGGATTGCTTCCAGCATTTTGCCCAGACGGACGAACTGATAGCCAATGACCTGGTTGTCCTTATCCAGAGCGGTCTTGAGGATGTAGCCCTCGGTCAGCTCCAGGTAACGGACGCCCTTGGCCTTGGTGGAGAAGATGGTGCCGGTCATAGAGCGCAGGCCCTTGCCCAGGTCATCCAGACCAGCGCCGACAGGCAGGCCGTTCTCAGAGAAAGCGGTCTGGCTGCGGCC